>CALUOH010000015.1 GCA_944322025.1 uncultured Bacteroidales bacterium | reverse complement strand
GTGATTGACGGACGCACCGTAAGCAGCGGACAGAGGCTGACTATAAACGATGCGATGAAAATCATCCGGGAGAACATACACTAACTGATGGTGCGGGCAGTACATTGCCTGAGCGGCAGTGTGCGGTCCGCACCATCATATCTTATTGTCTATCCTACAGAAAATGGAAGAACTGCTCGAACTCGCCGGCACGACCGACTCGCCGTTCGTCATGGTCATACTGCTGGCCCTCGTATTCGGCCTTGACCCATGCCCCATGCTGACGAACATAGCCGCCATAGGCTACATCAGTCAGGGAACTGAAAACCGCCGTCAAGTCTTTGTCAAAGGTCTGTGGTACACGCTTGGGCGCACTCTGTGCTACGGGCTGCTCGGCCTTGCCATAATAATACTGCTGAAACTCGGGGGCAACATTTCCGCCGTGCAGAACTTCCTGAGCGAATGGGGGGAAGTCATGCTCATACCGTTCATGATAGTCATGGGCGTGCTGATGTGCATTGCCGACTACATCCCCGGCTTCAAGATTGGGGTAAACAGTGCCGGAATGGGAGAAAAGGCTAGGCGCGGACGCTGGGGCGCATTCATCCTCGGCGCGGTGTTGTCGCTCGGATTCTGTCCGACCAACGCAGTCATATTCTTCGGAATGATGGTGCCGCTCGCATCGGCATCCGTTTGGGGCTATATGCTCGTCTTCCTCTTCGCCGCAGTGACGGCCATACCCGTTGTAGCCGTGGCATGGATACTGGCGTTCAGCTTCGAGAGTATTGGCCGGTACTACGAAAACATGAAACGGTTCGGCACTTGGTTCCGATGGATTGTAGGACTGCTGTTCATCGGCATAGGGATATACCTCGCCGCAGAACACTTCACCGGCGGCCATGAACACCATCATCACAGCGAAGAGACAATACATCAGAACCGGTAAACTTACGCGGAGAACATCCGCACCCTTTCATTTGTCAAAACACACATAGCACGTCAGACTACCACTTCGAGTAGCCACTGCATTCCTATTCTAACAGTCTGACAAACAAGGCAGTTACCTATTCTGCCGCTACCTTTCAGCAAGACTGCCGCAACCCTCAACCAAAGACATTGACACTCTTGCGCCTTCTTCCTCCTTATCTTGTCATATAACGCACCTCATCGTCACGCCATCTGTTTTGTCCATTCAGTCTACCCCGTTCCTGTCCGATACAGCGGAAACTATTACCTAATAGATGCCATGCATAAGTAGGCTCAAACCGCCGCCCTACTTCATCTCCACGACAGTAATCCCCGCGCCGCCGAACTGCACATGCTCATCCCGGTACGACGCGACAGCCGGTGACTGGTGCAGGTAGTCCCTTATCGCCTGACGCAGTGCACCCGTCCCCGTCCCGTGCAGTATCCTCACCTGCGACACGCCTACCATCTGCGCATCGTCTATATAATACATCACAGCCTGCAACGCTTCGTCCACTCTCATGCCGCGCACATCTATTTCCTGCTTGAAATTCAACTGACGGTCGCGCAGGCCGTCCACGACTGACGATTGACGCTGTCGTTCCAGCTTCCTTGCCTGCGCCTCGCTGATTTTCTCAAGTTTCCCCAGCGCGACAGTCGATTTCAGCTGCCCGAATACGACGACAGCCGTCTTCCCCTTGATTTCAACTATCTTACCCGCCACTGACTGCCCCGCCAAGCACACGCTGTCTCCGGCTTTCAATACGGCGGCCTTACTTCCCTCAGCAGCCTCCAGACGACGTATGTCGCTGACAAGCATCTCGTTATGCCTCGACAGCTGCGCCCTCACCTGTTTCGTCTTCTCCTTGTCGGCTTTCGACTCCTTTATAGTGCGGATGGTCTTCTCCACCTCCGCATTAGCCGAAGAGATAATGTCCAAAGCCTTCTGTCTTGCCTCTTTGATAAGCTGTTTCTCCTTACGGTCTACCTCCTCCATGCGCCGCTCATACTTCTCCATGAGCTGTTGCAGACGCTTGTCCTTCTCCCTGATTTGCTGACGCTTCGCCTCCCAGTAACGCTTGTCGCGCGCCACGTCCTGCAAGTGCTTGTCGAAGTCCACAACCTCCGTACCCACCATCTCCGATGCCGCCCTTATGACATCCTCCGGAAGCCCTATCTTCCTCGCTATCTCTATGGCAAACGAAGACCCCGCATGGCCTATCGACAACTTGAACAATGGCTGCATACGGTGACGATCATAGAGCATGGCTCCGTTCACTATGCCCTCCGTCTCCGTGGCATAGTGTTTAAGGTTAGTATAGTGGGTTGTTATCACACCGTACACCCCGTTCCGGTTCAGGCGGTCAAGCACAGCCTGTGCTATCGCCCCGCCGAGCTGCGGCTCCGTACCTGTACCGAACTCGTCTATCAGCAGCAACGAACGTGCGTCCGAATTCTTGATGCACACTTTCATATTAAGCAGGTGCGAACTGTATGTCGAAAGGTCGTTCTCGATGCTCTGCTCATCGCCTATGTCTATGAATATCGAGCTGAACACTCCCGCAGTCGTCCTTCCGCTCACTGGTATCGGCAGCCCGCATTGGAGCATATACTGCAACAGCCCCACCGTTTTCAGGCACACCGACTTACCTCCCGCATTCGGCCCGGAAATAAGCAATATCCGCTGGCGCTGGTTCAGCCTTATGCTCAACGGCTCAATCTGCTTGCCCTGTCTCTCGAGCGACAGTTGCAGCAGCGGATGGCGCGCGTCATACCATTCAATCTCGCACTCAGAGACCAGATGTGGCCGCAATGCGTCAATCCTCAGCGAGAACTCGCTCTTTGCCCGCAGCGCATCCGCCTTAGACAGGAACGCCAACGAATCGAGTATAGCAGGGTAATATGGCCTTACCACGGCAGTGAACTCCGTCAGGATACGGACTATCTCCCTCCTCTCCGCGCTCTCCAGTTCCCTCAGCCGGTTGTTGATTTCCACCAAAGCGGCAGGCTCTATAAACGCCGTCTTGCCCGTAGCCGACTCGTCATGTACTATGCCTGATATGCGCCGCTTGTTCATTGCCGCCACCGGTATCACCAGACGGCCGTCACGCACTGATGGGGCAGCGTCTTTCTCCACAATCCCGTCCGCCTGGGCCTGCTTCAGTATGGCCTGCATCGTCCTCGACACACTCCCCTGCGCCTTGGCCATCTGTCTGCGTATCTCCGCCAGCTCCGGCGAAGCATTGTCTTTCACCTCTCCGTATTTGTCTATGAGTGCCTCTATCCTCGCCTCTATATCGGGAAAAAGTTCCACGGGCTGCGCCATTGCGACAAGCGACGGAAAACGCTCCTCATCCTGTTTCCGCAGGAACGACACCAACGTCCGCAGTGTCGAAAGGTCAAGCCGCAAGTCGGCCACATCCCTCAGTTCAAGGAATGTACCTTCCGCTTGGGTTGCCCCAATCGCACCCCTGATGTCGGCCAACGACCCTACCGGCAGTTTCTCCCCGCTCTCGCGGCCAATGCTCATGGCCTCATCGACCAACGCTATGCGCTCTACTATCGTGTCGAAGTCCGAAGAAAAGCCCATAGCCTCAATCTCCTCCTTGCCGAGCGGCGAGAGGCACTGCTCCATAATCAGCGCACGCACTGAGTCAAATCCTATCTTACTTTCTATATTGTCTGGATAAAGCATCCTGCTGTCTATATAAAGTTAAGCGCAGTCACACACTGGCGACACCGCACATCTCATAACAAAGATGGCCGCCCGCCTCTCAAATGAGGAGGAACGGCCATTCAATTTACGTATTACTTTCTTATATCCGTCAAATCCTGACTACGGGCTACTTCCTGCGTAACGGGTAACGGACAAGGTTAAAACTCGGCGTTCTTCGGCGTGCGCGGGAACGGTATCACATCACGTATGTTCTGCATACCTGTCACGAAGAGCATCAGACGCTCGAAGCCAAGACCGAAGCCCGAATGGGGTGCTGTGCCGAAACGCCGCGTGTCGAGATACCACCATATATCCTTGTCGGGTACGCCCATCTCCTTCGCTCTCGTTTTCAGCTTCTCATAGTCCTCCTCACGCTGAGAGCCGCCTATTATCTCGCCTATCTTCGGGAAAAGTACATCCATCGCACGGACTGTCTTGCCGTCGTCGTTCTGCTTCATATAGAACGACTTTATCTCCTTCGGATAGTCCGTCAGGATAACCGGCTTCTTGAAATGCTCCTCCACCAGATAACGCTCATGCTCCGACTGCAAGTCCGTGCCCCAGTCCACTGGGAACTCGAACTTCTTGCCCCTCGCAATGGCCTCCTTCAATATCTCGATGCCCTCCGTATACGTGAGCCGCTGAAAATCATTGTCCACCACAAATTTGAGCCTGTCGATAAGCTCATTGTCATACATCTTGCAGAGGAACTCCACATCGTCCCTGCACTTCTCCAAAGCCCAGCGCACACAGTACTGTATGAAGTCCTGCGCCAGCTCCATGTTCTCCTCTATCTCGTTGAACGCCACCTCCGGCTCTATCATCCAGAACTCCGCGAGATGACGTGGAGTGTTGGAGTTTTCCGCCCTGAATGTCGGGCCGAAAGTATAAATCTTGCCGAGTGACATGGCGGCCAACTCTCCCTCCAACTGTCCCGACACCGTCAGGCTCGCCTGCTTCCCGAAGAAATCATCCGAATAGTCTATCTTGCCATCCTCTCCCTTTTTCAGATTGTAGAGGTTCATCGTCGTGACTTGGAACATCTGCCCCGCACCCTCGCAGTCCGATGCAGTAATCAGCGGCGTATGGAAATAGAAATAGCCCCGCTCATGGAAATACGTATGTATCGCCATTGCCATATTGTGCCTTATCCTGAATATCGCGCCGAACGTATTGGTGCGCGGACGCAGATGCGCTATCTCGCGCAGGAACTCCAGCGTATGACCTTTCTTCTGCAACGGGTACGTCGCAGGGTCGGCAGTCCCGTATATCTCTATCTCATCTGCATGAACCTCCACCGACTGTCCCTGGGCAGGCGACTCCACAAGCGTGCCTGTCACGCTTATGCACGCACCTGTCGTTATGGGCTTCAGATAATCATCGCCGAACTTCTCTAT
The DNA here is from genome assembly GCA_944322025.1 of uncultured Bacteroidales bacterium. Taxonomy (GTDB): domain Bacteria; phylum Bacteroidota; class Bacteroidia; order Bacteroidales; family Paludibacteraceae; genus Aphodosoma. The sequence goes on along the minus strand of CALUOH010000015.1, from coordinate 32,627 downwards.
GTCGGCCACCACTTGGATATTATTTATCGTCGAACCGTCATTGAGCGCAATAAAGCTGACATTCTTGTTCCCGCGCCTCGTGCGCACCCAGCCTTTAACATTCACCTTTGTACCGAAATCTGTACGCCGCAAAGCATCTGCAATCACAGTTCTCGTCATCTTATCCATAATAATTTCTTGTTTATAAATATATCCTCAAATAAGTCCTCCCGACATATATAACAGAAGAAAAGCACCTGTCCAAGTGCTTTTCCTCTCCGTCGCCGGTATATCTGTTAATTCTATATTCGCCGATTAGTTAAACTCGTTGCCTCCCACTATGCTCATCACACAGCGGAAACCTATATCCGAACGGCATTTTGTCTCTTCAAGGCTGCGGCGCATCGACGGGTTGAGCCACATGGCGCGGTCTTTCCACGAACCGCCCTTGTACACGCGTGCCGTGTTCGATATCATGTTAGCCCTCTCGATAGGTGTCGCATCTTTGTACACCAGCACCGAGTCACCCAATGACGAAAGTATATCGCCGTCCTTAAAGTCACGGAAATCGCCGCCCACCTTTGTAAAGCCGCGCTCCGCTATCATGAGTCGCCTCATGCTGTCACGATCAGCCTCCGAAATCTCGTCAAGATTGGGGAAATACTTCTGTATCATCTGGTTTGCATATACAGAGTCCGACTCGAACTTGTTACCGCGGAAAGAGTTAATCTCATCCACAGGCGATGTGCTGGCGCGGTATACATCCATCACCCACTCGTTCACATTTCCCGCCATATTGTACAACCCGAATGCGTTAGGCTGGAAATATGTCACCGGCACTGTTAGCGTATTGTTCATATCCTGACCGACCACAGTTCCACGGCCGCGCATGAAGTTGGCCATAAACTTGCCCTTGTCCTCTTTCTTCGCATGGAGGTCACGCACCTGCGCTCCGCTCCACGGATACGAATGTGTCTCGTAATACTCATTGCCGTGGATAGACGGGTTGCCGTATGCCGCATACTCCCACTCGAGCTCTGTCGGGAGACGGCAGGCCGCATCGTACAGCATACCGTCTATGACAACGCCATACTCACGGGGCGACACATCCTCATCGCCGTCCGTATCATAACGCAAGTCCGGACCGTACTCCGAATTCTGCGCCTGATAATATGCATAGTCACGCGCATGCTTCGTGGAGAACAATATGTTCTCAGTCGAATCCGGCGACTCCCTCACCAGCTCGCACAACTCATTCAGAGGAGTGAATGTCACCACTCCGTTACGTATCAGCTCAAGCTCATTGAGCCTGTCCGTACGCCACTCGCAATATGCCTGTGCCTGCTTCCACGACACGCCGACCACCGGATAATAGCTGAACGCCACGTGCGAATAGTATTCATTCATCAGCGGCTCGTTATATCCCAGCTCCTTGCGCCATACAGTCTCGTCCGGCAGTGCCACAACCACCTTGAACGGGTCATACTTGTACACCTGCGAAAGCCAGTCCACATACTCGCGCCAGTTCATGTTGGTGACCTCATACATATCCATGTAGAAACCGCTCGCCGAAGCGCGCCTCTTCACATTATTGTTCTGCATGGACATCATCTCACCGTTCTGCCCTATCACAGTCGACGTGACAGGCACATAAACCATACCCGCAGGAACTTTCCTCACATACTCGCTCTTCACGGAAAAGAATCCCTGATTCGGATCGTTATATTTCCAACCCGTTCTTTCTGACGCGCTTGCCATTGGGTCTTTCTGACAGCCCGTCATGACTGCCACCAGCGCGCAACAAAACAAACTGATTTTTACGATTGATTTCATAGAATTATTAGATTATCATAATTGTGTCTCTCTTATAAACCAAAGCGTCACACATCACTCCGCGGACACCCCTCTCTCATTGCAACCGCCTCTGCAGGCGGCAAACTACAATCCGAGCGCAAATGTACTCTTTTTTTACGAATTGACAGCTACAAAACCGCGATTTTTTCTTTTTACTCCGGCAAAATTATCCCGAATGCCGTTTTTTGTATAATTTTGCCGCAAGAACAAGGGTACATATCAATCACCCTCTCACTATAATGAACGGAGAATACAACAAAATTATTGTATCGCGGGGTAAAATAATCGACACCTCCACACCCGCCGTAATGGCCATCATAAACATCACGCCCGACTCCTTCTTCGCCGGCAGCAGGCGGCAGGATGCCGACAGCATACTCTCATCCGTGCGCAACGCGCTCGACGACGGAGCCGCCATCATCGACCTCGGAGCATACTCCACACGCCCCGGTGCCGACACCGTAAGCCTCGACGAAGAAATGCGACGCATGAGCTTCGCCCTCAACATCATACGTAGCTCATTCCCCGACATCCCCATCTCCATCGACACCTACCGAGGATGCGTCGCCGAAATGGCAGTAGAAGAGTTCGGCGCGGACATCATCAACGACATATCCTCCGGCACCATCGACCAAACCATGCTCCCCACAGTCGCACGCCTGCAAGTCCCATACATAATGATGCACATGCGCGGCACTCCCCAGACCATGCAGCAGATGACCCACTACGGAGACCTCATCCCCGACATACTCCGATTCTTCGCCGGACAAATAGAACGCCTGCGCTCACTCGGATTCGACCGCGAAATAATCATCGACCCCGGATTCGGATTCGCAAAAACCACCGCGCAGAACTTCGAGCTACTCGACAACCTCCACCTCTTCCAGTGCTTCAAAGCCCCCATCCTCGTCGGCATATCACGCAAAACAATGATATGGGAAACACTCGGCATAACCCCCGACGACGCACTCAACGGCACAACAGCACTCAACTGCTTCGCACTCGACCGCGGAGCCGGCATACTCCGCGTACACGACGTAAAAGAAGCCGTACAGGCCGTCCGCCTCTTCAACGCACTACATAAACACTAACACCAAAAACAATGCTATACACATTCGGAATAAAAGACTTCATCGACATCGTGATGGTAGCACTCGTCCTCTACGGGGCATACCGCATCATGAAAAGCTCAGGAGCATCAAACATCTTCCTCGGCATACTCACATTCATAGTCTTCTGGTTCCTCATAGTCCACGTATTCAAACTGGAACTCATGAGCGCCATACTCAACAGCGTAATCAACGTCGGAGCCATCGCACTCGTCGTCATATTCCAGACCGAAATACGCCGCTTCTTCTCACGCCTCGGCTCACGCCAGAACTGGCACTTCCTCGAAAAAATACCCCGGATACTCCGAGGCAAAAACGGAGAAGATAAACAGACCTCATTCCCCGTCATGAAACTCGTCATGGCATGCAAAAACATGTCTCGCAACAAAACCGGCGCACTCATAGTCATCTCACGCAAAAACGACCTCCAGGAATACATCGGCAGCGGAGACATCATCAACGCCGACATCAACACACGCCTCATAGAAAACATATTCTTCAAAAATAGCCCCCTACACGACGGCGCAATGATAATCGTCGACAACCGCATACGCGCCGCCGGAGCCATACTCCCCGTCTCAGGCAACCCCGACATACCACGACACCTCGGCCTCCGGCACCGCGCCGCAATGGGCATCTCCGAACGCACCGACGCCATAGTCATCATCGTATCCGAAGAAACCGGCACAATATCCATCGCCGTCAACGCACAATACATGCTCAACGTCTCACCCGAACAGCTTGAGCGATTCCTCACAGAAAACATCACACAACAATAAAACACACAACACCAATGGACAAACTCAAAGAAGTACCCTTCGCCGTCACCATCTGCGACCGCGAAGGAAAAATACTCGAAATGAACGACCGCTCAAAACAGACATTCGCCAGCCACGGCGACATCATCGGCCACTCACTCTTCGACTGCCACCACGGCCCCGCCGAAGAAAAACTCCGCGGCCTCCTCCAGAACCACAACATAAACGCATACACCATCAGCAAAAACGGCCAGCGCAAACTCATCTACCAGACCCCCTGGTACGAAAACGGCCAGTTCGCCGGCTACGTCGAGCTATCCCTCGTCCTCCCCGACGAAATGCCCCACTACATCCGCAGCTGACCCCGCCCCCACACCCACACCCCCACAGGCCGCCCCGCTCCCCCGCAGGACGGCCTTCACTCGTTCCACTCCGCCACACACATTAAATCAGCACCATATAAAGCATACCGTTCCGCATCTTTTTACTACCTTTGTACCCGTATTTCGGCATCACCGCAATACAGACATACATTTCCCCGTGTAAACCTTACAGTTTGAACTTTCAAATCACAAACAAAATCAGTAGATATTATGGGCATTATTTGTATTGAGACAGAATGGGAACACACAGTAGAATCCTCACAATCCTCCTTGCACACCAAAGCCTTGTTGGAATTTTTCGAAAAATCATACAAGTGTGACGTCATATACCGGAGAGTCGCCACCCGACAGGAATTGCGCTATTATCTGAAAAGGTTCAGTTTGAAACCGTACAAAGAAAAATATTCCATACTCTATTTTTCTTTCCATGGAAACACTCACAGCATTATCCTTGAAGGCGAAAAGAACAAAGAGATGACATTGGACGAATTAGCCGATATGGCAAACGAAGCCAACAACTGCTTCTCTAAAAGGACAGTACATTTCAGCAGTTGCCGTACATTCATCGGAAGCGAGAAATATATTGAAGATTTCAAGTCCAAAACTGGAGCATTATTTGTGTCTGGATACACAACTACAGTAGACAGCGTCCTCAGTGCAATCCATGACATCGCATACTTTGACCAAATATTCCGCCATCAAGTAAAGACCGCATTGACAGCCTCGGCAATGGAGCGTTACTACAAAGGGCTTGGTGACAAGTTAGGCTTCAAGATGTTTTAACCTCGACCCTCAACATAATCCGCGGGGAATGGCATGCTCCATTCTCGGCGGATTGTCACATACCTTGCCCTATCCTCATACCTTACCAACCACAACCGCAAAAACATTTCTGTCCCGGGCTCACGCGCACAAACAGTTATCAGCATGATAACCACGGCAGTACATCAGACTATACAGCCACCGCCTCACCCATCTCTCCCCACACCTATCCCCACTCTCAATCCATCTCCAAAAATAGCCCTCACCAGCTCAGTCGCACCCCCTCCGCTCACGGCACAACCCTCACCCGCCTACGCCTCGCGCCCCTCCTCTCACCGCGCACCCTCACCACACCCTCGCACCTCACCACACCTCCTGCTCCGTCCACCTCATCACCCCTTAACATCTCACCACTCCTCCCGCTCCGCACACCTCCCCGTCCCCTCGCACCTCCCTACCTCTCCTGTCCCACACTTCTCCCCGCCCTCTCGCACCTCACTACACCTCACACTCCTCCCTCCTCACCACACCCGCACACCTCATCACACCTCCTGCTCCACACACCTCCCCATCCCGCATCGGCCTCACACACTGCTCAAAACACCAAATTTCCGCAAGTTAATCAAGGTTAAAAACACGTACTCTCGACGGAACGGCTACGGACACCCTCCGAAGCCCCACCCGAGCCCCTCCAAAATTCCCCCCACTCCCCTCCCAAACCCCACCTTACCCCCTCCACGCCTCCTCCCAACCTCCTCCCCATCCCAAAGCCCTTCCTTCCACACATCACCCCCGCACCTCCCCGCACAAAAAAAGAGTGCCGCCGTGGATTCATCTCCACAGCGGCACTCCTCATGCCACGTTGCCCGCCCTTTCAGTCAGACAACCCTTATATCACTTACACATATCGCATACCTCTCCACGCACACAACTTGCCGCCCCGCTCTGACACCAGTGCAGGACAACCCCCATGCCCGAAGAGATATCACCGCACTCTCACACTATCATCCCCGCCGCCACCTCGTCTGCCGCCTCTTTCGATTTAAGCAGCGCAACAAGCTGGAGCGCAAACTCCACAGCGCACCCCGGCCCGCGTGACGTGACAATATTACCGGACACCATAACCCGCTCCCTCTTCACACAAGCCTCCACCAGCGCATCCTCGAAACCGGGATAGCACACCGCCTGATGGTTCCTCAATATCAACAGCTTGCCGAGTATGGACGGAGCGGCGCATATAGCCGCAATCCACCGCCCCTTCTTATTGTGGTCTTGGAGAAGCTTTATCAGCCCTTGATGCTCACCGAGGTTTTTCGTACCGGGCATGCCGCCGGGCAATATCAGCATCTTGGCATCGGCACACTCCGCCTCGTCAAACAGCATGTCCGCATCCACGGACACCCCGTGCGCCCCCTTCACTGTGAAACCGCCATTGATTGACACGGTCTTGATTTCAACCCCGCCACGGCGCAACACATCCACCGTAGCGATTGCCTCGACCTCCTCAAAGCCGTCAGCAAGAAAAAGATAAACCATAGATATATAGATTTAGAAACTGTTTTAATTTTACCGTCTATATGAATTGTGATGCACCGTCGTGGCATATCCTGTTCTCATGTCCGGAGCAATAGCGGGCTATTGTAAGGACTTGAGGGCGGGATAGGGCCGGCGGGGTGCACAATACATAGACGAAAACTATATTTGATGTACTTTTAGTCGTTCAATAAACTGTGTTTGTGGGAAATCATAACAGTTTCTTGATACCTCCGCCCGTCCATGGACAGGACAGACTTTCAGTTAAGCACAAAATTATATGTGATAGTTCCTATTGCCACACCGTTGCCACCCGTAAACTTATTCCTCTTGGCCGCCTCGAGCGATGCCTCGCGCAGCGCATGGTCAGATATGGTAGTACCGTTTGCTATCGTAGCGCTGGTGACATTCCCCTTGTCGTCCACCCTTATTGATATGACAATCCTCCCCTCTTCATTACTGCTGTAAGTAGGCTTGTAGAAACGGCCCACCATATTGCGTCCAGATAGCGACCAAGTGTTTCCGCCGGATGAGCCGTGCCCTGCCGGATTCCCCTTCATCGATTCTCCCGTAGTCTCGCCTTGTCCCCCGCCGGTCTTGGAGAACGCATTGCCGGCAAGACTCTTCACTGCATCCGCCTTGGCCGCACGCTCTGCCGCTATGCGCGCCGCCTCAGCCTCACGCTGCCGTTGCTCCTCGGCCGCCCGTTCCGCCTCTTCCCTCATGCGCCTCTCCTCTTCCAGTCTCTGCGCCTCCTCACGCCTCCTCCGCTCCTGTTCCTCGTCCAGGGCCACAGACTGCTCCTCATCCTGAGTCATAAGGTCTTCGTCCGGCATACTTGCCGATGAAGCAGTCTTGGGTGCAGCCGCCGGAATGACAGACACCGCCGACATCGGCTGCTCGCCGAACCCCTCTACCGCATCGCCGAAACTGACCATGACCCCCTCATCCATCTCATTACTATGAGCGGTCATTCCGCACACCAGCAAGACTATCAGTATGATAACCGATATAATGGCTGTGGCAATGCCAGACTGTATTTCCGATTTCTGGATAGGCATGTTTATATAACGTCGGGGGTTATTTCCTCATTCACTTCTCCTTCACTTTCGTAGCTATCACAAGCCTGAGCCTGTTCTCATTGGCGATGTCCAATATGCGGACAATATCCTTATACGGCACCATCTCGTCCGCATAGAGAGCCACGTATGTAGTCGAGTCCGCCGCATGGGCAGCCTGTAAATACGGCTCTATCTCGTCAAACTGCACCGCCATGGGCTTCGCCCCGTTGTCTGCAATGCTGTATTGGCCGTCCGCAGTGATACCGACCTTGATTATCTTGGCTTTCGTGGCCGTCTTCGCCGAACTCTGCGGCAGATTGACTTTCATGTCGTTAGGCGAGGACATTGTTGATGCTATCATAAAGAACAGCAACAACAGGAAAATTATATCCGTCATGGACGACATGCTGAACGACGCGTCCGACTTATTTCTGCTTTTCAGTGCCATATCTGTAAAGGCTTGACATTTATGACGTTCGTGGTCCCGGTCATTTACCTGCGGCCGGTTCGTTCAGCAGGTCCATGAACTCCATGCTCCTCATCTCCAGACGGCGCATAACCTCATTGACTCTGCCCACAAGATAGTTATATGCGAAATATGCACACACGCCCACTATCAGACCGGCCACCGTGGTAACCATTGCCGTATATATACCTCCTGACAACTGACTGAGGTTTATCGTGTTGCCCCCTGCCTGCTCCATCTCGAAAAACGCCTGCACCATACCCATGACCGTACCGAGAAAACCGAGCATCGGCGCACCTCCGGAGATAGTCGCCAGCAGACCGAGACGCTTCTCCAGCGTGGCTATTTCTATATTACCCACATTCTCTATCGCCACAAGCACATCACTCATCGGGCGGCCGAGGCGCGATATGCCCTTCTCTATCATACGTGCCGATGGCGACTTGGTGTCGCGGCACAGATTGAGGGCCGAATCAAGCTTGCCGTCATAAATATAGTCCTTTATCCTGTTCATGAACGACGCATCCTCCTTACTCGCATCGCGTATGACAATCATACGTTCAATGAAAATATAGATGGCAAGGACCAGCATCAGTGCTATGGGTATCATAATCCACCCGCCCTTGACACACATGTCGAAAAAATTGAGCTGTTTAGTGGCAGTTTCCACTGTCTCTACGGCCACCGTATCGGTCAACGCCGCGATCGGTTGCGTCTGCTGGAGTAATAACATAAGCTGAATATGTATCTGTTAAGTTCTTGTTTCTTATATCTCTTTCCTACAATAGGGGTATACCTGTCTTCATTCCACGTGTCAATGTTATTTCAAGCAGGCACGGTAACGGCGGATAGTCTCCTCCAGACCGAGGTACAGCGCATCGCATATCAGCGCATGGCCTATTGACACCTCATCGAGAAACGGGATTTGCCGATGGAAATACTCGAGGTTCTCCAAATTAAGGTCATGCCCCGCGTTAATACCGAGACCCAGTCTCCGTGCCTCCTCCGCTGCACGGGCAAACGGTTCCACAGCCGCCTCGCGGTCAGCTGCGTATGCCGCCGCATACGGCTCAGTATAAAGTTCTATGCGGTCAGTGCCCGTATCCGCTGCCGCACGTATATTCTCAATATCAGTACCCACGAAAATGGATACACGTATGCCATGCTCCTGAAATAGGGCAACGAGTGATTTCAGGTGTGCCATGTTGTGTACGCAGTCCCAGCCGGCATTCGATGTCAACGCATCCGGTGCGTCAGGCACAAGCGTCACCTGATGCGGTCTCACAGAACAAACCAGCTCTGTGAAACGCTCGTTAGGGTTTCCCTCTATATTGAACTCCGTGGTCAGCACCGGTTTCAACGCCAGCACATCAGCATATCTTATATGTCGTTCGTCTGGCCGCGGATGCACCGTAATCCCCTGCGCACCGAACCGCTCACAGTCCAACGCCACCTTCAGCACATCCGGATTATTGCCCCCGCGCGCATTGCGGAGCGTGGCCACCTTATTCACATTCACGCTTAATTGTGTCATATCTTTTCTATATCGAAAATTCTCCCTAATTTTGCCGATGGCTTGATGAACTGCTACGAGCATACTCAGACCATAACTAAGCCCTGACGCTCAACGCCGCCCAAACTCGGTTTACTGTGCAAAAGTAATGATTTATTCCTATTATCACAATTTTTCAAGAACAAAATTCCAGCGTAAGACACCGGATATCATACGTTTATTGATATGAGAATTCTTATTTTTGGCAACCCCAATAAAACTAGCTATAAAGATTCATTTGAATCTCTTCTGTCATCATTACGGAATAACAGTTTTGACATCGCGATAGAAGAGACCCTGTACAATTCGTTCGCTGACCGCATGGGTATAGACGTGAAAAGTTACAGCAGCTTTTCCCGTGACAATATCAACGGAGATATCGCATTGAGCCTCGGAGGAGACGGTACATTGCTCAACACCGCCGCAATCATAGGCGACAGAAGCATACCTATATTAGGTATAAACATGGGAAGGCTTGGATTTCTCACCGACGTATCGACAGATGAACTGCCACAATTCATCGATTACATCAAAGAGAAACGTTACTCCATCGAACAACGTACCGTATTGGGAATCAGATGCAATGGCTCTCTACTTGGACAACACTCTTTCGCTCTCAATGAGGTGGCTGTACTCAAGCAGGATCTCTCGTCAATGATCAGCGTTGACGCATACGCTGGCAACGAACTCATAAATACATACGAATCCGACGGTCTGATAGTCTCCACACCCACAGGCTCCACAGCCTACTCGCTAAGCGTCGGAGGCCCAATTGTCATGCCGGGAACCAACATACTTATAATCTCCCCGGTAGCATCGCACAGTCTTAACGTTCGGCCACTCATCATCCCCGACACATGGCGTCTACGCCTCGAAATCAGAAGCCGCTCGCATAGCTACCTTATTTCGCTTGATGGCCGTTCGCATATCATGTCGGAAAGCGACATCATAGAAATACGTAAAGCCAGTTACGCCATACACATCGTCCGGCTCGAACAGCATTCATTCCTTAAAGCACTGAAAGCTAAACTGATGTGGGGTGCAGACATAAGAAAATGACCCCCCCATGATTAATCTGCTACTGGACATATACAAAGGACATTATTCAAATAGCAAACCAAACAAGAAATGAACAAACTTAGGATAGTATATATGGGCACTCCCCATTTTGCAGTAGAGAGCTTAAAGGCATTAATAGAAGCAGGGAAAGAGATTGTTGGTGTAGTCACCATGCCGGACAAACCTGCCGGACGAGGACATAAGATACAGTTTTCGCCTGTGAAAGAGTACGCCCTGAGCACAGGCTTGAAACTATTACAGCCCGAAAATCTCAAATCACCCGAATTCCTTGAAGAGTTACGTTCTCTGCATGCAGACCTGCAAATTGTCGTGGCGTTCCGAATGTTACCTGAAGCCGTGTGGTCTATGCCGCGCCTCGGCACGTTCAACCTTCACGCATCACTGCTGCCACAATACCGAGGCGCAGCCCCTATCAACTGGGCAATCATTAACGGTGAGAGGGAAACTGGTGTAACCACTTTCTTTTTGAAACATGAAATTGACACTGGGAATATCATCCTGCAAGAAAAAATCGCCATATCTGATAACGACACAGCAGGAACAGTCCACGACCGTCTTATGCAACTCGGCAGCCGCCTTGTTCTCAAAACAGTCGACATGATAGAAGCTGGTAACATCACATCAACCCCGCAACCAAGATTAGAAGTCAAGCCTGCACCGAAAATATACAAGGAAACTTGCCGTATGGATTTCTCCAAAACATGCAGAGAACTATACAATTTCGTGCGGGGACTGGCTCCATACCCTGCCGCATGGATGGAGTGGACCGATGCTTACGGCGACACACTGACGATGAAGATATTCGAAATAACATGTGAGCCATGTATCCACGGTCATCAGCCCGGTACTCACGAGACAGACGGCAAATCATACCTCAAGATAGCGGTACTCGATGGATACATCCTCTTGACAGACATACAATTGGCTGGCAAGAAACGCATGAAGATAGCAGAACTCCTACGCGGTAAGAAATTCGATACGTTACACACCGTACAATAGACCTCTTCCTAATAGGGAACGAAAACGCAATGGATACAACACTTTAATTTGTAGGTCACCGTTTGCTATATAAAAAACAAGGGGACTTCACAGTGAGTGTGAAGTCCCCTCTTATTACATCCAAACTACTTACTCGGATAAAATCTTTTGTGCCATTTCTAGAATAGTGGTATCGTCCAACATCACCATTCCTCCGTCAGGTCCCGGTTCTATATGAACACCACAGCCGTTACCCTCCTTGTAATTATGACCACCAAAGTAGTTTCGCACCGTCTCTACCCGCAAGCCCAACTCATCCGCTATACGCTGCATACTGCCGTCAGGCAAATTGTCCTTAATCTTACGCAATTCGTTAAATGTGATTGTCTTCGTCATGATACGGATATTTAAATGGTTAATAAATTTCTCTGAAATGCCATGTACCTTTTCAGGCATGTAAGCCTTAAAAACATGGAGTTTGTATCTGTTTCTCTTTGGCGGTAAATGTAGGCAATTAAATTGTATCTGCAAAATATTTCCGGAGAAAAATCATTCCTTTTGCATTATTTTACTTATGCAAGAAATAAAAGGTTCTCACGGAAAAGTGCAATCAAGAGAATTGTAAGAATCATAACACTGTATATCAAAGACATAGAAACCGTATCTACCCGTTGCACTCCTACCCCTATCCCTGTTCTACGTTGTATGCAGACTAACAAAAAATAAACTCCATACGCAACTACGAGACCTATGACAGCACCCGCTATAACATCACCTAAAAAATGTACACCTAGATATATACGTGAGTACGATGTGGCAACCGCCCACACAAACGCAAGCAAGGAATAATATCTGTTCCTGAAAATCAGTGAAGATAATAACGCGAAAGAAAAACTGTTCGCAGCATGCGACGAGGCAAAACCGTACAGCCCACCAACATACCCGTTCACCGTATGTACGAAAGCACTTGTTTCAGGGTCATGAGATGGTCGCAATCTGCACACCCACGGTTTGAGAATTGACGATGAAATCTGGTCTGACAATACAATAGCAAGCGCAAACATGATAAGGGGCAGCCATACATTCTTACCGTATTGCCTACACAATGCTAAGATGACAACAGCGAAAAACGGCAACCAAATGAGCTGTCCACTGAATATAAGGAAGAAACTGTCCCAAAACGGCGAATGGCAGCCGTTAAGTGCTAATGTCAATGCCTTATCTAACTCAATAATCATCCGAAAAGGGACAACTATGCTTAGAATCATATACGCTCAACATCACTGAGCAGCATCCATCCCACATTGCCATCGGCTATACGAATCTCACCCCATTCGCCCAATGTACTTATTATTGATACCTTAGTACCTTCATGAAGCACGAAAAGCTCTGTCCCTCCATCATCAGGAGAACTTTTCACAGAAACAGTCCCGGACATCACTATCGCATCTGCTCGCCTGTCAAGTTTATTTTTTGTTGAAAAGGCGTATGCAAACGAAAGCACTGACACCACGAACAAAGAAAGTGCGACAAAAAAAGCCGATTTTCGTAACCACCTGCGACGCGAGAAAAGGTATGTCAATGCGAGACTGAGAAACAGCACAAAAGTGATCACACTCATCCACGCCCACTGATTGGTAGTCAGCACTCTACCTAGAGCGTCTATCCAATCATAAAGAAAAAAACGCTCTACCGGAACTATCTTGTCTGTAATTTTACTGTTCACAAAGTCGAGATTAAACCTCGCATCTTCGTTATTAGGATCTAACCTAAGTGCTCGTTCATAGTTCAACACTGCCGCGCCAAGGTTACCGGTTTTGTATAGGGTATTGGCATAATTATAATACAATTCTGGTGACTCTCCGCTGTTAAGCAGCTCGCGGTATATGGCAGCAGCACCTTCATAGTCCTTGTCGGCATAGAGAGCCGATGCCTTTTCCCACTTGTCCTGCGATGCCCACATCGGCAGCACAACAAACATCGCTATAAGTATATATAAAACCTTTCTAATCTTTTTCATATACTGATTATGATAAAACGAAACGGTCATTTTTTCTTTATACTACTCTCCAATCTGGAAATCATACTGATAGTCTCATCAAAAATTTTATCCATAGCTGCACGCGAATCAGTCAGTGGCGCATACTGCTCGAACTCGCACTTGTGCAATAGCTCAATGAATGTCTCGATGACATCCGCAGGAACGGCATGCCGCTCCAATTCTGAAGCCACATTCTCCTTGCTCAAGTCAGACAACGGCATTGAAAGCTTGTCGCAGAGATAGCCCCAAAGTGCTTTCAATATCTCATCATAGAATTTCTCCTTATTCCCCGCTTTCCACTCTGTCTCGGCCACTTTCAGACGTTTGCGTGCTACCTTGTTGGCTTTACGGTTACGCATCAATGCCACATCAGCACTCTCGCGAGCCTGTTTCCTGAAAAAGAACAACAATCCGCAAGAAACCAGCAGAGGTACGAGATACATCATCCAAAACTGTGGAGAACCTGCAAACACCACCATCGTATCCCTGAGTTCCAAAGGTTCTGTATTTATATATCTTATGTCAGAAGCCAAAACCTGTACCTGTTCCTGTGAAGTGTAGTTTGACACTACTGTTCCTTGCTGAGCATCCGCATCTCTTCCCTTATTTACTTTTATGCTATATGCTTCAGTAGAAATAGTCTTGTATTTCTCTTCCTTTGTATCGTAATATGAAATTGACACTGCCGGTATGACAAAATTACCGTCATGACGAGGTATGACGAGATATTCTATCGTCTTAGTGCCCGACACTCCGGATGCAGTTGTTTTGAAATTATTCGTCACTTTAGGCTCGTAAGTCTCGAAATCCTGTGGAAAATCTATCTCCGGAGTCTTAATCATCTTCATATTGCCGCTCCCCTTTATTTTTAATGTCAGAGTAAGAGACTCATGAGCATTTAGTTCCCTCGCGCTTACCTCTGACGAAATGTCCAGAGAACCGACAGCACCACTGAAATCCGCAGGTTTAGGAAAAGGCAAAGCACTTACATTAATGCTTAAAGGTGGCGTACGTAACGGTCGCTTCACATCCTGATATGTATCGAAAAAGTCATCAAAAAAACTCCTTACCTGACGTTGTTGCCGCAGACGCACTATTACATCGCACGTCATCGGGTCTACCTTGATAGTACCTGATTGTTGCGGATAGAGCAGATACTGTTTCAGTATGAATGTATGATAATTGCGTCCATTATAGTTTTCCAACTGCAACTGCTGGTTTTGCGGCAGGTCTATCTCCTGGACGAAAAAATTTTTCAGATCGGGAAATTTGAGTGACTGTATATCTACAATATCCAGCCTCGAATAGAGTTTGAAGGTAAGCGATATTGCTTCCTGCTCCATAACGTTACTGCGCGAAAGTGAAGCCTTGATGAAAAGGTTATCAGACGTTATGGCATTCGATACCTGCTGCGCCCCCCCTGTACCCTGATCTGTCGCGACTCTATTATCTTCTGGCAACACCTTGATTTGCAGAGCATTCGACTGATAATTATCATTTTCCACCATTATAGACGCTGGGGATATTGTAAATGTACCCTCTTTCTGAGCCAATAGTGTGTATGTATAGCGTGTAGACTTCTCCGAAGTCATCTTACCGTTAACAATCTGAACACTTTTACTAGTTGATTTGAAAGGCCCAGCGATAATTTCAAAACCGTCTATTTCAGACAATCTCGGTTCTTTCCCTGAAGCGTTGCTCAATGTGTACACGAGCTGGAAGGTCTCTCCGTTTACGACAGTATTAGGAGCAGAAGCCTCAAATGTAATATCATTTGACGCACACACTGCTGATGCTAACAATGCAAATATCGCAATAAGTAACAACCTCATACTATCATTTTTCATCACAGACATGCTGTATTTCATATAATAACCTACCTTTTTATTCAACCGTTTTTACATCTCCATTACAACCTCTTCCCCATATTATTACCAGTCTTTTTCCACACGATAGCGCTTCATTGCTTGCTGTTGCTGCTCTTTGACCTTTTCTTGCACATCTTTTTCATCCTGAGCTAAAGCATCAAGTATCTGCTGAGCATTCTCTTTGGACATCTGTCCTTGCTGCTGTTGTTGCTGTTGCTGCTGTTTATCCTGGTTTTGCTTGTCCGGCTGCTCTTGTTGCTGTGGATTCTGCTGTTGTTGTTTTTCGTCCTGCTGCTCTTGATTCTGATTTTGCTGGTTCTGTTGCTGCTGTTGCTGCTGACGCAGCATTTTGGCGTATGCAAGGTTATAGCGGGTCTCATCATCTTTGGGGTTGTTTCTCAGAGCCTCTTTATATGCCTCGATACTCTTGTCTATCTGCTTTGCCTGCAACAGGGAATTGCCCATATTATGATATGCCGATGCTATCTGTCCTTTGTCTTTTGACATCGATGCAGCCTCAGAGAACTGCCTTGCGGCATCCTCATATTTCTCCTGACGATAAAGTGCATCACCAAGATTAAAATGCCCCTCGAACGATTTTTTATTATTCTCAATTCCCTTTCTGTATTCTATCTCCGACTCAACGTATTTTTCCTTCTCATAAAGCTTGTTACCCCTGTTGACATACGAAATATCATTCTGAGCCACAATCCGTATCGTGCCCGACATAAGAAGAAACACTACACAAAACAAAGTCCTGTACATATGCGTATGTTATGTTACTGTTCCCAAATTAATCGAACCAGTTTATTCTGTTAAGCTGCCCGTTCTGCCTGTTCAGCATATAAAACTCCACTATAAGTAGGAATATGGCTATCCACACGAATATGGAGAACTTATCGTCATATTCCGAATATACCTTAGTGTCCAGTTCTCCTTTCTGCATCTTTTCAATCTCCGCAGTCAACGCCCGCAATGCACCGTTAGAATTGTCAGCCCTGACATATATGCCGTGACCGGCATTGGCCACCTGACGGCACATGTCCTCATTTAATCTTGAAACGACAACCTTACCGTCACGGTCTTTTTTGAACGACATAGTTCCATCTATCGGTATAGGTTCACCTTGCGGACTACCTAAGCCAACAACATTGACTGTTATACCGTACTGCGCAGCAAGCTTGGATGCCGCTACTGCGTCATCCTCATGGTTCTCTCCATCAGTCAAAAGTATTATGGTCCTGCCGACTTCTTTATTTTCCTTATCACCGAAAGAGTTGATAGCCATATCGATAGCAGACCCGATTGCCGTTCCGGGACGAGGTACCATATCAGTACTTATTGACGAAAGGAACATTTTAGCAGAAACATTGTCTGATGTCAACGGCAACTGCATATAGGCATTGCCTGCGAAGACTATCAGACCTACCCTGTCATCAGCCATCTTGTCAAAAATCTTTGATAGCAGCAATTTGGCATACTCTAGTCGGCTTGGCTGTATATCCCGAGCCAGCATGGAGTTGGATACATCTAGCAACACCATAGCTTCCACACCATGCACCGTGTCAGTATTCAACTTTGAGCCGAACTGCGGACGCGCAGCTGCTATAATCATAAGCGTAAGTGCAATTATAAGTATGCTGAATTTTATTTTCGGACGGACATATGAGACATTAGGCATGAGGCCACGCAATATCTCCGGATTGCCGAACTCTTTCAGCCTCCTCCTCTGCTTCAGATTTCCATACATGAACAAAGCCGCTAACAATGGTATTAGCAACAGAAGATACAATATATATGGATTGTGAAATCTAAACATATAACTGTTCTATAAATATTGCACGACTTATCTGTTCACTTTTTTAATGTCAGGCAACGGACCTGTCTTGCCAAATTCCACTTTCTTTAGTGATTTCCTTTTCAGCGTAAGTTTCTTTCTGCCCTCTGTAAGCTCATAGACAGACACATAAGGTGACTGTAGTCCATTTTTCACTGTTGGGGAAAGCTCCACCCGTTGCTCTAATTTCTTTTCACCGACCTCTATTTTCAACATCACCTCATCAGCATAGACGCTGGTGAGAACAACCTTATTCTGAGGCTCTTTGTTAATTTTTGCACCTGAAACATATAGAATGAACTTCGTATCTTCATTCTTTGACTTGACTACCAGTGTATTGCCGGAAGTTTGTGCGGCAAGACTAAAAGTCACCGCAACAAGGGAAAACAGTAATAATATTTTCTTCATAATATTCTTACACTCTATTTTTATGGTATTCTGCGCAATACCGTATTCCTTATTATCATTTCACACACAAGAAGTACTATTGCTGCAATCAGGAACGGGAAAAACTCTTCGCTCTTCTTGCTGTACGAATTGACACGAAGTTTTGTCTTCTCCATTTGGTCAATCTCGCCATATATCTCTCTGAGTTTGCTGTTATCTGTAGCACGGAAATAACTGCCGCCAGTCATAGTAGCTATCTCTTGCAGTACATCCTCGTCTATCTCTACCGGAATATCTTGATAACGTACTCCGAGAGGAGTCTGAAACGGGTAGCGTGCCATGCCATGCGTACCTACACCTATGGTATAAACCCTAACTCCGAATGCTTTGGCAATCTCAGCTGCGGTCAGTGGGGCAACATCACCCGCATTGTTTGAACCATCAGTCAGCAATATGATGACTTTTGATTTTGCCTCGCTGTCCTTTATGCGGTTAACTGCATTGGCAAGTCCGAGACCAATTGCGGTCCCGTCCTCTATCATGCCGTATTCCACACTCTTGAAGAGATTTATCAAAGCAGCATGGTCACTTGTGAGTGGACACTGCGTAAAACTCTCTCCCGCAAACACTACCAAACCTATATTGTCATTCGGACGCCCGGAAATAAACTCTATCGCAACATCTTTCGCAGCCTCAAGACGATTAGGACGCAAATCCTCCGCCAGCATCGTGCCCGATATGTCTAATGCAACCATTATGTCTATTCCTTCGGTAGTCTCACTACGGAAACTGTTGCTCAATTGTGGACGGGCTATAACCACTATCATCAGAGCAAGGACAATACACCGTATAGCAAATAGCAGATGAAACAGGTAGACTTTTTTCGTGCGCGGAACCTTGAAGAACGGGCGTGTCGTAGAGACCTGCAAACTGGCATCAGACCTGAAATGCTTGAATACATACCAATATATCATCGGCAGTATCAACAGTAACAACCACAAATATTCAGGATTATTGAATCTCATATTCTACTCACAAAACCATTTCTGCTCTAAAATTTCTCATTCGGAACACCTCGATAGACCCACCATAATCAAGCGTTCTCTCCTGCACCATCACTCTTATCAGACGGACTTTCATATTTCTTGTTAGAATCGTTCAAAGTCATCTCCTTCGTCAGCTCAACTATCTGAACAGCCTTACCGAAACAGATGTCATGGTCAGTCTCCATTGGGATATACTTCGCAAATTTAACCAAATCAGAGATAGAGAGCAACTCCTTTAATTTCCTTTCCGCATCTGCCTGTTCCTTTGGCAATTTGAGCATTCTGACAGCTGCCAATAGTTCTTCAGATGTCGATTCGAGAGCATCCAATCCATAACGCCTGCCCAGATAACTCCTCACAATATCTGTCAAACGAGTATAATACTCTTTTATCCTATTGTTCTGCCACAGTTTCTCCTCGCGCAACGCATTGAGTTCATCCATCGCTATCTCATGCGGCAAACGTGGATCTACAGGTTCTACGGTCATCTCACCTTCTGTTCTGCCTTTATGCCAATACCTGCGTACTATGAAATAGACAACTACAGCAACAGTCAATGCCAAAATTACATACAATGCTATCTGAAAGAAAAGCCGCCAGTTGAACGGAGGGTCATAAACCCCCTTTATGTCAGCAATGGCATATTGGGTTGTATCTACAGGCACGTCCACCACTTTCAGTGTAAGAGGTTCGGAATAAAACGTATCCCCTTCATTTACAAACGGGTAAGAAGGGATGAGTATCAGTGCTGGGTCAAAAGCCGTAACCCTGTATCGCTGCTCCACTTTCATCGTACCGTCCTCCATAAAAGTAGTGTCCATCTGCGACCTGTCCACTATTTCAAGCCCGCTTGCGATTGTGTCGGAAATCAGCGGCATCTGTACATTCGCACCAGCAGGCTGAGAGACGAGAAAAGTGACATTGGCCTGGTCTCCAATGAACATCGCAAGTGAATCGACCGATGCCTTGACAGTAACACCATTTTGCGCCAAAGCACTCACGGGGAAAAACACCGCAACTGTCAATATCATCAACACTATTCTTCTCATTCCTTTGTCACTTTCTCATATTAAACAATGTCATGAGAGACTTAACATAATCATCCCCCACCTCTATCGACACACCGTCTACTCCCGCACGTCTGATAGCCTTGCGCTGGGCGAGGCTACACTCTTCCCAGCTGTTCTTATACGTCATGCGCAAACGACGGCTGTTGGTGTCCACCCAAATACGCTTACCCGTTTCTGCATCTTTCACTCGTATCAAACCTACTGGCGGCAACTCAGCATCGCGGCGGTCATACACTTTCAGGACTGCAATATCGTGTTTCCGGCTTGCTACCATAAGTGGATTCTCATAGTCATTCGTATCGATAAAGTCGCTTATCAGAAAAGAAGTACACCTCTTCTTAATGACATTAGTGAGGTATTTAAGCGCATTTCCTATGTTAGTCTGGGTACTCTCAGGTTGAAACTCTATCAGCTCCCTGATGATATAGAGTATATGTTTCCTGCCCTTCTGCGGCGGAATGAACTTCTCTATGCGGTCGCTGAAAAATATGACACCCACCTTGTCGTTGTTCTGTATGGCAGAAAAGGCCAATGTGGCCGCAATCTCCGTGATAACATCCTTTTTCAGCATCGAGGTCGTACCGAACACACGGCTGGCTGACACATCTATCAACAGCATCAGCGTCAGTTCGCGCTCCTCCTCGAACACCTTGACGTAAGGATGGCGGAAACGGGCTGTCACATTCCAGTCGATAGAGCGTATATCGTCGCCATACTGATACTCACGTACTTCGGCAAAGGTCATACCTTTACCCTTGAACGCGGTATGATATTCGCCGGCAAAGATGTTACGCGACAGTCCGCGTGTCTTTATCTCTATCCTGCGTACTTTTTTAAGTAGTTCAGCCGTCTCCATAACGCTCTTCCCTATCCTTTATGTTATGGCACTTCTACCGCGTTGAGTATCTCGTTGATAATCTCCTCGGAGGTCATGTTGTTAGCCTCGGCTTCATAGCTCAGACCGATACGATGACGAAGCACATCGAGTGCTACGGCACGCACATCCTCAGGTATAACATACCCCCTGCGCTTTATGAATGCATATGCCCTAGCGGCGAGAGCAAGGTTGATTGACGCTCGCGGCGACGCACCGAACGCTATCATGCCATTCAAGTCTTTCAGTCCGAATTCATCCGGATAACGCGTTGCGAAAACTATATCGACAATATACTTCTCTATCTTCTCGTCTATATAGACATCACCTACTACCTTACGTGCCTCGATAATGTCCTCCACACGCAATACAGGTTTGACATCATTAAAGCCGCCGTTTATGTGGGCGCGCACTATCTTTTTCTCCTCCTCCTTTTTAGGATAGCTGATTACCACCTTCAGCATGAAACGGTCAACCTGCGCCTCTGGCAGCGGATATGTACCCTCCTGTTCTATCGGGTTCTGGGTCGCAAGCACCAAGAACGGCGATGGCAGCGCGAATGTCTCTTCTCCTATCGTCACCTGATGCTCCTGCATGGCCTCCAACAGCGCACTCTGCACTTTCGCAGGAGCACGGTTTATCTCATCGGCCAATATGAAGTTCGCAAATACCGGACCCTTCTTTATCGAGAAATCCTCGTTCTTCTGGCTGTAAATCATAGTACCGATGACATCAGCCGGCAACAGATCGGGTGTGAACTGTATACGGCTGAAATCGGCATCTATCAACTTAGCCAACGTCTTTATGGCCAAAGTCTTGGCAAGTCCCGGCACACCTTCCAGTAGCACATGCCCCCCGGAGAGCAACCCTATAAGCAACGACTCTACAAGATGCTTCTGACCAACAATCGTCTGGTTCATGCCCATCAGAAGAGCATCCACAAAAGAACTCTGACGCTCAATGCGTTCGTTAAGTTCCCTGATATCCACTGTTTCACTCATAAATATGTCAATAGTTTAATCTTAACAGTATTATTGTGCTTTCACGTGGCAAATATAGCCATTTAACTTAAAAAGACCGCAAATCAAGAGTTAAAAAACAATTATTTACATTTTATTAACCTCGCTGTCGTTTTAGACTCATACAGCACTCAAAAACAGCCATATCTGCACTCTCAATCTCCGACAAAAAAACGGCAGAAAAAATAACAGTCAATAAACCCACTGCCTGCATTCCGACCTTCCACTCATACATCTTCACATCATCCAATACACCCACCACTCTCCGGTCATCACATCTCATTGTGTACTCATTCCGTTTGTAAACCCTTGTAATACAGAACATATAACTAACATTCAGCCACCTCCCAGCTACCTCCTCCTTACCCTCTCCTTAGCGACCACGCCTCTTTGTGCCTGATTATTGCAAAAAGTATCAGAAATGTAAACTCATCGTCACGATACTTATCATGTCCATCCACCAAATCATACAGAGCCGTATATTTATATCGAACTCACATTACGTCATACCAAACCTATCTCGAATGGATGATTTTATTTAACACAAAATCTGAAAGTACGCATGTGTTGGCAGCATAAAAATGAGATACACATGACCCGTTCTTCCTGCAAAACACA
This sequence comes from uncultured Bacteroidales bacterium, assembly GCA_944322025.1. Taxonomy (GTDB): domain Bacteria; phylum Bacteroidota; class Bacteroidia; order Bacteroidales; family Paludibacteraceae; genus Aphodosoma. The sequence goes on along the minus strand of CALUOH010000015.1, from coordinate 10,352 downwards.
CTTCGCCTGTATCACTTGGCGTAGTGACGGTGAAGTTCTCGGGCATATTTGATGCACTCCGGGTTAGTCGTGTCTGTCAATTCAGAAGGTAATATAGGTACACGCAGCAGCGTACCTACTGATATATTGTTCGGGTCAGAAATATGATCCATATTAGCCTCATAGATATACGGCCAGAAAACCTTGTTGCCCAACCGTTTATATGCTATCCACGCCAATCGGCTGCCTCGTGTGATTTCCACCGTATCTGAAAATTCACAATAACGGCGTTCTCTGTCAAACATCTCTATATGGGCAGACGAGGGTACTTTGGCCACTGTGACCGCCTCACACTCCTCCTTCACCTCAGCCGCTTCTTCCGTTGCGGCCGGAGTTAGCGGCACACTCGCGTGCAAAGTCTCTTCCTCCGCCAATACCGCTGTATCGGACATAGCCTCTGTCATATCCCGCGCTTCTGGTAGCTCCTCAACTCCAACGGCAGAAGCCTCAAATCCCTCTTCGTCAGACAAACCACTATCCCACAACCAATTGTCATATACAAATATAACACCGGACGCAACCGCCGCAACTGCCAGCACAGCTAACAACACATGACCCCACGTACGTCTGCGCTTCCTGACTGATATCGGCACACTGGCTGCCATCTCCTTTGCCGAATAATACCCGTCATCCTTACTCCCGCTACCTCCACCGTCTTTATCATCAGAAGAGTAAACAGCCCCCGCACCAGCATGCTCTACAGAAAGCCCATCCTCAACACCACCCTCTGCCTCATTGTCCTCTGCAGCAGAAACCTCGCTATGACCTTCCACAGCAATACTATCACTCTCTGTGCCAATATCGGCAGACAATCCCTGTCCTACCTCCTCCGCCGGTAATTCATAAGATGCAACCCTCTCCATATCAGCCTTGTGCCTTTCTCCCGTATCCGTAACCTCATCAGAACCCTCTTCACTTCCGAACTGCGCATCAACACTACCCTCTACTCCGTCCCCCGTAGGCTCTTCCGTACCGACATCCGCCAGCACTATATCCTCCGCCTCACCTTCGCTTTCTTTCTCAGACTCCTTCGCCCCAACCTCATCCTCCACAGACGTGACAGCCCCATCGTCCGCCTCATCCATCGGCTCTATGTCAGGAGTAAAGAGCGGGCCTCCCTGTATGTCGGATAGTATATCCTTCAACGCCTCAGCTTGGTCTGCCAACTTCTGTATCGGCAGTTCATAATCGTCATCGCCCGTCTCCTCTGTCGCTACACGAGGCTCATCATCAGGCAACTCCACCACTTCAAGGTGCGCGAGTGGCTCATTCACAATATCGCGGAGCGATGCATCTGGAGTAAAACTTACCTTATAATGCCCGGCTATCTCTATGGCATCACCGGTCTGCACATTAACACTGCGCCGGGGCTCATTCCACACCAACCTGAACGTGCCAAGACCGGAGATCTTCACCAGCCCGTCTTCTGTCAGCCCTTGCTCGACAACTGACTGCAACTCTTGCAGGAACAGCGTCATGTCTCCCGCGCTCTTACCCGTCCTGCGGGCAAGGGCGGCAGCAAACTCCCGACTGGTTACCCTCTCGCTCATAGTTCTGGCATGTTTTTAATCCTGTTTTTCAAGGAAACGGACGGACGGAATGCAAGTACCAGCTTCGGAGGCACAAGCATCCTCTTCTTCGTAACTGGGTTGACCACCACTCGTTGCTCTTTGTTTCTCACCTCCAAAGTGCCGAGACTAAGGAACGGCAATTCATCTGAACCTTCCCCGAAACGCTCTGTATACTCATCCACAAACTCCTTCATCATCCCGGCCACCTCTTTCTGTGACAAGCCAAGACGACGCGAAAGTTCAGACTGCAACTCCTTATTGTTCATACTCTTGCACTTATTTATATACCTTTCTTATCCTCCCTGCCAATCGGCTCGGCATAAAGGTCATACATCTCAGACCCCGTGATACGCACCCTGTAAAACTCGCCAATCTCCAACTCCACATTCTTGGCTATCAGCACCTCCCCGTCCACCTCTGGTGAGTCATACTCCGTCCGGCCCACATAGAAATCCGGCTCTTCGCGGTCAACGACCACAGTCATCTCCTGTCCCACCTTCTCCGCGCTTATCTCCTCTGCCACAGCCTCCTGCAATGTCATTATCTCATCCAGGCGCACCTGCTTCACGTCTTCCGGCACATCGTCCTCGTAGTTCAAGTTCGCGTATGTGCCCTCCTCGTCCGAATAGGCAAATGCGCCGAGGCGTTCAAAGCGCATATCCGACACGAACTCTTTCAGCTCTTCAAAATCCTCTTCCGTCTCGCCCGGATGCCCCACGAGCAGTGTCGTCCTTATATGTATACCCGGCACCTCCTCCCGTATGCGCCTCAACAGCGCGTACGTCTCCGCCTTGGTAACATTCCTGCGCATCAGGCCGAGCATGTGGTCCGATATATGTTGCAACGCTATATCAAGATACGCGCACACATTGTCGCGCCTCCGCATGACAGGCAGTATGTCGTACGGGAAATGTGCCGGATATGCGTAGTGCAGGCGCAGCCACCTGAGCCCCTCGATACCCGCTATGGCATCTATAAGCTCTGCGAGACGGCTCTTTTTATAAAGGTCTATGCCGTAGAAAGTCAGGTCCTGCGCTATGAGCTGTATCTCCTTCACACCACGCGCCACAAGGCTTTTGGCATCCGCCACTATATCCTCAAACCGCCTCGAACGGTACTTCCCCGTAATGATTGGAATGGCGCAATAGGAACATGTCCTGCTGCACCCCTCCCCTATCTTCAGATAGGCATAATGCGCTGGCGTGGTGAGCACACGCTCATCTCCCGTCGCCTCGTCATACTCTTTCCCGAGGTCGCGCAGTATGCCCTGCCAGTCGAACTTGCCATAAAACGCGTCCACCTCGTTTATCTCTGACCGCAGGTCTCGCGCATAACGCTCCGACAGGCACCCCATCACAAACAGCCGCCCTATCTTCCTGCGCTTCTTGGCCTCCGCCAGTTCGAGTATCATGTTCACCGACTCCTCTTTGGCATCGCCTATAAAACCGCACGTATTCACCACAACAACAGCCCCTTTAACATCGTTGCTGTCGTGATACACGTCATAGCCCAACCTGCGGAACTGCGCCATCAGACGCTCCGAGTCCACGAGGTTCTTTGAGCATCCGAGTGTGATTATGTCAACCCTGTTTCTTATCATGCTATGCTACTCCTCACATCCCGCTGAACAGCGTATCCACAAACTCCTCCCGGTTGAACAGTTGCATGTCAGTCATGCCCTCACCCAAGCCTATATATTTCACCGGTATCTTGAACTGGTCCGATATCCCTATCACCACTCCGCCCTTCGCCGTGCCGTCCAGCTTGGTGATGGCCAGCGAGGTCACTTGCGTGGCCTTGGTAAACTGCTTGGCCTGCTCAAACGCGTTCTGTCCCGTCGAGCCGTCCAGCACGAGCAGAACCTCGTGCGGCGCGTCGGGCACTATCTTCTTCATCACATTCTTTATCTTCGTCAACTCGTTCATCAGGTTAACCTTGTTGTGCAGACGGCCGGCGGTATCTATTATCACCACGTCCGCTCCGTTCGCCTTTGCCGATGCCAGAGTGTCGTATGCCACCGATGCCGGGTCTGCCCCCATATTCTGCTTAATCACGGGCACACCCACCCGTTCTCCCCAGATGACCAGCTGCTCCACCGCCGCCGCGCGGAATGTGTCGGCCGCACCGAGATACACCTTCTTGCCTGCCTCCTTAAATTGGTATGCGAGTTTCCCTATCGTCGTAGTCTTGCCCACTCCGTTCACGCCCACCACCATTATGACATACGGCCCCTGCTTTCCTTCTAATGAGAAACCCGTATCCGCGCCGTTCTCGTTCTCCGCCAGCAGGGCGCACACCTCGTCGCGCAGCACTCGGTTAAGCTCGTCCGTGCCCACATACTTGTCCCGCGCCACGCGTTGCTGTATCCTCTCGATAATCCTCAATGTCGTATCCACTCCCACATCTGATGTTATCAGAGCCTCTTCCAAGTTGTCCAGCACCTCATCGTCCACCTTGGACTTACCGACCACCGCACGGGCCAGCTTGCCGAACACACTCTCCTTCGTCTTTTGCAGACCCTTGTCAAGCGTCGCCTTCTTCTCCTTCGAGAAAAAACTTAAAATTCCCATATACTGATTCTTTTGATATTCAAACCTTATACAAAACTCCCGCCACTGCCGCTACTCCTTTCCCCCATTTCTTCACTGGTCATCCGCCAAATTCCGCCCCTGACTTTCATCAGGGCTCAAGCAACCCTCAAGCTACCCACTCACGATACCTGCACGCTCGCCCACCACCGGTACACCTTTTACCTCACCAGCTCCCTCTGCCCCTCCTCTCGGCAGAACTCCGTCACAGCGTAATGCTGCCCATCGGCATTGTTAAGTGCCACCGTCACCGTATCCTCCCCCGCACGGTACACCTTCGGATACATCGTCTCCCCGTACTTAGCCGGAATATGATACTCCACCCTGATACGTGAAAAGCCAAACCCCTCCGGCAGATACTCCTGTGCCACAGAGATATAGCGGGCGTTGTTCACATGCATGTTCGCGTCCGTCAGAAAACACCACACGAACATCGGCTCTCCCGCCTCCGCCTCCACGCCTTTCGGCACACTCACACGCCTCGGCATATACTCCATCGGATACGGCTCATACAGCGGCACCGTCCGCAGCACATCCTCCGGTATGCGCACCAGCTGCCCCGTCCCGTAGTCTACAAAAGCCCCCGACGCACACGAATACACGCACACATTGCCCTCAGCGTCATACATGTTCGTATTCCTCAAGCCGTACATCGGGTTACACTTGTACACCCACGTCACCACGCGCATCCTCTCCCCGTGCACGGGCATCCGCACTATATGTATCTGCCTGTGCGCCAAAAACATCCCCGCATTATTCGCCTTGAACCACTCGTCCAGCCTCCGCTCCGAGTCCAGTTGGAACACGCTGCAGTCCTGCATGAAGTCCACCAGTGAACGCACCGACAGCCGCCCGTCGGGCGCAAGGTGCGACGGCCCCACATCCCTGTATATCTCAAACTTCATAAAGCCAATCCCTCTACTCTACATCGCACATCGGCAATCTGCCTCACGCCTTGCGGCAATAAAGCAAACCCCGAGCAGCCGTCAATCCATCTTCGCACCGAAAGCCAGGTCACCCGCGTCCCCCAGCCCCGGCACTATATACGCGTGCGCGTTCAGCTCCGGGTCTACCGCCGCCACCCACAGGTCACACCCCTCCGACGGCAGTGCCGACGCGATATACTCCACAGCCCTGCGGCTTGCCAGCACACTGCACACAGCCACCCTCTTCGGCGTGCCGCGTGTCAGTATCGCCTTGTAGGCCAGCTCCATCGAACAACCCGTGGCGAGCATCGTGTCGCACAGTATCACCGTCTTGCCGTCAAGGCACGGCGACGCTATATACTCCACATGCACATCGAAATGCGTCTCGTCCCTGTACTTCCTGTACGCCGACACGAAACAGTTCTCCGCCCTGTCGAAATACGACAGCACACCGTTGTGCAGCGGCAACCCCGCCCTCAGTATCGAGGCCACCACTATACCCCCCTCCGCCACATTCACCTCCGCCACACCCAGCGGTGTCCTCACCTCCTCGCTCCTGTACTCCAGCGTCTTGCTTATCTCGTACGCCATTATCTCCCCTATGCGTTCAAGGTTGCGGCGGAAACGCAGCGGATCGCCCTGTATCTCCACCGAACGTATCTCCCTTATGAAATGGTTCAGCAGCGAATTCCCCTCTCCAAGATTATGTATCTTCATATTGCTCATCCTTCTTCGTGACATCTGCGGCGGCTGACAGCCTCGGACATGCGCCCGTACCGGTCCGCCCCCTCCACGTCACCCGTTGATTATCTTCTTGAACAGATTCTTCATATTGACCGCCTCGCCTATCGTCGCGCTGAGCGATTCAATAGCCACACGCTCCTGCGCCATCGTATCCCTGAACCTTATCGTCACACACCCGTCCTCCAGCGTCTGATGGTCCACAGTCACACAGAACGGCGTCCCTATCGCGTCCTGCCTCCTGTACCGCTTCCCTATCGAATCCTTCTCATCATACGCGCAGCGGTAATCGAACTTCAGCTCGTCCATTATCTCACGCGCCTTCTCCGGCAGACCGTCCTTCTTCACAAGCGGCATCACGCACACCTTATACGGCGCAAGCACTGGCGGCAGCTTCAGCACCACCCTGCTCTCACCCCCGTCCAGCTGCTCCTCCGTATAAGCCGCCGCTATGATAGACAGGAACGTCCTGTCCACACCTATCGAAGTCTCTATCACATACGGCGTATACGACTCGTTCAGCTCCGGGTCGAAATACTTTATATTCTTACCCGAATACTTCTCGTGGCTCGACAGGTCGAAATCCGTGCGCGAATGTATCCCCTCCACCTCCTTAAAGCCGAACGGCATCTCGAACTCTATGTCCGTCGCCGCATTGGCATAGTGCGCCAGCTTATCATGGTCATGGAAACGGTACTTCTCGTCCCCCAGACCCAACGCCTTGTGCCACCTCAGGCGGAACTGCTTCCAGTGCTCAAACCACTTCATCTCCTCGCCCGGACGCACGAAAAACTGCATCTCCATCTGCTCGAACTCCCTCATGCGGAAAATAAACTGCCGCGCCACAATCTCATTCCTGAACGCCTTGCCTATCTGCGCTATCCCGAACGGTATCTTCATCCGCCCCGTCTTCTGCACATTCAGATAATTCACAAAAATACCCTGAGCCGTCTCAGGCCTCAGATACACCTTCATCGCCCCATCGGCCGTCGAACCCATCTCCGTCGAGAACATCAGGTTAAACTGCCTCACGTCCGTCCAGTTCTTCGTCCCCGAAATCGGGCACACCACATCATAATCCACAATTATCTGCTTCAGCTCCGCAAGGTCATTCGCCTCCATCGCCCTCACATACCGCCCGTGTATCTCCTCCAGCTTAGCCCTGTTCTCCAGCACACGCTGATTAGTCTGGCAGAACATCTCCCTGTCAAACTTCTCCCCGAACCTCTTCGCCGCCTTCTCACACTCCTTGTTGATTTTCTCCTCATACTTCGCCATCAGGTCTTCGATGAGCACATCGGCGCGGTATCTCTTCTTGCTGTCCTTATTGTCTATCAGCGGGTCATTGAACGCATCCACATGCCCCGAAGCCTTCCACACCGTCGGGTGCATGAATATCGCCGCGTCAATCCCCACTACATTCTCATGCAGAAGCGTCATACTGTCCCACCAGTACCTCTTTATATTATTCTTCAGTTCCACCCCGTTCTGCCCGTAATCATACACCGCCGCCAGACCGTCATAAATCTCGCTCGACGGAAACACAAACCCATACTCCTTACAATGGGCTATCAACTTCTTGAAAACATCCTCCTGTGAAGCCATAACTCTCTGATTTTATATATAACATTACATAAACACAAACCGACCTGACTGTACCGCCGTATAGATTGCGGCACACCGCCGAGGCATACCATCCCCTCATGACCGACACACTGACAGGCTCGCAATACCCCGAAAGCAAGACACTGCGGCCTGGCACACAATACACAGACGAAAAAAAGCCTCTACAACATAACTCATTAACAAAAACAGCCTCTCAACTCTCCTCCTTCTCTCCCCCCGCTCCCTTCTCGCCGCACTCCTCCGGCCTCTCCTGTTCACTCTCCCCCTCATTCTCCTTCCCCATACGCACAAAGCCCTGCCACGCCATCCCTATCGCAATCCCCACCGGCAGCCACAGCCCGACATTGTCAGTAGCCAATCCCACACCCGTGAACAGCACGATTGCCCACAGCATAGGCCTCCAGCCTCCGCCGCCGTCCTTCTCCTTCTTGCGGTCCTCATGCCCCTCCACCTCATCTGGACACCTCTCATCTGTCTCTCTCATCCGAAGCTTAAAATGATTATCAGACAGCAAAGTTACCACTTTTTTCATCCACTGCCAACTCCCCGCCCACAAACCTCCGCCAAAACACAACACTCCCCCCAACTTCCTCCCGGCACACCCATCCATTCATCCCCCTCCTCCCCTTTCCAGCCACCCAATTCATTCCCCACAATCCACCCCCTCCCCTCCCCAAATGCAAATTAAGGTTAAAAACACGTACTCTCGAGCCAGCTGCAGGCCAGCCCCTCCGAAGCCCCTCCGGACCCTATCCCCGACAGACAGCCGCCGTTTCAAGGAAAATTTATAAATTTGCACCCGTATAAACACCACAAATCAAACAACACACGTCATGCTTGACATACAGAAACGCGTGAGCAACAGCTTCTTCGCGTTGCTCTCCCTCCCCGCCACGGCAATGGGCTTCGCCCTTTCCGTGCAGATATCAGCACTCAGCTGGATACTCTCCACGAAATACGGCCTCGACATCCACGAGATAGGCATCGTCTGGGCCGCCGGCCCCATCGCCGGCATCGTCGCCCAGCCCATAGTCGGCATACTCTCCGACAACATCTGGTTCCTCGGTGGCCGCCGCCGCCCGTGGATACTCCTCGGCGGACTGCTCACCGGCCTGATGCTCCTCGCCCTGCCAAACCTTGGCATATTGCAGCGCGTATTCACCGACGGCGGGGCTGACGGACTGCTTGCCCTCGCCGTAGTGGTAGCCCTCACGCTCGACCTCTCCATCAACGTCAGCTTCAACCCCACACGCTCCATCATAGCCGACTGCACAGACCGCAGCCAGCGTTCCAAAGGCTACACATGGATGCAGACCGTCTCCGGCACATTCGGCGTGCTCGCCTACCTCATAGCCGTCATCTGGGGCAACGAGACACTGATATACGTCGGCGTGGTGATAGCCCTGCTCTTCACCATCCTCCCGATGATGTTCATCGAAGAGCCGCGCCACCTTGAAAAGGAGAGCGGCGCAGAAGCAAAGGGAAAAACCTCCGTAAAGGACATCGTCGTCTCGCTCCTCCCGCTCTACGGCTTCCTCGTCTACGGCATATATGTCATCATAGCCAAGCTCTTCGGCCTCGAGGACACATCCTCCATCAGCCTCTTCGGAGCGTTCCATCTCAGCACGGTAGAACTCGTCTGCGTCATCATAGAGCTCCTTTGCATCGTGACCGTGCTGGCCAACGTCTCCCGCGAGAAGGAGAACACCCACGAGTTCCAGAAAATACTCCTCGCCCACTCGTTCACATGGTGGGGCGTGCAGACCATGAACATCTACATGTTCTTCTACGTCTCCACAGTCATCTCCGGCCTCACCCCCGACGCCATGCAGAGCGTCAATTCATGGGCATTCCTAGTCCGTGACCTCGTAGGCGCACTGCTCCCCGTCCTCGTGCTCAACGAAATAGCCAAACGGCGCGGCATGACCCCGACCCACACCGGAGCAATACTGCTCATGGCCGCAGGCTATGCCGCCATATACCTCTTCGGCTCGGACATCATAGTCTTCTTCGTCGCCCTTGCCGTCGTCGGCATAGGCTGGGCCTCGCTCGTCTCGCTGCCCTTCGCCATCATGAGCGAACGCGTAGACCAGAGCAAGATGGGACTTTACATGGGCATATTCAACCTCTCAGTCGTCCTCCCGCAGCTCGTAGCCTCCTTCAAGATGGGCGAAGTCGTCTCCGCCGCGCAGGACAAATCCGTCATCTTCCTCATCTGCGCCCTCTGCCTCGCCATCTCCGGCCTCCTATGGCTCTTCGTCAAGAATGACAAGAAATAAATCTTATGCTAACAGTCAGTCATACGAACCTCGACATTTATATCTAAGGTAGGACCTATCAACAAAGAAAATGTAGATTAACATAGTCATGGACAGAGAATACAATTTAGGCTTCATCAGTGACAACGACATTCGGCAACATGTGAAAGATACCGTAATGACATATCGCACAGCTATCAGCCTCGGCGAATTCAATCGGAACATCGTTGACCCCATCAAGTTGACCTTCGACTCTAAAGTGTATCAGCGTCCCATCGAGACCGTCATAGACAACAAATGTCTGCGACAGACAGACAAGAGCAACAAATGCAATAGGCTATTTTCATCAGAACCTCTTCAAATATGCCGGCAACGGCTGGGAAGTTCCGGCCAACGGCGAGACTGGTTATGACATACAGAACCCTTCCCGGCACATATACGCAGAGCTGAAAAACAAGCACAACACCATGAACTCTGCCTCCTCGCAAAAGACATACATCAAAATGCAACGTACCATCCTCGAAGATGACCAGAGCGTTTGTATGCTTGTGGAGGTGATAGCACGGAAGTCTCAGAACATCAAATGGGACATACAGATTGACG
>CALUOH010000014.1 GCA_944322025.1 uncultured Bacteroidales bacterium | reverse complement strand
GTGACGAACGATTTATTTTTGTCCTATAACTGTAACGCTTATTCAGGACTAGACACACACATGAAGGACGAAAATCAGAGGCATTAGTAAACCATCCCTTCCCGGAGACTTCCTGCTCGGGTAAATAGTATAGAAAAAGAGACCGACCAAAATCTCTTTTGGGTCGGCCTCTCATCTTTTGCGAGAAAAACAAAGCGGCATCTCACCTATTGACAAAGCCCAAAATACACATACCAATTTCAATCCCCACTTTCAGTCACTGTCACTCGCAGCCAATAACACCCTGACAACCAATCACCTGACCAGCACCCGGCCATCATTCAGCCAGTTCCCCGCCAGCCTCTCCCAAGGATATCGACACTCTTGCGCCTTTTTCGCTCAAATCGTTACATATCCGAAACCTCATCGTTCTACAGCCTATTTTACACACCCGTTGCAGCATCGGAACAGATAGCGTCCGCAACACTTGTGTATCAACCGGCATTTCACTACCTTTGTAACCTGTGCGCCACGACCGGAACACACTCCCCCCCTCGGCAGCCGCACAATATAAAAACGAACAGAACAACAGAACAGTAATGCTACTATCAATCATCTGGAACCCTGACCCCGTGATGTTCTCCATCGGGCCATTGTCCGTGCGCTGGTACGGATTTTTCTACGCCGTAGGCTTCTTCATCGCCATAACCATCATCGCCCGCATCTTCAAACACGACGGCGCACCCGAATCGTGGGTAGACAAAGTATTCATATACATGATACTCGCCACCATCATAGGCGCACGCCTCGGCCATGTCTTCTTCTACGACTGGGACTACTACTCCCAGCACCCCGCCGAAATACTGATGGTCTGGAAAGGCGGGCTTGCAAGCCACGGAGGCGCGGCCGCCCTGCTTCTCACCGCATGGCTGATGTCTAAATACATGACACACCAGAGCATCTTCTGGCTGGCGGACAGAGTGTTTGTCGGCTCAATGGCCGTCGCCCCGCTAATACGTCTCGGCAACCTCATGAACTCCGAGATATACGGCCACCCGACCACCATGCCGTGGGGCTTCGTCTTCGAGCGCGGCAACGAGCGTTTCTACGATGAGGCGGGCAACCTCCTACCCTGCCACCCCACACAGCTGTACGAAGCCCTCGCATACCTCATCATCTTCGCGTTGCTCATGTGGCTATACTGGAAAAAGGACGCGGGCAGCTACAACGGCCTCCTCACCGGCGTAGGATTTACAGGCGTATTCCTTGCGCGGCAGCTCATCGAGTTCGTGAAAAACGACCAATCGGCATTCGAGGCCGACATGACATTCAACATGGGGCAATGGCTCTCCCTTCCCTTTGTCATCCTCGGCGTAGTGCTGATTATACGCGCACTGAAAAAAGGCAAGGTAGTCTACCATCTTCCGGTAGAAAAGGCCGTAGCGAAAGACAACAGAAAACACGGCAAGGTATGATACATCAGTCGGAAGTGATACCCGTTGGCGTAGTAGGCAAATCGCACGGCCTCGCAGGCGAGGTCAACATCAACTTCGACCTCGACATAGACCTCGAAGACGTGTCCTATTTCGTGTTCGACATGGACGGCATCCTCGTCCCTTTCTTCATTGAGACATACCGTTTCCGCAACGACATGCTCGCCCTCGTCTCGTTCGACGGCATCGACACCGAGACCGGTGCACGCGCTCTCTATGGCAAGACGGTATATGTCAAGCGCGGACTTGTACCGCAGGAAGTGGAGGAAGAGTCGCTGCTCGCGTTCGTCGGGTACATGCTTACCGACAGTCACGGACACGAAATCGGAACAATAGACGGCGTGGATGACACAACTGACAATATCCTCTTCTCCGTAGGCGACCACCTGCTGCCTGTCGCCGCACTGGAAATAACAGAGATAGACCACGAGGCAAGAACCATCAGGGCGGAACTGCCCGACGGGCTTCTGAACCTCGTGGCAGAATAATCGAACACCTGAGCCACAGCCTATGAATAACCTCATTGACCGTCTGCATATAGGCATATTTGGCCCGCGCAATGCTGGCAAGTCCTCTCTGCTCAACGCCCTTACTGGGCAGGACATAGCCATAGTCAGCCCCGTGGCAGGCACGACTACCGACCCCGTAGTAAAGAACATGGAAGTAAATGGGCTTGGTGCGGTTGCCCTCATCGACACGGCTGGCTATGACGACTGCGGAGACGTGGGTGCAATGCGCGTCACAAAGACCAAACAGACACTCGCGAAATGTGACATGGCACTTTTCGTCTTGCCGGACACTCTGTCCGCTGATGCTGCGGCCACGAATGAGGCTGTGCGGTGGTTCAAGATGATAGAGTCACTCGTGCCGGACACACTGCTTGTAGTCAACCGCTTCTCCGGGAATGCCCCTGATAGGGAAAAACTCGCACGCAAGTTCGGCTCTGCCCCCATGGAAGTCAACGCACTGACACGTGAAGGTATAGACTCCCTCCGCAGTCAGATTGTCTGCACGAGGGAAGAACGCGCTGGCGGCGATGCGCTCACCATCGTGAGCCATCTCGTACAGCCCGAGGATGTCGTACTGCTCGTCATGCCTCAGGACTTGCAGGCTCCGCGCGGACGGCTCATACTGCCGCAGGTACAGACCATAAGGGAACTGCTCGACAGCCGGTGCGTGGTAGTATCGTGTACCACTGACACGCTCTCCTCTGCTCTCTCTGCTCTCTCTGCCCCTCCGCGCCTCATAGTCACCGACTCTCAGGCGTTCCGCACGGTCTACGAACAGAAGCCCGAAACGTCGCTGCTCACATCGTTCTCAGTCCTCTTTGCCCGAGTCAAGGGCGACATAGACACCTTCGTATCCGGGGCAGCCGCCATAGAGAGCCTGAACGCGGATAGCCGCGTACTGATAGCCGAGGCATGTACCCACGCGCCTCTGGCAGAAGACATAGGACGGGAAAAGATACCGGCCATGCTCCGCAAACGTTTCGGCGACATACGGATAGACATTGTGTCAGGCAATGACTTCCCCGACGACCTCACGCCCTATAATCTCATCATCCACTGCGGGGCGTGCATGTTCAATCGCCGCCACGTCCTGTCCCGCATCGCGGCGGCACAGGCGGCAGGAGTACCGATGACGAACTACGGCGTATTCCTCGCATACATGAACGGCATAATAGACCACGTTGTATGGTAGTCCAAACATCGAAGCAGACACATTGAAGAAGTTCCTGCACATAGTCGCGCTGCTTGCTTTCACGGCCATGACCTCCATGGCGGAAAGTATTGTAGTGATAGGACAGGTGCTAAGTGCGGACGATGCCACACCCCTCGAAGCCGCACACGTATGGTTCAAGGGTACTGACATTGGGACGACTACAAACGAGGACGGCTTCTTCCTCCTGCGTTCCGATGTCCCGCAACGCACATTGGAAGTCTCCGTTGTCGGCTACCGCAACCGCGAAATCAAACTCGACTATGGCAAAGACCAGATGGTCGAAATCTTTATGCGCGAACAAGCCAACCTCCTCGATGAAATTATCCTATTACCCGGCGAGAATCCCGCCCTCGAAATCCTACGTCAGGTAGACGCGCACCGCCACGAGAACAATCCAGACAACATCAAAGGCCTACGCACAAACAAACATTCACGGACATCCCTCACCCTCACAGACATCAAGCAGAAAAACCTCCAGCGGCGCATATTCTCGGACCTCCGCAGCGGCACACTCACCGCCGAAGACTCCACAGCCATACTCCCGGTCTACCTCCACGAACAGCAGACCGATGAGACACGCCTTCCCGACAGCACGGTAGCCCGCACTACATTTCACCGCACAAACGCCGTCTCGCTCATCCCCGAGCAGCAATGGCAAGCCATAATCTCGACCTACACCCCGAAAGCCAATTTCTATAAGCCATACATAACGCTCTTGAACCACAACTTCATGAGTCCCCTCGCGCAGCAGGCACGCTCATATTACCACTTTCTTCTCACAGACAGTACAACCCTCCCCGGCAGCAAACAATACACCATACACTTCCGGCCAAAGAACGACAAACTCCCGCTCCTCAAAGGCTCAATGCATATCGACTCCGCGACATACGCCCTCACTGACATTAATGCCACAGCCCCTTACAGCGTAAACGTCAACTATCTCAACAGCTTTCGTATACACCACAGCTTCGACACCGTAGGCGGCCGCTACTTCTACAAAGACAAAACATACTCACTAGGTCTCGGACTGACCTTCGCCCCGGACAGCAACCGCACATTCTTCGGTGCAATGCTTGACGGGCAAACACGCTACACCGGGACACACCCCATCGCCGACTCTCTAACCACCCTGCCTCCCCCAGCGTACATAACCCCCGACTCGTCCGACCACAGTTTTGAACGCCTGTGGCGCGGAATCGACACGCTAAACCAGTCACGCATCCGCCGCCTCGCCGCTTGGTTAGTCGACATTGGCTTTAACCAATACCTCCACCTGTGGAAATTCGACATCGGGCCACTGCTAAACCTCTACCACTACAACCGCCTCGAAGGACACAGCCCGCGTCTCACCCTCCGTACAGGGCAGAGCTTCGCGAAAAACTTCACCGTAGGCGGATACTTCGGTTATGGCACTGCCGACCGGAAATACAAATACGGAGGAGAGATGCAATGGCGTTTCGGCCCCACGCGCCGCAACACGCTCTCAGTATTCTATGACCGCAAGGCCGTACACAACGGCTTCGATGACTTCTACACCCTGTATAACGAGAATAAGGTAGAGGACATAGACCATATAGCCAACGGTGTGATGTACCTCTTCGATGCTCCTGTACCGAACGAAATGGCACTCATCGAAAAACTCACGCTGCGTTACCGCTACGAGCGCAAAGGCTTCCGCCTGCTGACCGAGGCATACGGGCAGAAGACCTTCAGCAACCGCTTCCAGCCCTTCATCGCCAACGGCTCACTGGTCGACAACTTCGGTTCGGCAGGTATCCGTGCCGATTTCCGGTTATCTTGGCAACAGAACATACTCGACAACTTCTTTCATCCCTACTATCTCTCGACTAACTACCCCGTAATCCATCTCAATGCCCACGCCGGAGTGGCCGGAGTCGATGGCACACTCTACCCCTTTGCCCGATTTACCGTTGTCGCAAAACAGCATGTACCGCTCTTCTTCGGCCGCCTGCACTACACGGCCGAGGCAGCTGCCGTTGTAGGCACAGTCCCTTATCCGCTGCTGTTCATCCCACGCGGCTCCCGTAGCTGGTACTACAACCACTCCGACTTCATGCTCATGCGCCAGATGGAGTTCCTGTCCGACCTGTACATCGGAGCTACAATACGCTATCAGACACCGGGATGGCTCTTCAACCTCATACCAGGAGTGAAGATACTTAACATCCGCGAAAACATCATATTCAACATCGCCTACGGCTCATTGCGCGACACCCACCGCCGCATCCTCGCCATGCCCTCCTTCTCCCGCTCACTTGCCGCCATGCCATACATAGAAAGCGGTATCGGTATAAGCAACATTTTCCGCATACTCTCCATTGACAGTATATGGAGGCTCACCTACCGCGACACTCCCAACGCCACTCTTTGGGGCATACGCTTCCGCTTCGACCTCGACTTCTGACAAAAAAGCCGTATACCTTGCAACATTCCGCCATACATCCATCATCATAAAAGGCGAATACAAATACACACGGACATGAAAACATTTATTATCTCGGCAACAGTAGCAACGCTCGTTGCTCTCGCTTCGTGCGCCGCACCACGCACAGCTTCCACTCATGGAAAAGAAAATACAGGAACCAATAAAGAGGAAAAGGCCATCAGTATAAAAACTCTCGATGGCGACTGGAAAATAGTCTCGCTCGGAGACAAAGAAGAAATAGTGCCACCCATACCGGAACGCACCCCGCGTATGACATTCTCCATGGTGGACATGCGCATATCCGCCACCGTAGGATGCAACCTCATAAATGCAGCCATCATCACTGACGAAGAAAAGCCCGATGCGCTTTCATTCAGTCGTGCCATATCTACTATGATGGCATGTCCCGACATGGCTCTCGAACAGACGCTGTCCACGGTCTTGCAGGAATGCTGTTCATTCTCTATCAAGGGCGAGACGCTGCAGCTCTACAATGCCGAAGGCAAGTTACTCGCCACCCTGCGCCGCTGAGCGCTTACAGCGCAACCATACGCAGGGCCTTGATGGCGGACTCAACTTTTTTGCGGTCGGTCACATAGCGTTTATACTCATCAATATTCACGGTACCGCCCATAGACACATTGCAGTTACGGTAAACCATTCCTCCGTCCACCTCCGTCCGCCCCGAGAGATGGAATTCTGTTGCGCCCGTACGGCTGGCTATCATATATATATTATCTGCCGACACTCCGCTACCCGGCATGATTATAATGCGTCCACGAGCAGCCTCTACGAGGCGACCTATCAAGTCGCACCCTTCTTCAGCACGACCCTTCTGCCCGGAAGTCAATATCCTATCGCATCCGAGAGACACCACTTTTTCGAGCGCATCCATAGGGTCACGCGTCATATCGAACGCCCTATGGAACGTGACGCTCATACCTTTCGCAGCCTCCATCATGCGCTCCATAGCCAAGCAGTCCACATCGGCATCTGCCGTCAGACAACCAAGCACTACCCCATCCGCTCCAACATTCCGCGCCGCCTCTATATCACGCAACATAATCTCCTGCTCCAAAGAAGAATAAAGGAAGTCTCCGCCCCGTGGACGTATTATCACATGCAGTTTTATATCCAACATCCTGCGTGCCAAAACAATCTCACCGTAAGAGGGGGTTGTCCCACCTTCGGGCATCCCGGCACACAACTCTACCCTATACGCACCGGCATCCTGAGCCACAAGCGCGCTCTCTAAAGACCCCGCACATACCTCTATACGGAAATCATCTCGCAATGCACTCATCGACTGCCCTCAATATCATGTCTATACACCCATCAACTCCGAACCGCGAAGAATTTAGACAGAGGTGATAACCCCGTGCCTCACCCCAATCCTTAGACGTATAATACTCATAATATGATGCTCTCTGGCGATCAACTTTATGTATCTTATCAAGCGCGACACTCTCATTACACGAGAAATAGGATACGACCCTCTTCACACGGTCTGCCTCATCGGCCGATACAAATACATTGAGCAGCCCCGCCATGTCCCTCAGAACATAATCGGCACAGCGTCCTACAAAGACCACACCTTTCTGTTCCGACTCTGCTATCGTGCGCAGTGTATCACTCTGTATCTGGAAAATAGTATCGTTCGTGAAGCCCGGCACTATCGAACTTGCACCGTCGCCGAGGAACGGAAAGCGCATACCGAACAGCCCTGTACCTATGCTACGCTCAGTGCGCTCGTCAGCCTTCTCGAAACACTCCGGCGCGAGTCCACTCTTCTTGGCCGCCTCGAGAAGAAGCTCCTTGTCATAAAAACCATACCCAAGCCGCTCAGCCACACGGCGACCTATCTCACGCCCGCCGCTACCGAGTTCCCTACCTATTGTAATTATCATAGTATCACAGATTTATTGGTTTATATCCTTATTGTTCTCCGCAGCAATGAGCGGGTCGACATGCTTTTTCTTATAGCGCATCAGCATCACAAACGCCACTATCACAGCAGCCGCATCAGCCGCAGGCATACTCACCCACACACCGACTATGCCCATGAAGTTAGGCAATATGAGCAGCATCGGTATCAGGAATATCAGCTGACGCGTAAGAGAAAGGAATATGGCGCGACTCGCCAACCCGATACTCTGAAAAAAGTTGGATACCACCATCTGGAAGCCAACCAGCGGATACATGACAAGCGTGACGCGGAGTCCGAAAATAGCGTAGGTCAACAGCTCCTCGTCCGACGTGAACACCCCGGCTATCAACCTCGGGAACAGTTCGCACAGCAGAAAGCCTACGGTAGTAATCACTGTAGCGCACTTCACCGTAAGCCAAAACACCTCCATCATACGCGACATCTGACGTGCGCCGTAATTATACCCCGCGATTGGCTGCATACCCTGATTGAAGCCCATCACTATCATGATAAAAATAAACGACACGCGGTTGACTATGCCGAACGCCCCTATGGCAAGGTCGCCTCCGTGGGTCTGCAATCCCTTGTTTATCAGTATGACGATGAAGCAAGAAGCCACGTTCATCAGGAAAGGCGCGAGGCCTATCGACAGGGAGTCGAGGGCTATCTTGGAATCTATGCGGAAGATACCGCGATGCAGACGGACAACCTCATTCTTGCCGCAGAGAATGCGTATGACCCAAACGAGCGACACTACCTGAGCCAAAATTGTGGCTATGGCCGCACCACGTATGCCCCATCCGAAACCAAAAATGAAGATGGGGTCGAGGATAGCATTCAATACAACAGTAACGATGGTGGCCGCCATTGCCTGCCGAGGATGACCGGAGGAGCGTATAACAGAGTTAAGTCCGAGGTAGAGGTGAGTCACCACGTTGCCGAGCAGGATAATCTGCATATACTCACGCGCATAGGCGATAGTATTATCACTCGCTCCGAAGAAATAGAGTATCGGATCAAGGAATAGCAGTGAGACAGCAGTGAAACAAATGCCTATTATAATATTGAGCATCACTACGTTGCCCACTATCTTCTGTGCGCCTGCATAATCTTTCGCACCGAGTTTCACGGAGAGGAGGGTACTTGCTCCTACACCGACGAGTGACCCGAAAGCCGACGCGAGGTTCATAAACGGGAATGTCACCGCCAATCCCGATATAGCCATTGCGCCTACACCGTGGCCTATGAATATGCTGTCCACCATGTTATAGAGCGACGATGCAGTCATCGCTATGATAGCCGGCACCGCATACTCTTTAAGCAGTTTCGGTATAGGCTCTTTTCCTAATGTAATCGGTAATGCCATTATTATCTTTTCTCCTTTTTACTTAAACTGGGATATACCCCACATACCAGAATACCATACAAAACAGACAGGAGGGAATCACCCTCCGCACTCCGAGGGACTCTTACAGTCCTCTGCACGACAAAGATACGAAACAGTTCTCTTTCCCGCAACTGCCCTGCACGCCCTCACCTTCTCAACGCAGTTTCAGGAACAAAGCATCCTGCCCTCCGACTTCTATCTCTACCGGTTTGTCCGGAGAGAGCGTGACAGTGCGCTTCGCGCCTGTCAGAAGGTCTGTAGCCTCTACGCAAGTACAGGTAAGCCCCACTGCATCAAAGGCGTGCTGTCCTATGTTCACCTTCGTGTGAACCCTATCCATAGCGAAATTGGCCACACAGAGCACCACTTCGTCCTCCGTATGGCGCAGCCATGCGAACAGACGTGCAGTGTCGTACGTCCCGCACCCTTCGTTAAGCCAAGTAAGGTCGTACATCTCGCCCTGCAGCAGCGCAGCACTCACGCGCCCAAGGCACAACAGACGGCGATAGTAATCCAGCAGTGCGGACTCATCGCTGTCAAGATACTTATCAGTGAACGCTCCCTTTATCAGGCGGGCGGTCTTGTCCATGCGCCAATAGTCGAATATGGAGGTGCGCCCGTCCTCACCGCTGAAGCCCTCGGCCACGGAGGCTTCCTCTCCAAGTTCCTGAGCGAAATAGAGCATAACAGGCGCGGCGTTCAGATGCGCGGCCACTGCCATAGCGGCACGCCCCGCACAAGCATCGCCAGCGAACTGCCGTGAGGCGATACGCTGCTCATCGTGGTTCTCCATGAAGCGCAGCATGTGAGCCCGTATGTCGTCCGTAGACTGCCACACGGGAGTTATCTCCCGCGCCGCCGTGCCGCCACATGCCACAGAGCGCAGGGTGTCGTACATACCCACCTTGTCATACAGACAGTCAAAGCCGCCGTCATGTATATAGCTGCGGTAGAGCGCAGGATTGTAAACCTCGGCTATGAACAACATCTGCGGATGGAGGGCTTTTACAGAGGCGATAGCCCAATGCCAGAACTCAACAGGCACCATCTCTGCCATGTCACAGCGGAAGCCGTCCACTCCCTTTGCAGCCCAGAAGAGCAGTATATCCTTCATCTTCAACCACGTATCGGGTACGGGAGAGAAGTGCTTCACACGACCGCCGCAATAGTCCACACCGTAATTGAGCTTCACAGTCTCATACCAGTCATTCACGCCGGGCGAAGGGGAGAAACAGTCATTGCCCGTGGCGCGGGCGGGGAACTCCTCATAGCCTTTCGCATCGAACTGCGGACGGAACGGCTCGCCTACACAATAGTAGAAATTGTTGTCCCGGCGGAAGTGCCAATCGCGCCAATCGTCCTCTCCAAGGTCCTTAACTCCAACGGGACGCGAAAGAGCGTGATAATCACGCGCCACATGGTTTGGCACGAAGTCAATTATCAGTTTCAGTCCCGCCTTGTGCGTGCGCTTGACAAGAGCCTCGAACTCGGCCATTCTCTTTTCAGGGTCGAGAGCCAAATCGGGGTCGACGTTGTAATAGTCCCTGACAGCATAGGGAGACCCGGCACGCCCCTTGACTACACCCTCGGGTGACGCGGCACGCCCTATCTCCGGATAAGCGGTACATGTCGCATGCTCTATCACCCCAGTGTACCACACATGGGTCGCGCCAAGGCTCTTTATATACTCCAAGGCTTTCGGCGTGAAGTCGGCAAACTTGCCCACGCCGTTCTCGGCCACCGTCCCGCCCGGAGTGTTCGCAGCGCGCAGATGCGCGCGGTCGCGCCCACGGTTGCCGAACAGCCGAGTAAACACCTGATATATGATTATCTTGTCGGCCATACAAACATTGCTTTACAGTACGTGGCCTGCTTTGTACGAGGCGTACTGATAACTAGTATTCTCATAGTACATAGAACTGCTGTAATCATCTATCTTATAGACAATCCATGAGTTATATACCTCTATAAGAGCGTCTATAACACTGCCTCCGCCACATCTGGACACCTCCAATATCAGGCGGCACATCACCTTGCCTATGTCCCAATGAGAAGGAGTGCCGTCAGACTTCTTTTCCATATTATCATATTTCCCCTGTGAGATATGGTATTTGGAGACAATCTCTGCCGTCAGCTTGTCTATATTCTCACTATGATACACTTCCGCCAGTTCATAATAGTGCTCAAGCCCCTTTTTACCCATAGCGTTTACCACATCCGCACGGCGGTTTTTCGTCTGCCGCCCCACATACTCTATCAGGCTGCACAGGAAAAACAAGTCGTTCCTCTTTTGGTCTTCACGTCCAGTCATAGAATTAACTCCTCCGAACTTTTGAAAGTCAAACATTGAAGCGCAGCAGGCGTACACAGGTTTATCTGATGTGTGGGATATTTGAACTTGGCAAGCACCCAGAACTGTTCCCTTGTCAACAGCCCACTTATAAAATCAGCCACGTAATTATAAACCTGATCATCGGCCATGGCACCAATCACCACATCATGAGAGTGAGGTATCCCACTTCTGCACGCCACGATGAAATCCAGCCATTCGTCGGTCATCTCCTTGAAATGCAATATGTCCAACCCTGCATCAGGCGTGTATTCATATATGTTCACGACAGGCGTGTCATAGCGTCTCGCCCATTTTTCAGCCTGCCGTCTCATGGCAGTACAGTAAAATCCCTCGCCGAAATCCTTGGTGAATTTTCCAATCCTTATTTCGGGTCTCTCTATCCTGATATTGCTACCGTGGTATAGCTCCATATCCATTTCCCTAAAGCCAGTATGCCGTCAGAAGCGGAAATCACGTTCGCCGGATGATATGCGGCGGATGTATTCCATGGTCTTGCTGCGGATTTTCTCGTTCGGGATGAGGCGGGCTTCGCGCTCTATCATCTTCAGGCCTTTCTCGCGTGTGGAGGGTGAGGCGTAGTCCTCGAGGTACTCCATGAGCGTCATCATCGCGTTGGGCTGGCAGCAGTTGGCTATCTGGCCGCTCTTGACGAGGGACATGAAGCGGTCGCCCGTGCGCCCTTCGCGGTAGCAGGCGGTGCAGAAGCTCGGTATGTGGCCGAGGTCAAGCAGCCAGCTGACTACCTCGTCGAGTGTCCTGCGGTCGGAGACGTCGAACTGCGCCGTGGTGTCGTCGTCAAGCTCGTCGTCGGTGTACCCGCCCACGCTCGTGTGGGAACCGCCGCTCAGCTGGGAGACGCCAAGCTCAAGCACCTTGCGGCGGCTCTCCGCGCTCTCGCGCGTGGAGACTATCATGCCTGTGTAGGGTACGGCGATGCGCAGGACTGCCACTATCTTCTGGAAGATGTCGTCGTTGATGACGTTCTCGAAGTCGCGGGTGTCGATGTCGTCAGCGGGGCAGATGCGCGGGACGCTTATGGTGTGCGGGCCGCAGCCGTAGACTGACTCCAGATGTTCGGCGTGCATGAGCAGGCCCACGAAGTCATAGCGGTAGCGTTGGAGGCCGAAGAGGACGCCTATGCCTACGTCGTCGATGCCGGCCTGCATGGCGCGGTCCATTGCCTCGGTGTGGTAGGCATAGTTGCTCTTCGGGCCGGTGGGGTGGAGGCGTTCGTAGTCCTCCTTGTGGTATGTCTCCTGAAAGAGTATGTATGTGCCGATGCCGGCCTCTTTGAGCTTGCGGTAGTTTTCGACGGTGGTGGCTGCGATGTTCACGTTGACGCGGCGGATGGCCCCGTTTTTGTGGCGGATGCTGTATATGGTCTTTATGCTTTCGAGTATGTATTCTATGGGGTTCATTGTGGGGTGCTCGCCGGCTTCGATGGCGAGACGCTTGTGGCCCATGTCCTGAAGGGCTATGACTTCGCGTGCTATCTCCTCCTGTGTGAGCTTGCGGCGTGGGATGGTGCGGTTCTTGGCGTGGTAGGGGCAGTAGAGGCAGCCGTTGACGCAGTAGTTGGAGAGGTAGAGGGGAGCGAACATCACTATGCGGTTGCCGTAGAAGCGATGCTTTATCCTCTTTGCGAGGGCGAATATCTCTCCGTTGAGGCGTTCGTCGGCGCACTCAAGGAGGAGTGCGGCTTCGCGGTGGGAGAGGCCGCGGCAGTCGTCAGCACGCTCTATGAGGGTCTTGATTAGGGGCAGGTTGTCCCTGTTGTCCTGCGCCCACTGGATGGAGGCCATTATCTCGTCGTGGTCGATGAATTCTGTGGCTGTGTCGGAACGTTTATTGTACATGTCTTTGTCTCCTTTATGTTAACGGTCAATCAATCTACACTGCGAGGGGGGCGGCAGCAGGGAGCCGGCGCGTGCCTCAGGCGGTGTATCAGCGCAAAGTTACTGAAAATAATCCACACCGTGCGCTATGCCCCTTATAGAATTCATCTATGGGGGACGAGGGGCTGTCTATTGCGGGCGGGGGAGATGGCGGGGGAGCCTGGGGGGTGATGGGGAGGGTATCCGTGGGCGTTCCGTAGGGGCTCCCTGAGCGTTCCGTCGAGAGTAGGTGTTTTTAACTCTTTTTAGGGCGGTGGTTCGGGAGGGTTTTTGTATGTTTGTATTCGGGATGTGGAGGTGGACTGAGGAGTGGGGATTTGGCGGGACGGAGCGGGGTTTGGA
>CALUOH010000013.1 GCA_944322025.1 uncultured Bacteroidales bacterium | reverse complement strand
TTGTGATGTGCCGTCGTGGCATATCATGTCCTCATGTCCGGAGCAAAGCGGGCGATAAGGCGAACAAGCCTCATCGCCCGCTTTGCCATTTCCCGCGGAGTGCTGTACCGTATATGCCGCCGTCCTCCCCTTTTCTCACCTCGTGCTGACAAGACATACGCACGTACACTGTCGCAATACAAAACAAACATGCCTGCCACAATCCACATCGTGGTTATGTGCTAATATCCGCACTTAACCTGTTGATGTACAGGGGCTATTCCTTGCCTCTCCTTACCTTCCCGTTACCTTCCCGTTACCCTCCCGCTACCCTCAACCAAGCGGTTCGCTCTTATCTCGCCTTATCTTGCCAAAAACGTTCAAAACGTAAAACGCATTTCCACAGTATATATTTTACCTATCCGCCAATAATCATGATACGCTGTGGCGGCTACACCGGAAGGTGTGCCTCCTCTCTCTGTAGCGATACTGTCGCCTCATCCCCTCCCTCCTCTCAGTTGCCGTGCTGATGCTCCCTCTGTTTACCATAGAGCGGAGCAAACCGTGTTAAATATATATAATATATAGGAGGGCGGGATGAGGTGTAAAATAAAAAGTACAAGCATTTGTATTATCTTTGTTGGTAAATCGCTTGGTTTGAGATAGCAGGCATATATACAGCCTGTCTCGCATTCCTTGTTAAACTTGGTCTATAGTCTATATATTATGAGGAAAAGTTACTTTTTAATCTTGATGCTGATGGCACTGATGCTGTCGTCTGCACTCTGTGGGCAGAGCATAAAACGCTCCGCCAAGTTCTCCATGAGTGATGTTGTCGAAAGGCGCACCTCACCCAAGGATGCAGCCCCTTCTCGGGCGGACGTGCCGCTGTCGCTTGCGGGTGAGGATGTAGTCTCCGAGTTCCCCTTTACTTTTGAGTGCGGTAGCCGCGAAGAGAAATTAGTCTCGTTCACCCTTGAACAGGAGTCGATGCTGAAGATAGTCGCCTCCTCCCCGTTGTACGATTTCTATGTGGACGGCATATCCATGCCCGGTTCTTTAGAGTTGGAGATGAGGCTCGAGGCGGGTGAGCATACATTGGAGTGTACGAATTACGAAGATGAGCCGTTCATTGCGGATGTCTCTCTCGGCGACAGGCTCTACAGCAGTGTCGGTGCGCCTCTGGTGACCGACATAGACTTGCCGTACTCTTCTGGTAATGTGGATTTTGAGGCGGAGGCGGACACGGTTATGGTGCGCGATGGGCTTTTCACACGTGCCGTATTCTATCGCATAACCGATAAAGGGCAGCTGAGGATGTTCAATGTGAAAGTCGCCGATGGGACATGGTACGGATATGACACCTCGGCAGAAGAGGCCGCCGAATGGCTTGACAATGAGAGTGGAATAAACGCACTTGAATCAGAAGCCGGACGGACGGCCATCTATGTGGCTGCCTACACGCCTGGTGAGACCCTCGGTATAGGGATAGAGGATATGCCGGTGCCTATGGCTGATGATGTTTACAGTGATGCAGAGGTAGTCTCCTTACCATATTCTGCTGTTATACGGACGGGTTCTAGCTTCATGTATGCGCCGGATGATATAGATAAGGAGTACCCATGGTATTTCCATGCGTTGAAATTCACGCTCGCTAATGATGCCTCGGTCTATGTATCCGATGCCTCTGAAAGTGGCTTGATGGTACGTTCGGGAAATAACTATTTTACGGCAGAGGAGTATGACGGTTATATGTTGTACCGTTACAATCTGACTGCCGGGACATACTATTATGTCTGTGCGGGCGAAACGCCGGACACTGAAATAGGGCGTGTGCAAATCACCACGGAAAAGCCCGGGTGGCTGCTGGATGACTATACGGAGGTGGACTACTCTGAGACGCTGACACCGGGAAAACGCTATGGTGAGTTCCGTGATGGCGAGTCGCCTGTGATTGATGACTGGGACTATGGCTATGTGAAAGGCTACACCGTAGAGCTGAAGGCAGGTCATGCCTATGGGTTCACGTATGTTTTTGAAGCCGAAGATGGTGGAGATGCGGACATGAGGCTTCTGCGGAGTGACATGAGCGGCGATGCCGATGCTGACTTGGTGATGTCAAGTGATTATGCTGACCGTAGTTGTATCATGACTGTTGTGCCGGAAGAGGATGCCGTGTACAGGCTGTTGCTCAGTTCAGACAACGAATACGGCGACTGCATATATTCGATTGAGATGACAGATATGGAGAAGCGGGAGCACTATGGTGAACTGACACTGCCCGTGGATATGGATACGGTGCTGCGTAAGGTCATGGCTATTGATGAAGAAGGAATCTATTTATATGGATGGAAAGTCACGGTGGATGAACCCGCATATCTGCGTCTTTCAGTGGAGGCGGATGATGGTAATGCGGTGTTTGATGTGATGTATGGAGACCCGGATGCGGGCTCTTATGTTGATGTTGAGGGCGTGTTGGACGAAGAGAGAAGGTATGTCTATGCCTTGGAAGAGCCGGGGGTATATTATCTCACTGCTGGTTCGTCCTATGATGGTGATGTGTTGCACATCAGGGCGGAAAAATATTCCATGGGCAATCCTGTGCGCATCGAGTCCCTGCCCTATGTGAGCGATGAGTTGCCCGCTGGTGTCGTGCGTGACGGCTATACTTCATTGCAGTATGTTTGGGAATATGAGAGCGACAGGGATACCCTCTGGACGTATATGTGTGTGGCAGACGGTGATACCATAGCGGGTGCAGACGGTTTCCCACTATATTGCCAGAGTGGTACGAACACAATATCTCTCCCCGCCGGTCAGTACGAGGAGTTTAGTCTGACTGTCGATTTTGCACGTGATGTGGAGCGTATGACGTTGGGCGAATATCTTGACAGGGTGACAGACGTGACGCCTCTGCCCGCAATGCTGTCTGGAAAGATAGATGCCTCCTCTCCTGTCATCATTGAGCCTGAGGAGATGTCCGAACAGCTGATGGATGCCTACAAGGTGAATGTCTCCGATGTCTCAGGGGTTGTATTCTTGGAGATTTCGGACGTGAAATTGTCTGCTGAGAACCCATATTGGTGGACTTTGTATGTGCTGCGTAGTACGGCCGACGGTTATGAGGTTGTGGACGTGAGAAGTTTTGACTATCTGAACACTCCGTGGAGGGTGAGGTTGCCTTATGAGGGTGACTATTATGTGGCAGTCGGCTCTTCTTGCTTCGATGGTTACTTCGCTGGCAGCTATGAGATGAATGTGGAGGTGAACTCCGCAGAGAATGTCGTGTCACTGAAAGACCTCCTCGATGGAGTAACTGAATACACAGCTCTGCCTACGGTGGTTAGCGGCACGTTTGATGATACTACTCCCATCGTGACGGAGTATGGTTATTCTGCCGTGGCATATAAGTTAGACGTTAGCTCCGCAGTGGATGGAACACGGTTGCTGGTTAGCGGACAGCTCGACGGCTATGCTCTTCTCTTTAAGAAAGACGCTGATGGGGAATATGTTGTTGTAGAGGATATCGAAGGAGCCGGGGACTATTGGTTTGTGCTAATGCACGAAATCATAGTTGAGGGTGAGCCGAGTGCGGACTACAGGTTAAACCTGAAGGCATGCTCTACGCCTTTTATGACAGTGGAGGAGCTGATGTCGGGTGTGACCTCCGCGACTGCTCTGCCCGCGACACTCCAGATGGAGGTGAAGGACGGGACGGCCCGGTTGAGCGATGGCTTCAATGAATATGGGCTTTATTCGTGGGCGTTCAGGGTGGATGTCTCTGAGGAGGATTTGGCCGGAGTGCAGGGAGTGGCTGTGATACTCAGCGAGTTGACCGATGCGCCTGACCCTCTCTATTACAGGGTTTACCGTAAAGAGGCCGATAACTTCATCCTGTACGATGGAGAGTACATCTTCCGTAATGGCGGCGCAAGTTTCAATGTGCCTGCCGGTGAGTATTATGTTGTGGTCGGGAGTGAAACCTCTGCGGCGGATTTCTCAATGAATGTATCTCTGGAACCTCTCTCTCTCCCCGACGAGGAGAATGCTCTGACTATAGTGGAACTGCTGTCGCAGACAACGGAGGATTGCCCATTGCCCTTGAACCTTGATGGCCGTAAGCTCAATGAAACCTTTGTACGTGGCGACGGGACGTTCCTCCCCGAATACCAGTACTACTTCATGGATGCATATAGGGTGCCGTTCTCCTCGGCGGCAAATCTGATAATCCATCTCGACAATATCAAGTACGATGGTCTGTATGTTGGCATATATAGGGGAGAAGATGACGGGACATACTCCTATCTCGACTCTTGGAAGCTTGAGAGCAGTGAGGTATTTACGCTCTCCGAGTACTTTGGCTATCTCAATGGTTGTTATTACATAGTGGTGGCGGATGCTTCGTCTGTCTATGGTGCTAACACTTACGATATTAGCCTGACGCAGGCGCGTGACATAGAGGAGAAGATGAGGGAGACCACGCAGGCGCAGACCCTGCCGTTCTATGTCTCAGACGAGCTTGATATGGCCGACCTCGACGGCAGTGTGATGATGGAGGGGCAGATAGGGGCAGCTGATGTCTACCGCTTCGAATTCAAGTCTGGCGACAATGTGAGCTTCCGCCCTGTGAGCAAACCCGACAGCTATCTTTTGGAAGGGGCTTTATACCGGTACGATGAAGAGGCCGATGGATTTGTGCCTTACGGATTTCAATCTGACATGGATGTATATATTGACGGCATTTACTATTATGTCGTATTCAGCTCTCTCTCTTCGGTTGAAGGGACTACTCTCCCATACTCCCTTACGGTGGGTGTTGCTCCCGAGCGGCAGATAGTAGTCGGCATAACGGCTGAGCCTTCATCTGTCACCGTTGGCGACCCGGACAATGAACTGGCCGTCAGGATGGAGCTTGCCGGGCAGGTGACGTTGACCGCGCTCACGGAGCAGGGCGAAAGGTTCGGGATTCCCCATTCCGCTTTCGACTGGCAGCTGGACGAAGCCTTGAGCGTGGCTACATACACCCTCCCGGATGATTACGAGGCTATGCCAGGTGAGGAGGTGAAAGCCACGGTGCTTATCAATCCCCGCATGGTCACCGTGACGGCCACGGCGGGCAATCACGGTTCTATAACCCCCTCAGGTGCTGTCGAAGTGGCTGCCGGGCAGGACAAGGAGTTCGACATATCTGCGGATTACTATAACGACTATGTCATAGACGAGGTGTTCGTGGACGGCATTGTCGTGAGGAGCGGACTTGAAGGCCGGAGCGATGGCTCATACGTGCTGCGCGGTGCGGCCGACGGCATGACGCTCCATGTCACTTTCGCCCTCTCCGAGGCGAGGCCTTTGGAGTCGTTCGCCGTCAATGTCGGTGTGAATGACGGGACTATGGGCGATGTAGTCGTGAGCGGAGGCGAGGCCGATGACGAGGGCAGATACTACAACGGCTCTAAGCTGACCCTCCGCGCCGTGCCCTTCAACGGCTATAAGTTTGTAAAGTGGAGTGACGGTGTGACCACTATGGGACGTGAGATTACGGTGACTGAGGAGATAACCTTGACGGCTGAGTTTTCGGAGTTGGAGACATTTTCTGTGGAGATTGTGTCTGAGGACGAGGCTATGGGCCGAGTGGAGATTGATGGCGATAGGCCTGTCGTGGGTGATAATCTATATGCCGAGGGCGCGGAGCTAATCGTCAGGGCTGTATCGGCGCATGGCTATGTGTTTGTCCGGTGGAGTGATGGAGTGACACAGGCCGGGCGCACGCTGGTTGTGACTGACGACATAAATCTCGTGGCGCATTTCGAAGAGGAGACTACCTCCGTGGAGACCGTCTCTGACGACGAGCCGGGCTTCACTCTCTACAGCGAACACGGCATACTGTATATTGAGACGGAAAAGACAGCCGAGGCCGTGACCGTCTACGACCTCTCCGGACGTGTGCTCTATCGCGGCATGGACAGGGCGATAAATGTCGGTGTGCCGGGTGTCTATGTGGTAGTGCTTGACGGCGAGAGCCGAAAGGCGGCAGTGAGATAGGCCGGGTAAGGGGCGCATGGGGGAGTGCTCTTTCCTGTCTTTGTCTTGAGGGCGGTGCGGTCACCTACAGACCGCACCGCCCGTATTTTTTGTATGGCTGTTGTCTCGAGGTATGGGAGACGTGTCATGTGAGTGGTGAGGGCGCTGGCCGGGCGTGTATGGTGTGTGCGCTGTTTTTGCGTTTGCAGTAGCGTTCGCACTGTGCACAGATGTCGTAGCCGAGCAATGCGCCGAGGATGAAGTCTTCTTCGGGTGACAACAGGTTGAGGGGGCGGTCTGTGAGGTGTTTTATGGCGCGTATGCATTCGGGCCGTCCGAAGTAGATGTTTATGCTTGTGGTGGATGCGGGCTGTATGAGGAAGTTGATGTGCTGCCGTCTGAGACGGTTAACGATGAATGTTTCGTGTCGGCGGTTTACGGTGTGGAGTACCATGTGGCGTACGCCTTTGCGGTATTCGTAGAGATGGTTCATGAATACTTTGATGTCGGCGGGTATTATGTCTCTGAATGGCTGCATAAGTGATGAATTTTTATTCCGGTCTGCCGGTCTGTGCGGTTCAGATGTTAAGGAGTGGCGGGTGAACTGCTGTGAGCGGGTGTCACCCGCCACTTTTTCACAGATGTTTTTTCAGTTCTTCGACCCAGGCCTGTATGCGGCCTGGCGTTTTGTCGCTTTCGTTTACTTCGTCGATTGCGAGGCCGATGAAGCAGTCGTCTATTACGGCGACGGAGGCGGCGAAGGAGTAGTCGTCTGTGGGGACGCGGTCGGCGATGAATGTGCATCCTGTGTTCTGGAGTTCCTGCCGGATGATGCCCATTCCGTCGCAGAATGTGTCGGAGTATGATGCGGAGTCGCCGCAACCGAAGAGGGCAATCTCTTTTCCGTGGAGGTCTGTGCCTTTGAGGAGTTTGACCGCACTGTACCAGTCGTCCTGCATCTCGCCGCATCCCCAAGTGGATGTGCCGAGGATGAGGATGTCGTATGAGTCAATCATTCCGGCTGTCATTTTGTCCGCGCTGTGAATGTCGGCGGGAGATACGCCCAGTGCTTCGGCCAGTTGTCCGGCCAGTTCTTCACATGTCCCAGTTGTGGAACCGTAGAAAATTCCGATTTTTTTCATGATGTCTGTTGTTTTTTGAGTTTTACGGTGCAAATGTAGGAAGTAGGCCTTGTGTCAGAAATACCTATTTGTCGGGATTTTTGAGTCCGTCAGGCGTGAGGGTAGGTAGAGGGCTGGTTGAAGGTGTCCGGAGAGTACGTGTTTTTAGTATTATTTAATAATTTGTCGGTGTGCGGTGCGTGGAAAAGGATGTATATTCGCAGGAAGTGGATATGGAGAGGTGGATGATGAGGTTTCGGATATGTTATATGTTTTATTATCAGGGATATATGCGGATAGAGCTTGTTTCGATGGGGTATGTGCGTTATGTCAGGCGCAGGATGCGCGGGAGCGGGTTGCGACTGTCGGTCAGGTGGGGAAGGGTGTATACTGTGCGTGATGTCAGTGAAAGCCAGCCGGACAGTGAGGCGCAGCTGCGGTCGCGGAGTGTGCTGGCGATGGCGAGCGCGAGGGCGAAGGTGGAGATGGCGGTCGCGGAGCGGCGGCTGTATTGGGATACGCATGCGGCCGAGATGGGTTACAAGACTGGAAGGGGTGCGTGTGTGGCGTATCATGTGAGGTGTCTGATGAGGGAGGCGACGAGGCCTGATGAAGTGGAGAGGATGAGGCGTGTGGCTGAGGAGCGGAGGGCGCGCAGACGGGAGAGGCATGTGCCTGTGGCGGATGAGAGAGCCATATATGAGTGTGTTATGATGTCTGTAAGGCAACGTGTATATTGGGACGGGAGGAGGTTGAGCGGCAGGCGGCGTGATGCTGCGGGGTGTGGCGATGATGCGTTTTGTGTGGTATCTCCTCCGCGGCAGCGTCGAGTATGAGGAGGGTTTGTCGCGTGGGAGTGTATATGACGGAGGGATGTCTACAGTGTCTGTCCCTTAAATATGGAATGCGTTTTGAGAAAAATGAAATATTGAAAAAAGGACGGGAGAATAGGTTATTTTGTACTAAGTTTTATTATCTTTGTCCCGTAAATCCTGCACATTAATATTGAAGTGTGCATAAAAAGAGATATATGGGACTTTTACAGAAGAAACTGAGCCGGTACAAGCTGCCTCAGCTTTATCAGGCTAAGGGGGTCTACCCCTATTTCCGTGAGATTGACAGTGCACAGGATACTGAGGTGACAATGGATGGGCGGCGTGTGCTTATGTTCGGCTCTAATTCGTACCTCGGGCTGACGTACGATGAACGTATCATAGAGGCTGCGGTTGCCGCGACGAGAAAATACGGCACGGGCTGCGCCGGTTCGCGCTTTCTCAACGGTACGCTTGATATACATGTGCAGCTTGAACACGAGTTGGCGGAGTTTGTCGGCAAGGACGATGCCCTGGTCTATTCCACGGGTTTTTCTGTCAACGAGGGTGTGGTCTCGTGCCTGACTGACAGGAATGACTATATAATATGTGATGACCGCGACCACGCGTCGATAGTGGACGGGCGGCGGCTGTCGTTTTCTACGCAACTTAAATATAAGCATAACGACATGGCCGGGCTTGAACGTGAGCTGGCGAAGTGCCGTGAGGAGGCGGTGAAGCTGATTGTTGTCGATGGAGTATTCTCTATGGAGGGCGATTTGGCGAAGCTGCCTGAGATAACGGCTCTCAGCGGGCAGTATGGCGGTAGCGTCATGGTAGACGAGGCTCACGGCCTCGGCGTTTTCGGGCGCGACGGCCGCGGCGTGTGCGACCATTTCGGACTGACTGACAAGGTGGATGTGATTATGGGTACGTTCTCTAAGTCACTTGCCTCGATAGGCGGTTTCGTGGCTGCGGACAGCGACACGATAAACTGGCTGAGGCACAATTCCCGCTCTTACATCTTCTCTGCCTCAAACACGCCAGCGGCCACAGCGGCCGCCATGGAGGCGTTGCACATATTGAAGAGCGAGCCGGAGCGTGTGGCCGCGCTGTGGGATATAACGCGCTACGCGCTTGAGAGCTTCCGTGAAGCCGGGTTTGAGATAGGCGACACGGAAAGCCCGATAATACCGCTATATGTCCGCGATATGGACAAGACTTTTGAGGTGACTAAGATGGCGTTTGACAACGGGGTGTTCATCAACCCTGTCATCCCGCCGGCGTGCGCGCCGCAGGATACGCTGGTGCGTGTGGCTCTGATGGCTACGCATACGCGGGAACAGGTGGACAGGGCGGTGGATGTGCTGTTGAAGTGCTTCAAGAGGCTGGGCATCATCGCCTGAGGCGGCCGCGCTTGGCTCTCTCCTCTGCTTTTGGGGTTAAGGTCTTTTATCTTCAAGGGGAAACAGCTTGCTGATTGATATGTGCGGGGCTTGATTTGTAGCGGACTGATAAAAATGCGGGTGTGGTGTATTTCCCTGTTTTTTTATTTGGCCAATTCAAAAATAACTGCTAAACTTGCACCGTAAAAAGTGTGTGTGCCGCAGGGCTGCCAACGGGTTGTCTATTAGTGGCTAACATGTTAGTTGAAGTTGCGGGTTGCACGTCTGTTGCCTGCGGTGCTTTGTTGAGGAACAGTTCTTACTTTAAAAATATCTATTATTATGAACGTACAAAAAATCATGGCCGACCTGGAAGCTAAACATCCGGGTGAGAAGGAGTACCTTCAGGCAGTGCACGAGGTGCTGGAGTCTATCGAGGAAGTATACAACCAGCATCCTGAGTTTGAAAAAGCTAAAATCGTAGAGCGCATGGTTGAGCCGGATCGTATATTCACGTTCCGTGTGGTATGGGTAGACGATAAGGGTGAGGTTCAGACTAATTTGGGCTACCGTGTACAGTTCAACAGTGCAATCGGACCATACAAAGGCGGTCTGCGTTTCCACAAGGCAGTAAACCTTTCAATGCTGAAATTCCTCGGCTTCGAGCAGACTTTCAAAAACGCTCTGACTACTCTGCCTATGGGCGGCGGTAAAGGTGGTTCTGACTTCGACCCGGTAGGCAAGTCAGACGCTGAAATCATGCGTTTCTGCCAGGCGTTCATGTATGAGTTGTGGCAGAACATCGGTCCTGACACTGACGTGCCTGCCGGTGATGTCGGAGTAGGCGGCCGTGAAATCGGTTATATGTACGGCATGTACAAGAAACTTGCCCGCGAGTATAACACTGGTGTGCTGACTGGTAAGGGTGCTACATGGGGTGGTTCTATCCTCCGTCCTGAGGCTACTGGCTTCGGTGCTCTCTACTTTACACAGCATCTCCTCCACAAGGCAGGCAAGGACATAAAGGGCAAGACTGTGGCTCTCTCGGGCTTCGGTAATGTTGCATGGGGCGCTGCTACAAAGGCTACCGAACTCGGCGCGAAAGTGATAGCTATCTCTGGCCCGGACGGTGTCTGCGAAATACCTGCCGGTATCAATAAGGAGATGATTGACTATATGCTCGTTATGCGTGCTTCTAACCAGAACCGCGTTGAGATGATGGCCGAGAAGTTCCCCGGTCAGGCTAAATTCACTGCCGGTAAGAAAGCATGGAGCATCAAATGCGACATTGCATTGCCTTGCGCATTCCAGAATGAGCTTAATGGCGACGACGCTAAGGAGCTTATCAAGAACGGCACATGGTGCTGCTGCGAGGTTTCTAACATGGGCTGCACTCCGGAGGCTATCCACGAGTTCCAGTCTAATGGCATACTCTTCGCTCCTGGTAAGGCAGTCAACGCTGGTGGCGTTGCAACATCTGGTCTCGAGATGACTCAGAACGCCAATCACCTTGCTTGGTCTGCAGAGGAAGTTGACGCTAAGCTGCACTTCATCATGCAGAGCATACACGAGGCTTGTGTGAAATATGGTACACAGCCTGATGGCCACATCGACTATGTGAAGGGTGCTAACATCGCCGGCTTCATGAAAGTTGCTGAGGCTATGCTTGAGCAGGGTATCATTTGATACGATACGGACTCGGAAGTAAATGTTTCGTGTTTCATAGTGGGGTGTCTGCCAGTGATGGCGGACACCCTTTTTCTTTTCCTTTACGTGAGGAGTGGCGGGACATATACCTATATCCGCGAGCCGCCGTCCTTTGCGCCAATTCTGCTATACTTCTTTTCCTGATTATGATTTGTCGCCGATAGGGCTATGTCTGTATATTTGGAATGAATGTTCTATTATTATGCTTACGTCTGCTGATATGAGTATTGACTTTTCAGATAGTCAATGTGTTATACGGCAGCGTGATATTTATTCTTTTAGTTTCGGGTTGTCGGTGAGGTATAAAATGAGTAATTTTGCGCCTCGAATTTCAACAGGGCATATTGCATACGCGCTATAGCCGCTTCGTGCCATTGTTCCTTTAATCAATAAGTTTGTTTATGAGAAAGATTTTACTTCTGATAATAGCGTTTTTGTCATGCCTTAGTGCGGTGGCGCAGCAGCTGCCTAACCCAGGGTTCGAGAGTTTTGAGGCAGATGGGGTCCATGGCATAGGTGTAAATCCGTCAGGATGGAATAGCGCGAATGTCAATCGATTGGGTGTCAAGAAAGAATTAGTGTCAGAGTCGGAAGATGGCCGTAATGGGGGGAAATGTGTACACCTGCATAATGAGTTTGTTGGTCTGGGTTCGATAGGTGCAGTGGCTCCGTCATGGGTGACGCTCGGTACGCCGTGGAATGATTTGAACGGCTTAGATATGAAGTCTGCTTCGGCAGGTACTGATGGGGGTATATCGTTCAAATACCGCCCTGATACGCTGAGCGTGTGGATAAGGCGTACATACAGTTCTCCGGAGGACGCGAACATTGTGGTCTATATGTGGAAAGGGACTTCGTTCAGCGATAGCTATATGGGACAGGGGGGAAGCTGCCAGTCATATTCGCATTACGATGAAGAGTCGGATATACGCCAGAATTTCGATGCCAATGCGTGCGGTACAAAGACTTACGCTACGCAGATAGGTGATGGTTCATGGCGCAGCCGTGAGCAGTATACGACGTGGACGGAGGTGAAAGTGCCGATCAAGTATCTGAACAACGATGTTCCGGAGAAGATGAATGTGATACTCTCATCGGGCAACTATCCGAATTTCAGACAAAATACGGGTGTTAATGAAGGTTCTCAGCTGTGGTGCGATGATATAAAGTTCATATACAGTTCGACTGTACATGAAGTTTATCTGAATAACAGAATGATGCCGGGATTCAGTGCCGGTGTGAAAGAGTATGTGCATTCACTCGGAAAAGACGCTACGGATGTGCCGGAGATTGAGCTGAGAAGGTCAGGGCGGAAATTGGCTCAGAGTGAATACGACATAAGCTATGGAGCGATAGGTGAGCCGACTGTGATTACTGTCAAGGCAGAGGACGGGTCGTCAGAGACACGGTACAGCATCACCTTCGTGCGCGAACTTTCCACGGAGTCCAATGCGGCGGGTATAAAGGTGGGCGGCATTGCTCTGCCTAATTTCAACGGATATGTCTACTCGTACGATATGGAATTGCCGTATGGCACAACGGTTTGCCCAGAGATAGAGGTGGAGAAGGCGAGTGAAGGGCAGACTGTCGAGGTAGAGAAGCCCGCATCGCTGCCCGGCAAGGCGACTGTGACCGTCTACGCGGAGGATAAGGTTAATAAATCGACATACACAATCAATCTGAGCGTCGGTGCACTGACGGACAACACATTGACAGACATCAGGGTGAACGGCAAGCCTATCCCCGGGTTCAAGTCCGACCAGACCGCATACATCGTGGAGCTGCCGGTAGGCACGACAGGGAAGCCTGAAATCGAGTGGACTACCAATTATCCTGAAGAGCAGGATATAACGTTGGTGAACAACGGCATAGAGGGCGGGGCTACCATAACAGTGACCCCGAAGGGAACGACAAACAGCAGAACGTACCGCCTGACATTCCGTGTCACGGAGAGTACGTATTCCTATCTGTCAGATTTGCGTGTGGGCGGCAAGACGATAGCGGGCTTTGCGCCTGAGAAGTTGCAATACAGCTATGCGTTGCCACTCGGCACGGTGGAACTGCCCGCTATAGAGTGGACGAAAGGGGACGAGTATCAGACTGTCACCATAGATAAAGGCGGTGTGGACGGAGAGACGAAAATAACCGTCACTGCACAGAGCGGCAAGAGGAGCATTTACCGCATAGCATTTACGGCGGAGAAATCGACAAACTCCCGGCTGGCAGGCATCAAGGTAGGCGGAGTGGAGATAGAGAATTTTGCCCCGGAGAAGACCGAATATGAGATAACGCTACCCGTAGGAACTGACAAAATGCCCGACATTGAGGCCGTCAAGGGAGACGAATGGCAGAGCGTGCAGATAGTACAGGGCGGACTTAACGGCATCACCCGCCTGTTTGTCACCGCACAGGATGGCAGTATGACGACATATACACTGACTGTAAATGTGATGCAGGCCAATGTGTCAACCTTGGAAGGTATAAGCGTTGGCGGTGTACCGATAGAGGGGTTCATGCCCGATGTGACGGAGTACAATATCACGCTGCCACGCGGCACACAGTCGCTGCCGGAGATAACATATACGAAACATGATGAGTGGCAGACTGTTACAGTGGTCGAAGGCGGAGTTAACGGCACAACGCGCATCACAGTGAAGGCACAGAGCGGCGACAGGACTACATACGAACTGAAGTTCAGCGTGGAGCGTTCGTCTGACGCATCGCTGCGCGGGATAAGCGTTGGCGGAGTGGCCGTAGAGCCGTTCTATCCGGACACGCTGTCATATCGCTTCGGACTGCCGAGCGGAACAACGGATATGCCGGAGATAACATATACGAAAGGAGATGAGTGGCAGAATGTCATAATATCATACGGCGGGGTTAACGGCACTTCATCATTGCGGGTACAGGCCGAGGACGGCAGTGTGAGGACATACACCATAGAAATGTTCGTGGAGAAATCGGAGAACGCGTTCCTGAAAATGATATACATTGACGGCGAGGAGCTTGCGGGCTATGAGCCGGAGAAGTTCGACTACGGGTATGAGATGCCTTTCGGTGTGCAGGCCGCGCCAGAGGTGACGGTGGAGAAAGAGGCCGGGCAGTCTGTCAGCATATTGTCGCCAGCTCTTGTGGGTACGGTGCGCATAGAGGTTCTACCAGAGGCCGGGGCAGGGAATGTCTATACGGTCAACCTGCACTATCCGCAGTCATCGGACAATCGTCTTAAAGCATTGACCGTCAATGGTGAGAATATTGACGGTTTCGCGCCTGACGTGACTGAATATGAGTACAGGCTGAGCGCAGGTGAGATGCCGGAGGTAGGTTATGTGAAAGGCGATGAGGCGCAGAAGGTTCTTGTCGAAGAGATGGTGAGCGAAGAGGCAGTGCGCGTGACAGTAGTTGCGGAGGACGGGACAGAAAGGGTCTACACTGTACGCTTTGTCAGGGAGCAGTCATCCTGTGCATTGCTTGGCGGAATAGAGATAGGCGGAGAGGCGTTGGCCGGGTTCACGCCGGAGAAGTATGAGTATACATACGAGTTGCCGGCCGGGAGCTCGTCTCTGCCCGATATAAGGGTGAAGAAAGGCGATGAGGGTCAGCGTGTAGACATGACATTGCCGTCATCGGCGGGTGTGGCGACTATAACAGTGACATCGGAGGACGGCAGCGCGAACGGCATATACACAGTGGCATTTGCCGCGAAGAAAAATGGCAGTCCGCTGTTGAAATCCATAAGCGTCGATGGAGTGCCTGTCGATGGTTTTGTCGCAGAGAAAGATACTTTTATCGTGGCGACAGATGGCGGCGTGCCGACTGTCACTTATGATAAAGCGGATGATTCACAGAGTGTAGTCGTAGTTTATCGCGGGGAGGAGTCAGCCGTGCTGACAGTGATAGCCGAGGACGGGTCGGAGCATGAGTACACCATAGTGTATGATGTCGCGAAGCGTTCGGACGCATCGTTGCGAGGAATAAAGGTCTTCGACGGCGCAGAGTTTGTCGCTCTTGAAGGGTTCGATGCAGAGCGGCTTGACTACGAGTATATTCTTGAATGGCGCACGGAGCGTGTGCCTGCTGTCAGCCCGATGCCCGGCGATGAGGGACAAACCATAGCCATAGAGTATGGCGGTGTAAACGACGAGACCGTAATCACAGTGACAGCAGAGGACGGCGAGACTGTGAGGGTCTACAGGATTATGTTCCGCACGGAGAAGTCTGCGGTATCGACATTGAGTGCAATATACGTAAACAGCTCATTGATTGACGGTTTCAGCAGTGATGTGTTCGACTATGAAGTGGAGCTGCCTGCCGGGACTGACGTTGCTCCCGTAGTGACGTGGGATTTGGCCCTGGCCGACGACATGAGCGCAATTAGTGAGCAGCGTGTGACATATACTGCCGCGCCTGTTGGCGAGGTGTCTACAATAGAGGTGACGGCAGAGGACGGCAGCCGGAGCGAATACCGTATTCGCTTCTCCGTGAAGCCGGTGGACAAGCCTAACCGTCTGGAACTTATAAGCATAGGCGGCAAGCCAGTCGATGGTTTCGATGGCGGCAAGTTAGAGTATGATGTGGAACTGCCGTACGGGACAGTTGATTTGCCCGAGATTGAGGTGGTGAAATCGTATGACGGCCAGACTGTTGCTGTTGTTCCGGGATATGCTGATGGCGGTGAGACACATATCAATGTTATTTCAGACGGAGGAGAGACGGCGACATACGTGCTGAGGACTACGGTGTCTAATGTACCTGATGTGCGGCTTTCGGGCATAACGGTCGGTGGCGAGCCGATAGAGGGTTTCCGTCCAGACAAGTATAAATATATTGTCAGTGTAGAGGACGATGTGGAGGTTAAGGCTGTCACGCCCGACAGGATTTATGTCAACGAACTGAACAGTAGCGGCAAGTACAGGCGTTTCGAGGTATTCGATGCCGATATGACAGACACGGTTTATTATGATGTCTATCTGCATTACGCGAATGACGCATTGCCGAATCTCGATTTCTCAGAATGGACAAAGGCGAAGTATAACAATGCGGATAAGCCTGCCGGATGGCAGGTACCGGCGGATGCAGCTGAATCATATTCATATAAATGGGGTATAATTACGTGGGGTACATATACTACTGGCAATGAGGTTAAAAGAGCCGATGACGGTACGGTAAAACTTGAAACGTGCTTTGATGCGCTGTCTATTGCGGGTTCTGTTCCTGGTATGATGACCTTGGGTGATTTGTCTTTGACTCTGGCATCAGCAGGGAGCAGTACATCTTCAATATCTGGCGGCGTGTTGTTCCGTAATACGCCGGACTATATGTATATGGATTATAGGCCCGAGTCGGCCGATAATGTCGATAATATGCATTTCCAGTATGCAGCTTATGACGCAGAAAGTAATGTGTATAAAGCTGACTTTACTGATGGCGATTTTAATAACCAGTGGAAACAGATGAGGTTGTCGCTCATAGGAAATACGATAGGGTCTCCTGTGAAAGCCAACATTATAGTTAATGCTGCACATACGGAGAACGCTGATGACCTTGGCGGTACAGCAATTAATAATGCGGTGTCCGTGATGTATGTCAAGGGTATATCCTATGAATACTCTTCAAGGCTAACCGGTCTTTCGGTCTGCGGCGTGCCTGTGGGGCTTACGGATAACGTGTATGACTATTCCGTGGAGATAGATGCCGAGTGGCCGGGCGTGCTTGATGTGGACTGTGTGGGCGAAGTGGAAGACCAAGAGCATGATATAGATATAGTTGCCATGGACGAGGATGGCAGGGAGTATAAAATCACCGTGACGGTGAAGGCTGAGGACGGTTCGCAGTGTGTGTACACGGTTAATGTCTCGAGACCAGTATCGGCAATATGCGCATTGTCAGGCATAGAGATTGATGGTGAGCCGATAGACGGGTTTAATCCGGAGCAGACCGAATATACGTTCGAGACAGAAATGTCGCTAATGCAGGAGTTGCCTGAATTGACGGTGGTTAAGGGCAGCGAATATGCCGATGTGAAGATAGTGCGTGAAGGCAGCAGTCTTAAAATCACCGTGACTGCTGAGGACGGCAGTACGAACAGAGTGTACATAGTACACTTTAAAGAGGCAGAGAGGGCAGAACTGAAGAATATCACTGTTGTAGGACGAGATGATTTCAGTTTTGACCCAGGGCGGACAGATTACGAGATAGCCCTTAATGCGGGTGAGTCAATACCGACCATCACGATTGATAGACTATATGACAGCCAGAGTATAAGCATGACGACGGGTGATACTGTCAGAATAGCCGTCAGGGGTGAGGCTGGCGATACGCTAAGCCTTTACACTGTGGCGTTCGTGCAGGAGCGGCCGATGTCGGCGCGGCTCGATGACCTTACGCTTAACGGAGTGACGTTTACGGATTTCGCTCCGGATAAATATGGCTATACACTGGCTGTGGATGAGGAGCTGCGTGACTGGGGGTTCACGACGGGGACAGCGTATGACCGTGTGACCGAGACGCTGACGGATGACTCTGTGGTTTTCCGTGTGGCAGGCGAAGAGGAGCGCACATACACCGTGCGGTTCGTCCGTGAGCCCTCAGATAATGCAGAACTTGCCGCTATCACGCTGAACGGCAGCCCGCTGCAAGGATTTGCTCCGTCGGTACACGAGTTTGAGACGGAGACAGTATCACTGTATGGGAACGATTTTGCCGTGACTGTTGGCGAAGAGGGGCAGACAGTGAGCATATCGGCGGCGGACGGAGAGAATGAGCGGGTGTACAATATTGACGTTACTGCGGCAGACGGCGTTACAGCTCTACAAAATACGGTGATTGTCAGGAGGAAACTGGATGGGACAACAGCGCTGGCAGACATAATGATAAACGGCGGGAGCATAGCTGTGGACGGCGACGGATACAAGTCGGATATGGCGTTCGCGCCCGGGCAGATGGTGTATAACATAACGGTCGGGTCAGATGAGCCAAAGAAGGCACAGCCGTTGATGCCCGAAATATCGGCAGTGGCAGGCGCGGCAGGCCAGACCGTCACTGTGGATAAAGGTGCGATGGGCGGTGTGACAAATATAGTAGTCACAGCGGAAAACGGCGTTGATGAGGCGGTGTATGCGCTTAACTTTACAGCCGGGAAGTCGGACTATGCGGCGTTGTCGTCACTGGCTGTTGACTATAAGCCGATAGACGGGTTTGATCCTGAAATCACAGAGTATGAGGTCAGTGTGGATGACCCGAACATCGTTCCGGCAGTGTCGTACACGGCTGGCAATGCGTTCCAGAACATTACTGTGGATGCCGACAAGGCGGGCGCTGCGATTACGGTAGTGTCGGAGTCGGGCGCGGTCACGAAATCTTACCGTGTGAAATTCAACGTCGAACGTTCGTCAAATGCTCTGCTTGGTGCGATAGAGATTGACGGCGAGACGATAAGCGGCTTCTCTCCGGAGAGGTTCGACTACAGCGTTGTCTTGCCTACGGGAACAACCGTGATGCCAGAACTTTCCATAACGGCAGGCGGAGAGGGACAGACAGTCGCGATAGAGAGCGGAGGCGTGCGCGGCGTGACACTCATCACCGTGACAGCACAGGACGGCGAGAGCCGACATGAGTACAGGATAGAGTTCTCGGTGATACCGTCGGAGGAAAACCGCCTGAATATGATATACATAAACGGCGAGGAGCTTACTGCCGGTGCGGAGACATTCACACCTGACCGTGATTTTGCGCCGGATGTGAGGGAATACACTGTCACATTCCCGATAGGCGCGGACGGAGAGCCTGTCGTGACATGGAGTACCGCGGATAATTTGCAGAGCATCAGCGGTGAACGTATAGGTGATGACTATATAATAACGGTCACTCCCGAGGTGGTGGAAAAGGTTGCCGAGTACCGACTGCACTTCGTCTTCACGAAATCGCATAATGCTGAGTTGGCCATGATTATGCTTGACGGAGAGCCGTTGTCGGAAGACGCGGACGGCTTCATTGCCGATAAAGAGTTCTCGCCGAATGAGACGGAATATGCTGTGACGCTGCCGGTAGGCACGGAGACAGTTCCTGAAATCACTTGGACTGCCGGAGATGAGTGGCAGACGGTGCAGCTGGACGGCACGGTTGATGTGAACGGCACTGTGCGTCTGACCGTGAGCGCAGGTGACGGCGAGACCGTAAAGAAATACACTTTGCACTTCACTCGCCGTCTGTCCGACAACTCACAGCTGGGGATGCTGATGGCTGACGGTCTCCCGATTGATGGCTTCAAGCCTGATTCGCTGACGTATACAGTTGTGCTACCTGAGTCGGGCGCACTGTTGCCTGAGGTCACATGGGTGGCCGGGGACGAGTGGCAGACCATAAGCGCGACGGCGGACGGCAATGTGGTGACAGTCCGTGTCGAGGCTGAAAACGGCGTAGTGACGGAATATACTGTGACGTTCGAGGTGAAGAAGTCAGACGCGGCATATCTCAACTCTATCACTGTGGGCGGTGAACCCATAAGCGGATTTGACAAGGATATACTTGAATATCAGTACCTGTTGCCATACGGTGAGACCGTGTTGCCCGCCGTGGAGTGGGAGCTCGGCCATGAGGCGGAGAGTGTGGACTACATGCCCGCTACGGCTGTGGGCGATACTGCCGTAATAGTTGTCACGTCCGAGAGCGGTCTCGTGGTGCGCACGTATAAGGTGGCGTTCGGCTCTCAGTTGAGCGGGAACGCCTATCTCGCGGGCATATCGGTCGGCGGAGAGCCTATATCGGTAGACGCCAAGGGCTTCAAGACTGATGCCGATTTTGTTCCGGACCGCTTCTCCTACAATATCATATTGCCGAACGGCACGACGGAGCTGCCTGAAATCACATGGACCGGCGCAGTGGCAGACTATGGGTCGGTTGTTGTGGAGACGGACGGTGTAAACGGCACAACGCGCATAGTCGTCACATCGCAGGACGGTATGGCGATGACGGAGTACACGCTTAATTTCACCGTTGCGCTCTCGGATGAGACGCGCCTCTCGTCGCTCTCTGTCGATGGAAAGAAGCTCAAGGGGTTCAAGCCTGATGTCTACGAATATACTTTGACATACCCGATAGGGACTGACACTGCAGCATTGCCCGGTGCAGCGGCGGTGGCATACGAGAAGATGCACGAGGCGCAGACGGTGGCGGTGGATAAAGTGACAGCCACTCAGATAATAGTGAGGGTGACTGCCGAGGACGGTATGGCGGTAGGGGTCTATGCGCTGAAACTCGAAATAGAGCAGAGCGACAATTCGCTGCTGGCAGACCTGAAAGTGGACGGCGTGTCGGTGCGCGACTTCGTGCCTACGCAGTTCGACTATACATATCTGCTCTATCCCGGCGCGGTAGTGCCGGAGGTAGAGGCCGTAAAGGGTGAGGAGAGCCAGACGGTCGATATCACCATGGGCAGCGTAGGCGAGTTAACCTACATATTTGTCACGGCGGAGGACGGGTCGGAGTCCGTTTATACTATATTGTTCGATTATACGTCGGTCAATCCCGGGGATAAACCCGACAAGGATGATGTGAGTTGGACTCCGATGGGCGACGGGAACTATAAGGCAAGTTCCGTGAGGCAGAATGTCAAAGTATTTGTTTACAATACAGGTGGCCTGATGGTCAAGTCCGCTGATGTGGCGACGATAGATGCTAACGAAAACATAAGCGAGCCGCATGCCAGCGGAACTATACTCCACTTCGAGCGCGGTGCCGGTGTGCTTATATATGTCTTTTCTCAGGATGGGGTAATAATAGACAGCGGCAAATTCATAGAGTAGATGCTTTTCGTGAGCCGGGTGTTCCTCCTTGGCTCATGGCAGATGATGGACACCACTGCGGCGGTCATTGCGCCGCTGTGGTGTCCATCTTTTTTACCCTCCTAATTCCATATTGCACGGCTCTATTGACGTTGGTCATAAAGTACACTTCATTTATGACATACATTCCCAATGTGTGCGGATATTGTGCCTTAACTTATTGATATACATAGCTCTTAGCTACT
Source organism: uncultured Bacteroidales bacterium (assembly GCA_944322025.1). Classification (GTDB taxonomy): domain Bacteria; phylum Bacteroidota; class Bacteroidia; order Bacteroidales; family Paludibacteraceae; genus Aphodosoma. The sequence continues at coordinate 10,505 of CALUOH010000013.1, read as the reverse complement.
ATCTCCTTAGCTTTCAGCTATCCCCTCCCAACCCTCTCCTTAGCGAAAACGTACATACAGGTCAAAGTCTTCCAAAGTTGCGCAAAACGTAAACCCTGTTGTCGTGATGGTTATTTTGTCCTCTCCTTTGCTCCGCCCTCACGTAGTTCCCAGCCGTCGGTTTCACCCCGGCGGCAATTATTTTCCCCTCCCTGCAACAATCCTCACTCCGCACCCGTCTATATGGTATAACACACTTGAAATTTATACGGTCATGAAAACACTGTCACGTAAATTGCGTTCCATGTTGAGGGCGGCATTCGGGCTATTCAGCCTTACCTCAGTCGCGTTTGTGATGCAGGCATGTTACGGTTCGCCGCAGGATGTGGGGCTTTCTGTTCGCCTGCATGGTACTGTAGTTGACCGCGAGACACAGGAGCCGATAAAGGGAATTAAGGTTTCGACCCCCTTTGAGGCTTACTCCTATTCAGACTCTCTCGGCAATGTGTCGTTGTTCATTCCTGAGGAGGAGTTGCTTGATTCCCTGCGTATATCTTGCGAGGATGTGGACAGCACTGACGGCGGCTATTACAACCGTCTGGATACGCTCCTGTCGTATCAGGAGATAGAAGGCGGGCATGTCAGTTTCGTAATGGATAAGGCAAAGTGAGCTGATGGGAGGTCTTTCTGAAAGTGTCAAGCGGGTGCTGCATTCGGTATTCAAGGAGAACGAGAGGAAGCTGCACCCGCTGAATTATCTTTTCTGGGAGTGTACGCAGAGGTGCAATCTCGCCTGCCTGCACTGCGGGTCGGACTGCAAGGCATCCGCTCGTGTGCCCGACATGCAGTTTGAGGATTTCTTCAATGCGGTAAAGCCATTGGCCGGGCGATATGGCAAGGAGCGGGTTACCGTGGTGATTACGGGCGGCGAGCCGCTGTTGAGGCGTGACCTCGCCGAGTGCGGGCGCAGACTCGCAGAGGCGGGTTTCGGTTGGGGCATAGTTACGAACGGATATGCGTATGACGAACCTCGCCACAGGGAGCTGCTGTCTGCCGGTATGGGGGCTGTGACGGTGAGCCTTGACGGCATGGAGGAGATGCACAACCGTTTCCGTGGCGGCAGAGAGAGGAGTTTTGCCAATGCAGTAAGGGCCATAGACCTGATAGCCTCATCTCCGCAGCTTAACTATGATGTCGTGACGTGCGTACACAAGCAGAGCCTCGGTGCGTTGTCAGAGTTGCGTGCATTCCTGACAGAGCACAGGGTGAAGGCATGGAGGCTTTTCACCATTGCACCGATAGGCAGGGCCGCACACAACGACAGCCTGCAACTGGACGGGCAAGAACTGAAGCGGATGATGGACTTTATTGCGGAGACGCGGGAGGAGGGTAGGATAGACCTCAAATTCTCATGCGAAGCCTATACCGGAGACTATGAACTGAAGGTACGCGACTGGTTTTTCTTCTGCCGCGCCGGAGTGAACATAGCCTCTGTGCTTATAGACGGTTCGATATGCGCATGCCCTAACATAGACCGTTCATTCGCGCAGGGCAATATCTACACGGACGACTTCATGGATGTGTGGGAGAACCGTTTTCAGGAGATGCGAGACCGCGCTTGGATGCGCAACCTCGGCATGTGCGTGGGCTGCAAGGCGTGGAAACGCTGCGAGGGGGGAGCGATGCACCTGTGGAACGGGGAGCGCGACGGCATCATGGAGTGCCTCTACCGCCGTATGTGCGGCAGGTAAGCGGGTACAGACGGGAGCTCCTCCCGTCAGAGTTTGAGCTGATTGTCCACAGAGTGGGCGTGTATAATCTCAAAAATTTTCTTTATAAAGTCCGGGTCAAGCCCGGCATCGGCACACCGGCTTACGAGGCGTGCGATGATTTCATTATACCTTTCCGTTTGCAGCACAGGCATGTTGTGCTGCTTTTTGTATATACCTATCTCTTTTGATATCTCCATCCGCTTGGAGAGCAGTTCGAGGAGGGCTGTGTCAAGCGCGTCAATCTGACGGCGCAGGTCGTGCAGCATCTCATCGCCGGCCGGGGCATCAGAGCGGAGTGTCAGGCGGGAGAGTATGCCGTCGAGTTCATCGGGCGTAATCTGCTGGGCAGCATCGCTTTTAGCTGTCTCGGGAGATATGTGGCACTCAACCATCAGTCCATCGAACCGGAGGTCGAGAGCCTGTTGGGCAAGCGACTGTATGAGCGCACGCCGTCCGCCGATGTGGCTCGGGTCGCAGAAGATGGGCAGGGACGGGTAGCGGCGGCGCAGTTCTATGGGTATGTGCCACTGTGGGTCATTGCGGTAGGTGGAGCGGGAGTAGAGGCTGAAGCCACGGTGTACGGCGGCGATGCGCCGTATGCCAGCGAGGTTCAGGCGCTGCATGGCCCCTATCCACAGGTCGATGTCGGGATTGACGGGGTTTTTGACCATCACGGGGATGTCGTAGCCACGCAGTGCGTCTGCAATCTCCTGCACGGCGAAGGGGTTGGCCGTGGTGCGTGCCCCAATCCAGAGTATGTCTATGCCGGCGCTCAGTGCCTGTTCGACATGTTCGGGGCAGGCGACTTCCGTTGCGACGCGCATGTGGGTGCGCCGCTTGACCTCTTTCATCCATGCGAGGCCGTCGCTGCCTACGCCGCCGAATGTGCCGGGGCGTGTGCGCGGCTTCCAGAGACCGGCACGGAATACGCTGACACCAAACGCGGCAAGGGCTTCTGCTGTGGTCAAAAGCTGCTGTTCGCTCTCGGCACTGCACGGGCCTGCGATTATATAGGGCTGAGCTGAATATGTGAATGCGTTTATGGGCAAGATGTCGAGCATGGTCAGTATGTTTTAGTGTCGTCAATAAGAGAAGAAGTCCAGAAAGATGATTTCCGGACTTCTTTTTTTGTGTTGTCCCACGGGGATTCGAACCTCGACAGACAGAACCAAAATCTGTAGTGCTACCATTACACAATGGGACAATCATGGCAGGACGCATAACCTGCCAATTTTCTGCAAAAGTACGGCTTTCTTCCGAGATGGCAAAACTTTTGGGCGGAAAAATCAGGGGGGTGAGACAGAACCTATATTATAACTGGGTGTGGAATTCTTCTTCCTGTCGTGCCGGGGCGATGCGGTCGCGGCGCAGTGTGCGGATGCGGCATATATGTATGGTCACGCCTACGGCAATGAGCAGCAGAAGGGTCTGTATAAGGGGTTTGCCCATGAGCATGAAGACGGAGACGGATATTACGACCCAGAGGGTAGAGATGGATATGACTTTGGCGCGTAGGGGGATGGCTCTATATGTGAGGTAGTTTTTTATATATGAGCCGAGTACGGGGTGGTTGATGAGCCAGTGGCGCAGGCGCGGGTTGCTGCGGTAGAAGAGCCACGAGGCGAGCAGTAGGAGCGGGGTGGTGGGCAGGACGGGCAGGAAGATGCCCGCCACGGCAAGCGCGGTGGCGAGAAGTCCGAGGGCTGTGAAGAGCAGTTTCATAATGGTGGCTTTGTCTGTCTGTATTGCGGTGTCCATAGGGTGGGGCAAAAGCATTGCCCTGCGTATACTCAGGCAAAGGTAGTGTTTTATTGTGACAGGAGAAAGTGTTTTGTCCGCTGGTGCCGCACGACTTGCCCTCGTTTTTGCAGCTGGGTTGCAGGATGCTTGCCTTACATTTGTCGTGTAATTATGGACAAACTTGTGCGGGTCTATGTGTTATGTTTTTCATTGGGCGGCAGCGGGTGAGCTGACGGTGTTCTATACGGCGTATTTTGTGAAGATGGTCTTGCTGCGCAGGGCTGGTGTGAAGGTTGTTCATCTTTCAAAGGGAGATAAGGGTGGGCGGACAAAAGCGGTCGAGACTGCGCTTAAAGCGGCGACAGCGGCTGTTGTTGCGGTAGAGGTGGTGAGCGTCGTTGCTGACTGGCTGTGGCATAGCCCGCTGTGGCTTAAAGTGTCGGGACTGTGTGTGGCGGCCGGAGGTACGGCACTGTTCGTCGCTTCGATGGTGCAGATGGGAGGGAGCTGGCGCGTGGGCATCGATGACAGCGGACGTACCGGGCTTGTGACAGAAGGTGTGTACCGCTGGAGTCGTAATCCGGCATTCGTGGGGTTTGACTTGGTATATGCAGGTGTGTGCCTGATGTTCCCTAACCCTGCGCATGTGGCGGTGGTGGCTGTGACGATGGTGTGTTTCCACGCACAGATACTTGAAGAGGAGAGGCATTTGAGTCGCGTGTTTGGTAGGGAATATGAGGAGTACAGGAGGCGCGTGCGACGGTATTTTTGACTGTGGAGTGATTTTAATTGTGTGATTGTTTGGCGGTTAGAAGAAAAGTACGTATATTTGCATCCGCTTTCCGTCAGACGGCGGAGGGCTTGTAATCAGTTTAATATCAAATTATTATCCAAACAAAAGTTTTATCGTTATGATGAATCATTATGAATCTGCTTTCATTTTGACTCCCGTTTTGTCTGATGTACAGATGAAGGAAGCAGTGACGAAGTTCAAGGATTTCCTTGTGTCGCAGGGCGCGGAGATTGAGAATGAGGAGTGCTGGGGCTTGAGGAAGCTCGCATATCCTATTCAGAAGAAGTCGACAGGCTTTTACGCCCTGCTCCAGTTCAAGGCGGAGCCGTCGGTTATCGCGCAGCTTGAGTTGCAGTTCCGCCGCGATGAGCGAATAATCAGGTTTCTGACATTCCGTCTGGACAAGTACGCTCTCGAGTATGCCTACAAACGTATGAACAAAACAACAGCTAAAGAAGAGGAGAAATAAGACATGGCAAACAATGCGGATATACGTTATTTGACTCCTGTTGCAGTGGACAACAAGAAGAAGAAATACTGCCGTTTCAAGAAGAGCGGTATCAAATATATAGACTATAAAGATCCTGAGTTCCTGAAGAAATTCCTCAACGAGCAGGGAAAATTGCTCCCGCGCCGTCTGACGGGTACATCGCTGAAATATCAGCGTAAGGTGGCGCAGGCTGTCAAGAGAGCGCGCCATCTGGCTCTTCTGCCCTACGTAACTGATATGATGAAATAATAAAAGAGGAGGAAAAGAACTATGGAAGTAATATTGAAGGAAGATGTAGCCAACCTCGGCTATAAGGATGATATAGTAAACGTGAAGCGCGGCTACGGCCGCAATTACCTTATCCCTACGGGTAAGGCTGTGATTGCCACGGAGTCGGCCCGCAAGGTGCTGGCTGAGAACCTGAGGCAGCGTGCGCACAAGCTTGCGAAAATCAAGGCTGATGCGGAGGAGCTGGCTGCGAAACTGGATGGCGTAGCTCTCACAATAGCAGCCAAGACAAGCTCTACGGGTACGATATTCGGTTCTGTGAATACGATACAGATAGCAGATGAGCTTGCGAAGCTGGGCTATGAGGTTGACCGCAAGATTATCTCTGTGAAGGATGCCATCAAGCAGGTGGGTACGTACAGTGCGGTTGTAAGGCTTCACAAGGAGGTGTCTGCAACGATAACACTCAATGTCGTGAGCGAGAATGCCGAGGTTAAGGCTGAACAGCCTGCCGAGGAGGCAGCTCCGGCTGCGGAGACGACGGCAGAGGCGTAAGTTTACTCAGGATTGGCGGCGGGCTACGGGTCAGGCTGCCAGATGGAATGAATGGGGCGCATCATCTGAAAGGATGGTGCGCCTTTTTTTGTTGTCAAGGTTTGGTGAGGCGGTAGGTAGACGGTTGAATTTGAGCTTATCATGTCATGGAGGAAGCGGGAGTGGGTATAGATGCGGCAGCGGTGTTGAAGCCGGAGGATGAGGAGACTGAGGCTTATGTGGAGGTGACGAGCTGGGTGGATGGGGTATAAGAAACGGGCGTCAGAGAGGTCTGACGCCCGTTTTGTTTCTTTCCGCACTTGTGAGATTACGCTTTTGCAGCGAGTTTCTCGATGGCGAGTTTTCCACGGTAGTAGCCGCACTCGGGGCATACTGTGTGGTAGATGTGCATAGCACCGCAGTTTGAGCAGACGGCGAGCGTGGGAACAACGGCTTTGTCGTGTGTCCTGCGCTTAGCGGTCCTCATCTTCGAATGTTTTCTCTTGGGATGTGCCATTTTCTTAAAAAAATTAGTCTTTTAATTGTTATCCAAAATATTTTTCAAGGCAGCCCATCGCGGATCCACCTCATTGTTCTCTTTCTTTTTAATGTCGTCGTGCGCATAGTCTTCGCCGCAGTGGTCGACAGAGTAGCGGCGGTAGACGGTCATCATCTCTTCGTCACAGCCGCCGTCGGCGTGCATGCGGCTAAGGGGCAGGGTCATCTCTATGAACTCGTACATCAGCCATGCGATGTTGTATGTGCCATCGCTGTCGGGGATGATTATGAGTTCGTCGCTCTCTTCGCTGTACGCGTTCCCGAATTTGACGAATATGCGGCCGTCTGTCTCTACGGGGATACGCAGTTCGCCGAGGCAGCGGTCGCAGAGTGTCAGGACGTGGCCGCTGATGTGAAACCGCAGTTCTACGACGGCCGGGCTTTTGATGACATCCACGTGGGCTGAGAGGCAGCCCCGGTCTATGTCTGTTGCCCTGATGAGTGCGAAATAGCTGTCGTCCAGCTTATAGTCGTAAGAGTGAGTTCCGCAGTCCAGTGATTTCAGGGGCAATGTATATTGCTCGAGCCTGTCCATTGCGCAATCCGATATTAAAAGTGGCGCAAAGGTACGAAAAAAAAAGGAGACGAGGAAACTTATCGCTCACTTTCTGCGGATATTTGCGTCAGGGGAGGCAAAATGTTCCGCTGTTTCGGGCGAGAGGCGGCGGTGGACGGGCGGCTGGAGGGGGAATGAGGAGAGGGTGCGTGGAGGGGTGACGGCGGTGTCAGGGGATGGCTTCGGGGAGGATGATGCGGAATGTGGTGCCGACGCCGATTTCGGACTGTTTGACGAATATGCGGCCGTCGTGGTATTCTTCGATGATGCGTTTGGTGAGGGCGAGGCCGAGCCCCCATCCGCGCTTTTTGGTGGTGAAGCCGGGCTGGAAGATGGTCTTGAACTTTTTACGTTCGATGCCTTTGCCGGTGTCGGTGATGTCTATGTAGACGTTGCCGCCGGAGGCTGTTATTTCGGCGGAGATGGAGCCGTCGCGCTCCATGGCGTCGATGGCGTTTTTGCAGAGGTTTTCTATGACCCATTCGAAGAGTGGGGGGCAGAGCATGGCGTAGGTTTCGGGGCGGGTGCAGGTGAAGCGGTAGCTGATGCTACGGGATGTGCGGCGCTGCATGTAGCGGATGGTGTCTTGTACGGCGTCGGGGACGTTGGTGGCTGTGAGTGAGGGTTTTGAGCCTATTTTGGAGAAGCGGTCGGCTATGGTGCGCAGGCGTTCTATGTCTTTGTTGATGTCGGGGATGAGGGGTTCGTCGGGGTATTTCATTTTGAGGATTTCTATCCAGGCGAAGAGTGATGTTATGGGTGTGCCGAGCTGGTGGGCTGTCTCTTTTGAGAGGCCTACCCAGAGTTTGTTCTGTTCGGAGCGTTTGGATGTGGCGAATGCCCAGAATGCGGCGGCGAGGAATAGGGCGACGACGGAGAACTGGATGTAGGGGAAGTAGGCGAGGCGTTTGAGCATGAGGGAGTCGTCGTAGTATATGTATTGGCGTTCGTGTTCGTCTATCTTGATTTCTATGGGGGGATTTTTCTCTTTGAGCTGCTGGATTTTGCGGGTGTAGAATTTGTCGATGTCGTGTTTGGGTTCTTTGAAGTTGCGGGCGGAGATGTAGCGGTCGTCTTCGTCTGCTATTATGACGGGGATGTTTTCGTTGTCTTCTATGATTTTGAATATGAAGTCGTTGTATTCGTCGTTGAGCATGCGGTTTGTGGCTTCTGCCCAGATTTCCATTTTGCGGCGTTCTTCTTTTGAGAGTGCGTCGACGAATGAGTTTGTGATGATGATGGTGGCTGCTGTGATGAGTACGGCTGCTGCGACGAGGATGTATCGGAATGGTCTGTTGTTCATTTTTCGGAATTAAGGTTACAACTGTATAACGGAGGAGTGGGCTGTTTATTGGGTGGGCGTGGAGGGGATTTTGTGGGGGGCGGGGTTTTTTGCGGGGTGTGGGGGCTGCGGGGAGGGGCGGGAGGTGTCAGCGGTATTTGTTTTCGCTGATGTCGTTGCGGATGCTGAGGTAGCTGTCGTAGCGGCTTTGTGCGATGAGGTGGCTATGGAGGGCTGCGAGTACGGCGCATCCGGGTTCGCCGGTGTGTGTGCAGTCGCTGAAGCGGCAGGAGCGTGCGGTGCGGAATATTTCGGGGAAGTAGTGTGAGATTTCGCCGGGTGCCATGTCGACTGTGCCGAATCCTTTGATGCCGGGGGTGTCGATGATGTATGTGTGGGTGTCGAGCTGGTACATTTCGCTGAATGTGGTGGTGTGCATGCCTTTGTGGTGGGATGAGGATATGTTGCCTGTGCGGGCGTTTGCGCCGGGGAGGAGGGTGTTTATGATGGTGCTTTTGCCTACTCCGGAGTTGCCTGAGAGGAGTGATATTTTGCCTGAGAGGAGTGAGCGGAGGGGGGAGATGCCGTGGCCGTGGAGTGCGGACAGTCGTAGTGTGGTGTAGCCGATGGAGCGGTAGAGGTGTTCGAGGGCGTCGAGGTATTGGAGTTCTTCGGGGAGGAGGAGGTCTGTTTTGTTGAAGATGAGGATGGCGGGTACGGCGTATGCTTCGGATGATGCGAGGAAGCGGTCGATGAATGTGGTGGCTGTGAGGGGTTCTTTTACGGTGACGATGAGGAGGCTCTGGTCGACGTTTGCGGCGATGATGTGGAGCTGCCGGCTGAGGTTTGTGGGGCGGCGGACGATGTAGTTGCGGCGGTCGCAGAGGTGGGTGATGTATCCGCCGAGGGGGTCGAATATGACGCGGTCGCCTACGGCTACGGGGTTTGTGGACTTTATTCCTTTGATTCGGAAATTGCCCTTGACTTTGCAGGGGAAGTCGCCCTGCTGGGAGCGTACGATGTAGTCGCTGCCGGTGTTTTTTATTACGAGTCCTTCCATGGGATGAAGCAGAGGAGACCCCGCGCCACGGCAGTGGGTGTGCTGTGGCGCAAGGGGTCGGTGAGAGGGGGTATTGCCCTGTGTGTCAGACGGTCATTATCTCTTTTTCTTTTGCGGCGAGCATTTCTTCGACGCGGCGTATGTATTTGTCGTGGACTTTCTGTACGTCGGCCTCGCCGTCTTTTTCGACGTCTTCGGGCATGCCGTTTTTGAGTTCTTTTTTGAGTTTGTCGATTGCGTCGCGGCGTGCGTTGCGGATTGAGACTTTAGCCTCTTCGCCTGCGGCGTTTGCGGTCTTGACGAGCTGGCGGCGGCGTTCTTCGGTGACGGGGGGTAGGCAGAGGCGTATGCATTCGCCGTTGTTCATGGGGGTGATGCCTATTTCGGAGTTGAGGAGGGCTTTTTCGATGACCGGGAGCATGGATTTTTCCCACGGCTGTATCTGTATTGTCTTGGCGTCGGGGGTTGTGACGGTGGCTACGTTTGTGATGGGTGACATGCTGCCGTAGTAGTCGACACGTACGCCGTCGACGATGCGGACGTTGGCTTTGCCTGCGCGGATGTGCGCGAGGGCGTCGTCAAGGAACATTACGGATGCTTCCATCTCGTCGGACGCATCGGAGAGGATGGGTTTTACTCTTTCGTCTGCCATAGTTTTGGTTTCTCTGTTTGTTATGTTAGTTGTGTTTTGATAGTCCAATCTGTCCGAGCGCGTGCCTGCGTGGCGCGGGAGGCGCGGCGGCGGTGTCCCGGAGTGACCGGCGTGCCGACGGGGGGAGGGGCGCGGGCTGCGTTGCCTTTGGTTTTGCCCTGTCCCGTATGACAGTACAAAGATAGGCAAATGGTTTTGAACTGCAAAGGGGGCGGGGGGCGGTTTTTCGCCGGAGCGTGGATGGGGGTGTGCGAAGGGGCTGCGTGAGGAGTGGGTTAATGTGCGGGGAAGGAGGGGAGGAGGCAAGGGAATGGGGCGGAGAGAGCGGGGTGTTTGTGTGGCGGGGTCGGGGTTGTGGAGGGGAGGGGCTTCGGAGGCGTTCCGTAGGGGCTCCCTGGCCGCTCCGTCGAGAGTAGGTGGTTTTAACTCTTTTTAGGGCGGTGGTTCGGGATGGTTTTTGTATGTTTGTATCCGGGATGTGGAGGTGGACTGAGGAGTGGGGTTTTGGCGGGGCGGAGCGGGGTTTGGGGAGGGTCTTGGGAGGTTCGGGCAAGGTTTGTGTGAGGTTTATATGATGTTTAATTGTTTGAATTTTAATGTTTTGGAGGTATGAGGCTGGGATTGGTTTCGTTGGGGTATGTGCCGTATGTGAGGCGGAGGATGAGGCACACGGGGCTGAGGGTGACGGTCCGGTGGGGGAAGGTTTATACTATAGATGCGGTGGAGATACGGCAGCCGGACAGTGAGGCGCAGCTGAGGATGAGGGCGTTGATGGCGAGGGCGAGCGCGCTGGCGAAGAGGGAGCTGGAGAACGGGGAGAGGAGGCTGTACTGGGATACGCATGCGGCGGAGATGGGTTAT
>CALUOH010000012.1 GCA_944322025.1 uncultured Bacteroidales bacterium | reverse complement strand
GTTCTTCAAAGAGATAACCGTTTGTTTTTCTCTCTCGTACGCATTCATTCTCGCATTGTGACCACCCGGCGTAATCCAAACAAAAAAGGATGACCCTTAAAAGTCATTGACTTTTGGGTCACCCTCTTGTTTTTCATCGGGCAGGGTCGCCGCTCAGAGATGGCGGCACTTGCACCCCTCCAGATGGTCATTGACGAAGCCCGTGGCCTGCAAATGGGCGTAGCATATCACAGTCCCGAAGAACTTGAAGCCGCGCCTCTTCATGTCCCTGCTCATGGCATCGGACTGGGGCGAGGAGACCGGTATTTCGCTCAACGTCTTGATTGAATGGACTATGGGTCTCCTGTCGGGGAAGAATGAGAGCGTGTATTCATAGAAGCTCCCGAACTCCCGCTGCACGTCGAGGAACGCCCTCGCGTTCGTGATGGCAGCCTCTATCTTCCTGCGGTTTCTCACAATGCCGTCGCACTGCATGAGCCGCTCCACGTCCTCGTCGGTCATACGCGCCACCCTCTCCGGGTCAAAGCCGCAGAACGCCTCGCGATAAGCCTCCCTCTTCCTGAGTATCGTCAGCCAGCTCAGTCCCGCCTGCGCACTTTCGAGGAGCAGGAACTCAAACAGCACCCTGTCGTCAGTAACCAGCCTGCCCCACTCACGGTCATGATAATCGGTATAGAGAGCGTCAGTGCCGCACCAGCCGCAACGCCCGTTAATAATGTCCTGCATATCGTCTCATTTATGATACCTCAAAAGCCCCTCTATGGGGTTCTGCACCACGTCCATCAAGGTAACGCCGCAATCCGCCGCCGCATCGCGAAGAACAGCCCTTAAATGCCACGCCACCGAGCCGACAAACCCCACCGGGAGAGCCTCCCAGCCGGGATAGGCGCAGACATTGCGCCGGAAGAACTCCGAGAAACTGTCGCGTACCAGCGCGTAGAGCCACGGCAGCCCCACTGCGTGCGCCGCTATAAACTTAGCATATTGTGCGAGATAACGGTTAGGGAAAGGCCTGCGGTAGACGTTCTCTATAATGTCGGCCACAGAGGCACGGCACTCCGCCTCAAACAGCGCGGCTACCTCATCGGGCATACGCCGCTTGATGTACTCTGAGACGAGCCGCCTGCCCAGATACGCGCCCGACCCCTCATCGCCGAGTATATAGCCCCCGGCGGGAACATTGTCCACAATCGACTGCCCGTCATACAGGCACGAGTTCGAGCCCGTGCCAAGTATGCACGCCACACCACGCGACCGCTGTAAAAGCGCACGTGCCGCGCCAACCATATCGGAAGATACCTCCACACGCGCCGAAGTGAAATGGTGGCGCAACGCACTGTCAATCATCGCGTTCTTCTCACCGCCCGTACAGCCCGCGCCGTAGAAGGCAACGCACTCGACAGAGCCGGAGGCAGGACAAGCGGCAGCCACTCCCGCCACCTCGCGCTCTATGCTCTCCGCATCGTGGAAATAGGGGTTGAGCCCGGCTGTCTCCATCCGCGCCAGCTCCGCGCCCCCGTCGGCCACACACCACAGGGTTTTAGTCGAACCGCTGTCAGCTATGAGTATCATTCCTCCCCGCCTATACCAAGCAGTTTGACAAACTTATCCTTGAACGACGTGTTCTCCACAACGCCCGTGAACTGCTCCGCCCCCGGGCCGAACGCGAACATCGGCACAAAACTCCCCGTGTGGTTGACAGTCGCAAAATGGCACTCTATATCGCCCGTCGTGAAATCGCCTCCGGGGAGCGTCACGCCTCCGGTCTCATGGTCAGCGGTCACCACCACAAGCGTATGGCCGTCCTGCTTCGCGAAATCGAGGGCTACCTTCACCGCCCTGTCGAAGTCTACCACCTCCTCAGCCATAGGCACAGACTCATTGTCGTGGCAGCGGTAGTCTATCTGCGACCCCTCGACCATCAGGAAAAAGCCCTTCCCGACGCTCAGCAGCGATATGGCCTTGCCGACGGCACGAGGCAGATAGTCGCCGCGCTCCGAGGCACGGGGCATATCTATATCGGCCAACAGTGCGCCCACCCTGCCGCCCTGCACAGCCGCGAGCTCCTCCTCCGAGTAGACAATACGGTATCCCGCCCCGCGCATACGCGCCGCAACGTCCACACTGTCAGAACGTTTCTCGAAATGGGCACGGCCGCCGCCGATAAACACGTCAATGCCCGACTGTTCGAGGTCAAGAGCTATATCCTCATACATCTCCCGCGACGGCCGGTGCGCATAGAACGCCGCCGGAGTGGCGTGCGTCACCGGGCTTGTCACGACAATGCCCGTGGCCATGCCCGCCTTCTCTGCCTCCATCAGCGACGATGTGACAGCCACAGTGTCTGGAGTCATGCCTATCATCCCGTTATTTGTCTTCTTTCCCGTAGCGAGAGCCGTGCCGCCCGCAGCGGAGTCCGTGATATAGCGGTTTGCCGAATAGGTCTTCACCAGCCCGACAAACGGGAACTCCTCCAATGTGAGATGCCCGCCGTTGCGCGTCAGTCCGGCATAGACCTGCGCAGGTCCCATGCCGTCGCCTATCATGAAGATGACATTACGCACCTCAGGCTTCTCCGGCTGCCTCCCCTCCTTGCAGTCCGAACACGATGCAAGCAGTGCGACACCCAACAAAAACAGCATTCTTTTCATTCTCGATACATTAACTTCGGTTTGAAATAAAATCTACGCCCCATTCCATACACCAAAATATATACCCACCGCCAAATCACCACTTCCATTGGTTGCAGTTGTATGCTCATAAAGCATTGGTACACAAGTCGTACTGCAAGCCTCCCGCTATCTTGCAGTTACCCCTCCGCTACCCTCGCCCTAGCCATCCGCTCTATTCGCGCCTTTGTGCGCCAAAGAGTACCAAAACCGGCCACCAGTAGCAACGGTACATATTTTACACATCACGTTCCTCGCCGCCTTAATGCCGGCAGAAGGCAGGCTCATACAGGCTTAACGCTAATCGACATCACCGTCACTCCACTCCTCGCCGTCCACGATAGTGTCCTCGGCCATGGCGTCAGTCGCGTTTATCTCGCGGCGTATGGCGACAAGCTCATCCCTGATGGATTGCAGGCGCGCTATGACGGCAGCCTTGGTCTCCTCCTCGTCACGTCTGGCCGCCAGCCTCTCCCGCGCACCGGGTATCGTGAGGCCGAGGTCTTTCAGAAGATATTTTATAGTGCGCACGACGCTTATATCCTCCTCCGTGTACTTCCGTGTGCCGCCTGAGGTCAGGTGCGGCCGCAACTGGGGGAACTCCTTCTCCCAAAAGCGCAGCGTGGACTGCGGCAGTCCCGTCATCTCCGCCACTTCCGATATGGAATAATAGAGCTTTTCCATCACCTGTATATCCTGAGTCTCTGGCCAGTGCGTATCAACGTGCCGCGTATTCCGTTCCACCGTTTGAGCTGCGACACTGTGACCCTGTACCTGTGTGCTATCCCGCCGAGAGTGTCGCCGCTCTTCACACGGTAATATATCACATCGCCGTTGCCGTAACCTGCCGGGTCGACCTTTATCTGCCGCTGCGCCAGTTCCGGACGGTAGGCGAGTATCGAATCGCGGTTCACGGCGTACGAGTTTATCTCATCGAGCGGCAGCACGAGCGGATAGGCCTTGATGTTGCCGGGGATTATGTCGTAGCGGTATTGCGGATTGAGGAAACGCAGTTCATCGAGCGGTATGGATAGCTTGTCGGCTATCTGCTGGAGATGCACACGGTCAGTAATCATCACGGTGTCGGTCACCCCCTTGACCTGCGGCACAGCGGGGCAGATGCCGTGGGCGGCGTAGTTGTTCATGATGTAGTTTGCCGCTATGAATATCGGCACATACCCGCGCGTCTCCCGAGGCAGATACGGATATATGCTCCAGTAGTCTTTCTTCCCGCCCGCAGCGCGGATGGCCTTGGCCACATTGCCGGGCCCGCAGTTGTATGCCGCGATGACGAGATGCCAGTCGCCGTAAAGCTGGTATAGGTCTGAGAGATAGCGTGCCGCAGCATCGGTCGACTTCCGTGGGTCACGTCTCTCGTCCACAAGGCTGTTGACTTCGAGACCGTAAATCCTTCCGGTAGAGACCATGAACTGCCACAGCCCTGACGCGCCCGCAGGTGAGACCGCCCTCGCGTTGAGTGCACTCTCTATCACCGGCAGATATTTCAGTTCGAGCGGCACATTGTATTTAGCCAATGCCTGCTCAAACATGGGGAAATAGTATGCCTCCCCAATGCCGAGCATATAACCCACCTGCTTATGACGGCGGGCGTACATCTCGATATAACTCTTCACTATGGAATTGAACGGCATCTCCATTATGTAAGGCAGTTGCTGCAACCGTTCTATATACACCGAGTCGGGATAGCGGGCCACGGAGTCGGCCGTATCGCAAGGTCCGGCGGTGAATGTGTTCACCACAAACCACTCATGCACAAGGCTGTCGAGCGAACTGTCGAAATAGGCCGTATAGACACTCCCCGTATCGGCCTGCACCTGCCGCCCCGCTTGCAGGGAATCATATCCAGCCACATCAAGGCCAAGAGCATTTTTCACGTCACTCGCCTTCACGTCATCATCGGCGGAAGCGCATAATGGCAAGGAGGCCACACATATAAGCAGGGCGTATTTCAATATATCTTTCATCGCATCAGAAATTGACTTGCAGCGCACAACCGACCGACGGACTGGACGTATTGGGCTGCTCCATTAGTTTCGGCCTTACCTTCATCGAGAGGTCAGGCGATATGTCGAACTCGGCAAGCTGGGCGTCGACAAAGGCATCTATGACTGTTATGGCGTAGAACGCCACACCGATGATAATGCTTAAGTCGCGGTAACGCCTGTATGTGCTCTGACGGCTATTGAGGTACGACTCAATCTGTCCCTCCGGATAGTTTTCGGGTATAAGGTCAAGATAACTGTTCGTGTTAGGATTGGCATCCATGTAGTCGCGATAGGCGTTGTAGTAATCGTTGTAGTATTTTCCGTTCCACGATATGGCATATGCTATGCCCGCCACACCTCCATAGACGATAGGCAGTTTCCAATATTTGCGGTTGTAAATCTGTCCAAGTCCGGGGAAGGCAAGCGCGTACCAGATGCTCTTCATCGGGTCGGGCTTAAACCTCAACTGCACGGCACGGAGCGAATCAATCGCCGAGTCAGTACTGTATTTCAACACGGTAAATGCCGTGTCCGTCTGCGCCTTTGTGGGTGTCTCGGGCGCAGGAATAACCGTATCGGCAAATTGAGGCCGCTCCACCATCGCGCTGTCAAAACTCGTTGCGAACGTTGTATCCATCGGCACAGCGGGTACTGTCCGGAATAGACTGTCCGCACTTTCCGCCACAGGCAATGACGACACAACGGCAGTATCTGCCGCCTCCTGCAATGTGTCGGCACAACACGACATAGCCGCCAGCCGCGTGGAACACAGCAACAGCAACAATATAATTGGCAGCGTATGGCGATTTATCATCTGTCGTGTACGGTAGCTTTCTTTGTACAATGGGAAATGCGCCACTCCCGCGTGGGCATTGTCCGCTTCTGCCCTATCTCTTTATACTGTCAAAAATAGCCATTATCCTCATCAGGTCCTCGTCATCTGAAAACGGGATACTGATTTTCCCCTTGCCATTATCGTTGTAAGTAAGTTGCACTTTGGCATTCAGCCGGTTGCACAACTCTTTTTTCAGTTCATCATATTCGGCCGGGAGTATGGTCTTCGGAGAGGCTGGCTTCTTCACCTCCTTTATCTCCCTGTCCGCAGACAGGTCACGCACTATCTCTTCCGTGCGGCGTACCGATGCCCCCTCGCGCAACACCTGCTCATAGACACTGAGTTGCAGCGTCGGGTCTTCCACTCCGGCTATCGCGCGCGCATGTCCCATGTCTATCTTCTTGTCCTTAATGCCCATCTGTACCTCGGCCGGGAGTTTAAGCAGACGCAGATAATTAGCTATCGTAGCGCGCTTTTTGCCCACTCGCTCGCTGAGAGCCTCCTGCGTCAGGCCGTAGGAGACTGCCAGACTATTATAGCACAAAGCTATCTCTATGGCATTCAAGTCTTCGCGCTGTATGTTCTCTATGAGAGCCATCTCCATGACCTCCTCGTCCTTAGCTGTACGGATATAGGCAGGAATCCTCTCAAGTCCGGCCAGTTTAGATGCACGGTAACGCCTCTCTCCGGCTATAATCTGATAATGGTCGTCATCGAGCTTACGCAGTGTAATGGGGCTGATGATGCCGTTAGTACGTATTGACGCGGCAAGTTCTTCAAGTGACTCATCATCAAACTCCGTACGCGGCTGATTTGGGTTGGCATAGATGAATTCTATCGGTACTTCGTTGAATATCGAGCTTCCTGCCGCAGCTGTCGGCTCCACCGATTCTATAAGGGCACCAAGACCGCGCCCTAATGCCTGTTTCTTCATGTCTTACCTCCGAGAATGTTTAGTTCAGTTATTCGCGCTATTTTTTGCTATCAGTTCCTTGGCAAGCTCTATATGGTTAAGCGCACCCTTAGAGCCCGGGTCATATAGCAGTACGGGCTGACCGTAACTCGTGGCTTCAGACAGTTTCACATTACGCTGTATCATAGTGTTAAATACCATGTTTCCGAAATGCTTCTTCACTTCTTCGGCCACTTGATTGGCGTAACGCAGTCGTACATCGAACATAGTCAACAGGAAGCCCTCTATATTCAGGCGCGGATTAAGCTGGCTCTTGATTATCTTTATAGTGTTCAGCAGCTTGCCTATGCCCTCCAAGGCAAAGTACTCGCTCTGAACCGGTATCATTACAGAATCCGCAGCCGTGAGCGCATTTACCGTGATAAGGCCAAGCGAGGGAGAACAGTCTATGAGTATGAAATCATAATCATTCTTCACCGGCAGAAGCATATCGCGCATACGCTTCTTGCTATTCTCGATATTCAACAGTTCTATCTCCGCACCCACAAGGTCTATGTGCGACGGTATGATAAAAAGATTATCCACAGTCGTGCCGAATATGGCTTCCTGTGTCTTTATCTCATCTATAAGGCACTCGTAAACCGTAGTCTTCATCTCTTTGACATCGATGCCGAGACCCGATGAGGCATTTGCCTGAGGGTCCGCATCTACCAACAGCACTTTCTTGCCGAGTGTGGCAAGCGATGCTGCAAGATTGATGCTGGTTGTGGTCTTTCCCACACCGCCTTTCTGGTTTGCTATTGCAATTATTTTCCCCATATAAAATAAAAAGATTGTTTTTCGGGAGAGGTTGCGCTCGTCTTCAATCAGACATTCTACAACATACACTCCCGTTTCATTCTGTATCAAAAAAACATAACCGTGCAAATACGGTAGGTTCATCCTATGTCGGACATGCCGTCAGAATAAGGAGTATCGTTACATTCCCCTTTTGGCTATGCACTCCTCCATTTTCTCTATAACCGTATTTTCTTCTACTGCACCCATGCAACGGAAATCGCCATAACGGCACTCGGAATCACCGCGCAGGGAACAAGGACGACACGGCATATCGACCCCTATACAATTCTCTAACGGCTGTTTCCACCCCACAAAGCCACAATATGGATGCGTCTGTCCCCATAAGCTCACGACAGGCACTCCCATAAGAGAGGCAAGGTGCACATTCGCAGAATCAATGGAGAGCATCACATCAAGCTCTGCCATAAGAGCAAGCTCCTCCTCGAGTTTCAGCCGCGTGTAGACAGCATGAACATTATTGTACATGCTCTGCCAGTCACTCAGCATCTCTTTTTCAAACTCCCCTGCGCCAAACAAAAAAACAGTAGTATCCGGTCTG
Source organism: uncultured Bacteroidales bacterium (assembly GCA_944322025.1). GTDB lineage: Bacteria > Bacteroidota > Bacteroidia > Bacteroidales > Paludibacteraceae > Aphodosoma. Next base: position 1,558 of record CALUOH010000012.1, on the reverse strand, counting down.
CTATCAAAATGAGATATTATGGTCTTCATCTTCTTGAAAGGTAAGACTTTACCCAATGAACTGGAGAGAGGAGCAACGCCAATCCACGTTCCATGCTTCTCGCCATACATATCGAACACGAGCCGTTTCTTTTCCTCTGGCACAGATGGCAGTTTCACAAACGAGTCATCTGTTACAAGGCCCGCTTTGGCAAATACCTCTGCCTGACGCACAAAGATTGATTTCATCGGCATAGATGCCATAGCCCCTTTAGATATCAACGTGTTAGACGCACGCCGCTCTTCACTTATGGCATACGACCTCGTTCCCTTAGCTTTCAACATAGAGGCTATAAGACGAGAACGCCAATGGTTTTGCATGTCTATGACAACATCATAGCCTCTATTGGACAAGCGGTTATATATTTTGAACGCCCCTGCTACTCCCGCATCCTCGTTCCTTATGTCCGCACCGATAAATCGTACGCGAGGTATGGACGAAAAAAGAGGTTCGAGGAAATTGCGACTCAGCACAGAAAACTCATGCTCAGGATACTTTTGAGACAAACCATAGAGCTGTGGAACAATGCAGGCCACATTGCTTACCGATGAAAAACAGGCTATCAAAATCTTCATTGTTCAATACACATACACAGTAGCCTCACAGAGAATGTAAACAGCACAACACACTATTTATCAAGTAAATACCCGTATAATCCCGCACATTGACATCAACAATATACAACGAGTGGCACACGGTCTGCATCCTGCATGACAACTGACTTTTACAGAAGCAAATTTACTACAAATAATCGGATGTTCCACGAACATGAGACGATATTTTCCTAACACATTATCAACACAATAGAAAACAGAGAAAAAGATGAGGGCGAGATTATAGGGATAGCACACAAAGCTGCAAAAAGAACACAAAAAAAATTGCCAACCTAACAGGTTGGCAATCTGCGCGTTATGGTCGCTCTGTTGCGGAGGCAGGACTCGAACCTGCGGCTGTTTAGACCTGTTGACGCATCAGTTCTTAGACTGGCTGCCAGTATGTTATGTTTTACTGTTTTATTCTCTGTGTTGCGTTTCTGTTGCGATAATCAAACTCAATATTTCCACTTCAAATTAAGTGTTACACTAAACTTGCCCCCTTTTAATGTTACTGATGTCGGACATTCATCTATGTAGTTTTGTGGAGCAAAATCGAAAGAGAACATATAATCCACAAACCACGGGTCATAGTCACAAAGCCTAAACGTATAGATGTAAGCAAGGTTATTGAGTGTTACTCCAAGACTGTTTGTAAATGGCAAGTCTGATGATTTTACATTGTCTTTGCGATAATTGGAGCGGTGGAGTTCGTCAGAACCTCTATATATACGCATATATATGTCCGGTCCATCTTTCGATGTATCATCCCAATATCTTCCTGTGTTGTCCTCAAAATCGATAGAGTTGACCTTGTAGCTTGGTATATATACACTGACCGGAATCTTGTCAGGCGTTGTGCCTGTGCCGCCTCCATTACCTCCATTGTTTCCTCCTCCGCTGCTCCCGCCTACCATTATTTTTGC
>CALUOH010000011.1 GCA_944322025.1 uncultured Bacteroidales bacterium | reverse complement strand
ATCGTTTACGGCGTGGACTACTAGGGTATCTAATCCTATTTGCTCCCCACGCTTTCGTGCCTCAGCGTCAGTGATGGCCCAGCAAGCCGCCTTCGCCACTGGTGTTCCTTCTAATATCTACGCATTTTACCGCTACACTAGAAATTCCACTTGCCTCTACCATACTCAAGTAAATCGGTTTCTAAGGCGAACCGAAGTTAAGCTTCGGACTTAAACCTTAGACCTAATTAACCGCCTACGCACCCTTTACACCCAATAAATCCGGATAACGCTCGCATCCTCCGTATTACCGCGGCTGCTGGCACGGAGTTAGCCGATGCTTATTCATAAGGTACATACAAACCGGTACGCGTACCGGACTTTATTCCCTTATAAAAGAGGTTTACAACCCATAGGGCAGTCATCCCTCACGCTACTTGGCTGGTTCAGCCTTACGGCCATTGACCAATATTCCTCACTGCTGCCTCCCGTATGAGTCTGGCCCGTGTCTCAGTGCCAGTGTGGGGGGACTTCCTCCCAGAACCCCTAGCCATCGTAGGTTTGGTGGGCCGCTCCCCCGCCAGGACCATCCTCCTCGCTGCATCGCAGTGCTTCCCCCCCGGGCCCGCGCGGCTCCTCCCCATGCCCGCTTACCCTCCCCGACGCGCCTCCCCCCGCGCCCGCTTGCTGTTCCAGTATGTCTCAATGATCTCTCTCTTCAGCCCCCGACAACCGCGCGGGGCCGCTGCCCCGCTCCGTTACCGAAAGCGGATGCAAAGGTACTGCCTTTTCCACTACCGCTCCAAATTTTTCCGGCACTTTTTTCGCCTTCCGCGTCACTTTTTCCGTAAGGCGTTGGGTGTCAGGGGGCATATCGGAGGGTATCATGTGGGGTTTTCGGGCTGTCCGGGGCAATGGACGGGGGATATGGGGGCCTGCGGGGGCTGCGGTGGGGGGTAAAATGGCGGGGAAAGGGAGTTTTTTGTGCGGGGCTTGTGCGGGATGGGGGCGGCAGGAGACGGGGGAAAGCTCCGTGGGAGTTCCCTTGCCGCTCCCTTGCCGCTGGCGCGAGAGTACGTCTTTTAAACCACTTTTTACAGTCTGGGAAGGGGCGAGGTGCGGGGGCAAAGTCAGGGGGACATGGGGGAGGACGGGCGGGGATGGGGGCGGGGAGGAGGGGAGGCTGCCCCGGAGTCCCGTGGGGATTCCCTGGCCGCTCCCTTGCTGTTCCCTTGCCGCTGGCGCGAGAGTAGGTGTTTTTAACTTTAATTTAGGATTGGGGAGATGCTATGCAGGAGGGAGAGCACGGAAGAGGAAAGGGTCAATGGGAAAGGGGGGAGCGGGCGGGAGAAAGGGATGGGGTCGGAGGTGTGAGGGAGAATGGGTGAGACAGAGGGGGAAGGAGGAGAGGCTCTGTGTCATGGGGTTCGTGCAACATATTATATTGTCATAAGGAAAGAACGATTAGCCCCGGCACGGCAGTGGATGTCCACGCTGTGCCGGGGCTTGCAGTCTATTATAAAAAAGAGAGGGCAGTCGTGCCCGAGGGGCTACTGCAAGATGTGTATGGCACGGAGCCAAGAGTCGACAGAGCCTCCGGTGTAGGTGCGCAGATGGATGGAGGAGGGGGTCAAGTCGTGCACCTTGTCGATGGAGTGCTGGAGGTATTCTGTGGAGCCGTAGGTGAAGAAGGGGATGACGATTTTGCCGCTGAGGTCGTAGTTTTCGAGGAATGTGCAGACTACCATGGCGGGCTGGTGCCACCAGATGGGTGAGCCGACGAAGAGTGTGTCGTAGGCGGCTATGGCAGTGGGCTCGGGGAGGCTGGCGACTGCGGGGCGGAGGCCGTTGTAGGCTTCGTCCTGTATGCGGTCGCTGTCGTCGTATGGATTTTCGGCATAGGGTTCGGCGGGCTGGATGCGGAAGATGTCCGTGCCAAGTATTTCGGCTATGCGCCCTGCTACGGCCTGCGTGTGTTCCTGCGCGGAGAAGTAGGCGACGAGGGTTTTCGACTGTGAGGGTTGGTCGGGGCGGCCGGTTGTGTCGGGGTTTTCAATGTCGCCGGGGCGGCCGGGGGTTGCGGTCTGTCCGTCCCCTGTGTCGGGGTCGGAGGGTGTGCATGCCGCCATGGCAGTCATGGCGGAGAGCAAAAGTGAGATGATGAGATACTTTTTCATATTGGTTCTATTTTATCGGTTTTACATAAGGTTTGCGGGAGAGGGGGCTATTTGCCGCCGTCGCGGGAGCCGGGCTGCGCGATGAGGAGTGCCTGCGAGAGCTGTCCGTCGGAGAGCCCCAGACGGCGGCAGATGGCCATGTGGGAGCGGAGCATCGGCTCGACACCTTCGCCCAGTGCGGCGATGACGGAGACGGTGGCCAATTCGCGCTCGGCATAGGTGAGCAGGTCACGCTCGATGAGGTCGGCGAAGAGGTGCTCTTTCAGGAAACGCTCGACGGCGGGGGCGAACTCGGCATAGGCGGGCTTCGGGGCATCGGCCGGTACGCCGGAGAGGTCGGCCAGTATGTCGCGCCCTCGGTCATAGCGGCTGCGGCTGTCGTTGACGGGTGAGGCATCGCGCCCGACGGTGTCCTCTATGCCCTGCGCCCGCCGTTCGTCGAGGAGGGAGATGAAAGTCTGCAAGGCACTGAGGCTGCGGGGGAAACCGCAGTAGGCATAGGCGTGGATTAGCACCTCGCGTATTTCGTTGACTGTCATCCCGTTGTCCAGTCCTTCGGCGAGGGCGGGTTTCAGAGCGGTCAGGTCGCCCCTGCCAGTGCAGGAGGCTATGCGGGCGATGGAGCGTTGGCGCGTGGTCAATGCGCTGTCAGGCGTTGCCGCCATGAGGCTTACTGTTGTCATGATAAAGAGGATGATTAGACGGACTGTTCTCATAGTGTTTGCCGTTTTTATAATTCTGTTCTTCGGCAGAGATGTCCAAAAGGACGGAGCAAAATTAGTGCGGTCAGGATTAAGAATATATATCCAAGTTACAGTTTGGCGTATAAAATTTACAGATTGCGAGAGAGTTTCGCGGAAATATGTTACTTTTGTGTGTTAGAACACACAAGTTATGGATACGATTGTGAATATACCGACGGTCAGGGCTTTCGATGAGCATTGGGGACTTGAGAGCCGCCACCCGCTGGTGAATGTGCTCGAGGGGTCGCATGTGAGCAGGCCTATACCGAACTGCCGCAAGAACTTCGGGATTTATGTCATTTACCTGAAAGACATCAGGTGTGCGGACTATCTGCAATACGGGCGGGGCGAGTATGACTATCAAGAGAATACGCTTGTCTTCGTTTCTCCGGGTCAGGTGTTCGGACATCCGGCGGACGGCTCTACTTTCCAGACAAAGGGGTGGTGCCTGTATTTCAGTCCGGAACTGCTGCGCAGGACAGCACTGGGGCAGCACATGAAGGATTATACGTTCTTTTCGTACAATGTGAATGAGGGGCTGCACCTCTCGTTGCAGGAGCGGGATACGATAATAGACTGCCTCAAGAAGATAGACGACGAGATAAAGAACGGGAGTGACCGCCACAGCAATGTCATTATAGCCTCGGCGATAGAGCTGCTGCTGAACTACTGCACGCGCTTCTATGACCGCCAGTTCATTACCCGCAAGCGGGTGAACAAGGATGTGCTCACGCGCTTTGAGGATATGCTGGACAACTATTTCATATCGGACAAGCCCAAGCGTCTGGGTACGCCGACCGTATCGTGGTGCGCGGAGCAGCTACACCTCTCGCCCAACTATTTCGGCGACCTGATAAGGAAGGAGACGGGGAGGTCCGCCCAAGAGTATGTGCAGCAGAAAATCATGGATACGGCAAAGGCTTTGCTTTCGGACTCGGGGAAGAGCGTCAGCGAGATAGCGTATGCTCTGGGCTATCAGTATCCGCAGTATTTCAGCCGGGCGTTCAAAAAGGCTGTGGGCTGTACGCCCAATGAGTACAGGCAGCCAAGCTGAGGGCTTTTTCAAGGGGGAGAGGGAAAAGTATAAGCAGAAGTATAAAAGAGAAGACACTCAAAACAGGCTGGTGATTGTCAGCTGTGTTTTGAGTGTCTTTTTCTTGTGTCGGGATGACTGGATTCGAACCAGCGACCACACGCCCCCCAGACGTGTACTCTAACCGGACTGAGCTACATCCCGAATTGCGGTTGCAAAGGTACTGCTTTATTTTCATTCTGCAAATAGGCGTGGCACATTTTATTTTCCGGACAGACAGCATCTCTCCACGCAACAAGGCTACAATCTCTAAGAAACTGTTTCTATTTTCCACAAACATTGTTTTGGGGAGTAACCGGAAATATATCCGATATAGATTTCGTCTATGTATTGTGCAGACAGCCGCCATATCACGTCTTACAGACCATGCGATAGTCAATTGTTTCGGACATGAGGAGACGATATGCCACTGCGGTGCGGCAGAATCTATTCAAATGGCAAAAGCAAAACAGCTCCTAAATATCCGTCTGTTCCGACTCATAATGTCAAAAGTATTTACCGCCTTACCATCCGTCCATAAAACATACGGGTACACAACTCCAATATCTTCCGTACAAATAATGTTAAAGACACGTCCTCTCCCCTTATATTGCAAGCCTGCCTGCCCCCACCCAACGGTTACGCTGAGAATACTTGCTTCTCCTTAATCCTGTGAATTCATTACATACCTCTGTACAACTGCCATCAACGGAAACATCGGCGTACATCCGTTTCCCGACAAAGCAATAAAAAAGTCCGGCGCGACAAAACGTCTGCCGCGCCGGACTGCATATCAGCTATTGCCAGATGGCGATATCATCAGAGTTTCGGGCCAGCCGCCACGAGAGCCTTGCCAGCCTCGTTTCCAGTGAACTTGTTGAAGTTCTTGATGAAACGCTCAGCGAGATCCTTAGCTTTCTCGTCCCACTGGCACGCGCAAGAGTAAGTGTCACGCGGGTCGAGTATCTTCGGGTCTACGCCGGGGAGCTCAGTCGGCACAACGAAGTCGAAGACCGGGATGGTCTTAGTCGGAGCCTTGTCGATTGAGCCGTCGAGTATTGCATCGATAATGCCACGAGTATCCTTGATGGAGATACGTTTGCCAGTGCCGTTCCATCCAGTGTTTACGAGATAGGCCTTCGCGCCGGTCATTTCCATCTTCTTCACCAGCTCCTCGGCGTATTTTGTCGGGTGGAGGCTGAGGAACGCCGCGCCGAAGCAAGCCGAGAATGTCGGTGTCGGCTCAGTGATGCCGCGCTCTGTACCAGCCAGTTTAGCGGTGAAGCCAGAGAGGAAGTAGTATTTAGCCTGCTCGGAGTTCAGTATAGAAACCGGGGGCAGTACGCCAAACGCATCGGCCGAGAGGAAGATGACCTGCTTAGCGTGCGGGCCTTTGGAGACGGGCTTAACGATGTTCTTGATGTGATAGATAGGATAAGATACGCGGGTGTTCTCCGTCACGCTCTTGTCCGAGAAGTCTATCTTGCCGTCAGCGTCGACAGTAACGTTCTCGAGGAGGGCGTCGCGCTTGATGGCGTTGTAGATGTCCGGCTCGCTCTCCTTGTCGAGGTTGATGACCTTAGCATAGCATCCGCCCTCATAGTTGAATACGCCGTCATTGTCCCAGCCGTGCTCGTCGTCACCGATGAGCATACGTTTCGGGTCAGTAGAGAGGGTGGTCTTACCTGTGCCAGAGAGGCCGAAGAAGATGGCAGAGCTCTTGCCCTCCATGTCAGTGTTTGCGGAGCAGTGCATAGAAGCGATGCCCTCGAGAGGCTTGAAGTAGTTCATCATGGAGAACATGCCTTTCTTCATCTCGCCGCCATACCATGTGTTGAGGATAACCTGCTCTTTGGATGTGAGGTTGAAGACAACGGCAGTCTCAGAATTGAGACCCAGCTCCTTATAGTTGTCAACCTTAGCTTTCGATGCGTTGTAAACCACGAAGTCAGGCTCGAAGTTCTCGAGTTCGGCCTCAGTCGGACGGATGAACATGTTCTTCACGAAGTGAGCCTGCCAAGCCACCTCCATGATGAAGCGCACTTTCAGACGAGTAGCCTCATTCGCGCCGCAATAGCAGTCAACGACGAAAAGACGTTTGTTAGAGAGTTCCTTCACAGCCATCTCCTTGAGGGTTTTCCACGCCTCGGGAGTAACGGGCTTGTTGTCGTTCTTATATTCATCCGAAGTCCACCATACGGTGTTTTCGCTTGTAGCATCCTTCACAATGAATTTGTCTTTCGGAGAGCGGCCCGTGTAGATGCCTGTCATGACATTCACTGCGCCAAGCTCAGTGAGCTGGCCTTTCTCGTAGCCTTCGAGACCCGGTTTAGTCTCCTCTGCGAACAGCACTTCGTATGAAGGGTTATGCAGAATCTCAGTCGTTCCTGAGATGCCGTACTTGCTTAAATCTAATGTTGCCATAGTCAAGTCGTTATTGTTAAGTTATTGATAATCCGTTGTCTTCTGTGAGTCAGTAGATACGGCTTCACAGCCGCTACATTTTCACGGTACAAAGTTACGAATAATGTTTTGTTCACGGAGAATAATTACAGAAATATTTCCGTAATAGCGCGGTTTTTGGCGTAAACACATGAGGTACAAGGCAATATACTTAGTTTGTCCGACCTTTGTCTTTTGAAAAATTATGCTTTATAACATGTTTTGTATACACTTATCCTCATAGTGCGCAACTGCGATGGAGCGTCAGGTCGCGGTAACGATGTGCAGCAGTCACTTTATGCCTTGCTGAGGAGTTACATGTGCAGTGTCGCCACCATTGGCAATTACATCCCTATACCACTTGAATTTCCTGTATTCGCTGTTCAACTGCGTCAGGTTTTCACGCATGGGATAGACAGAGAGGCCGCTGAACCGGTCTATCGGGATTATACGTTCGCCAAACCCGCAATAGTGCTGCCCAGTGTGGAGGGCTACCGGCACTGCCTCGTCAAGCCTCGTCGCGAAGTCGGCACGCAAGGCAGCGTCCGCGCTCAGAGACATGTATGTATCCCCCAAGTCGTAGAGGTCAGATGGAGAGCCATAGAGGGACGAGAGCATCTGGAGCGTGTCCGTGTCTATGGCGTAGATTGCGGCATCGCCCGCGCCGCCGACCATTCTCCGCGCCGCCTCAGCAAGAGAGACAAGGTGAGAAGACTCAACGACTGATATGTCGGCATAGGGGAAGGCGTAGTTCTCGTAGAAACTGTTGTACGCACCAGCTATGCGGCCGTAGTCCACCTGCGGATTGAACATTTCAGGCAGGATAGTCTTGTAGGGGAAGCCTGTGGTGATGATTTCCGAGGGGGAGGATATGTACCGGAGGCAATCGTCCTTGAACTCGTATGCGCATTCGATGCTGCCCATGCTGCATGCATCGAACAAGATGAACTCAAACAGATTATCGGGTATGGCTTCAGCCATGGCGCGGATGTCCATCCATTGGCCGTTTTCCTCTCCGAAGGCACGCTGCATCCGCTCCACATCCGCCGGCAACCATGATGTGCCGTGGCTTGAGAAGATAAGCCCGTAGCTGTCGGCAGGGAAACGTTCTACCGCTGTGGCTATCACATCAGTGAGCGTGCGGGGGTCAACGCCGCTGCGACCGGAGAAGTCGGCCACAGTCTCCCTTTTCCGCGAACCGTTTTTGCCTGGCACTATGCGGTAAAGAGAAGCGTTGCCTTTGGAGTCAGATGAGAAGACGAGCAGGTTGCCTTTAATGTTCTCTTTCGTGGCGACGCTCTCCATGTCGCTTATGTTGCGCTCTATGTCGGAGCTGAGGTTGCTCTTCACAGCATAGTATAGCACGGTGCGTGTCGGGCCGTCCCACTCGTCACAGCCAGCCAACATCATCAGAAGTGCTGACAGAAGATATATCAATGTATGCCTCATCACTGCCTTAACCCCTGCTTTTCAACCTCATCTGCCAGGACTATCTTGAACAGCTTGTCGTTCCGGCGTATGACCTCACGCGTCTTGATGGAGAAATATGTGCCTTTGCCGACATGCTCCACGGGGTGGAGGTCGACGCGCATCTCGTCCACTACATCCTCATACGCGCCAGTAGTCTCTCCAGTCACAAGTATCTCATCGCCCTTGTCAAGCGACTGCGCTTCGAGGATGAACTCCGCCACACCAATCTTATGGAAAAAGTTGGTGCATTTGCCTATGTAGACTTTCTTGTGCGTAGCCTTAGAGCCGTAGTTAGAACTCCACTCGCCGAGTCGTTGTCCGAGATAGTAGCCGTCCCAAAAGCCGCGATTGAAGACCTTGGCAAGACGTGTATCCCATGCAGCCACCTTCTCTTCTGTGAATGTCCCGGCGAGATATGCCTCTATCGCCTCACGGTAGCACGAGACGACAGCCTTGACATACTCCGCCCCGCGTGCGCGGCCCTCAATCTTGAAGACACGCACTCCCGCATCCATCATCTTATTCATGAAGTGGATGGTCTTCAAATCCTTGGGCGACATGATATACTTGTTGTCCACGGTCAGCTCTATGTCCGAGTCCTCGTCCTTAACACGATATGCACGGCGGCATACCTGCATGCACGCGCCACGGTTGGCCGAAGCGTTCATCTCGTGCAGGCTAAGATAGCATTTGCCCGACACGGCCATGCAGAGCGCACCGTGGCAAAACATCTCTATGCGTATCAGCTCACCGCGCCGCCCGCGTATCTGCTCGTCCTGTATAACCTTATGGATGTGCGCCACCTGCTCAAGGTTAAGCTCACGTGCAAGCACCACCACATCGGCAAACTGCGCATAGAAGCGCAGTGCCTCGACATTGGATATGTTGAGCTGCGTGCTCAGATGCACCTCCACATCCTGCTGCACGGCATACATCATCGCCGCCACATCGGCAGCTATAATCGCGCTCACGCCAGCCTCCTTGGCCGTGTCGACTATCTCGCGCATGAGCGCAAGGTCATCATCGTACATTATAGTGTTGAGTGTGAGATATGTCTTAACGCCGTTCTCCCTACATACGGCGACTATGCGGCGCAGGTCGTCAATCGTAAAGTTGCTCGATGAGCGCGAACGCATGTTCAGTTTCTCTATGCCGAAATAGACAGAGTCCGCCCCGGCGTGTATAGCCGCCATCAGACTCTCCCACGAGCCGGCAGGAGCCATTATCTCAAAATCCTTACGTTGCATCATTCTGTAATTCAGTCAATAAACCTTTTCACTATACCGCCGTACTCCTCTATACGCCTGTCACGCAGGAAAGGCCACCAACGGCGCACATTCTCACTGCGCTGCATGTCAACATCGACTACCATACACGCCGCACTGTCAGCCGGGGCCTGAGCTATCAGTTCGCCCTGAGGCCCGGCGACAAAGCTGCTGCCCCAAAAGGTGATGCCGTTGGTCTGTCCGCTCGGGTCAGGCTCGTGGCCTACCCTATTGACACTCACCACGGGCAGCCCGTTAGCCACGGCATGGCCGCGCTGTACCGTAATCCACGCCTCGCGCTGACGCGCTTTCTCATCGTCCGGGTCGGTGCTCTCCCACCCTATAGCCGTGGGGTAAATCAGCATCTCAGCACCGCGAAGGGCCATCAACCGCGCCGCCTCGGGATACCACTGGTCCCAACAGACCAGTACACCCAGCCGCCCGACACTTGTCTGCACAGGCACGAAACCCGTGTCGCCGGGGGTGAAGTAGAATTTCTCATAATAAGCGGGGTCATCGGGGATGTGCATCTTGCGGTATTTGCCTGCTATCGTGCCGTCCTTCTCGAAGACCACAGCCGTGTTGTGATACAACCCCGGCGCACGACGCTCAAAGAGCGAAGTGACAAGCACCACGCCACACTCCCCCGCCACACTGCCATAGAAGGAGGTAGAGGGGCCGGGTATTGGCTCTGCCAAGTCGAACAGCGCGGTGTTCTCCGTCTGGCAGAAGTAGGGCGTGTTGTGAAGCTCCTGCAGCACGACAAGCTCCGCGCCCTCACGTGCCGCAGACTCTATCTCGCCACGCAGCTTGAGTTTGTTCGCCTCGACATCGGGCGATATGCTCTGTTGTATGATTGCTACTTTCATAACTGTCATATGTCTATGTCGTCAAATCATTGCGGGGGAGAGCAACCTCACCCCTTTCGGGTATTGCATCGTGACACAGTGCAGAGAACCGTGCTGACGGATGAGCGCACGGCAGTCTATGCCTATGATTTCCCTATCGGGGAAAGCCACGGCAACCTGCGCAAGAGCCTCGGCATCATGCAAATCCGCGTATGTCGGCACAAGGACTGCGCCGTTGATTACAAGGAAATTGGCGTACGTGGCGGGCAACCGCTCACCAGATTCGTCATAGACCGCATCGGCCATTGGGAGCGGCACAAGCCTATACGGCCTGCCGCCGGAGGTGCGCAAAGAGGCGAGCTCATCCTCCATTGCCTTCAACGCTCCGTAGTGCACATCTCCCCTATCCTTGCACTGTACGTAAGCGATGGTATCATCAGGGCATAGCCTTGCAAGCGTATCTATGTGAGAGTCGGTGTCATCGCCTGCCAGATATCCGTGGGTGAGCCAGAGGAGACGCCGGGCATGCAGCGTCCGGCAGAGGTAAGCCTCAATCTCGGCGCGGCTCATCTGCGCGTTGCGGTTCGGGGAGAGGAGGCACTCCGCAGTCGTGAGCAACGTACCCCGCCCGTCACTCTCTATCGAGCCGCCCTCGAAAACGAAGCCACGGCAGTTTCGCCGCTCCGCAGCGATTATCCCCCCTGCGGTCAACCTTTCGGTTATAAGGTTGTCTTTGTCCGACGGGAATTTAAGCCCCCATCCGTTGAACTGGAAGTCGAGGAGGCAAGGCCTGCCGCCCTCCATGACCGTTATCGCGCCGTGGTCACGCGCCCATGTGTCGTTGCTGTCTATGCGTGCGATGCAGACATTCTCCAACGGCAGGAGGCCGTCTATCATTCCAATCACCTCGTCAGGTTCAGGGGTGACTATCAGCAGTTTCTCCCTCGCGGCAATCGCGGCGGCAATTCGCGTGAAGCACTTCTGCACATCATCGAGCATGTATGCCCAGTCAGTCCCTGAGTGCGGCCATGTGAGCTGCACGAACTCCTGTTCCTCCCACTCTGCGGGGAAATAGTTGTCTCTTGTCACGTCCATTTAGACTGTAAAATCAAAACAGTTTCTTAATCAGGGCGCAAAGGTAGTAATTTTCCGTCTAACTGCGAGGCATGTCATCCGAAAGATGGGGAGGACGCATCGCATGGGGCGGTTCGGGCGGTAGGTAAAATGAGCATTTACAATACTGGCTTTACGTTTTGAGCGTTTTTGGCGAGATAAGGCGAGAATAGAGCGAACCGCTTGGTTGAGGGTAGCGGGGAGGTAGCGGGAAGATAAGGAGAGGGTAGGTAATGAACTTGTCTATCAGATGGTTAGAGGTAGACTTTGATGGTGACTGTCGATGGTCATTGGAGATGAAAGGTGGGTTTTGAGGATTAGGAGTGGAGGTGCGATTATGCTGAGATGTGAGGGGAGAATTGGGGGGTGAGGGGGAATGGTTATATTATTTTTGGACGATATATTGAAATAAAAGCCGCCGCGTGCAGAGGGTCGGTCTGTACGCGGCGGAGGTAAGGTATTGTACGTTTTACTTTATCTTGCCGTTTACAATCTCGAGTATTTCGGCTTCGAGCTTGCAGGCTTCAGCGGCAATGGCATCGGCTTCGGCTATCAGCCGGTCGGCCACAGCGCGGTCTTTAAGCCCGGCAGCGTTGATTTTCACGTTGAGGTGCGCACCAAGTACGGCAGCACGTGCGGCAAGCGCACCCACTCCGGCATCGGAGACAGAGTTAGGATTGCCCTCCTCGGCCATCGCCCTGATGAGCGGGAATGTAGCCACAGAGGCTTTCATGGTTTCCAGAGGCACCTGCGTAGCGTAGAGGGTGGCCTCCTGCATGGCTTTCGCGCGTGCGGCCTTCTCTTCGTCCGTACCTTTCGGCATGGCGAATACGGCCATTATTTTGTTGAACGCCTCGGTGTCCTCATCGACAAGCCAAAGGAGGTGCTTCATCATCTCCTGACCCTTTTCGGCCCAGTCAGAGAAGAACTCCCAGCGAGCGTCCCATCCGGCCTTGTGACTTGACAGGTTGGCTACCATAGTGCCGAGAGCAGCTGCCAGCGAACCCATGTATGCCGAGATAGAACCGCCTCCCGGAGCGGGGCTCTCACTCGCCGTCTCCTCTGCAAATCCCTTGCAGGTGAGGTCGATAAGGCGTTTGCGGTTCTTGTCCTCTATCATGTACTCGATGATTTTCTCCTCAGGCACGAACGGTTTGAGGTCGTCCAGCCCCATGGACTTGACTGCTATCTTGATGAGTTCCTCCTCAGAGACACCGACAGAACGCTGCTGCTTACGGAGGAAGTATTTACCCGCCTCGATGATGGTGGATTTCGGCACGAGGCCGACGATTTCAGTACCCGTCACGCGGATACCACGGTTAGCGGCACAGCGGCATACCTCATCGAATGCCACGTGAAGCGGCGCAGCCTTGATGTCCGTGATGTTCATGGATACCTGCGCTATGCCGTACTCGTCTATGTACCAGCCTATTGCCTTTGTGCCTTTCAGTGTGCCGGGTATCATTATGTCATGCCCGTTCTCGTCCTTCATTATCTTTCCTACGGGCGAGCCTCCCTCGCGTTTCGGACGGCCTTTCTCGCGCACGTCGAACGCTATGGCGTTTGCACGGCGGGTGGATGTAGAGTTGAGGTTGTAGTTCACGGCGATGAGGAAATCGCGTGCACCTACTGCCGTCGCACCAGAGCGGGCAGTCTTCTCGTTCCACTCGCACGGGCCGAAGTCGGGGTTCTCTTCCTTAACGCCGAAACGTTTGCTGAGAGCCTCGTATTCACCCTTGCGGCATACGGCGAGGTTCTTCCTCTCGGGAGTGAACGCCGCAGCCTCATACGCGTAGACCGGCACGCCGAGTTCGTCGCCGATACGCTTGCCAAGCCGACGAGCATACTCGGCGCACTCTTCGAGGGTCACGCCTGCCACAGGCACAAGCGGGCAGACATCAGTAGCTCCCATACGCGGGTGTGCGCCGTGGTGGTGGCGCATGTCTATCAGTTCCGCAGCCTTCTTGACCGCCTGAAATGCCGCCTCCATCACATTCTCCGGCTCACCCACGAAGGTCACCACAGTGCGGTTAGTGGCCTCTCCCGGATCAACATCGAGGAGCTTGATGCCCTCGACTTTCTCTATAACGTCAGTAATCTGCTTGATTACCCCCATGTCGCGCCCCTCGCTGAAATTGGGGACGCACTCGATAATACGTTTTTCCATAATAAGATTTGTTTTGCCTATATCTTTTGGTTTATGTCGTTATATTCTTTGATGGCTTCGGCTATGAATTTTCCCATGTTCACAGGGACGGCATTTCCTATCATCTGTTCTATATTTGTCTTTGTCCCGCAGAATATAAAATCGGGGGGAAACGTCTGTATCATTCCGCGTTCCTCAGTTGTTAACGATCTAATGCCGTCCAGGCTAGAGACCGGGTCATTAGGGTGCAATTCATATCCTTTGGGCATTGGCCTGTTTACCCCCCTGATTGTAGGGCTTGGCTCTGATGTGCTGAATATGCCTCTCCGTGCATAACTCCGTGGATGCCTGTAATAATGACTTATGCCTAATGTGTCCCCGAAATATTCGTCCACGCTCATGGCGTGGTCTGAGAGTCTGCCTTGGAGCACATCATACATAAAATTATCAGGGGTATGCAGTTTCCCTATCATTACAAAGCGTTTTCTCCTTTGGGGAACACTGCAATATGATGCGTCAAGTATCATCTGTGTCAGCCCATACCCTGCAGCATGTAATATCCTTTTTGCTTCCTGTAATTTTGCCGTTTTTGTTATGCGTGCTACATTTTCCATTACAAACCATTCTGTGCCTGATGCCGCCACTATCTCCGCGAACGATACAGTCAGATTGCCACGTCCATTGTTTTCGTTACGTTTGCCTGCGGACGAAAAATCCTGACATGGAGGGCCTCCTATTATAATATCCGGTGCATATAGCTTGATTGTGCCAACAGCTGTATCTACGTCTGCCAAGTCAATGTCACATACGTCATGAGAGAAGTTCTGTCTGTACACTGATATTGCGGCCTTCCAATTATCAAAGCCTGCAACCACATCGAAGCCAGCCTTTTCAAACCCGAGGCTCAACCCTCCGCAACCGCAGAAAATATCAACAACCCTCATAGTTATAAAAGTGTAATCATTCGAACAAATCTGGACTATTGACTATTACCGCATCGAATCGCCTTTCCGGGCTTAGCAGATTTTGACCTCCGCCAAGGATTATATTACGAATCTCATCTTTGCGTATACGCGGATGTGTAAGTTCTCCGCATGACAGAATGCGGTGAGACCTTTTGCCGTTAAGAGCAAAAGCTTTGTCGTTAGCGTAATTGTAAGAATGATTCTTGATTATTCTTACATAATCGAACTGCCCGTATATGGAATAATCGAAAAGCATCCTGTATAGCCATATCACAGCCCGCTGAAAGCGGCTTATTCCCTCTGTTCTGTCCCGTTCCAATGTACACATCTGTATTGTGGCTAGATTTGACCACACAAAGACATCAAGGCAGTCATCCGATAGGCGCATCTTATTACCCTCCGTTTTCCATATGGGTTGGACTATCAGCGGAGTCTGTCGTCTGTACATATCAGATGCCACAGAAAGCACAGCGTTTTCTATCTTGTCATAATGCGGTGCAACGTCTGCAATCTCTTCCCAATGGTTTATCTGCGGTACATTTTTTGCCAACAGAGCTTGCAATTTAGCACGTTTCCGGTCCGTATTGTAGTTTTGACACATGCTGCAGGCCAAAAAACAGATAGTCGGAGGACGTACCACTATCTCACAGCTAAAACCGTCTTCGCCCTCGTTTTTTGTAGAGTTGTCCGGCAAGGCAGTGAGTTTTATCTCCAGCCCCCGCAATGCCATGCCTGAAGACCTGTCTACCATAACAAGGTCTATTTTTTCACGTTCACCAGTATAATATTGTTCATATGCAGCAAATCCGGACTCAAAGTTATAATATGCGTTGTCAGACAACGGGTCTACCCCCAGAATTTCCCTTCCGCTTATGTAAGTATGTCTGATGGCATTGTTCTTGTCTGTACACAGATATACAGCATCTATATTCCTTGATGACATATATGCTATCAATGAGGCAGGGAATGAACTGTTGAACTGGTTCTTACCCCAAAAGAATGGTTTTGTATAATCTCTGCTCGAATACTTTTGTCCGAACAGTCCCGGCACTGTGTCTGAGGCCATCTTACTGTAATTCTGCCTTTTGTTGTTTATTTATGTTCATCTCTGTCCGCGCCATTATCTCTATGGTGCGAAGCTTGTCCTTGTAGGCGTTGTTTGCGTTTGTGTGGGTGATGTCGAGGGAGGCATCGGAGTTGCCCTCCCAGCGGCGGCAAAGGTAAAGCGACGAGTAGATACGCCCTATCCTATAACGGCGGCTGATGGCAAGCCCCAGAGCGTAGTCCTCACCGTAACTCGTGTTCGGCACATGCATCTCCCTCAGGAGCGGAGTGAAAAACGCCCTCGGCGCACCAAGCCCGTTGATGCGCAATGCGTTGTTGCGCCCGTTCTCCTCTGTCCATTCGCGATGGTCTATCAGTCCCGGAGCTATAGTCTCCATCTGTCCATTGGTCATTGTGTATGAGCCTATCACCATCGGGCAACGCTGGCGGCGGAACTCGTCAACGACGGTCTGTAACGTGTTCTCGTCCTGATAGACATCGTCAGAGTCAAGCTGTACGGCAAAGCGGCCGCACTCGGAATGGTCTATACCCTCGTTCCAGCAGCCGCCGATGCCGAGGTCAGTGCGTGCGGGAACTATGTGCAGCAGCCTACTGTCCTCCGCCGCGAGACGGCGAAGTATCTCAGTAGTGCCATCGGTAGAATGGTTGTCTATCACTATAACGTTGAATGCGAACTCTGTGCGCTGGCGCAAAGCCGAACGCACGGCCTCCTCTATCGTCCGAGCACGGTTGCGCACGGGTATTATCACCGACGCCTCACACGGGAACTCCCCCTCCTCTATGTCTATCTCCTCAAACTCCGGGGCAAGGTATGCGCCTATCTTTTTCAAGTGGCCGGTACATACGCACTCCATCTCTATCTGCACTTCACGGTTGCGCGGGTCTACATAGTCGAACTGCTTCTCCCCGCTCTTGCGCGTATCGTGTTCAGTCACGCAATACAGATATTCATTCAGGCGCATAACGGCACTATGGCGGCTCACGCCGAGACGCAAAGCGTACAGTCCTGCATAACGGTACTCGTCATGCAGCTCCTCCGCGGCGCGACGCAGCGCATCGGCACGGAACATCAGTACAGGGCCGAAGTCGAAATCGTCGCGCACACTACCCAGTTGGCAGTCTATCACAGGGTACTGCCTACGCACACCGCCCACCGTCTCATAGTAGTCGGAATAGAGAAGCCCGCAGTGTGAGGCCTCCGCCACGGAGAGCATGCGCTCCAGCCCGTGCTGCACCCATTCGAGCGGCGGCTGTTTTGTGTAGAGCAGCACATATTCCGCAGTGCGGCTCTCACGGGCAATCTGCCTGAGAGCCTCCGTGCCAAAGAATGAGCCGGCCGTGATACAGTTGCAGCCCAGCACTTCAATGCAGCGCGGAGCAACGACATATATGCCATTCACAACAGTGGAAGCCCTCAGCGCGTCCACCGTGGCGGCGCATTGCCCCGCGCTTTCCGCCGGTATGAAACAGTTAATCTTGCCCATCGGATATAAGGTCTATCTTCTTGGTTTACAAATAACACTATTCTGTCATTCCTTCTCCGCAAAGGAACTCCATCAGCTGTCTTATCAGTTCTGTCCGCGCACTCTCCGTGCCGACAGTCTCTATCGGGAAGCCACACACCACAGTGCGGCACTTGCCATCGTAGAGCACAGCCGCGCCCTTGCCGTTCTCCTTATAGCGCATGCAGACGAATGCCCCGTCCGCAGGTTCGAGCGCATCGGCCGCCTCCACATGATAGACAGAGCCGTTGCGCTCAGTGGCATAGCGGTATTCGCCTGAGAAACGGTGCAGCGGGTTGTAGACCGTGACCACATCGCCCCTGCGCGAGCCGCGCTCAGAGCCGAGACGGCAATGCAACACCCGCTGAGCAAAAGTCATGTCAGCCGGGGAGGATTCATGCCCCTGCCACAGGTCAGAGACGACATACGCTCCACTCACGAGAAGCGCACCTCCACGGGCAGTGTGGTCAGCGATAAGACGCTGCAAATGTACCGAAAATGTTTTGAACCCACAACGGTCAGCAACGCCCCCAAGGGGGGTGCTGCGCTGCTTGCCGAGTATGAGGTCTACAACGCGGTAACCGTCCATGGTTATAAGGCTGTCTTCGAGAGCGCGTACATTGCAAGAGACGAAAGAACGCCCCGAAGCGGCTATCGCACGGCCATGCACGGCGGGATAGTCGTGGGTGTTACCCGCCACATACATAGCCTCATAGTCGCCGTCACTCGCTCCCCAGCCGGGGTTGTCGTCAGAGAGCCACTTCTCCCTCATGTCAAATCCGTATTGCGCACCGCAATACTGTATGTCCCACCGGTCCGGCACACCGTGGTC
The DNA here is from genome assembly GCA_944322025.1 of uncultured Bacteroidales bacterium. Classification (GTDB taxonomy): domain Bacteria; phylum Bacteroidota; class Bacteroidia; order Bacteroidales; family Paludibacteraceae; genus Aphodosoma. Next base: position 3,124 of record CALUOH010000011.1, on the reverse strand, counting down.
TTTCCATTCGGGGAAACCGGCGATGCTGTCCGCCTTAAACCCTTCGGGGGCAGACGTACGGTCGAAGCCGTTGACTACCAGTACACATTCGGCGGATGAAGAATTGCGGCAGACGCTCAGCACCTCACTGTCCATCGACGCGCCGCCGCCATTCACCGCAACAACCTTGTACGAGGTCAGCACATCGCGCCTGAGGGGCAATGTGACCTCCGTCCCAGTGACAGCAAGGCCGTTGTCCCACCCTCCGTCAGTGCGGGTGTAGACCACATAACCATCGGGCACAGCTGTCGGTTCGAGCGAGTCTATTGTCGGCAGCCACCGCAGACGCACCGAGTCGCCGGGAGAGAACTCCGCCGCGAAACTTCTCACGGGCAGAGGCTGCACGGTGTAGGACTGGTTGTATTGCGAAGAGACAAAGCGAAGTATGCCCTTATATACCGCCCTCGACACAAGGAACTTGAAGCGCGGGTCGAGCCCGTACTGCATATCGGTGTAGTTCTGATGCGACAGCAGTTCAAGTATCATTGCCGGCACATCGGGGCGGCGCGACTCGCTGTAACTCTTGTCCCACATCCAACGGCGAGTCCAAGCAGGAGAGCATGTGCGCACGATGTCCTCACAGACGGAGGTCTGCACTATGTCGGCAAGGTCACGTGCAGCCTCACGGCTCTTGCCGTTGGGGTAATGGCGCACCTTAGTCTTGGAGTCCTGAGTGACGCTGTATATGCTCAGTGTGCCTATCACAGTGTCCTCGTGCATGCCCGCATCACTGTGGAATGCCAGCGAGAGGTCTATCGGTATCCTAAGCCCGGAGGAGTCGGGCGCATTGGCGGAGCCGCCGTTAAGCCAGTTCACCCACACGCCACGCGCTGCGTAGTCGTCGGTGTAGTCATTAAGCCCTGTGGTGAAATTGTAGACCGAATCGGGCACGCCAGACCACTGCATCCAGTAGCGTGCGCCCTCCCAGAAGCGTGCGCGGCCACTCGTCATGTATTCATCCTTGGGGAAGGGGGAGAGGAGTTTGGGCTTGCAGTCTGGCTTCTTTTCCTTAGCACGTGCAATCTCAGCGTCTCCTGCGGGACGGCGAGCCACGTTACCCATGCCTCCGCCGAAACGTACCGCATCGGCAGTCACTGTGCCGTCCGTCTTGCTCATATTCGTGAGGATGACGCTGCCCGTCGCTGGGTTCAGCCCTTTACGGAAATAGAATTGCCCGAGGTATATCCATGTGCCACCGCCACGCCTCTGGTCGACAGTGAAGAGGGTCTCACCCCCCGTGTGGCGCACGGTGTAGTGCGCATCGCGGACGCTGTTTTTCTCAGAACGGTATGCCACAGAGACCCAATACCACCCATCCTCCGGGATGTCCGGTGTCCAGCACACCGAAGAGCCGCCGTCGGGCGATGTACGCACCGTGCGGTATGTCCCATCGGCAAAGGGGTTCTGCATCTCAGTATAGATGTCACGCAGGCGGGCAAAGCCTGTGCCGCGCCCTGTGGCGAACGGCTCTGCGCCTGTCTCCGTATAGAGAGAGGAGAGGTCGGAGGTGTCATTGTCCACTATCACCTCGTGCATCTGCATGTCCCGCTCGCGCGGCATGAAGACGTTGGCTCCGGCGCGTTCGAGCATAGGCACGAGGTAGGGGATGACGAAGGAGAGGGTGAACTTGTCCTCCACTGTGGTGAAGAGGCGCGGCCGCTGCCAGCTCCAGCGGTCACGGCTCTGGTCGTAGTACCAGCCGTGGCTCTGCCAAAGGGCGATGTTCCTGTCTTTCAGGCCGCGCTTCGCGCTGTATGGCTGCGAGAGGTTGGAGACAAAGGGCTGCGGGACGGGGACGTTGCCGCCCATCTTCCTGTAATCCCTGTCGGGGGCGGCGCGGTATATGTTGGGTATCAGGTCGCGGATGTTGTCCTTATCGGCATAGACCTCAACTCGGTAGCCGGGGTAGGAGGCAGAGATTATCGCACGGATGCAGCGTTCGATGCTGTCGGCCAGCGCGGGGCGGAAGGGGACGGACTTGAAGTTGTCGCCCACGTAGACCCTGTAAACGCCGTCGCTTGCGCTGAGCCTCACGAGGCGAAAGGGGGCAATGGGCCTGTATTCGGGCCTGCGGCCCATGCTGTCGAGCATTTCAGTTATCCTTTCGCGGTTGCTTTGCCCGGGCAGATGTGCGGCCACGAGGCATAACAACATGAATGTCATTAGTATGCGTCTGTTCATGCAGATGAGATATTTACACCGCTAAGTTACACCAACCGCTTAAAACAGCCAAGGGGGGAGGCCATTATTGTGCGATGGAGGGGCAATGGAGGGCGGGGATGGCGGGGAGAAGCTCCGTAGAGAGTACGTATGGACTCCGTAGCCGCTCCGTCGAGAGTACGTCTTTTTAACCACTTTTTGCAGTTGAAAGAGAGGGGGGCAGGTGCAGGGGGCTGTGGGGAGGGGTGCGGAGGAACGGTGAGAGAAATATGGAGGGGTAGGGAGAGGGAGACAGAGGAGCGCGGAGTGAGTTGGGAAGGGGCAAGAGAATGTGGTTGGGGTGACAGGGGGCGAGGGCTGGAGGGAGGGGAAGTGGAGAGGAATAGGAGGGGGTGGGGATGCGGAGGAGGTCCTTAGGGGCTCCCTGAGCGCTGGCGCGAGAGTAGGTGTTTTTAACCCAATTTAAGACAATGGATTTGGGTGTATCCAAGGAGAGACTGGAGTCAAGCCGTGTGGTGCAAAACAAGATGTGTGGAGTATAAAGAGGAATAAAAGGGGTATAAAAAAGAAGCCCCCAAACGGGAGCTCCGGAGATAAGAAGGATAAAGAAACTGTTTCCAAGGGGACGCGCTACTCCGCGCCGCCGCCCAATGCATGGTATAGGTTAATCACGCCCTGTATCCTGTCGAACCTGTCGCTTGCCTCGGTCAGCTCGGCCTGCAAGAGTGACTGCTGCGCGGTAAGGACATCGAGGTAAGTGGAGTTGCTGCTGTAGTCCATCAGCTTGCGGGTGTCGTTTACGGCGGCCTGAAGCGTGGTGATCTGCTCGCCTATGATTTCCAGACGGGTGTTTGCGGTCTGCCACTGCATGAGGGCATCGTTCACCTCGTTGCCGGCTTTCAGGAGGAAAAAAAAAAAAAAGAGG
>CALUOH010000010.1 GCA_944322025.1 uncultured Bacteroidales bacterium | reverse complement strand
CACGGCCTGCGAGAGACCTGACACAGCCTCCGACGAAACCGCGCAAGTGCCTGTACGAGGCGATAGAATCGACATCGTGGGTGAGATACACCATTGACAGCCGCCTTTCCGGCTCACTCACATCCACCCCGCTACCCCGCAGCCACCCGCGCAAGAGGCGGCCATACTCATCGACTACGGGGCGGGCTATAAACCCACCTCGAAAGAGCAGCGACTCACGCCCCATATACCGACCGTGCCCATCGCGCCTGTCCGCCGGATGGAGCGTCTCCTCATAGCGCGACAGCAGATAAAAAGCCGAAGCTATTATATCGGCATGGACAACAGTCCGCCCGCCCATGCGCTCTACCCTGTCACTGCCGAAAAGCAGAGGCACGCCCTCCACGGACGGGAGCGGCGCGGACGGCTCAGAGGCCGCACTTCCGTAGCACCCATCAGAGAAGAAGCCCGACGGCACTATGACAACGCGGTATTCCCCCCAACGGCTGCGGTCGTCTGTATAGCCCACATACTGCGACAGCCCCTCGCTCCCGGTCAGGAAGTCCGTCAGGTAGCGCAGTGTCTCCTCAGGCAGCATCGGTCAGTTCTTCTCCTCCGGCTTGAGGAAATTGAGCGTGAACTCTTTCGGCTGACGCTTCTCCTCATGCTTCGGGAACGGGAGCGGGTTGGCGTATTTCTCCGCATAGTCGGCGCGGTTGCGCACAATCCGGCAGGCGCGATAGATAGCCTCGCGCATTGACAGCGCGCTGGCGCAATCCTTTCCCGCTATGTCGTATCCCGTACCGTGTGCCGGAGAGGTGCGCACTATCGGCAGTCCGGCGGTGATGTTAACCCCGTTGTCCATCGTCAGTGCCTTGAAAGGCGCAAGCCCCTGATCGTGATACATGGCGAGCACCGCGTCGTAACGCTTGAAATTGCCTGACCCGAAGAACCCGTCGGCGGCAAACGGGCCTACGCACACGATGCCCTCGTCCACCACTCTCTTTATGGCGGGAATTATCACCTCCTGCTCCTCCGTGCCTAATACGCCGCCATCGCCCGCATGGGGGTTAAGCCCGAGGACGGCTATGCGCGGACGTATGATGTTGAAATCCTCGCGTAGCGACTTGTCGAGCAGTCGCAGTTTGGAGACTATCAGGTCACTGCTTATGCTCTCCGCCACTCGGCTCACTGGCAGGTGCGTGGTCACGAGCGCAACCCTGAGATTTTCACTGGCGAGTATCATCAGAGCCTCGCCACCCGCCTTGCTCTCGAGATATTCCGTATGTCCGGGGAAACGGAACGCATCGCTCTGTATGGTGTTCTTGTTTATCGGGGCTGTCACTATCGCATCTATTTTGCCGTCGAGCAGATCGCGCGTAGCGGCCTCGAGTGCCTCAAGTGCGGAGCGTCCCGCCTCTGGAGTCGGCTGCCCGAGCTCCACCTTCGGTTCATCGCCCCCCGACGTATTGATGATGCTGATTTTGTGCGGATTGACATCATCGGCCGACCGGCTGACGCTAATCGTATAGCTGTCTATGCCGAGACTTTTCTTGTGAAAGCTGGCCGCCTTCGCGCTGCCGTAGATGACAGGCGTGCATACCTCCAATATATGACTGTCGGTCAACGCTTTGAGTATCACCTCATAGCCGATGCCGTTTATATCACCCTGAGTGATTCCTATCTTCATAAGTTTTCCCATCCTGTACTTTATTTCGTTATAAACAGGCCAACGGCTGCGGATCTCTACCATTAGGACAATCCCGCCGCCCGTCGGCTATATTACTCATTCTACAATCATTTCGTCTGCCTGTAAATGTAGGTCTCGCGTCCCCCCGGCTGTCTCATTCCGCGCTCTCCTTGGCCTCGGGCCTTTTCGCCACTACGGTCACGGCGTTTATCTCCTGCGGGAGCTTGAGGCTGTACACCATGGCCTCCACCTGCCTCAGCGGCGTGCGTTTGTCCACACGCGGCGCGAAGACAAACCCCTCGGCCACGATGATGCGGTTGTTCACCTCGTCCACTCGCGTATGGCTTATGAACGGGCCGCCCATCACCACGCCGTCCACCATCCTCCACAGCCCCCGCGTCTCGGCGCACCACGCCCCGTTGACCGTGATATTCTCCGTCTCCGGCGGATAGTAGCGGTACTCCGTGCCCATGTGCGAACCCTCAATGCTGCCGGGCAGATGCAGCTTCAGCACAGAGTCGCGCGCCGCGAGTATGCTCTCGTGCGTCAGCTGCTCCGTGCTATGGTACGGTATGCTGTATATGATGATGTCCTGCCGCACATTGTCTCCGCCGTTTGATATCCAAAGGAAATTCTCCGCCTCGTTGAACTTGTTCATCGAAGACGGCAACGCAATCTTGCATCCGAACTTCTTATACGTCCGCTGCAAAGCCTCCTGACTGATGGACGACGCATAGTAGTCCATGAACCTCTCGCGCTCAAGTCTCACCATGAAATCGACTATTCTCCCAGCGTTCCTCTCCACACCGGCACGCAGCGTCTCCGTGTCCGACGCAGTGATGTTCACTATCGCCTGCATCCTCGCCCACCTGTCGCGCATCAGGTTAATGCTGCACCGCGTATAGAGCGCGGAGTCCACAGTGACGAACACTATGTTGCGCGTCGTCTTCAGCATATTGTCGAAATGCTGGTGCTGCACGCGCGAAATTCTGAACTGCGCCTCAGGCTGCGGCAGATGCGGCACAGGCGACGTGAGCATGTTGAACACCTCCTCGCCCGCCGGCGAGCGGTACACATCGTCATCTATCACCAGCAGCACCTCAAACGCCGCCCCCGACGGGTTGGGCAACAGTATACCGCCCCCCCCTCCGCCGCATGCGGTCATCATCAGCGCAGCAAACACCACCGTAACGGCATAAAGAATAAACCTTTTCATAATGAACTCGTATTTCTGATACCTCCATCCGCCCGCACTCCCTCCGGCCTCAGCCGCCCGGCGCACAGCCTGTCTTGTGCGACAGCACAAAGTTACTCATTTTTGGCAATACGGCAAGCCGTCCGGCCAATATTGTCCTAAATACAAGAGAATAAATAAAGGAAGGAAGTCGCCACAAAGAAGAAAAATACCTATCTTAGTGGAGAACCAGCAACTCATCTACTTCCTATGGCAAATATAACACCATTCGCACAGATAATTTCACTGTTACCCAAAGAAAAACTTAGAAAAATCATCGAAAGGTCGGGGCTAGAGAGGCATTGCAATGACTACAACACCTGGGAAAATTCTTCACCGTAGCCTCACCCGGCTGTTACGACATACTGCTTTGCCGCAAGTTACATCATTGCCTAATCTTATTAAGACAATATTGGTTTGCGATGGCAAAGAAATTAAATCTAAAAGTGCCTTACAATGTTTATCAATGCAATAAAAAAACGTAGTTACCAACTTAGACTGCATGTCACCGCCCGTTTTGCCTCATCCATTGCCTTAGAGCGGCGTGATAGCGTGCTGCATTGCGGTTATGCTCCGACAGCGTAGCCGCGAAATTATGCTCTCCGTCAAGTGTCTCTTTTGCACACATATACAGATAGTTATGCTTCTCATAGTTCAGTACGGCGTCTATGCCCTCTTTCGTCGGCATACATATAGGCCCGGGCGGCAAACCAGCATGTTTATATGTATTGTATGGCGACTCCACCTCCAAATGCTTGTACAATATCTGGTTTAAGCCGAAATCTCCCACGGCGAACTTAACCGTCGGATCTGACTGCAACGGTATGCCTCGTCTCAACCTGTTGATATACAGCCCAGCCACCGTAGGTTTCTCCCTACGTGAGTTGGTCTCCGAGTCCACAATCGAAGCCAGCACCGACACCTCGAGAGGAGTCAGCCCTGCGACCTCGGCTTTCGCACGCCGCCCATCGTCCCAGAAACGTCCATACTCGCGGTACATGCGGTCGAACAGAGCCTCTGGCTCTATCGTCCAATACACCTCGTATGTATCCGGGAGAAAGAGACTCAGCACATTGCGGCAGTCCACACCGTATCGTTTCAGGAACGTGCTGTCGCTCAACAGTGTCATAAACTGCACCGAATCCGCCCGGAGCTGTGCCCCCAGCTTACGAGCCAACTGTCCGGGCAACCGTATGTTGTTTATACGCAACTTGACTGGTGTCTGCATTCCTCCGTTAAGCATATTCACCAGCTCACGATTAGTCATCCCCTCACTTATCTTGTACCGCCCGGCACGCAACGATGTGTCGGCATGGCGCATCCGTGCAGCACGAATGAAGCTCTCCATATCCACAGCACATCCAGCATCCTCCATCTGCCTTACCACATAGTCGAAATCTCCAGTCTCTCGCGCATAAATATATACGCCGCCATCCTCCGCCCTGAAATTTGGTTTGAGAAACACAGAATAGACAAAGACCACCCCTGCAACTGCCACTAAAAACAACACCGCTATGACAGCACCTATCATTCCAAAAACCTTTTTCCTGCTCATATACAAAAACTGATTAACGGTAGGCACATTATGTCATATAGCACTGGCACGAATAATGCCCACCTTTATCCGCAAACAAGGTACTCTTGTTATGACCCACAAAGGTAACATTATTCTTTTTGAAAAGAAACGCCCGAAAATTTTTGTAATTCGGAAAATTGCCCTAACTTTGCACAGTCTTACGAGACAGGTGCACAGCACGGTAAGGAAGTGTGGGTGAGTGGCTGAAACCACCAGTTTGCTAAACTGACGTACGGGTATTTCCGTACCGGGGGTTCGAATCCCCCCGCTTCCGCGAGTAAGCAGTTTTTAACGAAAGGATGAAACCTAACGGTTTCATCCTTTCGCGTTATATGCCTATTTATCAAAAACTTAACAGGCATCGCGCGAAGTCTTATTTTTACATCTGTTTAGTTTTCTTGGCGGCACATTTTGCGCAAGGGGGGTAAAAATCAGGTGCGGCGACACAAAAACCGCACACAATTTTGGAGAAAAAAAATGGACAAAAGCATCTTTACAATCAAGGAAAACACGGCAAGTTCCTCCATATGGGTTAGATTCTATATCGGGAAACAGCGGCTTACATGGAGCACAAACATAAAAGTACTCCCAGAACACTTCGACACTGTAAGCGGCCGCGTCCTCTCAAAGGACAGGAAATATAAGGACAAGAACCTGATTCTGTCAAACATCGAGTCAAGAGTTGATGACATATTCGTAAAATTCCGCCTGAACGGCAGGCCGCTCACAAAAGAGCTCTTCCTGAAAGCATACAACCGCCCCTCAGACTACAACGACTTCTTCCAGTACTTCGAGAAATACATACGGAAAACACGCATCACCATAGAGGACAGCACAGCGGGAGTCCACCGTTCCGTCATGAAAAAACTCAAAGCATACAAGCCCGACCTCACATTCGGCGACATAAACTACGAATTCCTCAACTGCTACTTCCACTACCTGCGGAAAAAACTCGGCCTGAGCGAATCATCAGCCTACAAGAACATAGGCATAATCAAAAAATACATACGCGCCGCACTCCGCGAAGGCTACATGGACATAGACCCATTCGCCGAATTCAGGGTAAAAAAAGTAAAAAGCACCTCATTCACCTACCTGACCGAAACGGAGATAGCCGCCCTCCTCCGCCTCTACCATTCAGATGAACTTGACAGCAAACGCAGGGCAATCCTCCGCTTCTTCCTCTGGATGTGCTTCTCCTCACAGCACGTCACCGACGCACGCCGCACAAACATAGAAGACATCCGCGACGGCCACCTCCACTACTACCGCGTCAAGCTGCGCAACTCCAAGCCCGAACTCCTCCGCATACCCGTGTCGAAACCCCTCGCCGCACTCTATGAGGAAGCGCGAGGCGGACGCACCTCCGGCCCCCTCTTCACCGACATACCCTCCGACCAAAAGATAAACAGGCGGCTGAAAGAAATAGCCCAAATAGCAGGCATCCCCAAAACCATCACATGCAAAACCGGGCGGCACACATTCGCCACCTACTTCCTCGCCAAGACACAGCAGATAACCACACTGCAAAATCTACTTGGACACTCCAACATCAGCGAGACAATGATATACGCCCACATCCTCGATGAGAGCAAAGAAAGAGGCATGGCATGTTTCGACGAAATAAAAAGCGACTGAATCACCCCATCCCATAAAACACCCCCTTAAACACATGCCCCATCCCCTCCTCCGCCAGCTCCATCGTAACCTGCTTGCACACAAAACGCTTCCCCCGCACCACAAACGTCCCCGACACATCCGGACAACGGTGCGCCACGAAATACTTCGTATACTCTATCGTAGTGTCCACCCGCACGGCATCCGCATGCGCACGCCCTATAGACCCCGGCAGGTCAACGAGCGCAAGCGAATACGGGCACACATCCGCCGGATTCTCCTCATAAGGTATCAGCCTGCGGTAGACCGCGAAATCCGTATACACCGATGGCAGCTTCCACGGCCGCCTGTCCTGCCCGTCACCCGTTATCACAGGCTCAACATCCTGCGACTGCCCGCCGAACAGCACCACAGGAAGCCCCTCCGGGGCAGAACCGCTCTCATCCCCCTCACCCTCGATAGCCTCCTGCAAGTCAAAGCCTGAATCAGGCAGTGGGTCTGTCCCGTTCCACCACCGTATAGGATATTCGCGCCACATGCCCCCGCCCACAATTTCGGGGACATTAAGGAAATCCCACTCCGTTGAGCTGCGTTCCACGCGCACGCGCCGCACGGCGAATGAGGCGGGATATATGCCGAGTGACGTGCGCGAGCCCTCCGCGCCAGTGTCGCGGAAGGTATTCACCGGGCGGAGCACGTATGCCCCCTCACCCTCGCGGTAGAGGTACTGCTGTCGGCCGCCGTTCTCAAACACCGTACCACGGTAGCTGTCACCATCGCCGGGCGATGGCGTGATGCCGTAGGCCATCGTGCAGAGCGACACATAGTCCTCCGGCAGCTTGTCCCATACGTTGATGTCGTCCTGCGGCATATCGTACGACAGCCCCGGTGCGGACGATGAGGCGGCCTCGTCCTCGTCGGCTATCTGGGTTGACAGTTCATCGGTGACGCGCAGCGGTATCTCCTCACTGCCGATGCAGGCTGATGCCGGCCGCACAGCCACGCTCCTCCCAGTAAAGACAAAGCGCACCCCCGCGAAATTCTCCACCTGTTCGATAAACTCGCAGACCGTCCAGTGCGGCAGCGTCTGGGCAATGACGTGAGTGCGGGAGGCGGAAGCAGTGACGACCGCCGAGAGGGGCAGTGCGGAGGATATCTCCGTGACGGTGTAGCCTATGGCGGTGAAGACGCGGCGTATGAGACTGTCGAGCGAGAGGTGCGGGGTGTAATAGTAGCCGCCTGTCGTCAGGTTGAAGCGTGATGTGGCCTCGGACGCGGAGAAGTAAACTTGGAAATCATTGAGTGCCATTTCATTCCCCCCGCTTCCCTCATCGCTGGCGGAAGTTGACCGCACGGGGAGGAAATGGACGCTGCCTCCGGGGCTGTAGCCGAGGGAATCAAGCAGCGACATCATCTCCTCACGGGTGAAGGCGGGATGGTAAGTCGGCCAAAGGGCTATCTCATCCCCCGCCCTCTCCCCGTAAGTCGCGCCTATCTCCGCCTCCAGCACCACATTCCCCGCCGGGATGCGCCATGAGGGGTCTGCCTTAGAGCGGTTGTACACCTGCGAGAGTGACATCACCTCGCCCAAGGGGAGTTCATCTATATACACCGTGTCATAGTTCTCCGAATTGAACTCCGACCAGTCCGCCAGCAGCTGCACCTCCACCTCACTCTCCGTGATGGAGGTAACAGTAGCCCTGCCCTCCAGCACCACCTCCGCACCCACAGAGAGCGACGCCGCGAACGACACACGGCGTGCTGCCACATCATGACGGTTCACCGCACCGAAAATGCGGGCGTTAGCCGGACAGCCAAGCGGCAGCGTGATGCCCAGCGAGTAAGTCCCTGACTTAGTGAAATACGGGTTTTCGCGGACTATGGAAAAAGTCTCCCCGCCCGCAGGCACAGCCGTCTGCCCGTCTATTTTGAGCGTGACCATGAAGCGTTCTTTTTAAGATTCTTATAACGTGTATACTGTTCCTCGAAACCGTCCCTCCCCTCTATCGAGACAACGGCCGTGATACCCCTGTCCAGCGTCCGCGCGAGGCGTTCCGCCGCCTCCGCCATGCGGCTCTCACCCCCGCCCTGTACCACCGGCACCGTCTGCACCATCATCTGCGCCGCATACCCTGACGGGTCTATCGCCCGCGACACATCCGCCGCCGTAAGCGCACCCACCGTATTGCTGCGCTGCGCCGCGTCTATGACATTCAGCACCCTCCGCACCGAAGGGTTGCGCACCGCGAAGCGGTTAGCCACGAACTCCCCGGAGTGCACCGTACCCTGAGGCTCATCCCAGTCGCCGTCCGGCGTGAAACCGCCCCGCCAGTAGTTCTGCCGCGCGGCATTGCGCTGTTGCGTGATAGTCGCTATCTGCAGCCCCGTCGTCACGGCCACCCCCGCAGCCGCAATCGCCCCGGCCACAGGGCCGAGCTCCGCGAAGCACTGGACAATCGCCGCGGCAGCATCCGCGATGGACATCGCCAGCTGTATGCCGAACTGCTTGTCCGCATACTTCGCCTGCACCCTTGACTTCTCCCGCTCCTTCTCCGCCTCGAGCCGTGCGACGAGATTCCTGTTATCCCCGGCACGTTCTATCTCCCTGTCATACTTCGCGTCAATGGCCGCCTCCTCATCCTCCTGCTGCGCACGGAACAGCGCATCAGTCGCCGACATCGCAGAGCGCAACGCACCGAACGTCTCATTCACCACACCCTGCTCCGTATCCTCTCCCCCGAATATACCGTTGGGGAACAGTGCTCCCTCCCGCTCTTCATTCTCATCCCTGTACCGCTCACGTATGGCGGCGAGAGCCTTCTGATAATCCTCCTCCGACAGCAGCTGCTGTGCGTGGAAGCTCTCGAGCAGGGCAAGCTCCCGCTCCATCTGCGAAGACTCCTCTTCAAGGCCGTAACGGCGGCGGAACTCCGCCAGCCTTTTCTGCACCTCCTCCTCCCTCTGTTGCCTCTCCCCGGCAAACTTCGCATCGTTGGCTGCCACAAGCGCGTCAAAATCAATCCGCGCATCCAGCATACGCCCCAGAGCCTCCTGATACTCCACACTGTCCTCACCGTAACGGCGGCGCGTGGCGTTCACCGTCTCCTGCAACGACTCCATCGTGACGGCCTTCACAGCCGCCGTGTAGTCCTCCTCCGTGATGAGGTCATCCGCCCGCTGCCGTCTCAGCGCGTTCGTCCTCTCCAGCAGTGCCGCCTTTATAGCCTCCGTCTCCTCCTTGTACCGCTCATCAGGGTCATCCGCACCGGCCACGTTCCCCGTACCCGGCACACTGCCGCCTGTACCGCCGCTCACCCCGCCGCCCCCGTCCGGCTGCCCCTCCCCTATCTCCTTATACTTGGCCTCCAGCCTGCCTATCTCCTCCATGATGCTGTCCACATACCCCCGCTGCACGGACAGAATGCCGTCGGCACTCTTCCGTGCGGCATCCAACTGGGCAGGAGTAGCACCTATGGCTCCCAGTTCGGCAATCCTGCCCTCCTGCGCCTCCTTCACCCGCGCATACTCCTCCTCCGCATCATACTTCTTACGGTACAGTCCTTTCAGCCGCTCCATCACCGCCTCCAGCTGTATCTGCCTTTCCAAGGATATGAGATAATCGTCAAGCACCTCCTTGTTATTGTTTATCAGAGTGCCCTCCTCCGTCAGGTCAGCATGATACCCCGGCACTATCTTCTTCAGTTCCGCGAGAGCCCTGCGCCGCGCATCGAGCGACAGCACCTCGCTGTTCACCGTCTCAACCAGCTCCTGCACCTTCCCGCGCTGCTCCGCATACCTCTCCCCCGCCTCGTCCATAGCCTCCTTCACCGCGTCCGTCTGCTCCACCACCTGCCTGCTTCTCCTGTACAATGTGTACAGGTAAGAACCCAACGCGGCCACAGCCGTAATAGCCACACCCCACGGGTTCGCCTTAATCGCAGCCCCTATCGCCCTGAACGACTTCACAAGACGGTTATTCCACAGCTCCGCCGCCCTTGTCGCCACAGTGTTGGCTTTCACCACAAGCGTATATCCCGCAATCGCCGTCCCCGTCGTGGCAAGCACGACACCCCACTCCTTCATCAGCTTTATAAGACCGGTCAGCGTCACCACCACATTCTTGAACCCGTTCCCCAGATGCAGCACATACGGAGAAAGCTCCTTAGCTATCGCGATGCCAGCCTCCGTCAACTCATTCTTCATCTGTGCCAGTTTTGCCGCCGCCGTGGAAGAGTTGATGGCAGCCTGTTCCGTAGCCACCGCCGTACCCGTCACCGCCTCCGTATAATACTCCACCTTGTCAGCCTCGTTTATAAGCACCGTCGCCACATTATACCCCTCCTCGCCGAAACGCTTCTTTATCTCGGCGGCCGAGAGCTGCTGCGCCTCGAGGTTACGCAGAGCCGTGGAGAGCCCCACCACCTTCGGGTTTGTCTCGTCCGCACCCGTCTGCAGCGTCAGGAAAAACTTCTTTAGTCCAGTACCGGCCACCTCGTCCTTGATGCCCTTCTCCGCCAGCGTCTCTATCGTACCCACAAGAGCCTCTATCGGCACGCCCGCCGACGATGCTGCCACACCGGCACGCATCACTGATGCCGTGACACTCTGCACGGCAGCGGAGCCGAACTTCGACCCTGCGGCCATCACATTCGTATACCGCGCCGCCTCATCCGCAGCCGCACCGTACTGGTTCATCGACAGAGTGACGGCATCCACAGCCTCCGTCAAGTCCATCCGCGCCGCTATCGCCAGCCTCAGAGCCTCCTCCGTCACAGAGGCCAGAGCCTCCTTGTCCGACAGCAGCTCCGGTTTTGCCGACCCCACCAGCGTATAAGCGTCCAGTATCTCCTGCGCACTCTGCCGCACACGCAGCCCGCTCTCCGTCATCGTCATCGACAGCCGCTCCGCCTCACCCGTCAGCCACCCTATCGACTCATCGTCAAGCCCCGTCAGGGCCTTCAGGTTAGCCGCGCTCTCCTCCTTCTCCCGCGCCTTGGAGTTCATCTGCCCTATCGCCAGCGTCACACCCGTCACCGATGCTGCCACAGAGGCGAACACACCCGCATAGCGGTTGAAGCCGTCCACCATCCTGCCCCACCGGCTCGTCACTGCACCCTGCTCCGCCTGCACCGCCGCCAGCTCACCCTTCAGCTCCCTTATCTTCCCTATCTGGGCATCCCACTCCGCACTCCCACGCGCAATCCTCCCGCTGTTAAGCTCCAAAGTCACAGACCGCAGAGCCTTCTGCAACTCACTCACCGAAGAAGTCTTAAGGTTCGCCAGCACCTTATCCACATCCAGCATCCCCGCCTTCAGCACCCGCGCGCTCCTCTGGTTCTCCCTCAAAGCCTTCTCCAGCTGCCTCAGCTGCCTTGTATCTCCCGCACTATACGCTTTCGCGATAGCCGTGCGCAGCTCCCGCGCCTCATCCTGCAGCTTCTTCAGTTCATTCTCAGCCTGCTCCCCGTTCACCTTCGTGACCACCGTCGCCGTACTCGTCTGCTCTGCCATAACACACTAATCCTTTGGTTAAACAGACACAAACATACACCAGCCCCGCCCCCGAAAAAAAGACACCACAACAAACAAAAAGGCCGTATCCCACAAGATACAGCCATGTCATACGCGTTACAATCGGTCAAACCGAACTATATACTACGTATTATATAGTCCTCCAAAAATACTTCTTGACAAAATCATCCAATTCTCTAACACAGTCAATTACCCTCAACTGATTTGAGCCACATAAAAGTCTCCGTACCTCTTCTATCAAATCATTCATCCTATTGTTAGATATATGTCTCAACAAAAACACAAGCACAAGCAACACCCCACATATATTATGCCTATAACTGCCAGTAAAATTCTTTATAGGTCCTTTTGATATACCTTTCTGCAATTTCAAGTCATATATATTATGTGCATGAGCGCATAAATTTCTGACTACCCTTGCTGTATTCATATAATTCTCAAAGACATTAACATTCTCTATACCATAATGTTTTGCTATGTCCTCCTTAATCTGGGTATCTTTCAGATATGTATACAACATGATGACATTGCCGAATGTCATATACTCCAATGTTTTCCATGCAGGAGCATACTTATCATTAATATATTTTGCATGGTGATTTTTAATGGCGTTATTCTTGGATATATCACTATATATTTGCGGCAACTGACTCAAAAACTTAGAATCGACGGCACGGCTATCCGCAAACCAAAAGGGGTTACTCCTATACTTGTTTGAAACCGTATACGACACAAAAGTTCTTATATTTATCTCTATACGGTAAAGATAACGTGATAGTATATACCTCAAATCTTGGTCAAAATAATACAAGTCCCGGACAATTTCAAAAGAAGTTCCATCCTTGAAACAATGGTCTCTACCAACCAAGGCCGGATATGTTTTTTCAAAAGGGAAAGAATAGAACCCGAAACGGTAATAACCTATATCAAGCAAATTTTCCTTAGCCTTTCGCTCATTCTCTATTTTCATTCCTCTTTGCTTGAGTATAGCGATTTGCTCTTCTATCGTAGTTGCTGTTTTCATGGAAATCAATATTTTATAAAAAAGGGATGCCATGTAGACATCCCATATATACTTATTATAGTGCAGATATGCGGCGATGCGCATACGGGCACTTTCGTATTGCAAAGATACGCATAAAATCCATATAGAGGACAACATTAATTCTATTTAACCCTGTCCTCTCTTCATCCCTTTCCGCCCCAACTGCCGCGCATCCTCCAGTGTCCTGCGCGCGCTGTCGAGAAAAGCCCTCTCAAATCCCTCCGGGTCTTCATCCGCCAGACGTTCCATATCCGCCGTAATGGCCGCGAACTCCGCGTTAGTCTTCGCCTTCAGCTCGCGCTCCTTCAACGCATTAAACTTCTCCGCCGTAGTCATATACTCTGTTTTGGTAGCGCAAAGATACTCACTATCACTCATTCGGCAAACAGCCAATGTCATAACCACAATCAATAAGCCTGTCGCAAATTCCGCCGTAAGGCGGAAAAATTTTTTCCCCACACAACAGACAAAGGCAACCCCCGAAGGGGTTGCCCTCCATGCCTGTATCATCATGATGCCGATGCCATTTCAACAATCATCCGCACCGCCCTCTGAGCATCGGCAAGCACATCCATCAGGAACGCGGGTTCTCGGCCGAGACACTCAAGCCAATATTTGAGATACGCCGCATTGTTATCCTGCGGCATGGCCGCAAAACCGAAATGCGCCCCGCACATGGCCGCCGACAGCTCTGCCACAAGCTCCTCCCGCGCATAGCTCTCCCTGCCCCCGTCGCCAGCCACATACCGCCCGAGCCGCGACGCTATACCCGTAGAGTGCGCCATCTCATGCGTCAGCGTGGCATAAAACTCCGCACCGTCCCCAAACTGCCGCTTCTCCGGACACACTATATAATCACCCGACACACTGTAATATGCCGCATTCGACGGCTTCACATGCACAGGGCACACCCACCTCTCCCTCAGGCGGTCAATAGGCTCACAGCAATATGCGCCGCCCGCCCCGTCACACGCGCCTCCCCCCACAGCCTCATCATACCCCTTAGGGTCACGCTCCCGCATATCCGTCTGGTCTATATTGAAAACATTATAGCACCTCGTGTGGCGTACGACAGTATAGCCCGCCCTCTCCTCCTCGCCCATCGCGCCGTACTCCTCCATACTCACACTGCCGCCCCCGCCGCCAGCCTTGGCGTACATCCCGAAAAACACCACAGGGAAAGACCGCGCCCCGCGCCTCACGCACAGACCCGCCTCCCTGGCCTGCATGAACGTCATAAACACAGGGGCGGCATAGTGCCTCACGTCCGTGAGCAACCCCAGAAGAAACGCGTTGCACCCCCTGTACTCATTCCCCCGCACATTGCGCGGAGCCGCCAAGGGCAGACTGACCCACGGCTGCCGCCAATCCTGCGCAAGGCTCCCTATCTTCTCCACCATAAGCGAGGCAAAAGCCTCCGCAATCCTCTCATTCCACTCCCCCCTCATAGCCTCATCCTCCCCCTCAATATACGCTCAATGTTCACCCTGCACTCCATCACCCTGCACTCCATCTCATCCTCCATGCGCCCATGCTCCGCGCGCAGCGCATCCAGCTCCCCTATCGGGGCAACCATCATCCGCCGCCCAATCTCCGCGCTCCTGCGCTCCGTCTCATCCATAAGGGCATCCCACCTGCCCATCCAATAATCGAAACTGTCACTCTGTAACATAGCAAAACCTTCTTAATCAATTCATCCAGTGAAAATCATCCGTCATCACAAACTGCGGCATCTCGGCACTGCCGTCTACCTCATCCCTGAAATCAAGCTCCGCCCCCGCGCCGTACATATCATCTGAGGAGTCAGAGCTGGTGTGAGCCTTCATTGTAAACTGTTTTTTTGTCGTATCCATGACCTTTTTTTTATACGCATCACCTTTCGGGCCTATCGCAGTATGTTTCGCCTTTTATGTGCATCAGAGAGCGCAGCCGCCTTGGAAATCAAGGTTTCCGCCCAAAATACAACCCCGCAGGGCGTGGAGATTTTTGGCAGAACAGCATGCCCCGACCTTTATTTCCACAACAGGCGGCGCAGCTACCTTCGCACATAAAAAGGCCGCAAACATCACACTGCGGCACCCGGCTGGCGCATGAAAAAAAGTGGGGAATGGATACACCGGACAAAAAAACGCCGCTGCGGCAAGTCTTGACGGCAGCCCCGCGGGGGATGCCCCCCAAGTCTTGCCTCCCCTCTGCCCCAGGGGCAGTGCCGTAAAGCCCTCCGGGAGGCACTTACGGCTCTGCCGGGCGCATCAGAGTCCCCACGACATCAGGAGGGCGGGAGGGAGGTGGGCGGATAGAAACGCAGAAAGCGGGCACTCTTCCCCCGCGAAGTATGCCCGCGCACACCGCTTCCCCCCCGGCCGGACGGTCTTCACGGCGGAGACCCCGCCGTCAGTCGCGGCAACCGATGTGCCGACCCCTGCGGCACTTCGCCGCGCACAGGCGGCGGGCGCAGCCGGCGGAGTCCGTCCGCGCCCCCGTTAACGCATATTCACACCTCCTTAACACTTGCCCGCCCAACCCTCAAGCTACCCTCAACCAAGCACGGTTGCCGACTCTTGTCACCCCGCCCTTTAACACACCGCACAAAAAAGCCGCCCCTGCCTCACGGCAGGGGCGGCCATCACTGATTGATTCCTAACCTTAAAAATATCTGATGCTGAATGAAAAAAGTCCCTTCCCCTCACCCCCTGCGCCTGAGCCTCACCGCCGCCCATACGGCAGCGGCGGCCACAAGCAGCCAGAAGCCGCCAATCTGAAAGCGTTGCCAGCCTGTCAGGGGCTTCCGCACCTCACGCACCTCCGTCACAGCGGATGATGCCGACAACTCCTCCCGCTCACTCACGGCAGTGCTGTCCGCCCGTTCCCGCTCCCTGTCCGATGCGGAGGAGGCATCCCGCTCCCTGAACCTCTCAACCGTCTTCGTCCGCTGGATGAGGATGAGCAGCGTGCTGTCGTTCAGGCGCATTGTCCGCACACTGTCCTGCACGTCAACGGACATGCTGTCCTTGACATACTCATAGAGATTTGTCGTGACGGTGTTCCGTTCCGTAATGACGCGGACACTGTCGCGAATCCGGAGGCTGTCCACATAGTGGACTTCCGTGCGTCCAACCACCTTCGGGCTGCACCCCGCGAGGAGTGCCGCCCAAAGGAGAATGACGGTCATGGAAAATATACTCTTCATACTATTTTACTCTGTTGAAATAAGCCTCATCCTTATTTTAGTTTTATGCCCGAAACTAAAATAAGGGGTGTCACGCCTTGGCGTGCCGTTCGAGGACATCGGCGTATGCCGTCACCAGCTTCTCCACGTTGGAGTAATACTTCTCGCAGTCGGCGGCGTTGTCGCAGAAGCAGACCTCGAGCAGGACGCTGTTGCAGCGCACGCCGGAGAGCATGGCGAGGCGCGTGTGCTGCCCCGCGCCCTCGCGCTTCACGCCGCGGTTCTTCGTCCCGAGCGTGGCTGTCGTGGCGTGCAGCAGGTTCTCCGCCAGCTCCTGCTCCATGTCCGTGGGCGTGTTGCTGACCAGCACCTCCGTGCCGTTCGCCCTGCCGTCGAAGGCGTTGAAGTGGATGTCGACGCAGATGTCCGTGGGCTGTGCCTCGGTGTTTATCCTGCGGATGACCTCGGTGAGGCTGCCGGTGTCCGCGTCGAGAGAGAGGGTGCAGCCGCGCTGCGCGAGCTCCCGTGCCACGCTGTCGCGGAGCTTCACCGTCTCCGCGCCCTCATCGATGATGCCCCGCGCGCCTGTGGCCGCGCCGCGGTGGCCTGCCGTGATGAAAATGTGTCTCATTGTATGCTGTTGTCTTTGTTGCCTGCAGTTGTGCCGCCGTCCCGCCCGCGCCTTTCGGCGGAGACCTTGGATATTGAGCCCGCGCCGACGAATGTGGCGAGGCCTCCGAGGTATATGCCGAGCTGCGAGAGGTCGGTAGTGATGTGTCCCTGCCGCGCCCACTCTATCACGAGCCCCGCGCTGACGGCGAGCACACCGATGCAGCCCGTAACGGCCGTGAGGAGCAGCACGAAGGACTTGCTGCTGCGCATGCTGTCAGCGGTGATGAGTTCTCGCAGCCATTTCATGCCTTGTCCTCCTCTTCGGTGAGGGTGCGGATGACGGGGCAGTCGCGGTGGCTGTCGGTGTGACGGCATCCCCAGGCGGCGTTGATGGCGCGCTGGAGGATGTTCTGGCGGCGGTACATTCCGTCTATCTTGGTGTTGAGCCTCTCTATCTTGGTGTCGGTGGCCGCGCTGTACTCGTCGTGGAGGCGTTTCATGCTCTCGCGCTCACTGCGCGCCTCGCCGAGCATCTGCCTCAGATTCTTTATTTCAAGAGAGGTCTTCCTTGTACGCGCAAGATACAACGAGACAACCGCTCCGGCCAACCCTGTAATGACAGCTGCTGCTGATATTATCTCACCTGATATCATAGTGTCAATAATTTATGCTATATTTGCATCGAGTTTCCCCACAGGGGAGACTCTGATGCATTTCTCCACGGGAGAAACGCTGATGAGGTCCTCCATGGGAGAACCTCTTTTTTTATAATATTCCGATACCAAAAGTCGATGGCCCGGTTAAATCTTTCCGCTGATTGATATTCATGCGGAACTTCACGACAGGACTGTACAGGTATCTCGGCTTGCCGTCTATATCCATGGTCGACGGCCTTAACTCCTTTTCGGCAGCCGCCTTGAATTCAGGATTAGGCATACGCAGGGCAACTCCAAAAAGCTTGCTTTTCTTATCCGTCCCGCCTGCACCAAGGTTACCCTTAGGAGCTGAGAATACGATATCTGCATCCTCGCATGCAAGGAAATCCGAATAATCGCATTCAAGCATCTCATCCCCGGTACGTATTCCAAACGATATGAACCTTTTTACTATTTCAGAATAAAAGTCATACAGGGACATACCGGAGGTAAGTACAAAGCCGCCGTCCTCCGTCTTTCTTCCCCATGCCTCGTGCCATCGCGACTGCCGGCCGCGCGCCTTATCCAACTTAAGCCTGCCGTTACGGCTTTGTGACATGAGGACTAATTCAGCATCTGCTGTCTCCGACAGCAAAGGATGTTCAATAATCAAATTTCCAATGACTGTGTCGGCACTGCTTTTACTTCTATTCTTTCTTGTTCGGAGTACAGGCGGAATATCCAACAGCCTGTCAGTACCACCCGCCTCCATCCATCTAGACCAGCCGGTAGAAACATAGCTATCCCCCATGCGCATATATATCTTATATGATTTTATGTCATATAAGATTTGTAATGAGTTACTTTTCTCTTCATCTGCAACCTGTGAATTTATATTATATGTCCTAAGTACAAAAATATCCGGACTGCCTTTTACCCCATACGGCAAATTGGTAAGATTTACTGCTGAGCCAAACATATAGGAATTAGGGGAATACAATGTATTCAGGTCTACATCTCCATCACGAAAAAATCTTGCTTCCTTATCCTGTTTGCCGTCATTCAGCACTTTACCTGCCGCAGCAGACAACACTTTTGTTTTGCTGTTCTCATCAAGTTCCGATGTTATATTCTTGACGGCAACTTTCTCAGTCTCTAATTTCTTGCCCATCTCGGCGGATAGGGCTTTCTCGCTGCCTCCGGTAGTGAGGTCATTTACAATATTTTTTTTGTCAAGTTTATCCTCATTCAGCTTCTTGCCCATTTCGGCTGAAAGAGCCTTGTCAGTGCCTCCGGTGGTGAGGTCATTTATAATATCGACAGAATTTCGGCTGTCAACAATGCCCACGGCTATGACGAACGGGGCGACAGGTGTAATGAAATCATTGTAACTCATTGTCTCACGTATTTGTTATCACGAATATTGTCTGCGGTTCGGCAATGCCGTGCAAAGGGGTTTGCCGTCATTGCGCTCACCTCGCGACATATTTGAATGTTGTAGGCTTGGCAGCCAGCCAATGGTCATAGCGGTTATCGGGAAAAGCCTTGTCTATGTTCACATTGCATGACGCTATATACATGATGCCCGGAATGGGGAATGTGTATGCCGGTATATTGACCACGATGGCCTGTATGTCTGTGGGAGTACCCTCATCCGGAGATGAGGGGATTCGCAGGCCTCCGCCGGACTCTATCACGGGGATGCGGACTGTCTCTATCTCGCAGTTGACATAGTTCTGGCCGCTGTCGTCGCATTCGGCCTCGAAACAGCGGCCGGAGACGGTGCAGCGGAGGCGTGTGTGACGGCCTGCGGGGGTGGTGAGCAGTCCGGTCTCGTCGGCGAGGATGACGGCAAGGCGGATGTCGGAGTGGATGGGTATTTCCTGAAATTCGGTCATAGGGTGTCGGTTTGTATTCCAAAGGTATGCCGGGCGGGGCGTGGGAAAAAAGACAGGGGAGGTCAGCGGAACTCTGCGGTAATCCTGTCCATGGCCTCGCGGCCGAGAAGTTCGGCGATGGCGTCGCGGAGGTTGAAGAATGAGGCGTAGTATTTTTTCGTGAGCCACGGGCGTGGTTCGCGCAGGGGGTGAAAGCCGAGGTCACCGCCGTTGCCGTGACGGAAGCCCTTGCCGACACCTGCATCTACGTATATACCGTACTCGATGAATGAGTGGGGTATGACGACGGTGCCGCCCTCGTCGCGCACGCCGAGGGAGCGGACGGAGCGGTAGAGCGTGCCTGTGTGGATGATGCCGAGGCGGCGGATGCGTTCCTGCCAGATGTCGACCATCATCTCGTCCCACGCGGAGATGTAGCGGCGTGCGGGGTCACCCAATCCATTCTGTTTCGTCATAGCAGAGGCATGTTGGTATGTCTACGTTGAACTGCATGAATGTGCCGGTGCAGCCGTTGAGTGCGGGGGCGGAGTATTCGTGGAATATCATCTCTTCGGCGTTCATGTATCGGATGGCGGGGACTGTATGCCTGTCACGGATGAAGCGGCTGTATAGCTGTGTGCGGAGTGTACGGCAGAGGTTGAGCTTTGCGAGGGTGTCGGTCATGTCGTCACGGCGGCAGCGTGCGAATATGAAGATGGTGAAGATGTAGCGTGTGAAGTATCCTCCTCCGGGGGCGCGGAAGAGACGGCCGTCGGAGAAATCGTCGACGGCTACGAAGTTGTTGTGCCTGCGCCATTGCTGCATGACCTCTTCGAGTCCGGCGGCTCCGGAGCAGCGGCAGTAGAGAAAGGCATTGTCGCGGGCGAGGCGGTTTGTGGAGATGAGTTTCTCCACATATGAGTAAAGGTCGAAGTTCATTTTTTAATCCTCCTTTTAAGTTCTTGCGCCTCGCGTGCCTTTTCGTTGAGTTCGCGGAGGGCGTCGTATGTGTCGAGTGAGCAGACTGCCTGTTTTTTGAGTATGTCGCCGCCGGTGAGTGCGCGGAGCATGGCGTGGGCGTTGTCGTCCATGTCTGAGGGGCTGAGCGTCTGGGGGGCGGGGGCGAATAGGTATGGGAAGCGGCGGGCGTAGTATGTTTTCAGTGAGTACCACCAGTAGAATACGGAGTAGAGCTGCGGGCCGGAGAGGCGCATGCGGGGGCGGGGGGCGGAGCAGAGGAATGGGGCCATGAGGCGGAGGTGGCGCGGGTCATGGTCTTTGAGGTATGCCTGATAGTGGTTGTCGCATGTGAGGTATGTGATGAATGGCACTCCGCGCAGGAGGGGATGGAGTGTGGGGTAACGGCCGAGCTTGCGGAGTGAGACTGGGGCGGGGGGCGGGGCTGCGAGGAATGAGAGTGCCTGCGCGGCGGCGTGGAGTTCGCATGTGCGGATGAGGTGTTTGCGTGCGGTGAGCCAGCAGGGGGAGAATGCGACTGTCCATCCCTGCGGGGTGCGGGCGATGACTCTCATGCCGGTGAGGGAGACGAGGATGAGGAGGAGTGCGCGTGTGAGTGTGATGCCGTCCATCGAGAGGATGCGGAATACGTGGCATTTCTCGCTGTCGGTGAGGTCAGCCCATGAGCGGGGGAGGATGAGGTTAAGGCTACATCCCGAAAAAGTATGACGTGTCTTCTTTTTTGTTTTCATAGCGGTCGAAGTCAGATAACTGGTGTTCGGGCGATGAGGTGTATGCGGGGTAGTCGGCGGGGCGGCTTTTCATCTCTGTGAGGAGGGGGCGCAGGGCGGCTGCGGGCTGTACACCGCGCAGGAGTGCGGAGTAGGCGCGGAGCAGGAGGGGGAGGATGCGGCGGTCGGCATCGGTGAGCTTGCGGCATAGGGTCTTGGAGTGCAGCTCCTGCATGTATGCGAGTGAGATGTAGAAGGAGATGTAGGGGTCAAGGGCGTAGAGGCGGGGGAAGTGCTCCCACGTGTCATGCAGTGTGCGGGGGTCTGTGCCGAAGATGGCGCACAAGTCGGCGCGGCGCCAGAAGATGTGGCGTATGAGGCGTGAGGGGTCGCCCTCCTGTGTCCATATTGCGAATGCCTCGGGGTCGGCATATATCCAGCCTGCGAGGAGGTCGGCGGCCTCGCGCCACTGTATGTCAAGCGTGTCGGCGAGCCGCTGCACGCGCTCTTTTGAGGCGGGGGCTATCTTGTCCGTTGACGCTACGGCGAAGCCGTCGGGTGTCATGGTGAGGTCGAGCTGCGGCAGAGTGCCAGCAAAGGCCATAAGGCAGAGGGTGCGCAGCAGCAGCTGCCGCGCGCCCTCGGGGGCGGAGGTGTCGAGATGGGAGAGCAGCCCTGTGCCGAAGATGGCCGAGAGCTGCCTTTCGGCATCGTCGAGAGCGTCGGCGCAGGCCTCGAAGACCTGACCTGTCGGCTCTGTGGCGACAGGCAGCACTCGTTCAAATTCCTGTTTTGTCAGCTGTATTGTCATGTCATTCGTTTTTTGTTACTGTCACTGAGTCGGCGTGCGTGTCGAGTGTGGTGAGGAGGGACATGGGCACTGTGGGATAGACCCTGTCCGCCCAGCCGTTGAACTCGATGATGAGGCGGTGGGGCTGATACATGAGTTCGCGGAACGGGAGTTCGAGAGCCTGTTTGAGGGTGAAGAGCTCGCGCTTGTCGCTGCCGGAGTTGTTGCTCTGCGTCTTGCCGGGTACTGCGCCTACCATGTTGGGGTGTATGCCGTCGGCATAGCACAGCATGTTGGCGGCCTCCTGATTTTCCTCCGAAAAGTCGCCGCCCTCTTTCGAGGTGTCAACCTTTTCAATCTGTATCTGCGAGACCTCTTTGCCGTCGGGGGTGGTATATACTCCGGAGAACCACATCTTACCGCTGTTCTCCACGCCGGAGACGAAGCGTTTTATGTTCTCCATCTCCTCCTTGCGCGCCTTGGCCTGCGCCTTGATGTCGTCAGTGATGCCGAGACGCTTGTAGAGGTCTTGCCAGTATTCGCGGTGGATGCGTATCATGTACTTTATGGACGCGAAGTTGCGCAGCTTGGCTTTCTTGTAGACTGCCGCCAGCTGCTTGATGTCGAACCATCCGCTTTTGAACACTGCGGTATAATAGGGGTTCGGATAGTATCCGTATCCGGGTGTGGGAAATTTGGTCAGTACCGCGAATTTTGTCCCCCCGCTGTCATGCAGTTGGCCTGTGGAGGGGTCGGGTTCGCGGCCGGTGCGGGTCATGAGGTCGCCTGTCGGGTCGTGCGGGTCAAGCAGTGGGATGCGCTCTACCTCATCGGGCGAGAGTGAGGTCTTTTTCCAGTCGGCATAGAAGATGTTACGGATGCGCCCGTTGTCGTCGGCCTTTTCAAAGCGGACGTTGCAGGCTTCGAGGTGGTGTACGCGGACTATCTTCTGCCTGTCGCGCGAGAGGATGAGCACCATGACGGCGAAGTAGAAGTATTTCATGTCGGTGGCCTGTTCGAGGAAGAGCTTCGGGAAGTTGTTCCTCTCCACGAAGCGGCGCACTTCGGGGTCGCGGCTCTTCTGCCCGGTGGCCGTGTCGTTGTATTGCAGTCCCATGCCGTAGAGGCTCTGCACGTTGAAGAGCTTGTTGGCGGACATCACTTCGTCGGATGCGATGGTGTTGATGAGGCCGTAGGGCAGGTCGTTGGCGTGCCCCCATGCGATGAGGGTGCGGCTGCCGCACGGGAGTTCGGGGAAGTCGCGGTTGTCGAACATGTCGTCCATGCCCTCTATCTCCTGTATGGCGATGTTTGTGCGGTCGTCGATGGTGTCGAAGGAGATGCTGTGCTCTGCTGTGTTCATAGGTATACCTCCATGTCGTTGACTTCAAATACTGTCACGAGGCGGAACTGCCGTATCTGGCCGCTGCGCCGGAGCTTCACGCGGAATGAGCCGCTGCGCACGTGGTGGTAGATGCATATCGCGTCGGTGTAGTGGAGTATCTCGCCGTCGCGCTTCCAGAGCCTTATGTCGCAGGGCTGGCCCGAGGCTATTATCTCGCGGGCTGTCGATGAGTGTATGCTTTTCATAGGTCGAGGGCTTTTTCGGCCG
Source organism: uncultured Bacteroidales bacterium (assembly GCA_944322025.1). Classification (GTDB taxonomy): domain Bacteria; phylum Bacteroidota; class Bacteroidia; order Bacteroidales; family Paludibacteraceae; genus Aphodosoma. The sequence goes on along the minus strand of CALUOH010000010.1, from coordinate 118,015 downwards.
TGAGGCACAGCCGGTATTTGAACTTGTAGGAGAGGAGGCTGTCGGGGGCGTCGCTCTCCTCGCACGTGATGTCATGGATGACCACTTCCTGCATGTCGAGGCGGGGGTCGGCGGAGCGCAGCCACACGGCGGGCGAGCGGAAGAGTGAGCGGTAGGCCTCGGCCTCGGCGGCGGGGACGAGCGCGGTGGAGACCTCGTGGGTGACCGAGGCGGGGCGCGGCAGGGGGAGCAGGCGGCGGCCGGAGGAGGGTGTCTCCTTGGGGTAGTCCGTGGTGCGCACGGTCACGCCCTCCACGGGCAGCTCCTCCATGAGGCCGAAGAGGCCGCGGTAGAGGAAGCGGGCGGTGACCCCCGCCGTGTCGTGCAGCACGCGGAAGGTGACGGGGTTGGCTCGCCCCGCGCATGTGACGCAGTAGGCGGCGAGGGCATCCACCGTGAAGAGCGACGGCAGGGCGTTCTGCTCCCGCAGCGCGGAGAGCACCGCCGTGGGCGATACGTCCAGCGAGCAGACAGTCCCGTCCATAGGGACATGCGCCGTGAGCGCGGCCGTGAGCGCACGCCCGCCGAGGAGGGCATCCACCGTGAAGGTCATGTCGTTGGCCGACGGCACATAGTAGACGTGCGCCATGCCGTCGGGCAGCACGCGCCTCTCCCTGCACTGCGAGAGCAGCATGCCGCTGACGAACTCCTCATAGGAGTCCGCGGCAGGCTCAGCCCCGCCCTGCACGTAGAGCGACGGGGGGCAGACCGAGGCGGAGGCGTACTTCACCCCCGCCAGCGCGTACATCGCCTCCGCGCCGAGGCCTATCTGCAGGAGCACCCCGCGCGTGAAGAGATGCTCCGCCCCCGCGCCGTACTCCATGCAGGGGGCGACGAGCGAAGGGGTGTCCACCACGGTGACCACACCCCCCACGGGCGTGAGCACCTCGTCATAGACAGTGCGGCTCACCGCGCCCGACTCCGGATAGGCGAAGAGGTCAATCTTCACCCTCACATCCTCCTCTGCCGCGAACTCGAAATCAGGCAAGTCGGGCAGGAAGGCCCCCACCGTGCCACCATAGGGAATAATCATACGCTCTCTCCATTCTGTGCCACGAAGATACGCGCCCCCGCCGCGCGGAAAAAAGACACGCCGGGGAAGCGCACCGCCCGCCTGCCCCGCAGCGGGCGCGGGCTCTGCCCCCACGGAGGGCGAAACCCGCATGGCGGCCGCCCCCTCCCCCGGCCGCCGCGAGCCCCGGCGGACACCGCAAAAGAGAGGGCGCAAACCCCTCTCCGCGAAACACATACGCCCCCGAGATGCCCCCGCGCGTCACAATCCGCGCACGTTTTCCGCCCATTCAGCCCGCAAATCAGTGACATGCAGCACCTTATCCCCCCTCCTTTCCGCCTTTGGCGGGCGCGTCAGCCTATTAACCCCCCACTGCCCTGAACTCGCGCCCCCTCCCCGCCCCCTCGCCGCGCCGCTATATGCGCCCGCCGCCCCACGCGCCGCACGGTAAGCCCGGCGCATGGGGAAAAAAATCCCCGTCCATATCGCTATGGACGGGGCTGCCCGCCGTCAAGCCCCCACGCGGCGGGGCTTGTGGCCTCATCACTTGAAGTTGTCCGCCGTCCGGCACAGACGCGCCGCGAGGTCGCGCAGCGCACCCCGCAGCCGCTCCCGCTCCGCCTCCGTGAAACCGCCCGTGCCGCCGTTGCCGTCTATCTCGTTCAGCTTGTTGTACATCCACGATGACGACTTGCCGAAATAGCGTCTGGAAATCCTCGTCCAGTTCACCTCCGTCAGTATATCCTCCAGCTGGCGCTTGGTCTCCGTCGGCGCATCACATCTCATCCTCATAGCATATCAATTTAAGCGTTTGTAAATCAATGTAAAAAGCCCCGTCCCATAGCGGGAGCGGGGCTGCCTGCCGTCAAGCCCCTTACGGCAGGACTTTTGTAATTAAAAAACAATCGGAATTAACCGACAAAAAAGGGGCTTATATCTTTTCGGCAGCGCGGCGTAGCCTGTCTGCGAGGTCACAGAACGCACCGCGAAGCGTCTCCAGCTCATCAGCCGTGAACGCCACAGGGTTGCCCTTGTCATCCACGCCGTTAAACTTGTGGTAGAGATACGCTCCGTCCTTGCCGAAATATGTCTCTGACATATCGCCGAGGTCTATCGCCCCCAGCACATCCATCAGCTTTTGCTTCAATGTCATTTCCTTTTCCATAGTCATGTGTTTATTACCGTTTTTGATAAGGCAGCCCTTTCGGGCTGCCGTCTCTGTTCATCTCATCAGTTCCCTTACCAGCCGGTTGATGTAGAACCTGAACTCCTTTTTGTTTTCCATCCGCCCTTTCGAGGCTTTGAAGTTCCTGATTGCTTCAATCAGTTCCTTCTCTTTTTCGTTTAACTCCATAATTGTTTGTTTTTTAATTACACTGCAAAGATACTGCTTTTATTCATAGTAACAAAACATTCAGACAATTATTTGCGTTAAACTATACAAAAAAGAGCGGCTACACATTCTCCGGCAGCAGCTGCCGCAGCAGTTCCGTCACCTCGAACACCGCGCCGCCCGAACCCTCCGACAGCGCGGCATACCCCACAACCTCCAGCAGCGAATCATACATCCCCCGCCAGAACTCCCGCGCATCCCTGCCCCCAGTGCCAATCTCAACCACAACACGGCACTCCTCAAACCTCACCATCACACGCGCCCTCCCCCACGCCATGCACGCGAAATTCCGAAAGCTCCTCCTTCAACTGCATCAGCTCCACCAGCATGCCCTTGAAATCCACATTCCCGAACGTATCCGCATGACCCCACGTGTCAATCAGGATATTCGTCAGGAAATCCTGCACCGAAGAGAGACCCCGCAGCCTCTCCTCCAGGAAACCGCTCACCTGCCAGTCCCTCACAATCTCCAGCGCGTCCGCCGACAGCAGCGCGCCCTCCACCTTCACCGTCTTCATAGCGCACGCCCTCCCTCATAGTTCGGCATCAGGCTGATGCTGACCGTACACTCGGGGAGGGAGAAGCCCGCCTCGATTTCATAGACCTTGCCCCTGAACGTGGTGCGGCTCGCCGCGCCAGTCACATCGCCGTCCATGACGGCCTCCTCGATTGTCCGGAGCATGTCCAGCACGCTCCCCCGCGTCAGGCTCAGCCTTACGACCTCCGCCCCGCCTTTGTTCTCTACAACTCTCATAACACTTAATTTTTAGACAAAAAAGAAGCCGCGCTACGTGTTGTCTAAGTCCTAAGTGCGAGACTCCGGGGGTCGTTTCCTACCCCCACACGGCGCGGCTATCCTATTAATAGAATATCCTTATGTAAATGTATGGATACAAAAAAGGCCGACATATAATATCGGCGGCATCTGTATCTGTACCGCACTTAGTATTTAGACGTTGCAAAGGTACACCGCATTTTTCACATACACAACACAGCCGGGACATTTAACAATGTTTATATATGCGCCACTTGCGGGATATAAATCTATTACCTATTTTTGCAACATCAAAAGAAAATACCAATGGGTTCCATATTCGTCATACAAGGCATACTCATATACATCTACGGCTTCGACCACAACCCCCCGCACATACACGTGCGCGACGGCGACTGCCAGTTCACAATGACCATCCGTGACCGCATAGTCGAAGGCCGCGCCAAAGCCAAGACCGTGCAGACCGTAAACAAATTCATAGACGCACACGAGGCGGAACTTATGGAAATATGGGACAAGGCACAGAGAGGCGAAATGATAGAGAAAATCAAACGATAAGAAAAAGGAGGCAAAGATGCTTACAGTCAAAGAAGTGGAATACCTCGGGGGCTACACGCTCCTCTGCACGTTCAGCAACGGCGAGCGCCGCCGCGTAGACCTTACGCCGCTGCTCTCCTACCCCGCCTACGCCGAACTTAAAGACGAAAGCGAGTTCGTCAAGTTCGGCCTCGACGGCACGATATTCTGGGCAAACGGCGCGGACATCGCACCCGAATACCTCTTCGAACACGGGGAAGCGGCATGAACACACCCGGCATACAGGAGGCCTTCCTCTCCAACCCCGAAATCAACGTCTCCGCAGTGGCGCGGCGCATGGGCATACCCCAGAGCCTCCTCGCCAGCTACATAAAAGGCACAAAAAAACCGTCCGACGCGCGGCGCAAGGAGCTGCTTGACACCCTCCACGCAATAGGCCGCAATCTCACAGCCGTAGAGTTCTGACACCACGGCGTGCCGTAACGCCGTACCGCACACAGCCCTGCCCCGAAGGCGGGGCTTTTTCTTCCAGTATGCGGACACCGCACAAAAAAAGGTGCTACACCCAGCCGGAGAGTACGTCGGCGACACCCTGCTGGGGGAAGCGTTCGCAGCCTATGCATAGGGTGTCGAAGGCATCGGAGCCGTCGGTGCGGTGTTCGAGGCGGTCTTCTTCGGTCTCGGCGAGCTTTTCGCCGCGCTTGTCTTTCTTGCCGCCCACTACGCCTGCTGTCTGGATGGAGATGAGGAGGTCTTCGTTGTTGTCCTCGTTGATGTAGGGGGTGAGGTTTGCCTGCCCGGCGAACATGCGGTTTATGAGGAGGTATTTTTCGATGTGACGGAGGGGGTTACCTATGTATACGGGTGTGCATGCCCAGCCGTTGGCGGTGAAGCGGTTTTCGATGACGTAGGCGAAGTCTTCGTCGTTGACGGCGTAGTTTGAGCCTTTGGCGGTGGCGTCGTAGTAGAAGAATACGTGCTTTGCGCGGTGATGGCGGTAGTAGCGGCAGAAGTCGTCGACAAGTTCGCGGAGCTTGCGTTCGTATTTTGTGTAGAAGCTGTGGATGACGTTCAGGCGGCGGCCTTCTACCTGCCCGGCTACGAGCCAGTTGATGTTTGAGTTGTAGTCGAAGGCGACGCAGATGGGGCGGCCGTGCTGCACGTCGGCATCGTGCAGGGAGGTCTCTTCCTCGAGCCTGCTGAAGTTGTAGGCGAGGCTGTCGAGGTAGGAGAAGTCGGCTTTGCTGTATTTATGCCCCTCGCGCATGGATGAGTAGAAGCCGTCTTTGAGTATGGAGATGCGCCGGCAGAGTATTGAGGTCTGGAATGTGAGGGGCGGGAGGTCACGCTTCATCTGGCGGATGTAGCTCTCGCCGAGTATCTCCATATTTTCGAGTGAGGAGTATTCGCGGTAAAGCACGGCGGCGCGGCGAAGGCGTGCAAGCACAGTATATAGCTGCCTTAATCGCGATGCGAGATATACGGGGCTTGCGCCGCCCTTTTTAGCGGTCTCGTTCATGCGCCGCTTGATGTTCCAGCACTCATACAGTATGCCGTGTATCGTATCGATAAGCTCCTCATCGCACAGCTCCTCATATCTGAGAAACCATGTCTGTTTGCGGGTCACTCCCATGTCCGAGATTACCAGCAGGGAGTGATGGTAATAACGGTCTCCGAAGTGGGCTTTGATGCCGCCGTTGGCGGGCAGTGTCTCATTTTTAAGTTTCTCGAAGTCGACAAATTTCGCCTCGTCCACTCCCACACCGTCGAGCGTCATCGAGTTCGATGTGCCGGGCCTGTCCTGCGAGATGAGGTAGGCGATAGAGCCGTTATAGAAGGAGAGGACGTGTTCCCATTCCGCGGGCTCAATATGAGGGCGCGCAAAGCCGGAGGACTTCGGGGGCTTCATGCCGATGTGCCAGTGGACACCGCGCCTGAAGCCGAAAGATTCGAGGGCGTTGAGCGTGCCGGGAAGCGTGTTCATGAGGAGGCGTTTGTATGACGCGCCGACGAGGCCTATGGAGCATCCGGGCATGCGCTGCATGTTGCGCAGCAACCACGGCGCCATGATGCCGTGGCTCTTGCCGAGACGGCGGCCGCCGACTATGACGGAGGTGTTCGCGCCGGTAAACATCACCTCCTGCTGCGGCCTGTTGAAATATATCTTATTCCTCGTTCTTGAAAAGTCCTTCATTCAAATCTACCTCCTCATAAGTGACATCCTCTATATCTTCGTTGAAATACTTCTCTTTCATGCGGCGTATCTTCTCCTGAATGCCGGGTACACGGCGTATGCCGAGCACTTCCGGGTTTTCCGTAATGTCGAATGGCTGTACGAGTATCTCGTCCCAGTTAATCTCGTTACTGTCAGCCTTGTCGAGGTTGTTGGCCTTGATGTAGGCCATGGATGCGGCGTTCATGCCGCGTGTGTCCTTGCGCTGTTCGGCAATGGCGTATGTCTTTTCAATCATGGCGTTTACGCGCCAGCGGTGAAAGTCCTTGGATGCGCGGTTGATGTTGCCGAGCAGCATCTTGATGAGGCGCACATCCTCGTATGCCATGGATTTCTGGATGCCGTAGGATGAGCAGAGGCGGAGTACTACGGCGCGTTCGGACATGGAGGGGGTCTGCAGCCATTGATTGTAAAGGTCGCGTATGCGGACGATGCGGGATATGACGGCCTCGGGTACTTTGTCGCGGCGCATCACTTCAACATCGGAGAAGAGATGTTTTTCACAATATTTGTATGTGTCGGCTTTGGGCATGGCTGTCAAATCATTTCATCATCGTTCATGCTGTTGATGTATTCATGGGCGTTCTGTACAGCCTGAGGGGAGCCGTCGATGGCGAGCCGTATTTCGTTTTTGCGTATTTCGAGGAGTGTCTCTCCTTTGCCGCGCCTGTAATGGCGGTAGGCTGCCGTTGTGGGGTCGTTTATGTCGCGGCGCAGGCGGTTTTCGTCTGCCATGATGATGCAGGCGATGTCTCTCACGGGCAGGAGGTTCTTGCTGCACTGGTATATGAGGGCAAGCTGCTCTTCTGTATATGCGTGTTTTATTATCCCGTTCATATCTTGACCGAAAGGCTGATTTTTTTGAGGATGGATGAATGGAGTTTGGCGAAAATGTCCCTGTCCGTGGTTATCATGCCGGCTTCGAGGCGGTTGCCCCGGGTCTGGTTCTGCGATGTGCAGACGGAGACATGGAGGCCTCCTCCGGAGACGAGGATAACCTTGGAATGGTTTTCCGTCAGATACACTTCATCGAATGTGTTTTTGATGAGGGCGTTAAGCTGCAGTGTCTTGTAGGCGGCTTTCAGGTCGGCCAGCAGGACGGAGCGTTTAATCTTGCCCTTGCTTTTCATTATGTCCATACGCCGGAGGAACTCCTCTGACGTTGAATAGGTGGTGACGACAACGAAGTCGGCACCACCTATGTCACTGAGTATAAAGTCGACGACATCCGCAAGCTGTGTGCTGTTGTCACAATAGGCCTGAATGGGGTTGTCCCGCAGGGGGGCAAGGGCCGTCTTCATGGCCTTTATTCCGCGCCGTCCCGGGTGCGTGTCTTGCGCTTGGGTTTAGCGGCTGTGTCTTCTTCCTCTGCGGCTGCCGTCCCGTCCATTGTTCCAGCGGGGGCGGACGGCTCTTCTGCGGCTGCTGCCGCGGCGGTTGCCCCGGCGGCGGGGCGGGCGGCATCTGAGGCGGGGAGGGGGGCTGCATGGTCGTAGGCCTCCCAGTTGGAGACGTAGCGGTCATGGAGTGCGAGGAGTGCGGTGAGGTCGTCGTAACGGTCGCATGGCCTGTATTTGCCGGAGCTTTTTATGCGGAGCTTGGCATGGAGGTCGCGCATCTGATGGAGGATGTTGGCGTTGTCGACGTAGAGTGCCTTGATGTCGTCGGGGAGGGAGTCGTGGTCGGGGCGTTTGCCTTTATGGGCGGCCTCTTTCTTTTCATCCAGGAGAGGTATGATGAGGGCATCGGCTTTCTGCTGGAGTGCGGCTACGGCGGCCATGGTGTCGGCGGCAAGGCGCAGGGAGAGGTATTTGCCGAGTTCGTAGAAGAGTTTTCCGGCATGGAGGTCGGGGCGGCGGATGATGTTGGCGAACATGATGCGGTTATGGTTGAGCCGCAGGAGCATTTGAGCCCCCTGCGCGATGTCGCGACTGTCAGGGGGGAGGGCCATGTAGGCCTTGAGTTTTTCTGTGAAGGTTTTGTCCTGTTTCATGGGGTCATATAAAGTGCATATCGGCCGGAGCCGATATGCGGTTGTGATGTCTTAGGCTTCTTCGTCGGGGAGTGGTTCTCCTGTTGCGCCGGAGATTTTGCCGTCTTCGGTCTCTATCTCTCCGGGATAGAGGGGAAGGGGTACGAAGTCGGTGGCCTCGATGGCGAGTGTGGTGGCGTGTTCGTCGGTTGGCGATGCGCCGAGTGCGCCGGAGGGGGTGGTCTTCGCGCCGCGGTAGAAGCGGCATCCGAGGACGCAGAATTTGCCGTCGGCACGCTGGGCGAGGTATACCATACGGGTGTTGTTTGCCATGGCGCAGAATGCGAGTATGGCGGCTTTTGTGCCCTGCACTTTTATTTCGCCCTTGTTGATGATGCTCTTGCTTCCCTCCTCGCCCTGTGACTCGAATGTGAGTGGTGACTTTTCCTGCACGATGTCGAGGTATCGCCATTTGGCATCGGCGGCGAGTGTGAAGTTGCCCTGATATGCGGCTATCTTGTCGGCGGAGGTGCTTCCGTCGGGGCGTTCGATGGGCGGCCACGCTACTATCTGGCTGAATGGCATGAAGTAGAGGCGCGGGGCGATGCCGGGGAGGTTTATCTCTCCGTCACATGCGGGTATTGACTCGAAAAGGTCGTTCTGGTTGCATTCCATAGTTGTTCCTCCTTATGATTATTCTTATTCACCTTCATCCTCTGACGGGGGCGGTGTCTGTGCTTTCAGCTGTGCGACGAAGAGGTCTTCCTTGGCGATGCTCTCGAACTGGCAGCCGAAGAATAGGGATACATAGAAGTCGAGCAGCACGGGATGGAGGCGGAGTACTTCTATTTTCTCTTCTCCGGGTATGGTCTGGTTTACCCCTACCATCATGTTCTTCCGTGTGGAGAGGTGTATGTACTTCGAGTCCTTCTTGTCGGCAAGAGGGACAAGCTCACAGAGGCCGTTTGTGCCTTCGAGGTATGTCTGGGTGTATTCCTTGTAGTAGGATATGCCTCCGCCCTCGAATTTGAGGCACTTGTTGTATGCGTTGAATACGTTGACGGGGAGGAACATCTTTGTCTGTTTCTCCTGAAGGAGGTCAGCCGCCCCGAAATAGATGCTCTGGAGGGCATCGACGGCGTTTGTATAGTCGATGTCTTCTGTCAGCTGGACGTAGTTGCCGTTTGCGGCCGAGATGGATGTGGCCGTTATCTCGGAGTCGGTGATTGTGTCGAAGCCGTTGAAGAGGTCGGCGGTTGTCTTGCCGGTATCATTGCGTTTGGCTTTCCAGAGGTTGAGGTATAGGCCCTGCCCCACGTTGCGCATGATGGCGGTGAGCAGCACTTTGGCTACCGGAACTCCTTTGAGGCCTTCGCCCATGACGGTGTCGGAGCCGTAGATTGTCTTGATGAGGTCGTTCGGGTCGAACTGGTCCCATACCTGCCCGAGAAAGGTCTCGAGGGTGCGCCCTGTGATGGAGGCGTTTGAGCCGTTGCGCTCCGTCGTGTTGTAAGGGCGGAGCTCTCCGTCATACTTGAGTGCGCCTACTGTCTCCTTGTAGCGTACTCCCCGGCGGAATGTCATGTGCCGAGTGGCCTTGTCGAGTTTGTAAGTGGAGGCCTGCAGCAGTTCTGAACGGTATTTGACCGCCGATGCGGCAAGTTCTGCCGGTGTCACTGTGATTTTGTTTGCCATGGCTAAAATTCAATTTTGTCGAGTTGTTTGTTGATTGTATCACAGGAGGAGTCCGCAGTCTCTTCCTTTATATTTTTCTGCTCCTCTGCGGGGGCTGCTTTAAGGGCGGCTATGGTGTCGTCCTTTTCCTTGTTGTCCTTTTTCAGGCGGTCTATCTCACTGTCCCTGTCGGTGATGAGGGCAAGACGGCTGTCGATGGCTTCAAGCTGTCCCTTTGACAATGTGGCCGAGCCTTTATCGTCAGCCTCTATGTCGGTGACATTCAGAAGTGCGTTAATTGCCGTATAGGAATTAATCTTTGTCATTTTATTGTTGTTTTGGTTAGTGTCTTCTTTTTTTCCGAAGAGTGCTGCCAGACGGCGCATGAGCGAGTGGGAGGTGTCTGTCTGGCCGAAGTCGATGGATAGAGGCAGCGGTATCTCCACCGAGTTGAACATGTCCTGAACACCTTTGTCTATGACAGGGGGCTTGCCCTCTTCCGTAACCTCATCGACAAGGCCGTATGCAAGGCATTCCTCCGCACTCATCCATTGCCCCTTTACCATCAGTGAGTGCATCTCCGCGAGGCTTTTGCCTGTACGGTCAGCATACATGCTGGCGAGCATGAGGTCCATTTTTTCGTTTTCCTGCCTGTTCTTCTCCAGACGGGCAATGGCCTCCTGTATTTCCGTGGCATTCATTGCCCCCCATTCGTCCACCCAATTAGATACCTGATGGACGAGCATCATGGCATACTTTGACATGACTATGCGTTTCGCGCCCATAGCTATGACAGTGGCCGCGCTGGCTGTGAGGCCATGTATGTAGACCGTCACGTCACCATGGTTGCACAGCAGGTCGGAAATGGTCAGGCCGACAGAGAGGAGGCCGCCGGGGCTGTCTATCAGAATGTCGACATGCTTTCCCTCGTTCTCGTCAAGCACTGCCTTGACGGCACTGCGGACGTTTGGCCAATAGCCTATCACTCCATGTATTTCGATGTTGTATTTCATTGTGATATGTATGGTTATACCTTGTCACCTGCGAAAATATATGTCCTGCGCGGCACATAAAAAGACAAATAAAGGGCGTTATATCTCTAAATCAGAGGTATAACGCCCGAAACACGGCAGAAAAAAGAGGGTTACGCCGATATGGGTATAAGTCCTGTGCTGTTCCTGTAAGTTACGGAGTACTCATAGCCTTTCTTCCCGGCGGGGCCGGAATCGGTGTACTTGTATGTGACGGACGGATGTGGGCGTGAGCCTGTGCCTATGAGGAAGTTACGGCCGTTTACATCGCATGTGCGGAATACGCAACGCCGTGACGGGAAAGCCACTTTCTCCGCACAGAGGAATGAAAGTCGCACACTGTAAACGGTTTGCCCGTTTTCCTCGGCGGTCTCTTCGCTGAGGGAGGCTGTGCCGATGGTTTCCAGCTGCTGCCATCGGGCACTTACGGGCAGCTGCTCCCCGGCCGCGCTATAATCATGCAGTTCAGGGAGTTCGAGGGCTGAGGCGGGGAGGCAATAGATTTCAAATATTCCTGCGTAGTTCATCGTGATGTATGTGTTTTTGTGCGCGGTTGTGCGCGTCTGTTCAAAGATGGCCGTGAAGTCGAAAAATTTATGTCACATTTTTATTCCCTTGTCCTTGAAGTACTGTTTGCGGAGGCGGTAGTACTTCTGGCGGATGCATTCCCAATGGATGTCGCTTATGCCGTGACGCTCCATGTAGGCGTATATCATGGTTGATATGCGGCAGCGGGCTTCGGGCATCTGGAGGAGCTCGACCCACATGTTGCGCAGGAAGACGCTCTCGAAGCACTCGGCGAGGGCGGCTTTCGACATGGGGGAGAGCCAGCAGTAGACACGCGGGTCTTTCTCCTTGAACCACGGCACGGCGATGCGCAGGTTATCGCCCGCGCCCATGTCAGGCCGCGCACCCTCGGGGGTGCGCTCGAGGTATGTCTTCAGCAGGCGTGCCTCCGGCGAGTCCTTGACAAGCCGCACGGGGTTGCCGAAGTGGTGGTACATGAACTCGGCAACGTATGGCGCAACGCTTATATGTACGAGATAGTCAGACATCATCAGTTTTCTATCATTTACAAAGCTACTGAAAAAAACACTTACGGGTCACATGAAACTTGCACTTTATACCAATGAAAAAAATTGTTGCCCGTATACCCTGCCTGATTCCGAAATCCCATCCAACCGTCCAACTAAGGGTATTTTTCGAGGGCAACGGGCTGAATGTCAGAGTGTATGTAGTGCGGTTCTTCACATCCAACCGTATATGCCGCACATCCAACCATCCAACCAAATAAATCTGAATATTCTTCAAAAAGCATATTTCGTCCAACCTCATCCAACCAATTTAGCCCGAAAAACGACCGTATCCAACCGCGCACGGCAAACCATGATGCTCTGATATCATATTATAACTATATAAATATCAATATATTATATATACATATACTATATTCTTTCCGGTTTTGGTTGGATGGTTGGACGGTTGGATGAGGTTTTTCCTTAAAACGCTGAAAAACGTATTTTTTATGCAGGGGGAGTGCGGGGGGAAAACGGCAAACCCGCCCGGGAGGTTTCCGGGCGGGTGACATAAAAAAGGTAAAGATACTGGACGCGCATACTGCAATTTTGAAATGTCAGTAAAATCACGCGTCCAGTATCTTTATATTATCTGTCCGTGCGGAGTACCGCACGGGATTGGCTTTTGGCCGAAGGTGTCTAAAAGGGCATGTCTTCCACTTCGTTGTTGAGGGCTGAGGCGGTAGGTGTTTCCTCTTCGTTCTCAAAGTCGATGTCCATGAGTTCTTTCAGCATGTCGTATTTGAAGAGGTAGGCTGTGGTGTTGCTGACGACGTACTTCATTCCGGTCTGGCCAGCGATCTTGTCGTTTCCGAATACATCAGTGCCTGCCTTATCAAAGACGCTCTCTTCTATATACTTGAATTTTACTCCCGCTGTGCCGAGGTATGCGGGGTTGGAGTCGAGGTAGCTCAACAGGCTCTGTTTGGAGAGCGCGCCCTTGCCGACTTGTCTGTAATATGCGCTGTAGAGGTCGCCGAGGCGCATGTAGAGTACCTTTGTTCCTTCGGGCAGGAGGAGGTCATGCGGCTTGTTGCCGTTTTTGTCCTTGACGCGGACGATGTTGCCGGAGGGGACATCGATGCGCATGTAGCGGTTCTTTTCTATGATGCCCTGTGTTATCATGAAGTTGACCGTGGAGAAGAATGTGGCCATCTTGTTTGTGGTGGAGATTGAGTTTACCTGATAGAGTACCTTATCCACCGCCAGCTTGAAGAAATCCGCATACGTGAAAGGCAGTTTCAGCGCAGTTTTCTCCTCTATGAGGCGGCACATGGCGACGACCATTGCTACGGAGTTGATGATGCGTGTCAGGCCGTCCGCCTTGGTGGCCTCTACATTTATCCTCTCTTTGAGTTTACGGTACTCCTCGTTGAAAATGCCGAGGTAGTTTCGTATGACAGTCTCCCGATTGTCCAGTATCTCGATGAGCACGTTGGAGAGGCCTGACTTCTCGTAACTTTTCAGCCTCTCGAATACTGCTACCTCATGCTCTGTAAATCCCTGCGAGTAGGGCACATTGCAGAGTATGCACCTGTTGGCCAGTGCGCCGTCGTCCCTCTGCGGTGCATACTGCCCGAGGAGGAGTGGGACGCTGTTAACGTCGGACAAGTCCATCTCCTTCGTCTCCGCGTTGCTCATCTTCTGGCGCCCCTGACCGTCAAGCACGGCGGCTTTCAGTCCTTGGAATATACGTTCGTCTATCTCGTCGTTATACTCCTCCATTATGACTATTATATTGCGGTAACGCTGCATCATTGCGCCGAACGCCGGCAGTGTGCCTGTCGTCAGGTTGAAGGCGGCCGCGTTGGGGGACATGAAGAGCGAACGCATCGAGAAGGCTATCTGCGACTTGCCCGAGCCGGTAGGCCCGGAAAAGAAGAGCGATGTGAAACAGCGCCTTGTCTCGAAGATGAAATCCCTGAAACATGTCATCACATCAAACAGCACAGCCCACTTGCCGTTGTCATTTATCTTATACACCTCGTCCATCAGCGCGGCCCACTCGGCAAAACTTATGCGCTCACCCTCCGGTATATCCTTGTACATCATATACCTGTCCTGCTGGTACTGCGAACCCTGCGCGCTGTCCTTGCCCACCGAAATCTCAGAACAGGCCGGGCTGTAATAATTGATGCGCCGGTGTGTCATGACACCTATGTTATTCGTGTACTCTATGACATTTGGCCCGCCTTCTTCCTTCCTGTGATAAATCGCGTTCGGGAACGCCCAGAAACCCTCCTTCTGCCAGCCGTACACCGTCAGCAGCTCACACTTCGTAAATCCGGAAAGCAGGTTGTTACGCAGGCGGTCGAACTGCACGGCCGTCCCGCCGAAATTATATGCTCCGGCAAGTATCAGCTGACGCATGAATGTCTGCAACGACACGAAAGCCGTTGACGGCCACTCATAATACACCGCCTGTTCGCTGATATGGTTTATCTTCACAATACGCTTATTGTTAAGGTCATTCTGGCTGTACAGGTGTATCAGCGGCTCCACATAGCAGTTCGACAGCATAGTGTGCCCCTCCCCCTTGTCATTCCTGAATGCGTACGCGCACCGCGTCCCGTCATTCTTCAGCAGAGGATAATAGCCGTACAGGTCATACACCTTCTTCAACGTCTCGTCCTGCACCACATAGTCCGGCAGCAGGTTCAGGTCAAAAGGGCGCATATCCTGAAAGTCATCCTTGCGCCTCTCCATGCTCCCCCTGTCCCGTATCTCCGCGAACACCTCCCCCAGCAGCTTGTTATACTCGCTCTTCCCGAGCCCGAACCTCTCGCGCCACTCCTTCCCCTTTATCGTCTGGAGCGAACCCGGCGTATGCGCTATCGTATGCAAGGCCATATCCAGTGCGGCCGCCTTGTCATTTGAATTAAGCTGCGCATAAAACCCTCCTATCTCATCTATCAGCCAGTCCACAAACAGCACAGCACCATCCTCCCTCTCCACTATCACGCTCACGCCCCCGCAGTGCAGACGGTAGCACACATCCACCTCCGTCCCCGCACAACCCTCCGCAAACCTCAGCTCACCCCCGTCCACATATACCGTATTGACCTCCGACCTGAAGCTCTGCACCGCATGCTTGCCCGCCTTCCCCTTCCACAGTATGACCGCGCTCTCGCACACCCCCTCGCAAAACACCTCCTCGTCAAACGTCAGATGCCACTCCCCGCCCCTCTCCTTCATCACCTCCTTCGCCTCATCCATCCCGTAATACCCGTTCTGCCACCTGTCCGTCCTCGGCACAGGCTTCACCCTCCCGCGCAGCACATCCGCCCCAATCCCGAACCTCGAGCATATCCCCTTCACAAACTCACCCCGCTTCACATCACTATCCACCAGCACCGCATACTCCACAAGCCTCTCCACCCTCTCCGCATTCCCGTCAATGTCATCCTCCACAAAAGGGTACTCCGCCAGCAGATACGCACCCCAGCCCGCAGCCCTCGACACCACCTCCTCCACATCATCCCTCTTCTGGGCGAACGTATCCGGGTCCTCACCATCCGGCAGCCTCACCGCCTTCACACCCATCCCCGCCTTCAGCAGCGTCCCCATCGCCTTCAGCGTAGCATCCCTCCCCGCCTTGTCACCGTCAAACATCAGCGTCACGCTCCTCGTGAACCTCGACAGCATCCTCACATGCCCCTCCGTCATCGCGCTCCCGCTCCCGCACACCACATTCCTCACACCCCTCTGCCACATCGTTATCACATCATTCTGCCCCTCCACCCACACAGCATACCCCTTCCGCACAATCTCCCCTTTCGCCTGTGGCAACCCGAATATCACATTCCCCTTATGGAATATCGCGCTCTCATCCGAATTCTTGTACTTCGGCATCTGACACCCCTTGCTCCAGCCCGTCAGCCGCCCCGTAAAACCAATAACATTACCCCCCGCGTCAAAAAACGGGTAAGTCACCCTCCCCCTGAAAAAACCGCTCCTCCCGTACCCCAGCCCGAACACATCAGCCGCCTCCTGCGTAATCCCCCTCTCCGACAGATACCTGAAAAACTCGCTCTCCCCACGTCCCTCCAGCAGCTCGCCATGCAGCCTCCTCGCCTCCCCGTACAGCCTCTCACGCTCCAGCCTCAGCCTCCTGTCATCAGCACTCTCTTCTCTCTCCTCAGGCAACTCCACATGAGCCCTCCTCGCCAGCATCCTCAACGCCTCATAAAAAGTCACCCGCTCCGTCTCCATCACATACTTAATCACATCACCCCCAGCCCCGCACGCGAAACACTTATATATCTGCTTCGCCCTGCTCACCGTAAGGCTCGGCGTCGTGTCCGCATGGAAAGGACACACACCCACATAATTAGCCCCAGCCCTCCGAAGGTTCTGGCGTTCACCGATAACCTCAACGATATCATTCGCTTCCTTGACACGTTCTATTATATCTTGTTTCATATAGCCGATTGTAAAAACTCAAACGCAAAAATACCTCCCATGCCTGCAAACATAAACAGACATGACATATTGCCCAATTACTCAAACTCCATCTCCAGCTGCAGCACCTCCCGGAACTCCGCAAGGTCAACATTCAGCTCCTTTGCAAGCCTTGCAAGCTCACTGTTGTTCAGATATATCTCCCCCCGCATCGCCGCCCAAAAACGCTTCTGCGACAACCCCGTTCTCACGAAAAACTCCCTCCCCGGCCGGAAATACCTCAGGCTAATCTTCAGCTCCACCATCTTCCGCGCCACATTGTGCGTCACCCTCTGGCGGCTCCTCCCGTTCACCCTCACATCCAGCAGCATCCGGTGAGCCTTCACCCTCACTGCCATCTCACTCCTGCCGATAACCCTCGCCATATCCGCAAAACTCATGTCAGCCGCATGAGCCTTCAAGAACTGCATTTCCCTCTGCGTCCATTCTCGCTCTGTAAAACCTCGTGTACTCATCGTTAAAATAAAATCTGTTGTTACACATCATCGCATCCCGCGCCGCCGCACAGAACAGCGCACGGTTCTCCTCACGCACACGCCCCACATCGATATACTGCCCCTCACCCATCCCCTCAATCACCCGCGCCATCTCATTCATCAGCCCCATCACCTCCTCCCGCCCCCTTGCCGCCAGCTCCCGCTCCATCCTCTCCGGAGAAACCAGCTCCAAAAACTCCTCCCGTCTCATATCCGTCATCATACATCGCCCCGCACACAGGACAGCCGTACCCCTCGCACCTCACGCAGTACACCGTCCCGCACGCCCGGCATCGAACATAAACACAATGGTTCATCTCTCTCTGTCATCCCTGTCAATCCTGCGCTTCACCACCAGCATCACCACCTCACAAACCACAAACAGGCACACAACAAACAATACAAACCCCATAATCACCTCACCTTAAGCCTGCCAAGAAACATCCGTCCGCACACCTCCACCAGCCTCTCCGTCAGCTCATCCTCCGTCAGGTCAGCCGACGCGATAAAAATCTCCGCCCCCGCATTGCCTTCCATGATAGTCACCTCCTCCACCGGCAGGTCATAACACCACACCAGCTCATCGGCCACATCAGTAGCCCTCCCTGCAAAATCCATGTGTACCACCACACATCCCTCATCGCGCCTCGCCACCCTAAGCTCCGCGCTCATATCTATAACCTTCATAACGCCATTACCTTTCTTATTCAAACACCGTCATCCTCTCCTCCGCATCGATGCGCTTCACCTCACGCATCAGCGCGGCCTTGCTCACAAACCTTTTCCACACCTTCCAGTTACTCCCGTCAGGCGTGTACTTGATAAACGGCCTGCTCCCCTCCCCCATCACCACATCCACTATCCTCAGCACCGTCCATCCTGCCCTCACCATCTTAATCCTGTCATTCTGACTTCTCATAGCTCACCCCTCCCTGCTCTCACACGCCTGCCCTTCGGCAGCCGACCCAAGTTCAACCTCCTTACCTCCCAGTTCCATCGCCCTGCTCCTTATCGCCCGCGCCAGATAACTGTTAGTAACAAAATTCAGCGCGGCCGACACGGTAGCCCGGTTCGCCCCGAACTCTTCCGCAATGCGGTTACCTGCCCCATAGGGCAGTAAAATTTTCTTCCTGTTTGTCATACCATTATCTTTTTATAAATTGCCGTGTAAATTGACAATGCAAAGATAGTCGCAATTGCGACTACAAACAAACATTTAATCAAATATTTTGCGCTTTTGCGCATAAAATATTCTATATGACTATAAATGAACGATTTAAAATTGTCATAAACGACTTATACAAAGGAAACAAAAGAGCATTCGCCACTACAATAGGCGTAAATCCCTCTGTAATACAAAATGTTACAGGCAAAAGGCAAGGCAAACCCTCTTATGAGTTGGTAGAAAAAGTATGCGCAAACGCAAATATATCTGCCAACTGGCTGATATTAGGAATAGGAGAAATGACGCTGAAACAAGGGTTAAATGAAGTAAATTCGGACACCGCCAACCCTGTGATAGACAAGATACTCCACAAAATCAGTGAACAGGCAGAAGAGATAGGCAGACTGAAAGCTGAAATTGAAAACTATAAAAAAGCCCTTTCTGGCGGTACAGGAGAGACCACAGCTGTACTGGATGCAGGCTATGCTGCCGCCGGATAAATAAATTCAGAAACATATGAATAATGCATTTTCGTTTGTAGCGATTGACTTCGAAACAATGACCCCTGCACATACCAGTGCATGTTCAATAGGTTTAGTCGAATTGGGGAAATTATTACAATCATTGGGCGCGGATATAAATACCTCCATTACGAAAAAAACTAATATAGTGATAATAGGAAACGGAGCTGGACCATCTAAACTCAAAAAAACACAAGAACTCAAAGATAGTGGTTATAATATTAAATTAATCTACGAACCCGAATTGATTGATGTTTTACAAAGTGTAAATCAATACAACAGTAATTTATGACCGCACAAAAGCAGCACATTAACAATTAATTAAATAGTTATCAATAACGGTTTCATTCCCCCCGCTTCCGCGAATAAATGTTCGTAAATATGGAGGCCTGCAAATCAATGATTTGCAGGCCTCCATATTTACTTAAGCACTCTCACCGGGTAAAACCAAGCCTCTCTCCCCCTCAAGCCGACATAACGTCAGAAGCCCAAAGACCTCAGAAATTCCACAGTTGCGGTCACCACCTCATCTTCTGCCACTACCTCCGGAGCCGCGCTCGCCCCGTGGCCGGCATCGTGTACCACGAGAAGTCTTCTCTCCACACCCTCCGGCATATTGTCTATTATAGCCTTACTCATCCATACAGGCGTATGCATGTCATACTCGCCGACTATGAATAGCGACGGTACATGAAACTGCGGCGCTATCTTTATCGGCATCTCTTCCATAGGAAAATCATCCGGTATACGCATACTTACAGAGTCTCTCCCCACATACTTCTCCAACTGCTTCGCCGTCTCACGCAAACCGGTCGGAATGCCCCTACCGACAAACGCAGCTATACGTCCACTCCTATGCACAGACATCATTGCAATCAATCCTCCAGTCGAATTGCCAATCACTGCCACACGGCTCTTGTCCACCTCCTTCTGTTTCATCACGACATCTATCACTGCTCTGAAATCCTCAAGCATCTCCGTATAGCAAATGTAATTACTGTTCAACGGGAATCTCGTGCTATGCCCGAACCCGCGCCAGTCAAACGTGACTACATTAAAACCATAGTGGCATGCAAAAATCCTGGCAAAATGCAGCGGTCCATGACTCATGTTCTCCTCATCTCCATTACAGAAAATAATCGTCGGCCTGACTCCATCATACTCCGGCCTATATGGGCGTATAACTGCCTTGCCTCTTACCGAATCAGCCTCATGCGCTCTCTGCGCAGGCACAAACCACGTCCTAATCTTATACCCGTCCGATGTGATCGGCGATATATCCTTATACATAAGACCCATATCCTGAGGCAGACGCACATACTCCCTCAGAGGATTGATAGGATACAGACCTGCCGACACACACAGGCAGAAGCCCACAAACAATACACGCAAACACAACATACCTAAAAACTAAACATTATACCTTACTTTCAAGCAAGCCCGCACACCGTACAGGCTCACATAACAAAAAACCTTGCAAACTACACCCACTGCGAAAGAAGGTTATAGCTGCAAGGCTTTATTTTTTCAGAGGTTCCTGGCGGATTCGAACCGCCGTACACGGTTTTGCAGACCGCTGACTAAGCCACTCATCCAAGGAACCTTGGTTTTACAGCTGCAAAGGTAACGCTTTTACCCATACCGGCAAAACTTTTCCACAATTATTTTTTACCTTTCTGCCCCTTGTTGTCAACATCCTTGATTAGCAACTGCTTAAAAGCGTCCTCAGCCTTCATATACCTGTACACCTTCTCCGCAGGAAGTATCTTTCCAAGTTCCGACATAAACACCACACGCAGAGAATCCTGCACCCCCTCCTCATCATTTATCCGCCGCACTATAACATCATAGTCCGCGGATCCGCTCTCGCCCTCTCTCATAGCCGTACGCACACTCTTGTGCGACCGTCTCATATCTGCCGAATAGTTCTCATACAGAGGCCAGAAGGCCGCAGCCTCCGTCTGAGTAAACCCTATCTGGTCATTAAAAAACACCCGCTTCTGCGCATTGACATACGCGCGCCACTCCTCCTTCGTCCTGCACTTAGGATCATCCGCCAGAAGCAAAAGCGGCAGACACGCAAAACAAACCGTCAAAACAAAATTCCTCATATATTCAGTCGACACATATTTTCCCCGATTGCCACCCGCACTGCCGCATCACTCCTCCTCGCCCGACAAAATATCCTCCAGCTGCAACACATCGAACTGGTCGGCTATTATCTCCGCGTACTCCTGACGCACAGGCATATAATCATCCGTCTGCGGTACAATGCCCCTCTGCAACGTGAACACCAGATACGATACCGCAATCAGGCCAGCAAAGACAGCCGCCGCCGTAAAAATAGGACGCGCCAGTGCCCACACCGGCCTCTTCTGCGGTGCTATGCTCCGCTCCATCTCCTCCGCAAACCGCTCAAAATAACCCTCCGGGACGGAAAACGGCAACTCCCGCCCCCTCATCTCCATATCAAACACCTTCTCATCCATATCAATAAAGATTTACCCGGTTAATATTCCACTCCTGAGTCATCCGCGCACCAACCTCCACAACACACCCCCTCCCCACTGCGTCCTCACAACCATTTGACACACGCAACCCACAAAGGTTTAATCCTCCCCCTCAATCCTCATCCCTCACAAACTGCTCAATCTTCCTCACCGCATGATGATACGACGCCTTCAACGCCCCCACCGATGTCCCCGTAATCTCCGAAATCTCCTCATACTTCATCTCATCATAATACCTCATATTGAACACCAGCCGCTGCTTCTCCGGCAGCGAGAGCACCGCCCGCTGAAACTTCCGCTGCATCTCCTCCCCCTCATAATACACATCAGCCTCCATGCGCGAGAGCATGACATCCTCATAATCCACAGGCGACGACACATTCTTCATCCTCTGCGACGCCAGAAACGTAAGCGTCTCATTAGTCGCGATACGGTACAGCCACGTATAAATCTGACACTCCCCCCTGAACGACCCCAGCGACCTCCACGCCTTCATATACGTATTTTGCAGCACATCATTCGCGTCCTCATGCACAAGCACCATCTTGCGCACATGCCAGTACAGCCGCTCCTGCGTCAGACGCACGAGCGAAGAGAACGCCCCCGCCCTCTCCCTCGCATCCATCAGCTTAGGCAACAAATCATCTAACCTACTATTATCCATCACACGCTTACACAACTACATAACACACCCCTCCCGGTCCACAGCCCCACTCATCATTCCACGGCAAAGATAGCGAAAGTCATATATATACACAAAGGTCTTATGCCAGTCAAGATAAAAACACGTGTTCACGAAAAAGTCCTGCGCAGCGAGTTGCGGAGGAGGACGGCGTGCCTTAGGGCATCGCCAAGGAGGAAGAGGCGGCGGCGCACGGTCCAGAGCATCAGACGCTCGCCACGGCGAAGAAAGGCTGTGCCGACAGAGGCTTCCTCGGCGCGGAACATGGTGCGGAACTCACGGCGCAGACGGCGGTCGGCGGTGTCCATCATCAGGTGCGCCTTCATCTCCACTTTGAGCTTCGAGAGCGTGGCTTCGTACTCGCTGTAAATGCCCATCTCACGCATGAAGGCCTCCGTCCGCCGCCAGAACTCCTGCGCGTCCTCAAAATGACGGCGTGAGCGGACTGCCGTGACCGAAGCGCCGTTCTTCACATAGTGGTAGAGCGGCACGGGCAGATGAGCCACACGCTCCGCATAGTAGTAGAGCTGCACATTGGCCGCATAGTCCTCCAGATAGTTCATCGGCCTATCGCCGTACCGGCACTTACGTAACAGCGCGGCACGGTACATCTTGTTCCACAGGTAGCCGTTCGCGCGCCTGTTCTCCAGCATATCCCTGAACCGCTCCTCCCTCCCGGCGGCCACATGCTCACGGCAGAGCTCGCTCCGCCCGTCGGCATACTCGGTCACGAAGTCGCACGCCACAATGTCCGCCCCCGTCTCAACAGCCATGCCGTAGAGCCGTGCAGCCATGTCAGGCTCTATGTAGTCGTCGCTGTCCACAAACAGGAGGTAGTCTCCCGCGGCCTCGGCCACAGCCCTGCGCCGTGCAGCCTCCACGCCGCAGTTTAAGCCCATGCTAACCATCCTCACCTGCCCTCTCCTATGGGGGAAACGCCCAAGCACATCAGCAAGCACGGCCATAGAGCCGTCGCTGCTCCCGTCGTCCACGAAGATGTACTCCACATCAGCCATAGTCTGCCCGAAGAGGCTCTCCGCACATCGGCCTATATACCGCTCCGCATTGTAGAGACATACCAATATTGACACCGCACTCATAACAACCTATATTTACGTGTCACCCATCTGCAATAGATTATCTCGCACACACCCGAGAGGGCGAAGGCAGCAGTCAGCGCATAGACATTGCGGAATAGAGCCACGGCGGGGATGCCTATCGCCAGAAACGAGAGCAGAGCAACAAGCTGGTTGCGCGTCACGAGAGTGTATCTCCCCTGCGGCACAAAGACAAACGCTATGTATGCCCCGACCACGAGCCATGTCAGTATCGTCACGCTGAGTATAAGCGATATGGGGTATGCCCCCACCATCTCGCGCCCGCCGAGCAGCAGCGCGGCCCAATAGCCCACGGCGGCAAGCAGGAGGATGATGAGCGCACCGATGCCGTACTCGTATCTTATTATCTGCCTCACCCTGTCGCGCTGTCCGGCAAGCACGGCGGGGAAGAGGGCGTGGTTGACGTTCTGCGTCAGCGTTCTCGGTATGACCACCATCTTGTTAGCCAAGTCGTATATTGCCACGTCCCTCATGCCGAGGAATGAGCCTATGAGGAGCGTGACAGTCTCGGTCTTCAGCGTGCTCATCACGTTCGAGCCGAAGAAGGGGAGCGCGTCCTTCGCCATGCGCCTTACCTCCGCCGCACTGACCCGCACGGGGCGCACGCCCTCGCGCCAGAGCATCACAGCCGCCACGCCGACCGCCGCGCCAAGCACGCCCGCCGTGTTGATGGCCGCGAACGGCACAATGTCGTCAGGCGACTTCACGCAGAGGAAGATGAACGGGACGGTCAAGAGGCGCGCCCCCACGCTCATGTAGGTCACTACCTGCATCTTCTGCCTGCCCTGATAGAACCAAGCGGGGAGCAGTACCTCACCCAGCAGTTGCAGGAAGACGCATAGGAAGAGCAGCGCGTGCGCACGCAGCAGAGGCACGAAGAGCACGAGGAGAGAGAAGACCACGGCCGAGACCACGGCCAGCAGCCCCTTGATGATGTAAACGCATGTGACCGTGCGGTTAGTGCCATCAGCGTCATCACGGTACTCCACCACGGCTTTCACGGAGGGGAACTTCAAGCCGAAAGAGGTGAACTCTATGAAGTAGTTCGTTATGGCGAGAGCGAAGACGTATAGGCCGTAGACCTCACCTCCAAGCCGCCGGATGACGTAGGGATAGACGCAGATGCTGATGAGCATGGAAAGCATCTGCGTGGCCGTCATGTGCGAATAGTTCCTCGCCACGGCAGACTTCCATACCCTATCAGCTATCGTCCTTATGTTCATGCTGCAAAGATAGTGAAAGGTGAGGGCAACGGCAACGGAGAGGATGGGGAATGTGCGGGGAAAAGTGCCGCAGGGGCTTCGGAGAGGCTCCCTATGGGCTCCCTTAGAGTTCCGTCGAGAGTACGTGTTTTTAACTCTCTTTTATATTTGAAATGACCTAAGAAGGGGGAACGGGACAAGGGGGAGGCCGGACGCGGGGCGGATGGAGGGAGGCAAGAGAAAGAGGGCAAGAGGGTGATGCAGGGGGAGCTTCATACAGCGTCATGTCAGAACCCGTAAATCGGGTACGAACATCAGTAATCTGTCTACATGATAGAGAGTTTTATCATGCTACCTTTGCATCGGTAAAACAGATGAGTAGCATCAAAAGCACAGAAGATATGAGACGTAACACGATTTTAGCGGCGGCATTCGCCTGCCTCATGGGGGCGGCGGGAGGCTGCACACAAACCAACAAAAGCGACAGAAACATGGAACAAGTGAAACTGACAGAGACGTGGGACAAGACGTTCCCCAAGAGCGAGAAGGTGGAGCACAGCAAGGTGACATTCAAGAACCGCTACGGCATCACCCTCGCCGCCGACCTGTATTTGCCGAAAGAGGGCAAGGGCGGGAAGCGTGCGGCGATAGCGGTGTGCGGGCCGTTCGGCGCGGTGAAGGAGCAGGCTTCGGGGCTGTATGCGCAGACGCTGGCGGAGCGGGGGTTCGTGACCGTGGCGTTCGACCCGTCGTTCACGGGCGAGAGCGGCGGCGAGCCGCGCTATGTGGCATCGCCGGACATCAATACGGAGGATTTCTCGGCGGCAGTGGACTACCTTTCGACGCGCGGGGACGTTGACCCGGAACGCGTGGGGATACTGGGCATCTGCGGCTGGGGCGGCATGGCCATCAACGCGGCGGCGATGGACACGCGCATCAAGGCGACCGTAGCGGCAACGATGTACGACATGAGCCGCGTAACAGCAAACGGGTATTTCGACGCGGGGGACAACGAGGAGGCGCGCCACGAGCTGCGCAAGGCCCTGAACGCACAGAGGACGGAGGATTTCCGCAACGGCACGTATGCGCTGGCGGGCGGCGTGGTGGACCCGCTGCCGGAGGACGCGCCGCAGTTCGTGAAGGACTACCACGACTATTACAAGACGGCGCGGGGGTATCACGAGCGTTCGCTGAACTCGAACGGAGGGTGGAACAAGACATCGTCGCTGTCGTTCCTCAACATGCCTATCATGAGGTACAGCGGGGAGATACGCAGCGCGGTGCTTCTCGTACACGGGGAGAAGGCGCATTCGCGCTATTTCAGCGAGGATGCCTACAAGGGTCTGAAAGGGGACAACAAGGAGCTGATGATAGTGCCGGGCGCAAGCCACACGGACCTGTATGACAAGACGGACGTGATACCGTTCGACACGATAGCGGCATTCTACGAGAAGTATATGAAGTGAGGAGAGCGCGGGAGAAGCTGTGTGGCGACATGGGAGGAGAACAACGACAGCCAGAGCAACAAAAGGAGGAACATATGAAGGTAATATTATTAGCATTAGTTGCAGTTATGAGTATGAGTACAAACGCATTGTCCCAGAACGGGAAGAGGGTGCTGGTGGCCTATTTTTCGGCAACCGGCACGACAGAGGCAGCCGCAGGGAAGCTGGCGAAGGCGACGGGCGGCACGCTGTACGAGATAGAGCCGGAGAGGGCGTACACAAGCGCGGACCTCGACTGGCACAACAGCAACTCGCGCAGCTCAGTAGAGATGAAGGACGCGGGGGCGAGGCCGGCCATCAAGGGGAAGAAGGTGGACATGGCGCAGTATGACACGGTGTATCTGGGCTATCCGATATGGTGGAACATGGCACCGAGGGCTGTGAACACGTTCATCGAGAGCGTGGAGCTGAGCGGGAAGACCGTAGTGCTGTTCGCCACATCGGGCGGGAGCAGCATAGACGGGAGCGTGGAAGCGATAAGGAAGAGTTACCCGGATGTGAAGTTCGTCAAGGGGCGGCTGCTCAACGGGATGACAGAGAGCGCGATAGGCGCGTGGGTTAAAGAGTTGTCAAACAGATAAAAGGGGGTTATGAGACGTACGATAATCATTACAGCCGTGGCCGCGCTGATGTGCGCGGGGGCGGCGGCACAAGGAACAAACAAAAGGAGTGAAACTATGGACAGGACAGAGATTTGCAAGAAGAACTACACCGCGCTGTTCGGCGGCGAAGCCCTGACGGGGCAAGGGAGCGACCCCGAGATGATGGACATATTGCAGAAGTTCATCTTCGGCGATGTGTTCACGACAGGAGAGATGGACATGAAGATGAGGGAGATGGTGACCTGCGTCACGCTGGCGAGCATGCAGACGCTGCCACAGCTGAAAGCTCACGCGGGGGCGGCACTGAATGTGGGCGTGACGCCCGAGGAGCTGCGGGAGGCAATGTACCTGACCGCGCCGTATATCGGCTTTCCGAGGATGCTGAATGCGGTGGGGACGGTCAATGAGGTGCTGAAAGAGAGGGGCGTGGCCCTGCCTCTCGGACGTGAGGGGAGCTTGGACGAGAAGACGCGCGGCGAACGCGGGCAAGCCATACGCGACAGCCTCTATCCGGGCGGTCTCGCCAAGGAGCTGAGCGGCATGCCGGGCGGCATGGGCGAAGATGTGGAGAGGTTCGTCACGGAGTATTGCTTCGGGGACATATATACGCGCGGGGCACTCGACGTGAAGACGAGGGAGCTGCTGGCGTACTGCATACTGACGGCGATAGGGGCCGAGGAGCAGCTGCACCCGCACTACCACGGATGCCTGCGCGCGGGCAACACGCCGGAGGATGTGACGGCAGCCGTAATACAGGCGTTGCCCTACGTGGGTTTCCCGGCAGCACTGAAAGCACTGATGATAGTGAAGGAGGAGAACGCGAAGGCGAATGGCGGCGTGCCGCAGGGGCTGAGCGCATTCCCCACGGGGGCGGCGAACGACGCGTACGCGCAGTACTTCACAGGGAGGTCGTATCTCGCCCCGCTCACGTCGGACAAGAGGCTGAACAGCCCGGTGGCGAACGTGACCTTTGAACCTGGCTGCCGCAACAACTGGCACAGCCACACGGGCGGCCAGATACTCATAGCCGTAGGCGGCAGGGGGTACTATCAGGAGAAAGGCAAGCCGGCGCGTGAGCTTCTGCCGGGCGACGTGGTGGAGATAGCACCGGACGTGGTGCACTGGCACGGGGCAGCACCGGACAGCTGGTTCTCGCACCTCGCCATAGAGTGTAACCCGCAGAGCAACAAGAACACGTGGCTCGACGCGGTGACGGACGAACAGTACCGCGAGGCGACAAGGAAGGAGTGAGACCCCCGCTGAGGGTATATTACAGAAAAGCCGGTATCGGATGATACCGGCTATTTTGTGTTGTTACCGTAAAGGTAGTAAAGATGTACGAAAGGGCAAACGAAAGTATGGTGAATTAGCGTGAGGGTAGTGAGAGGATAGGGAGAGGCAGGCTTAGAGGCAGCACGAGAGTACGTGTTTTTAACCTCGATTAACGCAGGCGGAAGGTTGCGGGGAAGAGGGGAGGAAACAGGTTTGTAACATGTGCTACGGGAGCGGGGAGGAGCGGTTATGGAGTTGTCGTGCGTTTGTAATGCGATTGTAGGGCTGCTGTAACGCGACGGGGATACCTTTGCAGCGGGTTAATTCTAACAATCAACTTATGAGAACAAATCAACTTAAAATGGCTTTCGGGGGTCTTCTGCTGGCCTCGGGCATGGCTGTGAACGCTCAGGTGGAGCAGCCGAAGAACATTATTTTTCTGATTGGTGACGGGATGAGCTACAACACTGTCACGGCGGCGAACTATTATGCGGAGGGGAGAGACTCGGTGGCGCAGTTCCAGTTGTTTCCGATGACGTGCGCGATGACGACGTACAACGGCACGGCGATGCAGGAGTACCGTTCGGACAGCGCGTGGCTTGACTTCACGTGGGTGTCGACCAAGGGGAGGTACACAGACTCCGCACCGGCCGCCACGGCATTCTCGACAGGAAAGAAGAGCTTCGACGGGGCGATAGGCGTAGACATGGAGCGCAAGGACGCGCTGCACTTCATGGAGTATGCGAAGAGCATCGGGAAGTCGGCCGGGGTGGTCACTTCCGTGGAGTTCTCGCACGCGACACCTGCGGCACACGTGGCACACAACGAGGACAGGAACCAGTACAGCGACATCGCGACGGAGATGCTCGAGAGCGATATGGACGTGATTATAGGCGCGGGACATCCGGACTATGACGACAACGCGCAGCCGAGAAGCGAGAAGAATTACAGCTTCGTGGGCGGCGAGGAGACATGGACGAGGCTCACCGGGGGCGAGATGGGATGGACGTTCACGGACGACTCGGCAAGGGTGGCAGCAATGGCCAAGGGCGAGAGCCTGCCGGAGAGGCTCGTGGTAGTGCCGCGCGTGGCAACCACGCTGCAACAGGCACGCACGGGAGAGAATGTGCAAGTGCCTTACGGCGACGCGCTGAACGCGGGAGTGAACTCGCTGCCCGAACTCTCGCTGGCCGCGCTCAATGTGCTGTCGCAGAACGACGAGGGCTTCGTGGTGATGATAGAGGGCGGCGCGATAGACTGGGCCAACCACGCCAACCAGAAGGGGCGCATGATAGAGGAGCAGCTCGACTTTCACGCTACGGTGGATGCGGTGATTGACTGGGTAGAGGCAAACGGCGGATGGGAGGAGAACCTCGTTGTCGTGACCTCCGACCACGAGTGCGGCTATCTGCTCGGCGAGAAGGACGGCGACAACAAGTTCACGACCAACCCGATAGTGAACAACGGCAAGGGCAATGTGCCGGGGATGAAGTACAACTCGGGCGACCACACCAATATGCTCGTGCCGGTCTATGCCAAGGGCGCGGGCGCGGAGGTGCTCGGCATGTTCGCTGACAGGGTTGACCCGCTGCGCGGCAGGTTCATGGACAACACGGAGATAGCGAAGTCGTTCTTCCTCCTGTGGAGAGACATGGACGACGCGGCGCAAATCAAGAACGTGATTTACATGGTGTCCGACGGCTGGGGCGAGAACCAGATAAAGGCCACTAACTACTATATGGGCGAGACACAGGCGTATGAGTATTTCCCGACAAGTCTCTTCGTCAGCACGTACCACGCGATGGGGACTAAGGGCAGCACTGACCCTGCGGACTACTTCACCTCGTACAACTCGCACAAGGCGTGGAACGACACCGAATATATCAGCATCAGACCCACAGACTCAGCCCCTGCGGCAACAGCCATGGGCACGGGCGAGAAGACTTACGACGGGTCAATCAACAAGTCGGTTGAGCTGGAATCGATGAAGACACTGGCCGAGGTGGCAAAGGACAAGGGCAAGGCGGCCGGAGTGATTTCGTCCGTAGAGTTCTCCCACGCCACACCTGCAGCATTCGGCGCGGCGCACAACGAGAGCCGTAACGAGTATGCGCAGATAGCCAACGAGATGCTCGCCAGCAAGCTCGACCTCATCATGGGCGCAGGCCATCCGGAGTATGACGACAACGGCGTGGCTAAGACAGAGGGCATGGAGTACCAGTATGTCGGCGGCGAGACCACTTGGCAGGCTCTGAAAGAGGGCACGCTGAACGACTGGACTTTCAGCGACGACAAGGCACGCATCGAAGAGATTGCCGCAGGCGAGGATGTGCCGGAGAAGATGGTGTTCGTGGCACGCGCTGCCACTACGCTCCAACAGGCACGCGGGGGCGACGCGCAGGTGGTGGACAGCACCAACCTGAACCCCTCAGTGCCCACTCTGGTGGACATGACAAAGGCTTCGCTCAACATACTCGGACAGGACGAGGACGGCTTCTTCATCATGATTGAGGGCGGCGCGATTGACTGGGCCAACCACGCCAACCAGAAGGGCCGCCTCATCGAGGAGCAGAACGACTTCAACAAGTCCGTCGACGCGGTAATCGACTGGGTGGAGGAGAACAGCAACTGGGACGAGACACTGCTCATCGTCACCGGCGACCACGAGACCGGATACCTCGGCGGCGAGGAGAGCAAGAACCTCGGCGAGGCCACTGTGAAGGACAACGGCAAAGGCGTGATGCCCTCAATGAAGTACTACTCCGGCGACCACACAAACCAGCTCATACCCTACTACGCGAAAGGCGCGGGCGCGGACGTGATTGCCGCTCTGGCGAACAACTACGACACCAAGCGCGGCTACTACATCGACAACACGACCTCTGCCATGCTCGTGAAACTGATGTGGGGACAGCTGCCCGACGGCGGCAGCACCACAGGCGTGGACAACATTGAGAACGACGGCATAAGCGACTTCTACACGAACGACGAACTGATTGTGACTAACGCCGACGGGATGCTTGAGCTCCACACCACGATGGACGGCGAGGCCACATGCTACATCATTGATGCCGCAGGGCGCGTGTTGAAGTCCGGACAGGTGATAATCAACGGAGGTGTCTGCCAAGTCGAGGCAGGCAATTGCAGCGGGTTCGCCGTTGTAGTGCTGAGCCAGCCTACAAGGACACTCTCAGCCAAGACGATAATACTCTAAAAACTGTTTGTGGAAAATCTAAGATGACAGGTGTGTGTATGTAATGTGATTGTCAAATCATTCAGCTATGGTCCGGGCTGTGCAGCGACTGCACGGCCCGGACGTTTTCTGTATGCCCCTCAGCCCTCGGAAACGGCTTCTCAGAACCTGTATCCCGCCGCGACGGTGAATATCGGGCTTGCGAACATGTTGTACAGCTCATATTTCGGCGTAATCTCCCCCTCTATGAAGAAGTGTTCCCCGCCGATGGCTATGCCTATGAGGTTAAAGTCCACTGTGAACGACGGGCGGCGCAGCGGATCCAGCTTCGAGTTGTCCCACTGCATGATGAATCCCGCCCCGATGCCGGAATAGAGATTGACGTAGCGCGTGTTGAGGTACGTGAAGCGCACGTTGGGAATGACATAGACGCGGTACGTGTTCCACGGGAACTCCTTCGTGTAGCCCAGCTGCTCAATCCTCTCGTTCACGAGCACACCCGAAAAGCCCGCCTCCGCGCCCACTCCGAGCCAGCTGTTAATGCGGTACTGGTATTCGGCGAAGATGCTGCCCGTATAATGCTCATCCAGCGTATGTCCCGGCTACGACGGCCGCGACGGGTCAAACTCGTGCTCATACGGGAACAGCATTATCAGCCCGTCCGAAATGTAGTCACCCCACCCTATCTTCACCTCGTGGGGATTTGCGGCGCGCTGCTCCCGCGTCTCGCAGTAGGCCGGGACAACTGCGGCAAGCAGCAATAAGAATAGTACACTCCTTTGCATGGCGATGGTATTTTATGGATTACTCAGTACATTAATGATGCAAACGGCAATGTGAATGTTGCAACTCGTGAAGTGTCACCTCCCGTGCCCATGCCACATCCGCGCAGCCTCCTCCTCCGCAACAGCCGCAGCCCGCACCCCTTCCCGCCTCCCGCTCCGCCCCCTTCCCCTTAAACCATTCCACACATCCCACTGCCCAACCTCCCTTCCCCCTCAACCATTCCTCAAAACCCCATCTCCCCGCCACCTCTCCCTTTTGGTTAAACGAGGTTAAAAACACGTACTCTCGCCGAAGCCCCTCCGAAGCCCCTCCGAAGCATCTCCCCACCTCCAAACCACCCCTCAGCCGCCCAAGTGCTAAACAGAGTTAAAAAGTCGTACTCTCGCCGAAGCGGGTCCGAAGCCCCTATGGACACCCTCCCCAGCCCCTCCCCGCCCGTCCGGCAGGCACTCCGTAAAGACACATCAGCCCCCACGTACAGGCCACCACATCCATTAAATGCACTCCCCTCTTGTCTCTGCGCCCAACTTTCGCTACCTTTGCGCTGCCCGAAAGAGGCGGGTGCGGACTGATGCACGGCAAAGCCCCCATCACCCCTCCGCACGCCCCGCACGGCACCCTTGACAACACAAAGAAACAACACAAGCAGGCACAGCCTATGGACGACACTTATTTCATGAAACTTGCGTTCGCCGAGGCACGCATGGCCGCCGACGAGGGAGAGATACCCGTGGGGGCTGTCGTCGCGTGGCGCGACCGCATCATTGCGCGGGCGCACAACCTCACCGAGACGCTCAACGACGTGACAGCCCACGCCGAGATGCAGGCCATAACCGCCGCCGCCAACGCCTTGGGCGGCAAGTACCTCACCGACTGCACGCTCTACGTGACCCTCGAACCATGCGCCATGTGCGCCGGCGCGCTCGGATGGGCGCAGGTCAGCCGCGTGGTCTACGGTGCGCCCGACCCCAAGCGCGGCTACTCCCGCCTCGCGCCCGAAGCACTGCACCCCAAGACGGAGGTCACCGGAGGCATCCTCGCCGATGAGTGCGCCGCCCTGATGAAAGAGTTCTTTGCTAAGAAGAGATGAGCCGCAGCACATTCACATTCAAACAGTTCACCGTCCGTCAGGAACGCTGCGCCATGAAGGTGGGCACCGACGGCGTGCTTCTCGGCGCGTGGGCGTACCTCGACGGCTGCCGCCGCATCCTCGACATAGGCACAGGCACAGGTGTCATTGCCCTCATGTGCGCCCAGCGCGCAATACCCGACGTCCTGATTGACGCCATCGAGATAGACGCCGTAGCCGCCGCGCAGGCTGCCGACAACGTCACCGCATCGCCCTTCTCCGGGCGCGTACGCGTCCACTGCACGGCGTTGCAGCACTTCCGCCCCGATGCGCCCTATGACCACATACTGTGCAACCCTCCCTACTTCACCGCCGCGCTCAAATCCCCCGACAGCCGCCGCTCCACGGCGCGGCACAACGACTCGCTCCCCTTCTCCGACCTGACGGCCGCCGCCGCGCGGATGCTCACGCCTGACGGCACACTCTCCGTCATCCTCCCCACAGCCGAGGCGGACACCTTCACCCCCGTAGCCCGCGCCAACGGCCTCCATCCCGCGCGGCGCACGCTCGTCCACCCCACCCCCTCCTCCGGGCCGAAACGCGCTCTCCTCGCCTTCCGCAGGGGAGAAACGCCCGAACCCGAAACCCTCTCTCTGACCATAGAGCTTGCTCCGGGCACGTACTCCCCCGAATACATCGCCCTGACACGCGACTTCTATCTGAAAATGTAAAACTGTTAGACTATGAAACGATACACCACCGTCATCATCCTCTGCGCCCTCGCGCTCACATTCAGCGGCTGCGGCATATCGCGGCAGCTCACCGGCGCAAGCGCGCTCTCTAAGTGCGAATACAGCCTGCACTCCATCTCCGACCTCAACATCTCGGGCATCGACCTCTCCGGAGGCATCAACCTGCTCAAGGCCGCCATGCTCGGCGAGGCTCTTTCCGCCAACAGTGGCGAAGCCCTCCCCCTCTCGTTCAACATCAACCTCAACGTCCGCAATGCCGGCAAGCGCACCGCCGCCATTGACAGCGTAAGCTACACCATACTCGTCGACGGCATAGAGTGCGCCTCCGGCGGCAGCCGCGAACCCTTCTCCGTAAACCCGGACGACACCGAGACCTTGGCTCTCAGGCTCACTGCCGACCTCACCCGCCTTGGCGACCCGCAAGCCTCCGAAGCGCTGAAGCAGCTCGCCCTCAACGTCATAGGGCGCGGCAAGCACCCCTCCGAGGTCAAAATCCGTATGAAGCCCTACATCGCTGTCGGCAAGCTCTCCCTCCCCGCCGCCACAGTCCCCATCAGCTTCACCGTCGGCAAATAGTCCTCGGAAACTGGATGCCGTGGCAACAGACCTTCCTCCCCACCCTTGCCCCGCCGCATCCCCTCTTCCCTCAATGCGACTGAGGGCCATATCGTCATATCGCACAACGAGACATACCCATCCCCCCGCCTCCCGCCAAGCAAAACCCCATGTTAATCGAGGTTAAAAACACGTACTCTCGCCTTATCTCCTCCTTACCATCTCCCTACATGCATGCCACCTTCACCTTGCTCACAGTCCACCCTCGTCTCCGCTTAACTCAACTTCTAAGCCTTAACCAGAGTTAAAAACACGTACTCTCGCCGAACCTCCTCCCAAGCCCCTCCCCATGCTCCGCCTCTATATCAGCCCTCCTCCATAAGACTATATTTGAATTTATTACTGTTTTTTAGCTTGCCACACCGCAATCTATTCGTAATTTTGCGAACAAGAAAAGTAGACGGGTATGGGAAACAGGAAATACACAGACGAACAGGAGCGGATAGCCCGTTTTGCCAAGGCTATGGGGCATCCGGCACGCATGGCCATACTCGAATTTCTGGCGCGGCAGGACTGTTGCTTTTTCGGCGACATACACGATGAACTGCCCATCGCCAAGGCCACGGTTTCTCAGCATCTGAAAGAGCTTAAAGATGCAGGCCTCATACAGGGCGAGATAGAGGCTCCGAAAGTGAAATACTGCATAAACCGTGAGAATTGGCAATTGGCATCCGCCATCTTCGCGAAGTTTTTCGGCCAATGCGTATGCAAGAAAGAGAGCTGCTGTAAGTGAACAGTGTCTCTGGTGACGTACAGGCGTTCACGCACATGTACACCAGTCACCATCGGCGGGATTGTTGTACCTTTATAGTTCGTAATTCTACGAAGTACAAACATAATTCATTAACCATCTTAACAACCAAAAGTATGAACAAGGCAATCTTGACTTTGGCATTGGCCTTATGCCTCGCCGCGTGCGGCGGCAATGCCGGACAGAACAGTGACACCGCCGAAACTCCTGCCCCCCGGCAGACAACCGGCGTAATGAAAAACGACCGCGTGGAAGTACTCTACTTCCACGGCAAGCAACGCTGCCCAACCTGCTTGGCGATAGAGAAAAACGCCAAAGAGACCGTGGAGAGCCGCTTTGCGGAACAGATGAAGGACGGCAGCGTGCTATTCCGGACGATAGACATCTCCGCCGACGAGAACAGCGGCATCGCGGAGAAGTACGGGGTTACATGGTCCGCGCTCTTCCTCGTATCCCATGACGGCGGCACGGAGCACTCTGAAAACCTGACAGAATTCGCGTTCGCCAATGCCCGCACCGCCCCCGATACATTCAAGGAGGAACTGGCGCGTAAAATCGGAACATTGCTTAAATGACAAAGACATGGAGTGGTTACAATCGCTGTTGGAGAGCAGCACAATCCCCGCGCTAACGGCATTCCTGCTGGGGCTGCTTACTGCCGTCTCGCCCTGCCCACTTGCCACCAACATAGCCGCCATAGGCTTTATAGGCAAGGATGTTGAGAGCCGCAGCACCATCTTTATGAAAGGCGTGCTCTACACACTGGGGCGCACACTCGCCTACACCCTTCTGGGCTGCGTGCTGATTATGCTCCTAAGAGAGGGCTCGAGCCTCTTCGGCATACAGAAAGCCGTCAGCCGCTACGGCAAGATGTTCCTCGCGCCCGCTCTGTTGCTGATAGGGCTCTTCATGCTGTTCGGCGACAGGCTCAGACTGCCGCAGATAGGGTTCAGGGGCAACGGCGAAAGACTGGCGCGGCGCGGCAACTGGGGCGCGCTCCTGCTCGGAGTGCTCTTCGCCATGGCCTTCTGCCCCACCAGCGGGATACTCTATTTCGGAATGCTGATACCCATGTCGGCCTCTACGTCAGGCGGATACCTGCTGCCCGCGCTTTTCGCTGTCGCCACCGCGCTGCCCGTACTGATTGTGGCATGGATACTGGCTTTCAGCATCAAGCACATAGGCTCTTTCTACGGACGTATGCAGACAGTGCAGAGATGGCTCAATATCATAGTCGCGCTGCTGTTCATCGCCGTCGGGATATACTATTTCACGGTCATGTACCTGTGATTTTTCACACTCATTGTTCGTAATACAACAAACAACACTTCTAAATCTAACGTCAATCATTATGGAAATAAAAGTTTTGGGTGCAGGATGCGCCAAGTGCAAAGCGGCATACGCCGTCATTGAGAAGGTAGTGAAAGAGAATGGCCTCGATGCCACTCTCGTCAAGGTAGAGGACATAGTGGAGATGCTGAGTTACAACATCATGTCCACTCCCGCCGTTGTAGTCGACGGTGTGGTGAAAATCAAGGGTTACGTGCCTTCGGAAAGTGAAGTGAGAAAGATACTCGGCCTCTAAATCTGTCAGCCATGGAAACAAGGAAAGAACTCAAAACACTCACATGGATTGTCGTCATTTTCGTTGCCGTCTTCTTCATGCCGCTCGAAAATGCACGGTTCACCACGGCAGTAGAGGCCACGCTCGACCTCGCACGGTGGTATGCTCGCGAACATGTCATACTGTGCCTGCTGCCGGCATTCTTCATCGCGGGGACGATAGCCGTGTTCGTCAGTCAGGGGGCAGTCATCCGGTACTTCGGCGCGAATGCTAAAAAATGGCTCTCCTACACGGTGGCGGCACTGTCGGGTGGCATACTTGCCGTCTGCTCATGCACCATCCTGCCCCTCTTCACAAGCATCTACAGACGTGGGGCGGGACTTGGGCCTGCCATCGCGTTCCTCTACTCCGGCCCTGCCATAAGCATCCTGTCAATCATCCTGACAGCCCACATCTTGGGTCTCGAGATGGGCGTTGCACGGGTTGTCGGGGCTATCGGCTTCTCTGTGATAATAGGGCTCGCCATGTCATTCATCTTCCGTAAAGAGGAGAAAGCGAAAAAGGAAGCGCAGATGAACATAGCAGCCCAGCCGGAGCGACGCCCTGTGTGGCAGACGGCAGTCCACTTTTTCACGCTGGTACTGATACTCGTGTTTGCCAACTGGGGCGCACCCGCCTCATCTGACGGAGGGCTGTGGCTCGGCATATTCACCTATAAATGGTACATCACTGCGGCACTGGCTCTGCTCCTGTGCTGGTCACTCGTCAGTATACTGGGGCTCAGCCCCGTACATGTATCGCTCGGCGTTGGTGCGACAGCCGTTTCCTCCCTTCTCGCCAACCTGTTCATAGATGACGCTAAACTCGTACCCCTCGTCCCGATGGTCGTCGCCGTCACGGCGCTCTCCGTCATCCTGCTCCTCGACAGGCGTAATGCCGAAAACCGCGAATGGGCACTGGCATCGTGGGGATTCGCCAAGCAGATACTGCCGTTGTTGGCTGTCGGGGTTCTGATTGCTGGATTCCTGTTAGGCTCGACACACGACGGCACCTCCATTGCCGGCATCGTCCCTAACAGATGGATAGAATGGGCAGTGGGAGGCAACTCACTGCTGGCCAACTTCTTCGCCAGTTTCGTAGGGGCGTTCATGTACTTCGCCACACTGACCGAAGTACCCATTGTACAAGGTCTGCTCGCATCGGGCATGGGCAAAGGCCCTGCGCTGGCACTGCTGCTCGCCGGCCCGTCGCTCTCGTTGCCCAACATGCTCGTCATCAGAGGAGTATTGGGAACTAAAAAGACGGTTGTCTACGTCGCTCTCGTCATAATCATGGCCACCGTTTCGGGATACGCCTACGGAAACATCTTCTAAACCCAAAACAAAGGCCATACGTCCTTGCTCCGTATGGCCTTTGTTTTTCAATCTATCCAAGCAGCCTTATCAGCGTGGCGTAGCCCTTTATCCGGCGGTTCTTCTCGGCTATGTCCGGCACATAGCCCCTCAGCAGTGCCTTAAAGCCCGCGCCGTGGTTCATCTCCCGCAGATGGCACAGCTCATGCACCAGCACAGCGTCAATCAGCTCATCGGGCATCAGCATCAGATATATGCTCAACGCTATGTCCCTGCGGCTCGAACAGCTGCCCCAGCGTGAGCGCATCTCCTTGACCGTTACGCGGTTGAACGGCAGACCGCACCGCTCCGACAGGGCGCGGAGCCTCCCGGGCAGCACCCTCTTGGCCTCCGTTTTCAGAAAGTGCTTTATCATCTCCGGCAGCACATTCTGTTGGAAATACTTGTCATCCAACGCTATATGCTCAGGCACAAGTATATGCAGCACCCCGCCGTCAAGGCGTGCCGCATAGCTGCGCACAGCCGGAGCATTCCGCTCCACAGAGACTGTGAACGTATTAGTTTTCAATGTAGTAAGAAGAGACATAAGAACAGTCTGTCACTCGTCCGTCAACAGGTCAATTTCAAGCACACGGCGGGTCTTTCCCGTGACGGCAAAGCGGTTGTCCGTGCGCATGCCGACAACCCACATCACCTCACCGCACGCCGATACAAGCACTGCGGCACGCTCTTTCTCGAACAGGCTCAGCTTCCTGTCCGTAAAAAAGTCGCTCAGCTTCTTGCTCCCCCTCATGCCGAACGGGACGAACCTGTCACCATCCTGAGGACGGCGCAGTGTCAGCGGAAACGCCACAAGGTCTGCATCGAAAGCCGCACGGTCTGCACGGCGCGGCACAGCATAGCCCTCATCGCGCGGCACAACCCTCAGCACCATGCGCAGCGGGCTCTCTATCCGCTCCGTACCCTCCCCTATCTCGGCAGGAAAGCCGCATTCACCGCCCCCATTCCTCGGCATAAGCAGCAGAGTACCACGGTCTTTGAGCAGCACATGCGTGGGCGAGAAAAACCGCTTGCCCGGTATGCCGTCAAGCGCATCGAGCGCGGAGCGTATCACGTCAGGCGCGAAACCGCAGGCGTACATCCACTCGAAGAGCAGCGAACGGTAGCCCGCCTCCGCTTTGAGTTTCGCTATATCTATCTCCGTCACGCCGTCCGCCCGCTCACGCACACACCTGCGCCGCGCCTCCCCGGCATGGGAGTAGAACACCTCGGCCGCATCGCGCCAATGCTCCATATTAGCCAGCATGGTCTGCAAGAACGAAGGGTTAATCTCCTGCAACAGGGGAACTATCCGGTGACGTATCTTGTTACGGCGGTAAACGGTCTCGGCGTTCGTGGCATCCTCGCGCCACAGGAGCCCGTTCTCCCGCGCATAACGCTCAATCTCCCGGCGCGGCACTCTGAGCAACGGGCGCACCACATTACCGTTACGCACCGCCATGCCGCAGATGCCGCGTATGCCCGTGCCGCGTATCACGTTGAGAAAGAAGGTCTCCACTGAGTCATCCGCATTGTGCGCCACGGCAATGACCTCGCACCCCTGTGCCGCACGCTGCTCCTCGAACCAGCGGTAGCGCAGCTCACGCGCCGCCATCTCTATGGAGAGCGAATGTTGCACCGCATACCCCGCCGTGTCGAAATCGGCCCGCACAAAGGCGCACCCCAGCGTCGCGGCAAAACGCTCCACATGGAGCGCGTCGCCGTCGGCAGCCTCGCCGCGCAGATGGAAATTACAGTGCGCCGCCACACAACTGTATCCGCCACGGCACAGCGCATGGAGCAGCACGACGGAGTCCACCCCGCCGCTCACGCCGACAAGTATCCTCCCCCCGCGCGGCAATTCGCCGCACTGCCCTATCTCACGAAGTATCTCCATCCTGCCCAAGCCCCCGGCAGCGCAGGTCACGCCTCGCCGCCGCCGAACATCGGGGGAATGAATGTCCCGCCGCTGTTCACATTGTTGTCAGTCTTGATTTTGCCGCACTGCGCCTCGTACTTCGCCACGTTCTCCTCCAACGCGAAAAGCAGCCTCTTGGCATGCTCCGGCGTAAGTATCACACGCGACTTGACATTCGCCTTCGGCGCACCCGGCATGATGCGCACAAAGTCTATGACAAACTCGCTCGAAGAGTGCGATATGATTGCAAGGTTCGAGTATGTCCCCTCCGCCACTTCGGGCGTAAGCTCGATTTTAATCTGGTTAGTCTGCTTGTTTTCCATAGCATAATGTTTTTACCCTGTCACGGGAATGTTATCCTTTTTGAAAAGTCAATCCTCATCATCGTCATCGAAAAAGCCGTCGAACTCCTCGCCGCCTATGAAATAGGGCGTGTCGTCCACGAAGCTCTCGAG
Organism: uncultured Bacteroidales bacterium; assembly: GCA_944322025.1. Classification (GTDB taxonomy): domain Bacteria; phylum Bacteroidota; class Bacteroidia; order Bacteroidales; family Paludibacteraceae; genus Aphodosoma. The sequence goes on along the minus strand of CALUOH010000010.1, from coordinate 78,265 downwards.
GTCGCGTCTCTCCTTCTTGGTCGGCCGCCCCGTGCCTTTGGCGCGGGCGTTTTTCTGGTCAAGGCGTATCATCTCAATCAGCTGCAACTGGTCAGGAGGCGTGACATGAGCCATATACTGCGGAACGAGCTTCGCCCCCATGCGGCTTGCCGCTATGTCCAGCACCTTGAACGAATAGGTCACGGGAGGGTTCTTCACCTGCACAATGTCGCCACGGCGCACTGTGGCCGACGGCTTGACCGCCGCCCCCTGCTTCATCACGCGCCCTTTCTTGCACGCCTCTGCGGCCTTGCTCCGCGTCTTGAACAGACGTACCGTCCACAGCCACTTGTCTATCCTCTCCTCATCAGCCATATTGTGCCGCCTACTTGTTGTTATATTGGTTCATGGTCACCTGCACGCCCGCGAGGCAGAAACTGCGTATCATCTCGCACGCCACCTCGATGCGGGCCTTCTTCTCGGCCTCCTGCTCCGCCGGGAAACGCCCCAGCACATAGTCTATCTGTCCCCCGCGCGGGAAATCGTTGCCTATCCCGAAACGCAGACGCGCATAGTTCTGCGTGCCGAGCAGTTCCTGTATGTTTTTCAGCCCGTTATGCCCCGCGTCGCTGCCTTTCGGTTTCAGCCTCAGCACTCCGAACGGCAGAGCGAGGTCATCGACGACCACCAGCAGCTGCTCCACGGGGATATGCTCCTGCTGCAGCCAGTAACGCACGGCATTGCCGCTGAGGTTCATATACGTTGACGGCTTGAGCAGGACAAGCTGATGCCCCCTCAGCCGCGCCGTGGCGACCGCGCCGTAACGCTTATCCTCAAAAACGACATTGGACGCCTCTGCGAAAGCGTCCAATGTGTCGAATCCGATATTGTGGCGGGTGTGGGCATACTCTGTCCCGATATTGCCCAGCCCGACAATCAAATACTTCATACGTAAGAATCCTTATTTGGCTGCCGCTGCGGCTGCTGCGCCACGCGCTGCGCGGGTCAGCTTCACTGCACAGACAACGCTGTTCGGAGCGTTGAGCAGTTCGAGGTTGTCAAACTGCAATGCCTTGACCTGAATGGTCTTGCCGAGATCGAGGTTCTCCACATTGATGGTCAGCACCTCAGGCACATTGTTGTAAAGTCCCTTCACGCGGAGTTTTCTCATTTCGAGGCTCAGCTTACCGCCGGCACGCACGCCGACCGCAAGACCCTCAAGACGTACCGGCACATCCATGACGATAGGCTTGTCCTCCGTAACCGCAAGGAAATCTATGTGTATCACCTTGTCCGACACCGGATGGAACTGTAGTTCCTTAATGATGGCCTTCTCCTCGCGCCCTTCTATATTGAGGTTGACGAGATAAATCTCAGGTGTGTAGATGAGCTTGCGCAGAGCGTCCTGTGTACAGGAGAAATGTATGTTCTCTCCATTGCCGTAAAGTTCGCAGGGCACGGAGCCGGCACGGCGCATAGCCTTCGATGCCTTTTTTCCGAGGTCGGTACGCAGAGTACCTTTCAGTTCAAATGTCTTCATTGTCCTTTTGTTTTTTAATTGTGTTACTCAAAATTTCAGCTTTCCTCCAATGGTGAAATTTCCCATCACACGGATGCCCGTGAAAAAGCGGTTGCAAAGTTACGTTTTTTTTCTCTAATGTGCAACACCCTGCCCTCATCCGTTCTCCGCAGCTTCACCGTACAGGCACGTGAGGCACGCCCGCCCCCTCCTGCCTCCCCTCCTCTACACCCTCTCTGCCCCACCCCGCACACTGCACGCTCCCAGCCCGCTCATGCCCAGCTCATACCCCGCACACTGCCAGTTCTCGGCCAACACACAGCCAGCGCATACCCGGCACTCGGCTCTTAGTCTTAATCAAGGTTAAAAAGACGTACTCTCGAGCCAGCCGTAAGCCAGCCTCCCCCTATCCTCACCCTGCCTTGCAGCTCCGTAGGGGCTTCGGTGCCGCTCCGTCAAGAATACATCTTTTTAACTACTTTTTATAATAAACATTCATATCTCTCAGATAAACTATTTTGTTAATTATATATAAACAAACAACATCTTGCAGCCAAACTATTGCACACACAACATTTATTTCATAACTTGCAAACGGTTCTGTAAAACATCTTAGACAACATTATAAAGCCAATTTGGGGCAGGCAATAGCACGTTATTCATATCATGTAAGTTTCACGGAGTTGCAGGAAAGAAAGACATAAGCGATGCATTGCATTCACACTTTAAAAGTATATTTAAACACAACTAATTAAATACTACGATTATAAAAACTTTTAATGTATTGCTTATTGCAATGACCACATTAATTATGGCGGCATGTACAGACAAAATCGGGAACGATACAGAAAGCAAGGAAATTCCTAAGACAAAAAGTGCCGAATTCACTCTTACAATAGTGACATTCGAAGAGGGCTATAAGCACGGGAGATGGCCACGACAATCATGCGACTATTCAAAAAAACGTTTATGCTGTCGATGGTTTCCTGCTGATAATACATCTGATGTAGAACAATATATGGGGATAGATCCAAATACGGTCGTAGCCTGCGGGTATGTCGAGGGTATTGACGATAATACTGTCTCTATCGTCATACCAAAATACTCTGAACTCACTGGCATCGAATACCATACTAATATAGAAATGTTCGGGCAAGAGGCTTTCGAAATTCCTAATGAAATCAAAATTTATGACGAATTTGCCATAAATAGCCTCGCACTCAATGGCAGCGCAGTGATTCCTGCAGGCACATATCCTATAATAGATGAATCAGATTACTATAGAATTGATGTCCCGATAGAATATAAGGAGGATGATATGCTGGCGTTGGTCTATTTCCCTTTATCCACAGATGGTACAGTAACTCCTAAATTAGATAATTTTCCCATAAGCGACTGGTGGTTTGGATATGACTCACCTGACGATATTACTCCATCTGATATGCCTGTTGCTATCATACGCGAAATGAATGGCGCAGAGTTAATCCTCGAGTTCTGTAGAGAACATCAGACATAAATAGGATACCTACTGCTCGAACGTTTTGTGGAATATGGAAGCTATTTAATATTGGACAGACAGATAGTAATAAGCGAAAAAGACATATTATCGCATATCGGGTGGACTTACGAAGAACCTCTGATAATTGAACCTGGCATATACCACATGGATATTGATATTAATAACTGTTCTATGGCATATCTGGAAATTAGTAACATATAAAATCATACAACTATGAAACATCTGATTTTACCAGCACTGCTGCTGGCACTGACATCATGCAAAGTATGCTACGAGACAAATCCGCATACGACAACGCACTAAAGCACACGGAGTTGACCCCGATAACGGTCGACGGATTGAAAGAGAGTATAAATAACAGCAACGCGGACTACGTGATTACCGTCATCTACGACATCTGCAACGCCACTGCGCAATACATACCTGACGTGGTCATCCCGTACTGTGACTCACTGAAAGACAAAGCGTCAGTAAAGCTTTTCTTCGTGCAGAAAGACTGCGCCGCGCTCTCCGATGTCGGGACGTTCTTCAAGCGCAACGGCCTCGGCCATACGCGCTACTACATCCGCGACAATACACCGCGCTTCAGCTGCATCGGCGAGGACGGCGAATATAACGGCCATCGCCTCGCTCAGATTATCGAGCATCTCTATCCCGGCGCGGCAGGGAAAATCGACCGCAGCGTCAGTTACCCCGTCTGTCTTGTCAGTGACCGCTCAGGCCAGCTCAAACTCATAGAGTACTCATACACCGACCCGAACGACGGCACTACTGTCACAACAGTGCGCCCATGTCCCGTCCATTACCTCGGTACAGAACCCGGTGCTGACTTCAGCTCTGTCCTGAAAGTCAAAGTCAAAGAGCCGCACGACTCACAGTATTTCTTATACTGAACGTGTATCCATAGATATACAAACAGGAAGGTGCGACCCTATATAGAGCCGCACCTCCTGTGTTTCCCTACCATGTCCGGTAAGGCAGAGTAACATCACACGCGCATGAAATCGCTCATCACCATGTCCGACACATACACCCCCCCGCGCGTCAGCCTCAACACATCGCCCTCGCGCTCCAGCTGACCGCCACGGACGAAACGAACAGCCCGCGCCTCGGCATACGCCCGCGCCTCCGCGCCGAACCGCTCCCCGACATCCGCCAGACGCAGCCCGCGCCGCGTGCGCAGTGCGGTGAAGAGAAACTCGTTATACTGCTCATCGGGGGTCAGCGTCTCCTCCTCGGAGAATGGCAGCCCGCCCTCCACGGCACGGCAGTAACGCAGCGTGTGCGCCACATTGTGGCTCCGCCTGCACCCGTCGAACGAGTGCGCCCCCGCGCCGAGGCCGATATACGGAGTGTAGTCCCAATAGGAGCTGTTGTGGCGCGACTCGCGACCGGGCAGAGCGAAATTTGATATCTCGTACTGAACGTATCCCGCGCCGGAGAGAGTGCCGCACAGCGCGGCGAACATGTCGGCCGCCGTGTCGTCGTCGAGCGGTGCGATGCGCCCGGCCTCCATCAGCCGCGCTATCTTAGAGCCCTCCTCAAACATCAGAGAATAGGCGGAGATGTGCTGCACACCAAGCGACAACGCCACGTCGAGCGTCCGCCGCCAGCTGTCCGGTGTCTGCACCGGCAGCGCGTACATGAGGTCAACGCTCACATTGTCAAAGCCCGCGTCCTGCGCACACCGCACAGCCTCCGCCCCACGCTCTGCCGTGTGGCGGCGGTTGAGCCACTTCAACTCTCCCTCGTCAAAACTCTGTATGCCGATGCTCACGCGGTTGAAGGGCAGCGAGCGCAGCATCTCCGCATACTCGCGGGTCATGTCCTCGGCGTTGCACTCCACAGTCCACTCCTCCACCGCAGACAAGTCCCAATGCGCGGAGAGCGTCTCCACGATGCGTGCCAAGTCGCTGTGCGACAGCAGTGAAGGCGTGCCGCCGCCGAAATAGACTGTCCGCACAGTCTCGCCGCCGAGGTAGTCACGCCTCTGCTCCGCCTCGCGCCCCAAGGCATCGATGTACCGCCCCGTCAGCCCTACGTTTGTCCCCGACAGGAAGTCGCAGTAAATGCACCGCTGCGCACAGAACGGTATGTGTATATATATTCCAGCCATAAGCCCCGGTTTACGTTCAATCCGCAGTGCCGACTGCAAAAGAAAAAGCCGCCCGCCTATATATGGGCGGGCGGCTCTACTTCAATTACATAAAGCTGTTATTGTCCCTCTTCGTGCTCACACTGCTTAATAGTGATGTCTCTCCACTCGTAAACCACATCGTTCTGCACGCGCCCCATCACCTTACGGTTTCCGACAGCTTCGGCGCAACTTGCGCCCTCTGCCTTTTCCGCAAGTTCCCAGTACATAGTGCCGCTCCCGCCGACAGCAGCGTACTTGTACTCCGCCTTATAGGCTATGCCCTCTATGGTGTCAGAAGTCCACTGTGTGCGGTCATCGTTAGGAGATAACTTCACCATGCCGTCTGTCATCTTGCCGTTGTCGCCCCACTGGCCTTTGATGCCTGCGGCCACTATTGTTGTGCAAGAGTCCGGCAGTGCCCCATTGGGCAGACGCACCTTGAACACTATCGGATAGACATCCTCCGTCACACACGGGTTGACCTTCCACGCGTGCGTACGGACATACACCACATCAGCCCCCTCCTTGATGCAGAGGTCAAACTCGTTGGAATAGCCCTCTTTCAGCTCCGCATTGCCGCTGAGCATCTCGATGGGCTTCTCCACCGAGCCTGCGTCATTCAGCATAGGAAACCACTGATGATCCCAGCTGCCGGGAAATGTGCCGTCGGCAGCAAGCGAACAGGGCTTGCCCTTGATGATGTACGCCGGGTCTGACGGAGCGTCCGACGGCGTTATCTCCGCCTTGTACCATCCGTTGTACCCCTCTATCGCTTCGAATCGGGCCATCTGCGCAGGGTCAAGATTATAGTTATTATAGTCTCCGGCAAACACGAGCCCCTGACCGCAGACGGTAGCATTGTCAACCGCGTTGAGCACCACCACAACCTTGCCGGCGACAGGCTCTACCACAGGCTGCCCTGTATTGCCGCCCTCATTCTCTATCGTTCCGAAATATGGGTCGCTGCACGCGAACATCACTGCCGCGGCTGCCATTGCGCCCATCATGAATTTCATTATCTTCATAGCAGATTGTTTTTTCAGTTTAACATATTATCGGCCTGCGGATTAATTATAACCCGGGTTCTGTTCGAGGTTCGAGTTCAGCACAATCTCCGTCGAGGGTATCGGGTAGAGGTTATACATCTCGTCGAAGTTCTTGCCGAGCTGCGCTCCGCCCATCCATTCCCAGTAATAGTTATGGCTGCCGCCGAACTTACCGAAACGGATAAGGTCAGAACGCCTGCACCCTTCGCTGAAGAACTCGCGTCCCCTCTCGTCCAGCACATCGTCCAAAGTCACACCGCTGAGCGGCTCAGCCCCCGCGCGCCCGCGCACCTCGTTCACAGCGTCGTCCACGCTCATGCCGCGTGCCTGTCCGCCGCGCAGCACGGCCTCCGCATAGTTCAGATAGGCCTCCGCCTTCCTCATGAACGGTATATCCATGTCAGCCCACTCGGTAGACATCCCGTCGGGCTTCGCCTCAGTCCCGTCCGCCGTACCGAAACGGTCTGTAAACTTGGTCAGTCCCCATCCGGAGCAGAACTGCTCCACAACGTTAGGCACGCCCACATTGCAGGCAAAGACAGCCGTGTCGTTGTACACGTTATAATTCACTAACAACGCCCTGTCGTCGCCCGCCGCCTTTGTTATAACATCCTCACCTCCGCGTATCTCCACCGGGATATGCTCATCCACAGAGGCCATGAACTCCGGGTTAGTCGTATATGCGCCCCCTTTGTCATCGTCAAACTCTATGGCGTAGTTGTTCATCTCGGGGAAGAAGAGTTTTACCAGCTGCTCACGCACGCGCATCGACGCCCACTGCTGCGTGATGCCCCAGTCTGGTGTCAGGCCGGACTTGGCAGTTGCGGCGATGAGGAACTGCGAACCGCCGTAGCTGCGGATGTGGTTGCCGTCCTGCGCTATCGGCAGTATAATCTCGTTCGCCGCATCGTTCTCGGCGAGGTAGCGCACGTCGTTGTTGCCGGTAAAGAGGTTGCGGTATTCCGAAGCCAGCTTATAGTCCGAATTGATTATGCTGTCCGAATAGGCCGCAGCCTTGTCATAATACTCCGAGAAGTCTCCGTTCCTGCCCGGCACATCTTTCAGATAGACATGCGAGCCGAGATAGAGGCGCGACAGCAGCATCCATGCGGCAGCCTTGTCCGCCCTGTAATAGTAAGTGTTCTTCATCGAGAACGGCTCTGCCATATCTTCCTTGGCCTCGTTCAGTTCGCTCTCGATGAAGTCAAACAGCAGGTCGTTATCCTCCACGTTGAACGGCATCACGGGCTCCGAGCTGACCGACTTAACCACCTTCGGCACGTTGTTCCCGAACATATCGAGCAGATAATAGTAGTTCAACGCACGCATGAAACGCACCTCCGCCCTCTTCATCGCCATTTCCGGGTCATCCGCCATCTCCTCAGTCTCTTCGAGGAAAAGGTTGCACAGCGTAATGTCGAAATAGAGGCGCGAATAGAGCCCCTTTACAAGCGAGTTGCTTGAATTCCATCTCACATTCCTCAGGTCGTCCACGCCCGGGTCAGGCCATACCCACCATACCATGTCTGCCGGAAACTCATTCAACGAGAACAGCATACGGTAGAACGACGATGTACCCTCGTCCATACCGGCTATGTCCCCGTTTCCGTCCGGCCCTTTCTGGCCTGTCGTGCCGAGTGTATTGTATATCTTCATGAAAAGCCCGTCCACATCCAGCTCTGACGACTGGTTCGGGTCTATCGACTCCACGTTGAGGTCATTGACACATGAGGTAGCCGCGAAAAGCATGACTGCGGCCGTTATACCATACAATATCTTCTTCATAACTTCATCTCTTTAAACGGTTATTAAAATTGCAGGCTGAGACCGCAGAGCACTGTCATGGAACGCGGGTAGACATCGCGGTCTATACCGCTCGTAGCCACTCCGTTGGCATCTACCGTAATCGGCACTTCCGGGTCTATGCCTGTATAGCCCGTAATGATGAACGGGTTTGAAACCGAAGCATATATGCGCGCCTTGATTTTCGGCTTGTTGAATGTATAGCCCAATGTGATATTGTCGCAGCGCAGGAACGAGGCGTCCTCCACAAAGCGGTCTATGAGAAAGACATTGTCCGCCGTGATGTTGCTGCTTTGGTCCACCTGAGCATACATGTCAGCCGCCGTCCACATGAGGTTCGAGTATGCCCCCTCGCGATATGGCGTTGCGCCGCCGTATGTCTTGTTTGCACGCACGTCGTTATAGACGAAGTTGCCGAAATTGGCACGCAACGTAAAGCCGAGGTCAAAGTTATAGAACTCCCACTTGCTCTGGAAGCCCAGCATCACCTTGGCCATAGGGCTATGGAACGGCTGACGGTCTTTCTCCGAAATCATGTTGTCGCCGTTATAGTCTATGATATACAGTTCACCGTTCTCGTCATACGCCGTGCGGTACACGAAGAAGGTGCTTGCCGCATATCCCTCCTGATGCCTCTGTATGGTATTTCCCGTACCGGAGGAGATGCTGCCCGTCGACACGTAGAACTCCTCGTCGCCCGTTGTCGGAGCGTTCAGCTTCTCTATCTTGTTGTCGTTATACGTGATGTTGAAGCCCAAATCCCATTTCAGACGCTTGTTGTTTATCGCCACCGCATTGATGGCAAACTCCACGCCCTGGTTGGAGAGCGAGCCTATGTTCTGCGGCAATTGGTTCTTGAAGTTCTCGCCCATCGCCACATCCACTGTCGAGATGAGGTCGGTCGTCAGTCGGTAATAGTAATCTATAGAACCGGTGATGCGGTTATTCGCGAACCCGAAGTCTATACCCGCATTATAGGTAGTGGTCTTCTCCCACGAGAGCTCATAGTTATACCCTTTCGGGCGCGTGGTCTGGCTCCAGATGAAGTCGCCCGTATCAGGGTCTATCTGTCCGAGAGAGCCGTCCGCGTAGTCTTGGCTCTGCTCATAGAGCAGCAGGCCTATATAGTCGTTGTTCAGCAGGTTCTGCTGACCCGTCACACCCCATCCCAGTCGCAGTTTGAAGTCTGACACCGCGCTCACGTCTTTCAGGAAGCCCTCCTCTTTTATCTTCCAGCCCAGTGCCACAGACGGGAACAGACCCCACTTGTGCCCCGGAGCGAACTTCGAGGAGCCGTCACCGCGCACCGTAGCCGTAATCATGTAACGGTTCAACGCCACATAGTTGAATCTCCCGAAGAACGACACAAGGAAACTCTCCGAGCGCACGGGCAGAGGATTTCTCACGTTCACCTTCTCTCCCGCCATAGTCGGGTGCGTACTCGGATAATAGCCGCAGCCGTACTCCTCGGTCTCAAGATAGAAGTGCTGCCACTCGTAGCCCAGCATGGCGTCGAAATGATGGTTCTCGTTGAAATCCTTGTAATACTGGGCATAGGCGTTGAACTGCAAGTTATACTTCGTCTTGGCGACAAGGCCGTCCCAGCCGTAATAGTTGTTGGAATAGGAATATGGCGAATTGATGGTCGTCTGCTCGCCGAACGAATAGTCCGCGCCGAAACTTGCATGCAGGCGCAGGTCCTCGAAGCCGTGTATCTTGTAGTCGCCCTCTATGTTGCCGACAAACGAACCCGCATCCGAAGTGTCGTCTTTCAGCATCAGCAGCGCCACAGGGTTCTGCGGCACATTGGCGTTCGTAGTCGCCAGCCACGTCGGGTCACCCGCCATGCCTCCGGGCATATCCACTGCAGTCTGATAATAGCCGCCGAACTCATGGTGCGTGTCGTCCATCACCGGCCTCGTCGGGTCCATCGACAGTGCCGCCCCTATCGCACCCTTGTCCGCAAACCGGTTGCCTATGTACATACCCTTCGCGTTCACGTTGAAAGTCAAGTGGTCATCCAGGAACGACGGGTTCAGGTTCACCGAAGCCGTGACCCTGTTCATGTTCGACCTCTTCAGCACACCGTTCTGGAGCGTATACCCGAGCGACACGCGGTACGGCATATTCTTCGTACCGCCGGTCACATTGAAGTTATGGTCCGTATTCAGCGCAGTCCTGTATATCTCGTCCTGCCAGTCCGTATCGTAGCTCCCCAGACCGCCGGCCACCGAGGCAAACCCGTTGTTCGTCAGCCAGTCGCGGTACTCCGCCGCGTTCATCACCTCGGCGCGGTTGGTCAGCACACTCGCCGACATGTTGCCCTCGTACGAGAACTTGGGAGCCGACCCCTTCTGCCCCTTCTTCGTCGTGATGATTATCACACCGTTCGATGCCCTCGAACCGTAGATAGCCGTCGCCGACGCATCTTTCAGCACCGTAAACGTCTCAATATCATTCGGGTTCACCATAGACAACGGGTTCGACACGCCCTGTATGCCGTTATTGTCCATCGCAAGTCCGTCTATCACAATCAGAGGGTCATTCGATGCTGACAGCGACGAGCCGCCGCGAATACGTATCGCTGCCCCCGCACCCGGGTCACCTCCCGCCGATGTCACACTCACACCGGCTATCTTACCCTGCATCATATCCTGAGCGTTCGTGGTAAGACCCTTGTTCATCATATCCGGCTCAATAGCCGTCACCGAGCCAGTGGCATCATCCTTCTTCACCACACCATAGCCTATCACCACCACATCCTCCAGCAACTCGGAATCTTCCACCAGCGTAATGTTGAACGAACGCTGCCCCCCGACAGTGATTTCCTGGGTCTTGAACCCCATATAGCTCACCACCAGAACAGCATCCGCCGGGACATCGATAGCGAAATTACCGTCATAGTCCGTGATTGTACCGTGCGTCGTACCCTTGACCTGAATAGTCGCGCCTATCGCCGGCTCTCCTGTCTGGTCTCGCACGACTCCCTTCACAGACACACTCTGCGCCATGGCCGCCGCACTGCATAACAGCATGACAACCACCGCAATAAGACCGCGCATCTTTGCGTAGAATACAGAAACTCCCATGCGATTAACTTTTTAAGGTTAGAAACAATTGAGATTATAAAATCCTTTTACCTTGCAACCACAACTGTGGTTATAAACACTTTGCAAAGGTACGCAGATTTTCCCGACAAACCAATAAAACTCAAAAAACGTTTTTACCTTTTGCCGTCTGCATGGATTGTGATGCACTGCCGTGGCATATCATGTTCTTATGTTCGCCGCAATAGCGGGCTATTGCAAGGACATGAGGACGGGATAGGACCGGCATGGCGCACAATACATAGACGAAAACCCTCTCAAATACATTTCAATCACTCAAAAAACAGTGTTTGCTTTTACCGCCCGACACTCTCCCTCCTCACCATTCTCCTCCCAATCCACTCCTCCTCAGTTCCCAGTCCATATAGTTAATCAGAGTTAAAAATACGTACTCTCGCCGAAGCAGCTCCGAACATCCTCCGAAGCCTCTCCCTATCCCCTCCCGCCTCCACAGTGCAAACTAAGGTTAAAAACACGTACTCTCGAGCCAGCTCCAAGCCATCCCCTCCCTATCCTCCATCTACACACAAAGCACAGCCCCCGCCACACGCGCCTCCATATCAGACACATTGCCCACAAAAACCATCAATCTTCACATCTTACGTATAGTCACCAGCTTCTTCTCCACACTCAGTTCCGGGTCGTGCTTCCTTCTTTTTGACATCCACTGCTGAAACTCCTTATAACTCAACTCCCTTGGCAGGCGTTCCGAAGTCTCACGGTCTATGGCCTTCACAAACCTATTTGGCGAGAAAAACACGTACAACGCATTATGCTCCAACTCCTTTTCCGCCGTAAAGACATACTCCTCTACCATTCCGCTTCCACCGTTCATCCGGACATACTCCTCTGAAAACAGCACATACTCCTGCCCGGCTTTAACGTGAAACACTCCGTCATCATCATACCTGTCTGGCAACAGACAATAAGCCGTAAGGTCATCATCCACCAGATACACTGACAGATACCCCGACACAGGTGAGAGAAAATGCAGATAAAATGAGTTGCCGTCCACAAAATCCGAACTCTCGCAGCTGTCATCCGTACCATTCCTCAACAGACGGGCCACAAAATCCGCCTTTGCCGCATCCAGCCGCCTCGCCCGCCCGCGTACTCTAACATCGACTATGAGCATATCACCCTCAAAATAAATCTCATACTCCGGTTCTCCTATTGTCTCTATCCACTCTCCCATAACCTCCGAACCGCCGAGAGACAACAGTTCTGACTGTGTTACCGTGCCTCCGCTCACGCCGCTTTCATTACGCACCACTGTCAAGTTCGTCTGTGAAACGATTGTGCCGAACTCAGCCGCAAGTGCCTCTATCTTCGCACGTTCCAATGCTATGGACTTCGCCTGCGCAACCGTCACAGTCCCGTCCGACCTCAGCACATATTCACCCTCCACCGTCACAGTCTTCTGTGCCTCCACTGTCTGGCATACAAACATAATAATCGTGGGCAGGACTCCTCTCAGCAGCCCTGCCCACACACCTTGGCCTTTCATCTCTTTCAAATTCCGAAATACATGTCAAGTTCTCCTTGCAACTCCTCCCCTTCCAGTTCGAGTTGCTGTTCCACATAGTCCCTCGCCACCTTCTTCGCCGCATCGCTCGAATAGGCTATCCTCACAAGAACCTCCTTATTGCCGTTCGGCAGACTGCGGTAACACTCCGTCACCGGCAATATACGGCCTATCCTCTGCATGATGACATTCTTCCCCGCCACCAGTGTCTTCACCACCGAGGCCGCATCTCCCGAATTCAGCTGCCTGTTTGCCACAGAGTTCTCCACTATCGAAGTCATCGCTGTCTCTATTTGCCCCACGAGGTTCTGTTTGGCAAGCTCCATGGCCTGCATCTTTGCCGCGTCATAATTCTGCCCCACCGACTGCGCCTCTGCCATGATATACTTCGGATAATTGTCCGTGTCATACTCATACTGCATCGTGTATGCCCTGTCGAGCTGCTTATCGAGCGGCAAAGCTCCCGGCGACACATCCCAGCCCTCCTTTTTCAGCCTCCTCGCCTCTTTCCTTGCGGCCTTCACGCTCTTCTCGTTCAGTTCTCTCTCCGCCTCCCGCTCCGTCTCTCTGCGCTCCTTCCGCATCTCTTTCTGTGCATCTGCGCGTGTCTGCCCATACGCGGCCATGCCCGCCCCGCTAAGGGTCAGTGCCATAACCAATACAATCACTTTTCTCATAATTTTTTTCCCTCCTTTTATATGTTACAAATGTATATCCTCTTCCTCTCTTCACTGTGCCAGCTTTATGCTCCGCCACCTGTCCGCCACTGCCCCTGAGGTCAGCACCATCGGGGTCTGGCTCTTCCTGTTGACCACAGCCGACCTCTGCCGTACATTCTCTATCACATAGTCGCTCAGTTCTCCGAGGGTCACATCCCCCTTGCTCTCTTTCAGCTTCTTCAGTAGATAGTATGTGAACATCCCGTGTCCCATCTTCTCATACGGCAGGGCTGTCTCCTCTCCCGATGCCGCGCTCAGCACCACCACGTTCCCCGCCGTCGGGGTCGCCGCCTTGGGTTTCACCGCCACTCCGCGTGCCGATGCCAGCATCCCTCCCTCGCGCGATGCTCCGCTGAAACATGCGTCGAGAAACACCGTCGTCGTCTTCGCGCCCATACTCCCCAACTCGCTGTACAAATTGTCTAACGACAGTGCCGCGCCGCTGTGCGCCCCGTACGAATCCACAGGCAGCAGATACGCCTCCTGCGTCCCCTCCTTCGGCGCGCCGTGTCCCGAATAGTAGAACACTACATTCAGCTCCCCTGCATACGCAGCGGCTATCGACTTTATATCGTTGATAGCCATAAGCATATCACCATACGTAGCGTCATTATATACTCTTATATTCTCCTTTGGCACACCCAATGTCTTTTCACAGTACTCCGCAAACACACTCCCGTCCGCCTTGGCATACGGCACACTGTCTAACCGTCTGTAATTCTCATTCGCTATGATAACCGCGAATGTATTCTTCCTCCTCACACCCGTTTGCGGTATATGCATATTGATATTATCCGGGCTTTTCATCCATGCCAATTGCTCTTTTGCATATTCATCTCCTTGTTCAGCCGCCTTGCTAAACCACTCTTCTGCCTCTTCATAATCCTGCTCCACACCATAGCCATATGCATAACACTCACCCATTCTACATTGTGCCCAGGCATTCCCCTGCTCTGCCGCATTGCGATACCACTTCACCGCCTCTACATAATCCTGTGCCACACCATTACCATAGTAATAGCACACACCTATATTACTTTGTGCCACTGCATGCCCCTGCTCCGCTGCCATGCGATACCACTTCAACGCCTCTGCATGATCCTGTGGTACACCATTGCCCTTATAATAGCACAAACCCAAACTACTTTGCGCCTCGGCATTCCCCTGCTCTGCCGCCTTACGATACCACTTCACTGCTTCGCTATAATCTTGTGGTACGCCATAACCCTCCAAATAGCACCTGCCCAAATCACATTGCGCCCCTGCATTCCCCTGTTCCGCTGCCTTGCGCCACCACTTCGCAGCCTCTCCATAATTCTGTGGTACACCTTCGCCTCTCAAATAGCAATTACCAAGATTATATTGCGCCTCGTCATCCCCCTGCTCCGCTGCCTTGCTATACCACTTCACCGCCTCACCATAATTCCGAGACACGCCTTCGCCATTGGAATATAACAAACCCAGATTAAATTGCGCATCAACAACTCCCTGCTCCGCTGCCTTGCTATACCACTTCACCGTCTCTCCATAATCCTGTGGTACACCATTGCCTCTCAAATAGCAATTACCAAGATTATATTGCGCATATGCATTTCCCTGTTCTGCCGCCTCGCGCCACCACTTCACTGCCTCTGTATAATCCTGTGACACTCCATTGCCAGTTCCATAACAACCACCCAAATTATTTTGTGCATCGGCATTTCCCTGCTCTGCTGCCTTGCGCCACCACTTCACTGCTTCCGTTACATCATGCGACACACCGTTGCCTTCATTATAGCAATCACCCATTTTACTTTGCGCCCGTGCATACCCCTGCTCGGCCGCTTTACGCCACCACTTTACAGCCTCCTTAACATCCTGTGGCACACCATCGCCATTATAATAGCACAAGCCCAAATTATCTTGTGCCTGCACATTCCCCTGCTCTGCTGCCTTGCGCCACCACTTCACCGCCTCGCTATACTCCTGATAGACCCCTGCAAAAATTTCACCCATTACACATTGAGCCTCCGCAAGCCCTTGGACTGCCGCCTTAGTAAAGCACTTAATTGCCTCCCTATAATCCTGCGGTACACCATCGCCATTCATATATTTCAGCCCCAACTCATACTGCTCTTGCGCATCTTCTAACTCCTCATTTTCATTATACGATGACACATCCCCACCGTAACCTTGTGACTGAGTCATACCACTCCCTTGTGCATAGAACTCATCCAATGCGTTTTGCGCCTCCTGATGCCCCTGCTTCGCTGCCTTACTGAACCACTTCTCTGCCTCTTCACTATCCTGCTGGACACCCAAGCCGTTCTTATAGCTCATAGCCAGATGATATTGCGCATCAGCATTCCCACGCTCTGCTGCCTCTCGATATAACTTAGTCGCCACACCATAGTTCTGCGTAACTCCATAGCCATTGACATAACACCATGCCAAACGATTTTGTGCTTTGGTTTCTCCTTGTTCAGCCGCTTTACGAAGCCACTTCACCGCCTCTCCATAATCCTGTGACACTCCTTTACCCTCATAATACATAAAGCCCAAATTATATTGTGCCATTACATCTCCCTGTTCTGCCGCCTTACGCCACCACTTCTCCGCTTCAGCGATATCCTGTGGCACACCGTTACCCTCCGCATAACAGTGTCCTAAATTATATTGCGCCTGTGACTCCCCCTGCTCTGCTGCCTTGCGAAGCCACTTTACTGCCTCTACTGCATCCTGTGTAACACCTTGCCCTGTCATATAGCTTATACCCAGTCCGCCTTGCGCATTGGCATTTCCCTGTTCTGCCGCTTTACGCCACCACTTCACCGCCTCTTCATAATCATGTCCAACGCCATCTCCTAATACATAACATAAACCAAGGGCATATTGCGCACCGGCATTTCCTTGTTTCGCTGCCTTGCGAAACCACTTCACTGCCTCTGCGTAATCTTGCTCAACGCCAGAGACTGTGCCTTCATAATACATCGCCCCTAACAACGTTTGTGCCATCGCATCTCCCTGCTCTGCTGCCCGCTTGATATCTTGGACATCATTAATCTGCCCATACATCACTACCTGACAGGACAACAGCAAAACAACAAATAGAATTACCTTTTTCATATCATATATCTTTTTATGGTTATACTTTCTTGTATAAACAAACCTCTCTAACACTCCAATCCCGTTTATTACATTCAATATACCCTCCACTCACTGCTCAGGAACGCAGGCAACTTCTCTGCAAAAAGCCCGTGACCAAGCAGCCCGGTGTAAAGCTCTTCGGAAGTGAATTCATCCATATAGTCTGAATATCGTTTCTCTTCCATATCGTTTATTCCTTTTATATTAACACTGTGCAAAGGTAAGCATTAGAATTAGCATGAATACAAAAAAAAAAAAACGATTAATAAATACTGCTAAAACAGCCCGTCAATACACCATATCCGCACACATATCTACCCATTATCACATACAAAAACAACGGGTACGCATCAGACTGACCCGCACCCGTCATTTCTCTGCAATCGCTATATCTGCACTCGCCTGCACCTCGCCAACCCGCAAACACACATACCCCGCCGAAACCACCTGCCATCTCCATAATCCCCATTCCTTCACAACCTCCAAACCTCCATTCCTCACTCTCCTCAACCCTCGCCCCCGTTCCCTCCATGCCTCGTATAGTTAATCAAGGTTAAAAACACGTACTCTCAAGCCAACTCCAAGCCACCCTCTCACTATCCTCCCCGCCACCTTTCCGCCGAAACTCAGCCGCCCCACACAAAGAACGGATGAATAAAAAAACACGGGCGCGCATCGTTCTGATGCGCGCCCGTGTTAAATCATTATCTACAAAATCCTCTCCCTCACCTGCACCCCGCCGTCGGGTCGAACCACTCCGGAATATCAAACTGCTGTGTCGGGTCGTAGCCGAGCGTACTGTCGTTCAGCACTCTCTGCATATACTTCGCCCAGATAGGCAGTGCCATCGACGCACCCTGCCCGTCGGCCATATTGGCGAAATGCACCGTGCGGTCTTCCCAGCCAACCCACACTCCGGAGACAAGCGATGGGGTGAAGCCCATAAACCACCCGTCCGAGTTCTCCTGCGACGTACCTGTCTTGCCGCCCGCCGGGGCATTCACATTATATTTATACCTCACCCTTACGCCCGTTCCGTGGTCCATCACAGCCGTAAGCATGTCGAGCATCTTATAAGTAGTCTCCTCGCTGAGCACCTCCTCCGTACGCGGCACAAACTCCGCTATACGGTTGCCGTTGTTATCCTCTATATGTGTGACATACACCGCCTCTGTACGTATTCCCTTGTTAGGGAACACCGTGTAGGCATCCACCATCTCTGCCACACTCACCTCGCACGGACCGAGACAGAGCGATATGACAGGGACAAGCTCTCCCTTGATACCGAACGAGCGCATGAGCCTCACCAGCTGGTCTGGCGAAAGCAGGCTCATCAGATAAGCCGTTATCCAGTTGTTCGAGGTCTGCAATCCCCATTTGAATGTCACGGTCTCCCCCACCCTCGCCTTCGACGAGTTGCGCGGAGTGAATGGCCGCCCAAGTCCGTCATATAGTGTAATCTCCTGATTGACGGTCGTATCACACGGCCAATAACCCTCGCTCATTGCGAGGCTGTACAGATAGGGCTTGACCGTAGACCCCACCTGACGGCGGCCGACAGTAGCCATATCATACTGGAAATAAGAGAAATCCGGACCGCCTATATACGCCTTGACATGACCGGTAAGCGGGTCGATGCTCATCATGCCGCAGCGTGCGAAATACTTATGGTAGCGTATCGAGTCCATCGGCGACATCACCGTGTCTACAATGCCATCATACGAAAACACCTCCATCTCCACCGGTGTGTCAAACACCTTCCTTATCTCCTCGTCCGATGCATGCGCCTTTTTCAGAGCACGGTAACGGTCAGTGTTGCGCATGGCCTGATTGAGCGAACGCTCTATGTCCTTGTCCGATGTAGACGATGCGAAAGGAGCTTTCTTCCTCCCCTTCTGGCTCTTGAAGAACTTCGCCTGCATCTCCTTCATGTGCTCTTCCACAGCCTCCTCCGCATACCTCTGCATACGGGAGTCTATCGTAGTGTATATCTTAAGCCCGTCACGATATATGTCGTACTTCGTACCGTCTTTCTTGGGGTTCTTTTCGCAGAAGCCGTACAGCGGATTGTCCGCCCACTCTATGGAGTCAAGATAGTATTGCCCGTACGGGACAAGCTGCCACGAGGCATAGTTCTTCTTCTTCGGCTCTTTGGCCGTCAGCATCTTACGCAAATACTCCCGGAAATAGGGGGCAGTACCGAGTTTGTGGTCCACACGGTGATAGTCGAGCGTAAGCGGTATCTGGCTTATCGAGTCATACTCCGCTTCGGTAAGGAAACCCGCCTTGCGCATCTGCCCCAACACCACATTACGCCGCTCCTCGCACTTGGGACGTCTCTTGGCAGAGACCGGATTGTAGAGCGAAGGGTTCTTGCACATGCCGACAAGCGTAGCCGCCTGTTCCACGTTCAGTTCTGACGGCGACACACCGAAATAGACATTGGATGCCGTCTTGATGCCTACTGCGTTGTTCAGGAAGTCGAACTTGTTGAGATACATGGTCAGTATCTCCTCTTTCGTATACAGGCGTTCAAGCTCCACGGCTATGACCCACTCAATCGGTTTCTGCATGGCGCGCTGGAACATGTTCTCCGCCATTGGAGAATAGAGCTGCTTGGCAAGCTGCTGCGTCAGAGTAGAACCTCCGCCCGCTCCTTTTCTCTGCAATAGGACACGCATGATTGCGGCCCGCGCCACGGCCTTGGCATCTATGCCCGAATGTGACTCGAAGCGCACATCCTCTGTGGCAATAAGTGCCTTTACCAGATTCGGCGAAAGCTCATTGTAGCTAGCGTTTATCCTGTTGTCCTTCGCGGTGTAGAATGTCCCTATAAGCTCTCTGTCAGAGGAATATATCTCCGTGGCAAACTTGTTCTTCGGGTTCTGCAACTCCTCTATCGGAGGGAGATAGCCTATCCACCCGTATGCTATGGCAACGAAAATCCCCGCCACCACAAGCACCGCCGCCGTGAACAGCCCCCAGAACCACACAAGGAACGTCTTCTTCTGCTTCGCCGTCAAAGCCGACTTGGCTCTCCTTTGTACCATATAAAACTATCTCGGTTATAAACTGTTATAGAAATCAATCAACTTGTGCGCCGCCGCAAACGAGGTCATCTCGTTGTTGTTCACAAGCGTCTCGTATGCAGACATCCGTTTCTGCACCTCTTCGTTATTGTAGAAACTCGTCTTCAGGTATTCGTCGATGGTCTCATACATCCAATACTTGCTCTGCTGCCTGCGCTTATGGTCGAAATATCCGTTCTCTCTGGTAAAGGCCATGTAGTCCGTTACCATTTTCCACACGCCGTCGATATTGATATTTTCAAATGCGGAACATGTGGTGACCTGCGGAGTCCATCCAGACTCCGGTAGGGGGAAGAGGTGCAGTGCATTCTGAAACTGCGCTTTTGCCAGTTGAGCCTTTTCCACGTTATTGCCGTCACACTTATTTATCGTTATACCGTCCGCCATCTCCATTATACCACGTTTGATGCCTTGCAGTTCATCGCCAGTCCCGGCAAGTTGGATGAGCAGGAAGAAATCAACCATCGAGTGCATGGCGGTCTCGCTCTGTCCCACGCCCACTGTCTCGACAAATATCGTGTCAAAGCCGGCCGCCTCACACAGTACTATGGACTCCCTCGTCTTGCGCGCCACACCGCCGAGTGAACCGGCCGATGGAGAAGGCCGGATAAACGCGTTTTCTGCCACAGAGAGAGCCTCCATACGGGTCTTGTCGCCCAGGATTGACCCCTTGGAGCGTTCGCTGCTGGGGTCAATGGCCAACACAGCCAGTTTATGGCCCTCATTACAGAGGTGCACCCCAAGTGCCTCTATAAATGTACTCTTACCAGCCCCCGGCACACCCGTGATACCTACACGTATGGATTTACCCGCATAAGGCAGGCACTTTTCTATCACCTCCTGCGCCACCGCATGATGCTCAGGCAGAAGACTCTCCACGAGCGTCACCGCCTGACTTAATATGGAGCGGTCGCCTTTCAATATGCCTTCCACATACTCGGATGCATTGTATTTCTTACGGCGCACCACCTTTTTCATATACGGGTTGACCGTTGGCGGCTGTGCCACGCCGTTGTTCACGTTAAGTCCGATGTACTCCTCGCTGTTCTCTATGTGATGATGTTTGTCTTCCATAAATATATCGCTATTACCGTTTCCCTTATTCATATAACAACTACGAAACTCTTTTTTATCTACTCACCTATACATAGAAATAGCATAATACCCACGTTACTGAGTCATGCTTCTCTAATATAAATCGAAGCATTGCTGCCTTCCCCTTTCACGGACATTGCCCCATGGTGGACAACTCCCGATTTGCCGTGCTTGTACATCGCGACAGAATAGAAGGTGAAGATAGCAATGCTTCGGTTTGTACTCTGTATCTGTTCCGTGCCAAGGCTGGTATGCACCCAGCCGATGTACGAAATATTAAGGCCGCTCTTACTTTGAAGCTGTCTGCGCGGCTTCCGGAGCTGTGGCAACAACCCTCGGAGTGACTTTACCTTTAATAAAGAGTACCTGAGTATAATCCTGTGTACCGTCACTGAATGTCACAGTCACACTCTTCTGGAACATTCCGGGACGTCCCTTTGTGTTGTAAGTCACAGTGATTTCGCCTTTTGCATTGGGAGCTATCGGCTCTCTGCTCCAATTGGGAGTAGTACAGCCACAGGACGCTCTCACATTCTTGATAGAAATAGGTGTGGCGAGGAGATTATCGAATGAGAATGTGCATGTGATGCGCCCGTCCTCCTCTTTCACAGTACCGAAGTCGTGTGTCTTCTCATTGAATTTTACCACCTCTTTCTGCTGAGCGGCGAGCCCTGTCACCATGAACACAGCAAATGCGAATAAAATAAGTTTCTTCATTGTTGTATTAATTTATAGATTAGTAATATGGTTTCCCTTTAACATCACTCCAGACACGGCTTCCCGTGAAAGAACACAATACAGGCATTATCTTACTCACCCGCCATACTTTCTTCAACAGCACCAAGATAGTGAAAATCGAGAGCAGAGACAAATGAGAGCCTGTTCCCTCTTTGCCATTGCCGAACCGCCTCCTCTCTTGCGTCAGCAAAGATACAGAAAAACGTTATAGAGTATTCGGTTTTAAGCATTTTTACACAAACAAATTATCACTGTCCCCGATTGAGCCCGCTGTAAGTTTTTACTCCTCTCAAATAGACTTCGATAAGCAGCAAATGGTTTAATACCCCAATCGGTTTTTCCACTCGCGCCAGCCGCAGGTTCTCATTCCTCTCCTTTCTGAAATCACGCCTCATTCTCAAGAAATCCACCTGAGCACGGAACACCTTTGCGGCATTATGGGGCTTGCCCTGCAGAAGCATGTGGAGCGCGGCCATCCAGTCAAGCACAAAACGCAAAGGAGATACCCACCGATAGCGGCGGCGGGGCATGTTCTTATACAGCAGCAGTGCATTGTTCCGGAAATTGAGATATGTCTTCATCGGGCTCTCGTACGAAAGCGTACCAGCCCCGACATGGTAAACAGCACTCTCTGGCACACACACCACCGAGCCGCCACGCGCTTTAAGCCTCCAACAGAGGTCTATCTCTTCCTGATGGGCAAAGAAACGCCCGTCAAGCCCGCCAGCATGCCAATAAGC
Source organism: uncultured Bacteroidales bacterium (assembly GCA_944322025.1). Taxonomy (GTDB): domain Bacteria; phylum Bacteroidota; class Bacteroidia; order Bacteroidales; family Paludibacteraceae; genus Aphodosoma. The sequence continues at coordinate 56,123 of CALUOH010000010.1, read as the reverse complement.
CCCGCTACGTATCACAAGGCATGCTCCCGTAGCCCAAAACACCTCAGCCACAGAGTCGTACTGCCCGTGGTCCTCCTCCACTACGGAGAGCACTCGCCCCCTGCAATAGGGATAGCCATAGGCATCAATATACCCCCCCGCTGCTCCGGCATACTCAAACCTGCCCCTCTCAGTATAGCTCAACACCTTAGGCTGACACGCCACACACTCGTCATGTGCCTGCATATACCTTATCATAGGCTGCAACCATCCTGCCGGCGTCTCCACATCTGAGTTGAGCAGCACATATATGTCGGCCTCTACCTGCCTCAACGCCCTGTTGTACCCCTCGGCGAAACCGTAATTCTCCGCCATGCGTATCACCCTGAGCTGCGGCATCTCGGCCGACAGCCACTCCACAGAGCCGTCAGTCGAACCGTTGTCTGCCACTATCACCTCCGCATCCGTATGCTTCACCACTCCCGGCAGAAACTTTTGCAGATGCCCCACGCCGTTGTAGTTGAGTATGACCACCGCCACCTTACATTCTTCCGTCTCCATTGGTACATTCCTTTTTATGTTTCCACCTTTTGTGCGACCAGAGCCAGCACGAGGGGTCACGCATGATACTCTCCTCCACAAGCCTTATGTATCTCTCGCTCATGGCATAGTCCGGTTCGCTCTTCGCATCCGCGCTGACCAGACTGAGCTCGGCCTCATAGTATCCGCGCCGCACTCGCCTGATGTCAAGATAGATGACCACATCACCGGTCTTTTTCGAGATAGTCTCCCACCCCGTCAGAACCGCGCTATCCTGATTGAGGAACTTTGTCCAGTAATGTATGTTATGTACAGACGGCGTCTGGTCAGCTATGAACGCCACCACATACGGCTTTGTCTCCCGCCTGAGGAGCAGCATCTCCCGCAGCACCTTCTTCTTGTCTATGCACTTCGTGCCGAACCGTGTGCGCATTGTCAGGAACATCCTGTCGAACACATTGTTACGCAACGGCTTATATAGTGTGGCGACATTGAGGTTATTGACCCACAGGGGCAGCGAACTGACCCACTCCCAGTTGCCGTAATGCCCGAAGACGGCCACAAAGCTCCGTCCCGCGAACTCCTCCCTGCTGAAAAAGTCGGGGTTCGTGAAGACGAAACGCCGCCTAATCTCCCGCTCGCTCATCCCCATAAGGGCCACGCTCTCCACGAAACAGTCGCACAGATAGCGGTAGAAACGGTTGACCAGCGCACGGCGGCGGCTCTCCTCCCACTCCGGGAAAGAGTTGTCCACGTTCCCCCGCACCACACCATAGCGGTAGCGCACGACATACCTGACTATCGGATAGCACAAGTCGGATATGACATAAAGCACCCCCATCGGCATACGCGACATCAGCCACAGCAAGGAATACACTATATAATAACCCATAATCAGACAGTTGAATACACTCGGCAATACACCGTGCAGGCAAGCGCACCCCTCCTCTCGGGCTCCGTCCCGCAGCACGCGCCCGCACGGAAAAGCCCTCGCCAAACGCCACACACTACATGCTACAAAATTACGAATATATTTCTCTCCCGCAGCACTATCCGCCACACTTTTATCGCCCCCGACACCACCTTTTTGCAATACGGCACAAAATCAGTAACTTTGCGCCCCCGTAATCCGGACTGAGAAAAACGTACAGAGACATGACATCACCGCTGCAAGCCTATTCATACCGCGACATCTGGCGCATTGCATATCCCATACTGATAAGCCTGCTGATGGAACAGCTCATCGGCATGACGGACACGGCATTCATGGGCCGCATAGGCGAAGTCGAGTTAGGCGCGTCGGCCATAGCCAGTGTATACTACATGGTGATTTTCATGGTCGGCTTCGGCTTCTGCATAGGCGCGCAGATTATAATGGCGCGCCGCAACGGCGAAAAGCGTTACGGCGAGATAGGCTCCATCTTCTACCACGGCCTCTACTTCCTCATAGGGTTCGCGCTGCTGGCCTTCCTGCTCTCGAAGACCCTCTCCCCCTTCCTGCTCGACAAGTTCGTCAGCTCCGTACACATCTATGAGGCCGCCATGCGCTACATCGACTGGCGCATATTCGGCTTCTTCTTCTCCTTCGCCGCAACTATGTTCCGCTCGTTCTATGTCGCCACGACACAGACCAAGACCCTGACACTCAATTCCATAATAATGGTCAGCTCAAACGTGCTGTTCAACTGGATATTCGTATTCGGAAAACTCGGAATGCCCGCCATGGGCATAGCCGGCGCGGCTCTCGGCTCTGTCCTCGCCGAACTCGTCTCGCTCCTCTTCTTCATCTCCCACACCGCACGCCGCATCGACACCCGCAAATACGGTCTCAACTCCCTGCCCCACATTGACCGCCGCATAATGAGGCACATACTCAACATATCTGTATGGACCATGGTGCAGAACTTCCTCTCCATCTCCACATGGTTCATGTTCTTCATTTTTGTCGAGCATCTCGGCGAACGCTCTCTGGCGATAACCAACGTCATCCGCAGCCTCTCCAGTTTCCTCTTCATGATTGTCTCCGCATACGCCTCCACATGCGGCTCCCTCGTCAGCAACCTCATCGGCGCAGGCAAGGTGGAAAGCGTGACATACACTATACGCCAGCACGTCCGCCTCGCCTACATCTGCGTCCTCCCACTCGCCCTCCTCTTCTGCCTCTGTCCACGCCTTGTCATTAGCATCTACTCCGACATCCCGGAACTGATAGAAGCCTCCGTACCCTCGCTGTGGGTACTCTGCTCCGCATACCTCATAATGGTCCCCGCCAATATATACTTCCAGTCCATCTCCGGCACAGGCAACACACGCATGGCCTTCGCCCTCGAGCTATGCGCGCTCACCCTCTATGTGCTCTACTGCTTCTTCCTAATCATGTACCTCAAACTCGATGTCGCATGGTGCTGGACCTCCGAGATAGCATACGCCGCACTCATATTCGGCTTCAGCTACTCATACATCCGCAGCGGACGCTGGCGCGGAAAATCCCTGTGACAGCCCGCCGCCCACACATACCCTCATAGCCCAAAACGCACATCACTCCTCAAATCACCACTCTCGTTGTATCCCACCGCGCAGCCACAACCCCCTCATTCCCAAACTATTGCCCTAACCTCCCGCTACCTTCCCGCTACCCCTCCGCTACCCTCAACCAAGCGGCCCGCTCTTTTCTCGCATTATCTCACCTAAAACGGTCAAAACGTAAACCCCATCGTACCAAGGCCCATTTTGCACATCCCATTCACTCCACCCACCGGCCCGTGTAACCTCCGTGTAGCACTTTTGTAACATGTTTGTAACATCAAGTCCGTATCTTTGCAACCTAATTAAAAAAAAACATAAATAATCAACACTGACAACAATGACATTCACATTTGCCGATTTCTTCCAGTTGCTCGGCTCGCTCGGGCTCTTCCTCTTCGGGATGAACCTCATGAGCGAATCCTTGCAGAAAGTGGCCGGTAGCCGCCTCCGCAAAATCCTCGCGTCAATGACCAAAAACAGGTTTCTCGGTGTCTTCACAGGCCTGCTCATAACCTCCATCATCCAGTCATCAAGCGCAACAACAGTGATGGTGGTCAGCTTCGTCAACGCCGGGCTGCTCACCCTCGCCGAATCCATATCAGTCATCATGGGAGCAAACATCGGTACGACCGTGACAGCATGGCTCGTCTCCCTCATCGGCTTCCAGTTCTCGATAGTAGACCTCGCCATACCCATAATCGGCATCTCCATACCGCTCATGTTCTCCAAGAACGACAAGCGCAAATCCACAGGCGAGTTTCTCGTCGGTTTCGCCCTGCTCTTCATGGGACTCGACTACCTCAAAAACTCCGTGCCTGACCTCGCAGCCCACCCCGAAGCCCTCGCCTTCGTCAAGGACTTCGCATCCTCATCCTTAGGGACAGGCTACGGCGCGGTATTCCTCTTCCTGCTCATAGGAACAGTGCTCACAATCATAGTCCAGTCATCCAGCGCCACGATGGCCATCACCCTCGTCATGCTCAACAACGGATGGATTACCTTCGAGATGGGAGCCGCAATGGTACTCGGCGAAAACATCGGTACGACCATCACCGCAAACCTCGCCGCAATCCCGGCCAACGCCACCGCCAAGCGCGCCGCCCTCAGCCACACGCTCTTCAACGTATTCGGCGTAGCGTGGATGCTCATAGTATTCTATCCCTTCATCCACATGATGGACTGGATCGTGACACTCGGAGGCAACGCCGAATCACAGAACAGCAACCTCTACGCACTCTCCATGTTCCACACCATGTTCAATGTGACCAACACATGTATAATGATATGGCTCGTGAAATACTACGTCATTATAGTGAACAGAATCATACCCGTCAGGGAACAAGACTCAGAATTCTCTCTTCGCTTCATCAAAGGCGGCATTCTCCAGACCGGAGAGCTCTCCCTCATTGAGGCAGACAAGGAAATAGAGCTATACGCCCAGCGCACTCACCGCATGTTCAGCGAGGCCCGCACATTTGCAAACGCACAGTTCAACGACAAGAACAACCAGAACTATTCCGAGCGCCTCGAACAATTCGAGGAGGCCAGTGACCGCACAGAACTCGCCATCGCCAACTACGTATACGAGATAGCGGCCACCCCAACATCGACCAGCATCAAGAACCAGATACGCAACTACCTATACCTCACCACCGAGATAGAGAGCGTGGCTGACCGCTGCTTCAACATCAGCCGGGCAGTGCAGCGCCGCAACAACGACAAAATAAACTTCACACCAGCTCAGACCGCCGACATGGAACAGATGTTCATTCTTGTCGACCGCCAGCTCGACGCGCTTGACCGATGCGTATCCAACCACTTCACCGACGAAGAAGGCCGCGCCGAGATATTCCGCGTAGAGAAAGAAATAAACGAACTGCGCTACAGCCTCAAGAGCAAGAACATCGATCAGGTCAACAACGGCGACCACTCCTACGAGTCAGGTATCCACTTCATGGACATAATAGAGGAGTGCGAGAGCCTCGGAGATGCTGTGACCAAAATCGCCCGCGAAGTGAAACTCTGACACCTGTTCACAGTGCGGCGACGTCCTGCCCCATGAGGTCAGGCAAATAATGAATGGGAGCGGCGGGCGGATACAAATCCGCCCGCCGCTCCCATTTTGGATTATGCAAGCATGTTGCATTCCAACCCCAAAAAGTCGACAGGCATTATAAGAACCAAAAGAATTTGCTTCAAACGTTCTTTAAGAAAGAGGGAGTGGCATCGCCATCACCTATCGTGACGCGCTCGAAGATATTGACCATCCGGGCATCGTACTTGCGCTCCAAGCGTATGTAATTGCCCGTGAAACCATGCATCATGCCGCCGGAGCGGCTGTCCTCCCAAAGGACGGTGCCTTCCGTTCCTATCTGACTCTTGTAGAACTCGCGCAGCTTACTGTCAGAGAGACGCTGCAATACCTCGTTGCGCCGCCTGCGCTCCGCCATCGGGACAGCGTAGTCTATGTCAAGAGCCTTGGTTCCCTTTCTCTCGGAGTATGTGAAGACATGAAGCTGGGAGACGGGCAAACCGCCGATGAAAGCCCTGCTCTCCTCGAAACAATCAGGGGTCTCGCCCCTCATGCCCGTCATTATGTCCACGCCGATGAACGCGTCGGGCATCAGAGCTTTCACTGTATGTATCTTATGCGCGAAGAGCGCGGTGTCGTAACGGCGGCGCATGAGCGAGAGCACGGTGTCGCTGCCGCTTTGCAGGGGTATGTGGAAGTGGTGGGCGAAGTGACGCGAGGAGGCCACGAACTCTATCATCGCGTCGGTCAGGAGGTTAGGCTCTATGCTCGATATGCGGTAGCGCACTTCGGCCTCTACGGAGTCGAGTGCCCTGATGAGGTCGAAGAAAGTCTCGCCAGTGGAGCGGCCGAAGTCGCCGGTGTTCACTCCGGTCAATACAATCTCCTTCGCGCCGTCGGCAATGGCCTTTTCCGCCACTGCCAGCGTCTCAGCTATTGTCGCGTTGCGGCTGCGCCCGCGCGCAAACGGGATGGTGCAGTAGGTGCAGAAATAGTCGCACCCGTCCTGCACTTTAAGGAAGTGGCGGGTGCGGTCGTCCGCACTGCATATCGGGCGGAACTCACGGATCTCCCTGAATGGCGATACACGGTATTCACCGGAGGCGCGCTTCCTGTCCACGTCATTGAGGAAATCCGGTAAATTAATCTTCTCGTTAGTCCCCAGCACAAGGTCGACGCCCTCTATAGCCGCCACCTCGCCGGGCTTGAGCTGCGCGTAGCAGCCCGTGACAACCACGTAAGCACCGGGATGCTGCCTGACGGCGCGGTGTATGGCCTGACGGCCTTTCTTGTCGGCCACGTCGGTAACCGAACAGGTGTTGACTATCACTACGTCGGCTCTCTCGCCGCGCTTGCAGCGCGTGAAACCCGCATCGGCCAGCGTCCGCCCGATGGAGGAGCTTTCGGCGAAGTTCAGCTTGCAGCCCAAGGTTATGAACTCGACTTTCTTCCCGGCAAAACGTTCCATGTCAGTCATCTCTTCCTCCTTAATCTTTCCAGCGGAGAATATTCCAACCATCGGCCGTGCCATCTGCTGTACCACCATGTGGTCAGGAGTGCGGCCACTGTGCCGACTATCGTACCGGCCAGTACATCCTGAGCGAAGTGCTGCGAGAGGTATATGCGCGAATAGCCCGTCAGCACGGCTGTCAGGAAGAAGAGCACGGAGAGCCACGGCCTTTTGCGGCATATCACAGAGAGGCAGAGCATGGCACAGAAGACTGTGGCCGTATGACCGGAGGGGAAACTGTTGTGCATGTGCATGGAGACGCCCTCCACGCTGTGGAGCGTCACGTCGGGCATAGTCTCCTGAAAGAAGAGTTTTGGCCTCGGCTCAGCGAAATACTTTTTGAGCGGATAGACGAACAGCGCCGTGACCCCTTCCGCCACGAGGAGATAAAGCCCCTCCTTCACCCGCCATAGCATCAGCAGAGCAGCGATGACAAAGGGCACTGCCGCACCCATCTCAGTTATATACTTGAAAAACACGTCGCTTGCCGCAGACGAGCCGACGCTGTCCAGATAGCCGAACGTCAGCGCGAGATGCAAATCCGCCTTGTCGTTAAGCGCGACGGCGACAGAGAGCGCCAGCACAAATACCGCCGTGAGCGACAGGAATATTATAAGAGTCCTCTTCATCTTACCTACTTACATTTCACAAATTAATCATACCGGCAGGACCGGCCGGAGTCATGGAGCACAAGCTATATGTTTCCCCTATGACTGTGCCGAACCTTCTACCGCCCCCAAATCTGCGCAAAGGTACAAATTCCACAAATAAAAGCCCCGAATTATTATAGACAGAAACACTTTTTATATACATTTTCAGGCATCAATCTTACAGGACTTACGCTCATACGGCTTCGATGACAATTGCCACACGGGGACGTTATTCTCGAAAGCGCGGGTGAGGCGGCGGGAAGGTGAGGCGGCGGATAAGCCCGCGCCCTGCATTGCATAGCGGAAGATGAGGCCGCACACTGCCCTCCCACTGCCTTGCGGATAGGGAGAGAGTAAGGAGGAGATAAGGCGAGAGTACGTGTTTTTAACCTTAATTTGCACAGTGAAGCCGGGTGAGGACAGGGAGGGGCTGGCTTAGGGCTGGCCTGCTGCTGGCTCGAGAGTACGTGTTTTTAACCTTGATTAATAGTTTAGGTTGGATGAACGGGAGCTTGTGGCGCGGAGGGGGTGCTGTATGAGGAAAGAGCTTGGGATGATGAGCCGTGTATATAACCACTTAATTAATTTCGACCGGCAGCTTACTAATTCAACAAAATATCATTACCTTTGTAAGGCAGGAGGCGGTCAAGGCACTCCGAGTGCATCGCATCACGAAAAAAGATATACAGCTATGGCAAATCGCAGACAACTCAAAAAGGAAATCAAACAGGCAGTCATAATTCTCGCAGACGAATGCCTTATCCACTACCATTTCATCAAGACGATAGACGAGGCGGCGTTCGACTCGCTTATGGAGAAGATAGTCGGCATCAACAGTGAGTTCATAAGACGCATCAACTGTCCGGAGGGGACCAAGAACCGCGAAAGGACAAGGAGATACTACAAGGCACTGACGGAGGATTTCAACAAGGCCGTCGGCGGCATTATGGAAGAGCTCGCCGCTTCGTGTAAAAAGGATTGAACCGAAAGGAGAGTGAAAAAACATACCGTGAGACACGCGGAGGTGTCTCACGGCGTTTCTGTATATATGGGAGTGAAGACAGCAAAGACAAACGCGGCGAGGCTGCTGGACAAGGCAGGTATCGCATACGAACTCATACCGTACACGGTAGATGAAAACAATCTCGCGGCTACCCACGTGGCTGAACAGCTGGGCGAACCGATAGAACAGGTGTTCAAGACGCTGGTGCTCAGAGGCGACCGCACGGGGCTGTTCGTCTGCGTCATTCCAGGAGACGGGGAGATTGACCTGAAAAAGGCCGCCAAGGCAAGCGGCAACAAGAGCTGTGCGCTCATACATGTCAAGGAACTGCTCCCCTCGACTGGATACATACGCGGTGGCTGCTCGCCCATAGGCATGAAGAAGCCGCTGATGACGTTCATCCACAGCTCCGCCATGGACTATCCGCTCATCTATATAAGTGCCGGGGTACGCGGATTGCAGATAAAGATTGCCCCGGGCAGCCTGACGGAGTTTGTCGGCGCAACCGTGGCCGACCTGCTATGATGCCGCCGGCTCAATATTTCCGGTTGAATATCTCCGAATAGATGAAGGCCTTGCGTGCCTCGGCGGCATCGGAGAGGTCTATGTCCGTCCACGACGGCAGGGACTGCTCCGCCTTATCCACACGCGCATGAACCGGGCGCGTATGTTCCCGCTCTTCAGCACCGACGTGCGCCGTCACACCCTCAGCATAGATTTCGGCAGTCTCTTTACCGGGAGCATCTGCGTACACGGGGGCGCACTCCGCCTGAGCATCTTCCTCATGAGGCTCGTAGACCACATCGCCGAACGTGTCGGAGAGTATTTCAGGCTGCTGCTCAACGTCAGTGGCAGGGCGTTTTGTCTTCAATTTCTTCGACACGACCTGCCATACAAAGGCAAGCCCTATTGCCACGACAAAAATTATATCTCCCCATTCCATAACACTATATCATTTCGTTATATTATATAAAAAGAAACGCAACTTGTAATCCGGTAAAAAGGATGACTGCCGGAGAACGGTAACGGCAGTACTGTCCAATCGCCACCGCCGAATCATATCCTGTCCTGCGTATAACACAAAGATACTCAAACCTTGACAAAGCACAAAACACACACGCACTTTTCTCTCTGTAAAAAATTATCACCAAACCGTGTCTTAATATGGAATATATGTGTATCTTTGTGTAAAGCAAAATAGCAAGCAACTAAAAATAACCCGCTTATGAACAAGGCATCACAAATAATGGCTACTATCATCATCACATTAGTGATGGGTGCGCTTCTCGGTGTTATTCTCAAATTCAGAATTGGGTCGGGACTCAGAGGACCGGGATTTTTCGGGACAATAGTGATTTTAGGCTTCCTGGCGGCAATATATATCATCTGGTTCAAAAAGCACTGACCACCGCCAACAGGACAGCAGAAACGGACTGCCGTGGGATTTACCCATCAACAGTCCGTTCTACTTACTGCACATATATTCCGTATCCGTCACCCTACCTTTCTCAGCCGCATCTGGTCTATCAGAGACTGATTGACTTCTAAGTTCATATTCTCATTTTCAGGAGCAAACAGCAAAGTGATCTTATGGAGACCGGCATCAAGAGCGACTTTCACGGGATTTGACCACCCCCAATTGCTCCATTCGCCAGTTCCCCTCTGCGGGAACACGGACACGCCTACACGCTCTCCGTCAACCGCGAGCGTGCGTAGGGCGCACTTGTTGTCTGTGTTAGTAGGGCCATTGCCGTTGGAATAACGCCAGTCAATGGCGTAGACTCCAGCCTCCGGCACATTAATCTCCACGTCCACGCGCCGGTTCATCTCATGGCTTATCTCCACAAAACCGTTACCTTCATAGCCCGCATAGGCATAGGCCGACTTGGGGACATACGCTTCTACTTCAACACTGTATGTATCAAACACTTCGACAGGTTCACAGGCGAACGACCCAGTCCCGTCAGCCTCCACGGCAACAATCTGGTAAGCACCATGCGCACCCTCGGGCAGAGCGTACGAAAGTCCTTGCGTCTCAGCCACCATCTCCGCATCACGCAACACACGGTACTTGACAGCCCTGTCAACAGCACTCCATGAGATGACACCATCGGCATACACCGCCACTGGCATCAGCACCGACGCACGGCACGGCTGCATGTTCACCTCCTTATCCTCTATCTCGTTGTCGGCCAATACTATCCTCACCGTATGCCGCCCCACAAGCGTGGCCGGTACTGAATGGGTGTCCTGCACTATGCCGTCCACAGCAAACTCCTTTATCTCGTTGCCGTGACCCGTAAACTCTATATCGAGCACCGCATCGCGATAGGCAAAACCCGTCAACTTGCGTTCCGACGCAAGTTTGGCAGGCACAAACGGACTGAATGTCAAACCATCCTCCCGGAACTCCATGCCGAACAGCACCCTGTAGACTATCGCCAGACTGCCAGAAAGGCTCCACAGCATGTTACTCGAATTGACCACAGTGCCTGCATAATCGCCCGTAGAGGCAACAAAGTTCTCTTTGTTTGTAGCGAAAAGGGCAGCCGCACGGTATATGCTGCCTATACCCTGCATCACCCCCGCCTCGTTACCCGCCTTGGCCGAAGCGAGAGTCCAGTACGTCTCTACGAAAGGCCATACGGCGTTATTGTGATATGGCGGCATGTCCTCTATCTGCGGATAGAATATCGGTGCTCCGAAGTCGTTTATTGGCACATTCCGTGCTATGACCTTATGCCTCTCCTCCGGTGCAACGCCGAACAGTACCGTCAATGCCTCACCGAGTGTCTCGCTGCGCGGTGAAAGGAGATTGGCCGTCCGCCCATAAAGGTATTGGGCATAGTACCCCCTGTCCTCCATCCACAGCCGCCTGTTGACAGCGTCGCGCAGCCCCTCCGCCTTCGAGGCATATCTCTCTGCCCCCTCACTGTCGCCAAGCGCATCGGCCATCTCGGCAAGAACGCAGAGCGCACGATAGTGTACGGCGTTAGTACCCAACGCTTTCGACTGATATATGTCCACCGGCTGCATCCAGCGCGGATAGCTCTGGTCTCGCCAGTCTATGAATGAAGACTCTCCCATGACAAGCCCCGTCTCCGCATCATACACGGTAAGGAAATCATCCTCCATAGAGCTTTTCGCCACGGAATATGCATAGCGAAGCCACTCAATATCGCCGGTCACCTTATACAGTTCCCATGCGGCGACAGTCCACACCTGACGGTCGCTGCTGCACGGCCATGCCCCTCCTGTTCCTGTGTCCTGCACTATGCGCCCGTTCGCGTTCACCTTGCGCAACAGGCTGTACATCGACACCTTGGGCTGCAAATAGGCCATGCTGAGAATGATGCTGTAACTCACATCCCTCGTCCACACGCCGCCCCACTCGGCACCGGTGCGGAGGGTGCTGTCTGCCTCCACCGCATTGACCATCTCGTCCAGCGACATGTTGTATATTGCCTGTTCCAGCGGAAATGCCGTTTCAAGTTGTGCATAAGCCGACAGGTCGTTCTTCACTATCCATTCGTTCTCCACCTGCTTCTTGTCCTCCTGACGGTTGAGCGACAGCGTTATACTGTATATGCCGTCGCCGTCATTGTCCCTTAGCTGCAAATCCGGGCGGTTACGCAGATTGTCGAAATCCCAGAACATCGGGGCTGTTCCCCCGGCTATATACACCCCGTGGAAATCATCCTCATACACATTCTGCCCCGTAGGTGTCATATACACCCCGTCGCGGCTGAACGCATCGTGCATGGCTCTCATGTCAAGCCGCACAGTCAGCTTCGTACCGGGCATAAGGTTCTCCTCCTCGCGCACCGTTCCTGTGGCCTCCATTCTCTCACCGAAAGTTATCAGCGGTGTCTCGCACGGGCTGCCGTCCGCCGGGCAGAGAAATTCGTGGTTCACCCCCGACGGCATCTCGTTGTCCTTTCCGTTGATTGAAAACTTGAACGACAGCAGCGGCGGCACTACGGCCTCCGGGGTCTCGTAGTTCGACTTCAAATGCGTAGGCGACAGTGCCTTTGCCTCAAACTCGCCCTGCTCCACACGGTCTGCATACCACGTGTAGTTCTCATTGCGCAGCAACGCGCCCTCCTTTACGCCTTGAGTACAAGACAGAAGTCCCGCCGAACACACGGCCATTACCGTCAGAAATCTCCCTCCAAATGCCATACCTTTACCTTTTACCATTAACACTAATATCAAAATATACAGGCAGATGGTCGCTGTACCCTCCGTTGTACCTCATCCCCTTATACGTTCTCTTTGGTATCGAGTCGAGCACACTCCCGCTGTTCTCCATCATCCACGGCGCGCGGAACACGCGCACGCTCTCCGGGTCAGCCCACAGCGTCCCGCTGCCGTCGAGCAGCGACCCTGACACTATCACGTTGTCGAGCATCTGCCACACGCCCTTGTAACAGTACGTCCCCTCGCCTCGTGCCGCAGGGGCGTATGTCAGGTTATACAGACTGCCGTGACGATACTCTCCCCCTTCGGGCAACGGCATAGCCCCCAGCACCTCCGCCACTGACCTCTCCTCCGGCGTATCGTTGAAGTCGCCCATTATTACCACGGCGGCATCGCTGTCTGCCGCAAATATTGTATCTACCGCCCCGCGCAATATCTGTGCCGCTCTAACCCTGTTAGGTTCGCTCTCCGCCTGCCCCTCGCGCCGCGACGGGAAATGCACCTGAAACAGGTGAAGCTGCTCCCCGCCGGACAGTGTCCCCATCACATACAGTATGTCGCGCGAGAACACCCCCGCTTCTGTCTCCACCCTCAACGGGCGGGACACCACCGGCGTGAACTCATCCCTGCGGTATAGCATGGCGACATCTATGCCTCTCCCGTCCGGACTCTCATAGTGCAGTGCCTCATAACCCAACTGCCTCAGAGACCCGTAGTCCGTGAGCGAACGCATCACATAGTCGTTCTCCACCTCACACAGCCCCACTATCACGGGAGGATTCCATCCGCCCGCTGCCGCTATCACCCTCGACACGTCGGCCACCTTCTTCCGGTAGCGTTTCACAGTCCAGTGCCGCGTGGCGTCTGGCAGGAACTCCTCGTCCGCCGTCTGCTTGTCGTCCTGCGTGTCAAAGAAGTTCTCGACATTATATGTTACAAGCCTCATAATCTCCTCCCCGCTGCACATGGCCGCGCACAGGCTCATCGCCACGGCACACATTGCCAGCCGCCTAATCATCCTCCTCCGTGCGCTCATAAGCCCCTAAGTCCGGCCCCTCATCGTCCGTGCGTGACACCCCGCGCTTGTCCGTCGGGCATCTCATTGCCACCTCCTTGTTGGCCACCCCTATGGCGGGCGACATCTGGCTTGGGACAAAATTGTAGTACCCCGTCTCCTCCACATTGCTTATGTCCGTATTCACGAACACATTATACGCCGCATTGCCAAGCTCCCCTGACCACAGCACATGGTTGAACATACCGCCCTCCTCTCTCTCCCCCTTGATGAGCGTATAGCTTATGAGCACATTGAACTCCGTCGCGCGCATGCTGTCCCTGAGCAACGCTATCTCCGTAGCGTTCCCGCCGTATATGATGCTGTTCTCCACCACGGCCGACCTCACCGGATACGCCCCCCCGTCCGCATCATAGTTGCTGATGACAAACGCCGGCGTGCTTCTCGCCCCGTACCTGTAATAGTTCGCCACCGTGCAGTGCGTCATTCCTATCCGTCCGCCCGTCACGAAGCAACAGGCCTCTCCGCAATTCGTAATCACACAGTTCTCCATCTCCACATCTCCGTTCATGCTGTACAGCCCGTACCCCCCGACTGTCGTCACCTCACACTCCTCCATCGTCAGTGTCGGCTGTATGTTCCTCTCCCCGTAAAGCACTATGCCGTGCGTCCCCCCGCGTATGACGGTGTGCGTCAGCTCATGCGCCCCCAGCCCGTTTTGCAGGTACACGCCCCCCCACTGCATCGGCATCCAGTCATACGGCGTGCCGTCCGCGTCCTCCATCCTGTCCAGTCTGTCGCCCCGTAGCGTGACGGGTGCCTCCCGCGTACCCTCCGCACGCAGGTTGCCGTCCACCACAATGTTCGCCCCGTCATGGAAATAGAGCGTACAACCCTCTGGCAATGTCAGCGTACACCCCTCCGGCACATGCAGGTTGCCGTATATCAGGTACGGCCGCACGCTGTCAAACACCACGTCGCCCTCTATCGTATGGTTATTCAGCAGACGCGCATTCTCCGCGCACGCCATCAGCTGCACCCTGCTCTCCACCCCGTTGCACAGGAACGTCAGCGAGTCTCTGACAAGCACCCTGCTCTCCCCCTCCGCCTCCTCCGCCGTCATCTCCACAAACACATACAGGCTGTCCCGCGCCTTTATCACTATGTCCGTCACCCTGTTGCTCTCCGGAGGTATATGCCCGTCCACATTGAAGCGGTACTGCGACCTCTCTCCCCCGCCCAGCGACACCGCGCTTATGTTCAGTGCCCTGTTGTTCCTGTTGTACACCATCAGGCGCGACGTCCGCGACGGCACTCCGGCAAACAGAGTGTCCATCACCAGCGTGTCGCACGAAAACTCCAGCCGTGCCGTCGGGTCTGTCGTCAGACGCTCCTCCACACAGCCCGCCCCCCCGAGCATAACCCCCAGCACAACCGCCCATAAGGCAATAATCCTCCACATCTTCATAAGCACCATTATCTTAAAAACGGCAGGGGCGCACCCACACTCCACTCTCCCCATGGAACATGACCGCGCCCCCGCACATATCTCCTGTCGCCCCTTCCGGCTCTCTCAGTCCTTCTCGTCTATCGGCTTGAAGCCCGCGCCGAGTATCTCGTTCGCATTGAGTATCGTGATAAACGCCTTCGGGTCTATCGCCTGCACATGCTCCCGCAGCGTCACCACCTGCTTGTTCTCTATCACAGTATAGATAATCTTCTTCTCCACGCCCTGATACATGCCGAAGCCCTTGATGAACGTACCCCCGCGGTTCAGCTCCGTCAATATCCTGCGCCCTATCTCGTCCGGATGGTCGGAGATGATAAACACCGCCTTGTTCAGCTGCAGCCCCTGCATGAACACATCCACCATCTTCCCGTACACTATCACCGTGAACAGCGAATACATCGGTATCCTCAACTCCCCGAACGCGAAGAACGACATCAGCACTATTATCGAGTCTATCGCTATTATCGTATACCCCACCGGTATATGCGTCACCTTCGTCACCACCTTCGCCAGCACGTCCGTCCCCGCGTTCGTACCCTTCGCCTTCAGCACCATCGCCACTCCCAGCCCGAACACCGTCGACCCGAATATGCACGACAGCAGCAGGTCATTCTCCCCCTCCACCAGAGCATACACACCCGTCGCCCGCTGTATCGCGCTCAGCATATCCGTAAACACCGCCGTGCTCACAAACGTCACCACCGTACGCACCATATAGCTGTTCCCGAACATCTTGAACGCTATTATCACCAGCGGGATATTGAAGCAGAGCGATGTCATACCTATCGGCAGACCCCCCTTCAGCCACTCCCACCGCTCCGGCAGCCCCGTAAACCAGTCCTGCGACAGGTGATGCAGCATGATAGAGATACCGTACACCCCCCCCGGCACTATCTTGTGCGGGGTAAAGAAATAGACGTATGCCACGGCCACTATCAGCGACCCCAGCACTATCCTTGCATAATCCCTCGCCGTACTCCTTTGCGGCATCTTGTCCTTCGGTACGAGGAGCTTGGCCCCCCTTTTCACGTGTGTGTTCATCGTTAAGTTTTTCGCTCTGCAAAATTACATCTTTTCTCCCGAAACACCCGCCTCTTTTCTCACTAATCTCTCACCCCTCCCCTGCCTGCCCGCGCCTCCCGCCCACAAATGCTAATCAGAGTTAAAAACACGTACTCTCGCTTTACCTCCTCCGAACGTCCTCCATACTCTCTCCCTCTCTTCTCGCAATCTTCGTCCCCTCACCACCCTCAGCAACAGCCAAATTGCTATTATCTCAACAAATACAAATAAGAATAAACACCAAATTAAGTCATTATATTAACATACATAAAGCATCCTCATACTTCATCTCAAACCATTTCATACCACGCACATCCTTTTTTGTTTTAACATATAGCAACCGTATATCTACTATAAACCACAATAATATACACATAAAACCTATATATACTAAACATACAACACACCCATATTTATTTTAACACAACAAGAATTTACCTTTTAGTGTACCTAAAAATACATTTATTCATATTATATATCCATAAATATCATATTTGAGCGATACAACTTACAAAAACTATCACTATATTCGTAGCGCACAGATAAAGTTAACAGTTTGGCGAATTATTACAATAATAATATAGTCAAATTCCTGTAGCAACAACTGATTTGTAAATAGAAACACAGTACAACAACACGTTTAACCTCTAAATTTTAAATATTATAAAAAAAATTGATTGTTGTAGCTCTTATGAGCTCAGTTTGTCTGTTTTCCTATGCACAGACCACAGGAAAATTGCAGTGCCGTTACACAGACGGTACAATGTCGAGTATCAAGTTAATCAAAATCTAAACCTTTACAGCTATGGATAAAAAGATTTTGTTTCCGCTATTGTTGATAGTCGCTACTGTCTTCTATTCTTGTGGTAATTTATATGCCCCGCGTATAGAAGGTGTATATATGGTAAAATTCAAAGATGCGTCATACAAAGAACATGTTATATTGGACGAATACGATTATCCTTTTGGAATAGACTCCATCCAAGAATATCAAATGGTCATAGACGACGACCGTGATTTCGCCGATAGATATAGGGCTGGTTCAATGAGAAGCATCTCTCGGCACGAACTGCCCGACGAGATATACATACCTTTGCATGGCGATTTCTATCTTGTACATCCTGTTCAGCTGTATGTACAGGGCGCAGGCACATACAAAGCATACAATCTGACTTGGCAGGAATACAGGGAAACGGACACTCTTTCTGTCGATGATATGGTTATTCTTGACGAAGAGCCATTCTTGGAGCTTTATCGCGTCAACATACCCAAGAAAACAAAAGACCTTCAAGAATTCATTGACCGTGTCAACAAGACAATAGACAAAGGCAAGATGCCCACCGACAAAAACGGTTACCTGAAAATCTGACCTTTGCTCTTAATCTTTTAACCAAGGACAGGGCTGTCTCCACGATTGTGGCGGCAGCCCTTTTTCTTTCTCTACCTCTCTCCATAGCATAGTGCCACCCCTCTCTCCCTGCCCCTTCCTCTCCCCCTCCACACCCCTCCTCCCATCCCAACCTCCAAGTGCTAAACAGAGTTAAAAACACGTACTCTAAAACCAGCTCCTACGGACACCCTCCGAAGCCTCACCCTCGCCTCTCCAACCCATCCCGTCACAAAATAAATCGCCTATCTCATTACAATCAAAAAAAACAATACCTTTGCATCTGTAAACAACATCTATTTTCAATAATCTAAAAGACAAACCGAAATGAAAGACACAGCACAGACACCTTCCGTCCGGCACCGCTGCCGCGATGCCGTCTCCGGTCTGCCCCGCCTCCGCCCGCGCTCCGGCCGCACTGCACGGCCCCTGCGCCTCCGCGCCGGACAGACCTTAAACCAACACCGGCCGAGGCTCGCCGCACGCAGCCACCCAATGCCCTGCCGGGCATACTCCGGAGAAAGTGCGCACCAACCTTTGCAGGACAACAATACAATAGAAAAAATGCTTTTATGAAAAGGAAATTCATTCTCCTCGCTCTCCCGCTCCTCTTGCTTGCGGCTTGCGAGAAATACACAACTACTGTTTACGTCAACACAGACGCGCAGTGCTGCGGGGTCTCCGACCCAATGAACAACATCCCGTGGCTGAAAGACCTCGGCGATAAAGCACAAAACAGCGTCAACAGCGGAGAAAGCTATTTCGAAATGTCATACCTCCTCTTCGCAAACGACACAACAGGTGACAATATGATTGTACATGTCAATCAGATACCTTACCGCGTCACATGGGTTAAAGTCTATGACTGTGATGGTAATATAGTGATCGGTTCCGGTCATTACAGCCTCGAAGCCATCAAGGATGACATTAACACCAAGGAGGCACCAGACCCGTGTGACTCATGTTACCGGTTCTTCGAGACACACACATTTGTCGACACACTCGCAACATATGAGTATAACATATTAAATTGAACGCCATGAAAAAATCACTAATATCATTGGTTTTAGCTATCGTTATATGCTTGCCATTAAATGCAGAATATGCAGACCAAATACCTATGAAGGTTGTACAACCTAATGGTGACACAATTACAGTTATCCCCGTGGGAGACGAATACGCCTCGTGGTATGAGTTGGAAGGGAATGGGCAGATTGTAGATAAGGATGCATCCGTAAACGAGTGGAAATACGTTTCCGTTAATGCAGGCAATCTTGTCCTTACCGAAACAGTAAAAAAGGCCGATATTATGATGAGGTCATCAGAACCAGCTGCAATTGCCGACGAAAGGAGATAAGCTATAATGGCTATACTTAACAGGCAGCGGGCAAATACAATAGCCTATGAAGACAGTATGGCGAACACAGTCAATATGGATGACAGTATCACTGCCCAGTATGTTGCAGAACACGGGCTACCGGTACAGACAAAAGCACCCACAACTCCGCTACCTACAACTGGCAACGTAAAAATTCTTACAATTCTGGTACAGTTCAGCGACGTGAAATTTAAAGATCCCTCAGGGATTAGACAGCAGATTGACAATATGATTAACCAAATTGGGTATTGCATTCCTGGCAGCGATAACGTCACTGGCAGTGTCAGGGACTTTTACCGTGATGCATCCTACGGTAAATTGGATATAACGTCAACAGTCGTTGGTCCATATACCATGGAACATACACAGGCATACTACGGTGAAAACAAAAAGAATGGTGATGACAAGCGTGCCGGTAAATTGGTATATCAGGCCGTATGTGCAGCCTCTAAAGATGTCGACATGCGCCAGTTTAATAACAATGATGACCTTAGTGTGGAGTGTGTGCACATCGTCTATGCCGGACATGGAGAAAGCGAAGGCGGGCATAAAGGACCATATGCAAATTGTATATGGCCGCACATGAGCTATATGTCTGGTATGGTGAAAGACTGGGTATGGATAAGCAGATACATGGTGACACCAGAATTGTACGGTAATAGCTATAGCGGCATAGGCACTATATGTCATGAACTTGGTCACATATTGGGTGCACCTGATTTTTATGATACAGACTATGGTGGAAACGGAGGAAGTTTAATGGTACTGGTCGATGGGATCTTATGGCAGTAGGAAACAAAAACAACAACCGTCATTCTCCTGCACACCCGAACCCTTACGTTAAGACTCAGCTTTTCGGATGGGCAGAGGCGCAGGAACTGACAGGAAGCAATACTGTATATACCCTTGCTCCGTCAGAGAATAATCCTAACAGCATACATAAAATATCTACACCTGACGGAGGGTATTACTTGCTGGAAAACAGACAGGACGAACACCTTGACGGACATGGGCTCATAATATATCATGTGCATAAAGACATAGTCAACAAATCAGCGGGAGATCTTCTCGGTAAAAACAACGAAGTTAATATAGGTCATCCGCAAAAATGCTACATTGTCAGTGCATCATCTGATTTGGAAATACCTACTGGTTCTACAAGTTCCTATGGCAGCATCGCCGGAAGCGCGGCGTTCCCCGGCAGTTCCTCCTACCCCAACATCTTCTTCACAAGCACAAGCACCCCGTCAAACGTCGGATGGGACGGCCAGTACCCGCAGAACAAGGACGTGGCCTTCATACACGAGGACGGCGAGAACATAAAGTTCGTCTTCAACCCCTCCATTTCCGGCCCCGCCACATTGTGCGAACAGGGGACATACTCCATACCCGATGTGCCTGACATGTCCGGCCAAACCGGAATAGAATGGTCTGACGGCAGCATCGTCCGTCCCGATCCTCTTCCCGTTCTGTTTGGAGAAGGACAAGGCACTGAAACCATATCTGTAGTGCGAAACGGAGAGTACGTAAAAGATCCTGCTACCGGAGAATTTTTCCCGAGATATTTCCACTCCGGCATTATGAACATCACGGCAAAAGTTAGCTGCGGCAATGACAGCTATACCATGACCAAGCAAATCAATATGCCCGCGCAGCAAGACCTGCGTATACAATCTGACGACTATGACGGGCTTAGCCCCATCCGCTACATGGGCGGGGCGACAGTCAACCTCTCGCTCGTGGAGCCGGCGGAAAACCCTGACCACATCAAGTGGGTCTGCCGCTTCGACTTCGACGACAACCTCGAAGGCATACCCGCGGACGCTGACTACACCGGGACATACTACGGCAACAGCGTCTCCATACCCACATACCCCGTCTTCGGCGGGACGCTCACCGTCTCCGCCTACGACATCGGCGACGAGTGCAACCCCGACAGGCGCGGGACATGGAGCCAGCACATCATCCCGACCATAATCTACATAAGCCACACGAACCCCGCGTCAGGCAGCGTGGACATCGCCCTGAGCCGTGTGCCTGCAGAAAGTGACGGCAGTGGCGTTGCTCCTCTTTCCACCGCTACGGTACAGAAAGAGCCTTACACCGGCGCATATCGCCTCGAACTGTGGCACGACCACTACGGCATGGTGCGCTCACTTGATGTCAGCGGAAACCGTCCCTCAGTGACGCTTGACCTCAATGGTCTCGTGCCGGGAGTCTACTACATCCGGCTGCTGATAGACGGCGAAATAAACGGTGTCTCAAAACTTATGGTAAGATAAAAGGCTGTATACCTTTTAACATAACCACCGGTCATTCTCTTGACCGGTGCACCATAACAGCCGTCGCGGGAAATCCCATCCCGTGACGGCTCTCTTTTTCCCTGCCTCTCCCCACACATCCCCGCCGCAGACACTCCACTCTCGCCTCTCTGTCCCTCTACTGCTAACCAAGGTTAAAAACACGTACTCTCAAGCCAGCAACAGGCCAGCCCTCAGCCAGCCCCTCACTACCCCCTCCTTAACACTACGCGATAAAACTCATGCCCCCGCTCCCCCCCTCACCCCCTCCTCCCGACCTCGCTCCTGCCCCCTTCCTCACTTTTTCCCGCCCCTCCTCTCTCCCCATCTACCTAATACTCAACCCATTCCCTACTCTATCGAAAATTTTTCATCTACTATGTATTGCACAGTACAAAACTTTACACTACCTTTGCATCGTCAAAACAAAGAAGTATGCCAAGCATACTACCACAGCAAAGCAACAACCGATAAAAACATACAACTATGGCAGGAACACCGGAAAACATTCAGGCGCAGATGCGCAAAGGCATCTTGGAATACTGCATTCTGCTCATACTCAGCCGGCAGGCATCATACGCCTCTGAAATCATTGCCGAGCTGAAAGACGCCAAGCTCATAGTCGTCGAGGGCACACTCTACCCCCTCCTCACACGGCTTAAAAACAGCGGGCTGCTAACCTACTCTTGGGCCGAATCCACTCAGGGTCCCCCGCGCAAATACTACGCCCTCACCGACGGAGGCCGCGAATTCCTCAAAGTCCTCGAAAAATCTTGGGACGAAATCAACGGCGTAGTCACATTCGTCAAAAACCGTGCAGTCCGCACCACAGGACAGCCAAACATCATAACCGACATCAAAACTGACAACACTCTATGAAAAAAACCATGACTGTCAATCTGAATGGAATGGTATTCCACATTGACGAAGACGCTTATGACATGCTCGGCAACTACCTCGCCGACGTTCGGCGGCACTTCTCATCCGAAGAAAGCCCCGAAATCATGAACGACATCGAAGCACGCATCGCCGAACTCTTCACCGAACGCATGCGCAACGGCCGCAACGTGATTGACACCGCCGATGTCGAGGCCGTCATATCCATACTCGGCAAACCAAACGACTTCGCCGACAGCGACTCCCCTGCTGACGACGAACCCCAGCGTCCCCGCACCTCACGCCGCAAAGTACGCCGCTTCTACCGCGACCCCGAAGGCGCGCTCCTCGGCGGCGTCGCCGCAGGATTCGCCGCATACGTCAACTGGGACGTTACTCTCGTCCGCCTCCTCATGATACTCGTCGTCATATTCGGCCTTGGTTGGTTCATCCCCGTATACATCATCATCTGGCTCATAACCCCCGAGGCAAAAACAGCCGCCCAACGCCTCGAAATGCAGGGAGAAGAACCCACCCTCGAAAACATACGCAACTACGTCAACAGCGCCCAGTTCCGCGAGTCCGCATCCAAAATGGGCGGCAACTTCTGGCGCGTCTGCCGCGACATCCTCAAAGCCTGCTTCGTGCTCGCCGGCATAGCCCTCTTCCTCGTCTGCCTCGTCACCGTAGTCGGCACAGTCGCCGTTGTCGTAATGGCACTGGTCACAGGCAGCGTAGCCTTTGCCGACACATACATCGGCTTCCACGGCTCCACACCTCTCTTCATCACAACCGTCATCAGCTTCGCACTGACAGTCACCCTCCCATTGGCTGCCATCACCGCAGGATGCATACGCCTCGCGCAGAACCGACCCCTCCGCCACGGCAGCCCGTGGCAGTGGGCTGGCCTCGCCCTCTGGATTGTCAGCGTCACCACACTGATTGTCATCTACATGACAAATGGCAAAAGCATATGGCTTCTCGACGGTCCCGACATCTTCTACGGCGAATGCGTCACCGAAAGCCGCACCCTCCCCACCTTCACAGCCGTCCGCGCAACTGACGGCATACGGGTCACCGTCCGTCAGTCCGACAGCTGCAGCGTAGAGGTCAACGCCACGCCCGCCATGCAGGAACACGTCAAATGCCGCGTCGATGACGGCCTCCTCCGCATCGGCCTCTCCCACATGAAAGGCAAGCCCGCGCTCGGCGATGCCGTGACCGTACACCTCACCGCTCCCGACATCACCGCGCTCACCGCCCTATCCGCCGCGCGCATCTCCACCCCCGACACACTCCGCACACCCGCCCTCGAAGCGGAAGCCACATCCGCAGGCGAAATCGAAGCCCTCGTCATAGCCGACCGCATAACCTGCTACGCCACAAGCGCGGGACGCATAGAGCTCGACGGCCGCTGCGCCCGCCTTGACTCACGCGCCACAAGCGCGGCACATACCGCCCTCTCATCCCTCGCCTGCGACACTGCATACATCTCCGTGACCAGTGCCGCCGTCTCATCCGTCAACGGCCGTTGGCTCGACCTCAAAGCCACCTCCGGCGGACAGATAAAATACCGTGGCGGGCAGGCCAACCTCGACAAACACTCCACCTCAGGCGGCAGCATCACCCGCCGCGACTGACCGCATCACAGACAAGTTTTTAGTTGATATAAATATTCGTGAATCGCCCCCGGCTGAGAGTGTCAGCCGGGGGCGATTATTCTCCGCACCCATATCCGCCAATACGCTCCACCTATAAAATAGGTTAAAAACACGTACTCTCGCCGGAGCGGCTACGGACACCCACCGAAGCCCCTCCCTACCCTCAGGCCCCCCTCCAACCCTTCTTACCCTCCTCAAATGCAAATCAAGGTTAAAAACACGTATTCTCGAGCCAGCCGTCAGCCAGCCCCTCCGAAGCCTCTCCCCACTATCTCCCCGCCCTCTCCGCAAAAAATCTCCACGCACCGTTGCCTCTCTCTGCGGATTTCACTACCTTTGTACTGGACAACCGTAACCGGCACACCCATGCCGTAGCCTCACCCCTCCGGCCCTCGGCCGGCACAGTGGGGACATGGGACATACACGACACTACTCTTATGACGGCAAACGATGTCAACGACATAAAAAAGCAGGCGGCTGAAGCCATTTGCGGCGGCAGTCTGGCCTTCGCGTTCACCCTGCTCAGACAGCTATCCGACGAAGCGGCCGAATGGAAAATCGCTTCTCGCCTCGACGACTGCTCCCTGCTCTACAGCCAGATGCTGATATACAGATACAGGAAAGCAGAAGACCCCGACCGCGAAAAATTCATACACAGACTCCGCAGCGACATGCTCTCGCTCCTCGACGACCTGTGCGAGATGCTCTTCGTCCGCTACTCCTCCTCATACGAATACATGCACATGCGCATATTCGGGCAGAAGCACACCTCTTTGGCCGACACATGCGCCTCCCTCCGTCATCACGCCCCCTCACCCGGAGCTGCCGCGTTCAGCCCCGAATTCGAGAGCCTCATCAGCGAACTCTTCGAGTGCCTCTGGCTCGGCGGCCGATGGACAGACAGCGACGAAATCGAGACCGCGCGCCTCATGGCCGACGAGGACATGCCGCTGCTGGTCAGGACTGTGGCCATCTCCGCGCTGACGCTCAGCCTGCTCCGCCGCTACGACCCGCGTAAAATCTCCTTCCTCTTCTCCCTCTACGGCGGCACATGCCACGAGATAAAGGCCCGCGTCGCGATAAGCCTCCTGCTCGTCATAGCACGCCATCACGACATGCTTCTCACCGATGAAAAGAACATGAGCCTGCTCTCCTGCCTCATTCACGGCGACGACAACATATCCGACTTGGAATACGCCTACACACAGATAGTACGCACCTCCGAAAACAAACGCATCACGGACAAAATCATGACCGACATAATGCCGGAGATGATGAAAGCCTCCGCCAAAGTGAAACACACCATGCAGGAGGACGATGACGACATGCTCAACCCCAAGTGGCAGGACATGCTGGAAGACAGCGGCATAGCCGACAAGCTCCGCGAGTTCAGCGAATTACAGCTCAAAGGTGCCGATGTCTACGTCTCGACATTCGCCCCGCTGAAAAGCTTCCCGTTCTTCAGGCACATAAGCCGCTGGTTTCTCCCCTTCGACCGCCGCATGACCGGCATAGCCCACATCTTCAGCGGCGATGCCTCCGAAACCATAAACATACTGGCCGCCAACCCGCAGCTATGCAACTCTGACAAATACTCTTTCTTCCTCAGCATCGCGCAGATGCCGCAGAACAGGCTCGCACAGATGCAGGCGGGGCTTGCTGAACAGCTCAGGCAGATGAAAGAGGACGACAACTCCGAACGCTGGCAGGCCCCCGCCGTGACATACAAGCTCTGTGTGCGGCAATACGTGCAGGACCTCTACCGCTTCTACAACCTCTTCCCGCAGCACAAGGACTTCCCCTCCCCGCTCGAAGAGGCACTGCAACTCTACAAAAGCCCAGTCTACACCATGCTCTTCCATGACATCGACATACGCCGCCGCCTCTGCGAGTTCTTCTTTGAAAAGGACTGCTACGCGCAGGCGAAAGAGATGTACCGCACGCTCTCTAAAGAGACCGTACCTGACGTGGCTTTCTACCAGAAACTCGGCTTCGCATGCTACAAGACCGGCGAATACCTCGATGCCATAGAGGCATACAGCATTGCCGACACGCTGCAACCCGATGACCTGTGGACTCTCAACGCCATAGCCAAGAACTACAAGCTGCTTGGCGACAGCGCGTCATACCTCGCTTATCTCGAAAAGATATACGCGTTGGACAGCGAGAACGGCAAAGTCATATTCCGTCTGGCCGACCTCTACATCTCGCTTGGACGGCACGCCGACGCATCGCGCCTGCTCTTCAAGCTCGACTATCTGACCCCCGGACAGCCCAAGGTACTGAGGGCGCTCGTGGAAGCTCTGGTCAACATACAGGAGTTTGAAAAGGCCATGACCTACCTCACCCGTCTCGCCGGTGAGACCAGC
The DNA here is from genome assembly GCA_944322025.1 of uncultured Bacteroidales bacterium. Taxonomy (GTDB): domain Bacteria; phylum Bacteroidota; class Bacteroidia; order Bacteroidales; family Paludibacteraceae; genus Aphodosoma. The sequence continues at coordinate 30,125 of CALUOH010000010.1, read as the reverse complement.
CGCACGGGACTGATTGAAAGACGCGACCTCCTCTACATGGGTCACCTCTGCAAAAGGATAGGACAGGACGACGAGGCCATGCGCTGCTACTACAGGCTCCTCGCCATGACATCGCGCGATGTGCCCGCGTTCAGCGGCCTCATGACCGACGGAAAGACCCTCGCGCTCTTCGGCCTCGACCGCAGGGAAATGGAGGGCTGCGTTGAGACGGCGGTCATGATACCGGAGACAAAGCTCTTCGCCGCCGCCCGTACATCCGACAGACAAGACACTTAAACTATACAACCAATTTATTTAATCACTGATTAATTATGAAGAAAGTAATCGCTACAAAAAATGCGCCTGCGGCCATAGGGCCTTACAGTCAGGCGACACAGGTAAACGGCATGTTGTTCATCTCCGGACAGCTGCCCATAGACCCCGCCACTGGCAAATTCGCCGAGGGCGGCGTTGCTGAGCAGACCCACCAGTCTCTCAAAAACGTGAAAGCCATACTCGATGAGGCAGGCTACACCTTCGCCGACGTGGTTAAGACCACTGTCTTCCTCTCTGACATGGCTGACTTCGCCGCTATGAACGAAGTCTACAAACAGTACTACCAGAGCGAATGCCCCGCGCGTTCAGCCTTTGCAGTAAAGGCTCTGCCTATGGGCGCACTCGTTGAGATTGAGACCATCGCAGGCAAATAACATTTGTAATCAGACACGGGGGAATATCCGTTGACTCCAAATCGCGGGTGTCCCCCGTTCTTTTTATAACTGTATGGAGTGTGTATTTCTTTGGGGATTCATGGGCTCGGGCAAATCGACATACGGCATGCAGGCCGCTGTCATGCTCGGACTGCCGTTCATTGACCTCGACTCTGAGATTGAGCGCGTGACGGCAATGAGCATATCCGACATATTCAGCCGTAAGGGCGAAGCCGCATTCCGCGAGATTGAGCGGCATACGCTGCACTCTCTCGCCTCGCGTGACGGCTCCGTCATCGCCACTGGTGGCGGTACTCCCTGTTTCCTCGACAACATGGACTTCATGAACGCCAGCGGGCTAACCATATACCTCAAGGCCGATGCCGAAGTACTTTGTAGCAGGCTGAAAGGCTACTGCCAGTCGCGCCCGCTGCTCGCCGCCGCTGACGGCGATGGGCTTGTTGATGAGATAAGGCGCATGCTCGGAGAGAGGGAACGGTTTTACAGCCGCGCCATGTTCACAGTCCCCTCAGCCGACGGCATAGCCCCACGCTCCATATACGACATTGTTAACAGACACAGGAGAAGTAATCGATGAGCACATACGAGAGTAAACAGAAACAGATTCTTAAACCGCAGGAACAAATCTTCGGACTGCTGTCCGACCTTACCCACCTGGAAAACTTCAAGCAGCATATCCCTGCCGACAAGGTGAAGGACTTGGAGTTCACGGCCGACACGGCAAGCGCGACAATTGACCCGATAGGCAAGGTGACTTTCAGGATTGTTGATCGTGACCCGTACAAGACCGTCAAGTTCGGCGCGGACAACCTTCCCATACAGTTCAATCTGTGGATTCAGCTCGTGGGCGTATCTGACAACGACACGCGCATGAAAATCACGGTTAAGGCCGACATCCCGCTAATGTTCAAGCCCATGATAGGCAACAAACTTGAGCAGGGCGTTGAGCAGATGGCCGAGATGCTCGCCACCGCCCTCAACCGTTGACTTGCCCGCCAAGTCCGCACTATCGGATAACACAGGCGCAGGACACAACCCGTAAATGGTTATGTCCTGCGCCTGTATTTCAAATGTCCGCGTCTTACTCTATATCCGCAGTCGGCACTGCTTGCCCTCACCTCAGCCTCTCATACGACTTCACCAGCGCATCATCCTTAGCTATACCCCTTATAGCCAATATATTGAGCACTATACATACAAGAGGGAAAATCGCAGGCAACAGCACATGCACCGCCTCCGCCTCATATCTGCCCTTGAAATAATACAGATACAGGAAAAACATGCCGTAGTAGCCCAGCATGAGCAGCGAGTTAAACACCGTAAGCCTTATTTGCAACTGCCTGTGCTTGTATAGCCAGATAGTGACAAGCGTAATAAGCGGAATGATAGCCGACATCACTACCAGCATCCATGCGTGGTCCACTGTCTCCGTATGCCTGCCTTCCCTCTCCTCGGCAGGCACTTCTCCCGCCACTGCACTCTCTGCCACTCTCTCCTCAAGACCGCTCACCGTCAGCCTGTAATACGAGCTGTCCGATGCCAGTTCCATGACTGGCGACAGCAGTGTCACCATCGAAAGTATGAACACTATGAGCAAATAGAGCGATTGTATGCGTTGTATCATATCTGTATATCCTTTACTTTGTTCCGTTTTTGTGATTACTCAGTCCCCGTCCATGCGGTCATTCTCGTCCGTCCATGCGCCCGTTTCATTTCGAGAACAGCCCGAACAGCCCCTTCTTCTTCTGTCCGCCTGCGGCATTGGCGTATGCCGTCTCGAACGTCTCCCCATACTTTACCATACGGTATATGACCCCCCAGTCCGGCAGTCCGCCCACATTACGGTCATCTATAAACATATCCACATCCAGCTTGCGCGCGCTGTGCGCCGGGTCATACTCCTCGTCCGGATAACGGCTGTTCACCGCGAAAAACTCCAGCCCCCTCTCCCTGCAATACTCCACAGCCTCATCGAGCAGCTTCCCCTCCCTCACCGACCACAGCACAAGCTGATGATGGCACTCGCTCTGCAACTTCTTGAGCACATCTATGGCAAACGGTATGGGTCTCCCTATCTTCGGATATGCGTGCTCCACTATCGTCCCGTCAAAATCTACTGCTATAACCATATTGGTGTTGATTGGTTTGTTCGTTCACTTCTTCTCTTCCCCTCCCTCTGCCGGCGCTTCATCCTCTTCCTCCTGACGGAACATATCCTTCCGCTTGGGCTTCGCGAAAAGCATCCCTATCGCCGATATGCCCGCCATATAGAGCATGGACGTTTCCCTCAACATATAGAACAGAAGTATGTTGGCAACAAACCCCAGCCCTATCACAGACACCTTCGCCACGCCGTACCACATGATGCGTCGCTCCCTCTCCGCGCGGTCTGCCAATTTCCTCGCCTTGCGTTCGCCCACGCTGTACAGCTTCAGCGCAATAGGCAAAGTCACTATCGTATAGAGTATCATGAATGTATACAGCCCCCTGTTCAGAGGGTCATCCTGCGGTATATAGACACCCAGCTGTCCAGAATAATGATACCCCACCATCGCTGCCACTATCGCAAGCAGCAGCATGACATAGTAGACCGTCATCACGATATAAGTCTTGTTCGTAGTCATATTGTCTGGTATGAAACCCTGTTTACTATCGAGCGTCCGAGAGTCACCTCATCCGCATATTCGAGGTCGTCGCCAATGGCTATACCACGTGCTATCGTAGTGATTTTCACCCCGTAATCCGCCAGTTTTCTGTATATATAGAAACTCGTCGTGTCGCCCTCCATCGTCGGGTTAAGCGCGAGCACCACCTCGTCCACCCCGCCTGCTGCCACTCTCTCCACCAGCGATGCAATCTCGATATCCCCCGGTCCTATGCCGTTGATAGGCGAGATAATACCCCCCAGCACATGATACACGCCGTGATACTGCCCCGTATTCTCTATGAGCATAACCTCCTTCACCGATTCCACCACACACACCGTACGCCTCTCCCTCGACTGGTCTGCACAAATCTCGCACACCCCGCCGTCCGACACATTGTGGCACACCTCGCAGTAAGCCACATCATGCCTCAACCTGTGCACTGCCTCCACAAACGCATCCGTCTCCTCCTCCGGCTGACGGAGCACATGCAGTGCCATGCGCAGAGCCGACTTCCGGCCTATCCCCGGCAGCTTGGCGAATGCGTTCACTGCCTCCTCCAGCAGTTGCGACGGATATTGCTGTATCGACTGCGATGCCATTCTTTCTCCCTTTCCTCACTCGGCAGGGCACCGCGCCCCGCCCCCGTTTTGTGACCACAAAGTTACAGAAATAATGATAATCACGCAAACCGCTGACAGTATATTAACGGTCATTCCCCACCGACATCCACACTCCTCATAATCCACATTTCACTTCAAATACACACTGCTGCGATATACTGCACATGGGCAATAACCCTTTGATACACAAGCCTTACACCTACCCTCCCGCTATCTTGCTGCTACCTCCCCGCTACCCTCTCCTTAGCAAGTCGTTGTTCTTGCGCCTTTTTCGTGCTAAAAGTGTCAAAAGTTACACCCCATTGCCGCATTGCCTGTTATGCCCATCATCCCTGTCTCTTGTCCGCCCGTATTTTCTCCCGGCCTATCCCTCCTTTTGGCCGTAGCGCGTCAACAAAAAGGCCGCAACATAAGGAAATCCTGCTCTCCTTATGCTGCGGCCGCACATCTTGCCATAATAACCGCACTTTGCAGCCCCGCTCTCCCGCATCAGGCAACACCCTTCTCCCCGATGCGTAATAGCGCGTATTTCTCTCTGTCGGTCACCACCCTACTCTGACCTTCTCATATCCCTTATCATGAGTTGGGTAGAAGTAGACCCATTAAATGTGTTCTCCTCTATCGTATAGCATATATCCATAGGAGTAAACGATTTAAGCTCCTTGCAATATGCTCCCATGCGGAAAGCGATTCCGTTCATCACACATGCCCCGCTCCCGTCTTCCAGTTCGAGTTTAAGGTGTTCACCCCCGTGGCCTACAATCCTGCTCCCGTCATTATGGTCATACACCCGACGGGTACAGAAAGTGGGTTTTGGATTTCCAGGCCCGAATGGCTCAAACCGTTTGAGAGTATTCACAAACCTCGGAGTTATCTCCTTGAAAGTCAACTCCGCGTCCACATCTATATGCGGCATGAGCTGGCTCTCCTTTATATTAGCCGCAACATATCTCTCGAACTCTTCGATAAACGCTTCAAGGTTCTCCTCCTTCATGGACAGACCTGCCGCGTACGTATGCCCGCCGAAGTTCTCAAGCAAATCCCGGCAGCTGTCTATCGCCTTATACAGGTCAAAGCCGTGTACCGAACGCGCCGAGCCGCTGACTATGCCGTTAGCCTTGGTCAGCACGACCGTAGGCTTATAATACTCCTCCGTCAGCCGTGACGCCACTATGCCGACTATCCCCTTGTGCCACTCCGGGTTATATACCACAAGCGAACGACGCGTACGTACCATCTCCGCCGACACTGCCTCCTTCGCTTCCTGAGTAGTCTTTTTGTCTATATCGCGCCTCTCGTCATTGTAGCTGTTTATGTCAGAACTCTTTTCCCGTGCGAAATGCTTGTTCTTCGACACGAGTAGCTCCACCACCTCTCGCCCCGACTGTATCCTGCCCGAAGCATTGATGCGAGGCCCTATCTTGAACACTATATCGTTGATAGTTATCTCCTTACCCTTCAAATGACACACCTCGATGATTGACCTTAGCCCGAGGCTCGGCATCTCGTTCAGACGCTTTATGCCGAAGTATGCCAGCACCCGGTTCTCCCCCGTGATTGGCACTATGTCCGACGCTATGCTCACCGCCACAAAGTCCAGCAGCGGTTCGAGACATGAGAACTCTATACCGTTGCTCATCGCAAAGGCATGCATGAACTTGAAGCCCACCCCGCACCCTGACAGATGCTCGTACGGATACGTGTCGTCAGCACGCTTGCTGTCAAGGACAGCCACAGCTGCAGGCAAGACATCGTCAGTCGTATGATGGTCGCAGATGATAAAATCTATACCAAGCGACTTGGCATACTCCACCCGCTCGATAGCCTTAATACCGCAGTCCAGCGAGATTATAAGCGTAATGCCGTGCTCCTTGGCATAGTCCACACCCTGTTTTGACACCCCGTAACCCTCGATATAGCGGTCGGGGATGTAGAAATCTATGTCCGATGTGTACTGCTGCAAAAACGTATAGACCAACGCCACAGCAGTCGTTCCGTCCACATCGTAGTCACCGTAAATAAGAATCTTCTCCCGCGTGGCGAGAGCATGGTTCAAACGTGCCACCGCCTTATCCATATCCTTGATAAGGAATGGGTCATGAAGCTGCGACAAATCCGGACAAAAGAACGCGCGCGCATCCTCCATAGTCCTTATACCCCGATCTATCAGCAATTTAGCCAATACCTTAGAGACCCCAAGCTGTTCTGCTATCTTCTTCTGCTCTGCTTCTTGTTCCGGTGTTAGTTTTTTAAAGTTCCATTGATTAGTCATTTATATATTGTTTTTTTGATATCGGAAGAACACTCCGCCGTGCCGTCTCCACGCTCCCCCATAAATGCACGGCTGAACCCGAAGGCATCATTCCACTCTCCGCCTCCCATCTTCTGCAACAGCGAAAACCGTGCGCAGACACAAATGAAAACATGTTTCCCATTTGGCTACGCCAGGACAAACTATCTACTACAAAGTTACACCTTTTTATTGGAAAAACAGTTAGAAATGTCGCCCGATTTTTCCGGCACGGAAAACCATACCTCCGCACGTCCTTGCACACCGGCCTCACATCCTCTGTTTCAAGACTATATGCCAGACATTAACACCCTCATCGCCAAAACATAACTTTTTAGCTTGCACATATATACACCTTTCACTATCTTTGCACTCTTGAATCACGGAGCGGCACATGCACTTGCACCACGCTGATAGACAACGTGTTTACCGTATAGCGCATAGCCTATGCCGCTCCAAAGGTCAAACAAAACCTACTGATTTATGATAAACAGAGTTCTTCTACGTATTAAGGTTATTCAAATCCTGTACTCACACCTCGTGGGGGGTACTTCCGATTCTTATGCCGCTCGCAATGAGCTTATACTCAGCATCAAAAAAACTTATGACCTCTACTTCTACCTCTTCGTCCTCATACTTGACATCACACGCTTTGCGGAAATGAGGATAGACTTCGGGAAGAACAAAATTAGGCCGACAGAAGAGGAACTGAACCCCAACATGCGCTTTGTGAACAACCGCTTCGCCCGGCAGCTCGCCGAAAACACTGCCATGCAGGAATACCTCAGCGAGAACCCCATGTCATGGAGCGACTATAACAACCTCATAAGAGACATCTTCAATAAGATAGAGGAGTCCGACCTCTACCGCTCGTACATGTCCGCTCCCGACTCCACCTATGAGGATGACAAAGAGTTATGGCGTAAAATCTTCAAGAGCATCATCCTGCGCGATGACGATATCCGCACCGAGATAGAAGAAGCACTCGAAGAGCAGAGCATCTACTGGGTTGACGACTTCGAAATCACAGCAAGCTTTGTCACCAAAACCATCCGTATGTTCAGCGAGGAGAACGGCGCAGCTCAGGCGTTCCTCCCTATGTTCAAGAACGAAGGTGACAGGCATTTCGTACTTACACTGTTCGATGAGACTATAAAGAACAGCCAGTACGCCACCGAACTCATCAGGGAAACACTACAAAACTGGGAGTACGACCGTATCGCACTGATGGATATAGTGATAATGAAGATTGCGATAGCTGAGCTTCTCAGTTTCCCGACAATCCCCATAAACGCAACGCTCAACGAATATATAGAAATTGCCAAATACTATAGCACTGAGCGCAGCGGCACATTCATAAACGGGATACTCGACCGCATTGTTGTCAAGCTTAAAGCCGAATTCAAGTTGCAGAAGGTAGGTTACATACCCGGTAATCATGAATGACCTCACATTGAGACACCATCACTGCATCTCCTTTTTGGAATATAGCAGGACAAAATTCGGCAAAACATTCTCTCTACGGCGGCTTGCCCGTACGGAATGTTTTCACTACCTTTGTAGCGGAATTATAATTTAACCAACTAAACGAACTATATGCTTAACATCATTTTGGATGCGGCAGAAGCCGCGCCGGGCACAGGGAGCGGTATAATGCAGATTTTGATGCTCGTACTGATTTTCGTCGTATTCTATTTCTTCATGATACGCCCACAGTCAAAGCGTCAGAAAGAAATCAAAAAATTCCAAGACAGCCTCGAGAACGGAAAACACATCATCACCTCAGGAGGCATCTACGGTAAAGTACGTGAAGTGAAAGACAACTATGTCGTAGTAGAAATCACGGACGGCGTCAAAATCCGCGTGAACAAGAACATGGTATTCGACTCTCCAGAGGACGCTAACCAAACTCCGGCTGCAAAATAAGATGAAAACTTGCTTGATATGAGGCTTTCCGGTCTCATATCAAGTTCGGCTATTTCATTTATCGTTTTGTCTGAGTGGTCTGGACAGGTCTGTGGAGAATAGCCAGTTCATGGTTCTCAGACAATAGGTCTATTAGATGGGATTATGTCTGATTTCCATTGGCATAAATCCAAACGTGTATGTCATGAAAAAGGCCGGAATTTTCCTTACACAGCTAAAATCATAATGATGATAGAAAATAGAAAAAGGTATATCGTCATAGTGAGAAAGTACCTCAGAAAAATCGCATCATCCATTCTCACAAAGGATTTTGCGATTTTTTTGCTGTTTCTTGCCGTCGCATTCTTCTTCTGGCTCTTGCACGGCACAGGCGCACGGCGTGAAGTAAAGGTCAATATCCCGCTCGAATACACCTCCCTTCCATCAGACATAAGGCTTGACTCAGAACTGCCTCAGTCGCTCTCATTCGTACTCAAAGACGAAGGCAAAGAGCTGTGGGGCTACATGAAGAAGAAAAACATAGAGCCTATAAAGATAGACCTCACATCGGAGTTTGACGGCTCAGGCATATTGGAAAAGCCCGTTGACGAACTGCTCTCTCGCATCAACTCCCGCTTTGCCACATCCACACAGATTATCAGCGTCACACCGTCAGTCATTCAGGCGCGATACACCATCTTGCAATCAAAGAAAGTGCCGTTCACGCTCGAGGCCAAACCGCCCATAGCTCCACAACACATCATCATGGACTCCGTGCAACTCTCTGTGCACGAAGCCACAGTCTATGCCGACATGGCCGCTCTCGACACACTGACGGAAATCAAACTCTCATACCCTGACATTCAGCTATCAAAGACCTCTGACATACAACTCACACCATCAGACCGCTACAAGGGCATCACAATAACACCCTCTGTCATTGATGCACATATAGGGGTAGAGATGTCCACAGAGAAGTCCGTGCCCGTGCGCATCTCCACAGTCAACTTTCCACCGAACGTCGCCCTGCGTGCTTTCCCCGCAGAAGTCAAGCTGACATTTACTGTCGGGCTGAGCCGCTTCAACAAGGTAACAGAGCGCGACTTCGCCGTTGTCGTCGACTATAATATGCTGGCGGAAAAAGGTTTCAACGGGAGGACGAAACTCAGGGTGACTCGCCGTCCGGACTACGTACAGAAGGTACGCATATCGCCGTCCGAGATAGAATACATATTCGAGGAGAAACCGCAATGATACTCATAGGCATAACAGGGGGAATAGGTTCCGGCAAATCAGTCGTAGCGCAACTATTTGACCTGTACGGCATACCTGTCTACGACTCTGACCGGAACGCAAAACGGCTCATGGCCAACTCCAAAGAAATAAGGGATAGCCTCACGGCAATATTCGGAGAGACAATATACAAGGGAGAAACTCTCGACCGTGACGCGCTGGCCAATATAATATTTGCGGACGAATCGGCCCGGCAGACCGTCAACGCCATTGTCCACCCCGTCGTATGCAAAGACTTCATGCTTTGGGCTGACAGCCTCGCCTCCACTCACTCCATGGTAGCCGTCGAGTCAGCCATACTCTACGAATGTGGACTTGACGAGTATGTCGACCTCATAGTAGCCGTCACCGCGCCCGACGATGTGCGCATAGCCCGCGCCTGCCGCCGCGACAGGACCGACGAACAGCACATACGCGAACGTATGACGGCACAGATAGACCAGCATAGGATAGCCGAGATGTCCGACTTCCACATCACGAACGACGGACAGCAGATGCTAATTCCACAGGTGGAACGCATAATAGAAACCATAAAACATCATGGCAAACAGAGATATAGAGCTGCTCGACTGGGGGCTGACAGAGTATGACGAGGCATACGCCCGGCAGGAGGAGCTGTTCAACAGGACAATAGCGGACAAGAAAGAGGACAGGCCCACACACAACTACCTCATATTGTGCGAACATCCCCATGTCTATACGCTCGGCAAGAGCGGCAAGCCCGCAAACATGCTCATGACAGACGATTACCTCGCGGAGCACGGCATAAAGTTCGTGCACACAAACCGTGGAGGCGACATCACATATCACGGCCCGGGACAGATAGTAGGCTACCCCATATTCGACCTCGACAACTTCCACCTCGGTCTGAAAGACTATATAGACCGAGTGGAAGAGGCGGTCATACGTACCATAGCGCGTTACGGACTGCGCGGCGGGCGGCTGCACGGGGCGACGGGCGTATGGCTCGACCCCGAGACACCCGGACGGCAGCGTAAGATATGCGCCATCGGCGTACGCTCATCCCGCTTCGTGACCATGCACGGCTTCGCGCTGAATGTCAACACCGACCTAAGCTATTTCCACAACATCAACCCCTGTGGCTTCGTGGACAAGGGGGTATGCTCCATAGCCTCCGAAACGGGTCACCCCATTGACATTAACGAGACCCGACAGTTCATCGCTGAGGAGTTTGAACGCATATTCAGATAAACGTACTATTCATCAAAACATATACGACCATGCTATTCGACACTATCATCATAGGCCCAATACACAGTCGCCGCCTCGGCCGCTCGCTCGGCGTGAACCTGCTCCACGAACAGGCAAAGATATGCTCATTCGACTGCGTCTATTGCGAATGCGGCTTCAACTTCCAGAACCCAGAAAGCTATCAGCCCTCGCGCTCCGAAGTATACAGCGCACTCGAAAAAAGGCTGATAGAGTTAAAGGAAAAGGGCGAGGGGATTGACGTGATAACCTTCGCGGGCAACGGTGAACCTACCACGCACCGCGAGTTTTCCGAAATCATAGACGACACCATCGCGCTCAGGGACAAATATTTCCCCGAGGCGAAAATCAGTGTGCTAAGCAACGCGACCATGATATGGAAACAGCAGGTGCGCAATGCGCTCAACCGCGTGGACAACAACATACTCAAACTCGACTCCGCGCTCGACTCCACAGTGCAGGTCATCAACCGCCCCACTGGCCGATACTCTGTCGAAAAAGTGATAGACGAACTGGCCGATTTCCACGGCAACGTCATCATTCAGACCCTCTTCCTGCGCGGGAACTACGGCGGGAAGCACTTTGACAACACCACAGAAGAGGAGGTATCCGCATGGCTCGACGCGCTGCGCCGCATCATGCCGAAGGAGGTGATGCTCTACTCTCTCGACCGCCCCACCCCGGCCAAGAACCTCACCAAGATAGAGTACGATGAACTCGACCGCATTGCCGCCCGCGTCCGCGCCCTCGGCATTGCCACTCAAGTGACGAAATGACGCAGTACTGCATCAGGCAAGGGGCTATTGATGTAAGGGCCTCCATACAGATACATATACGGCGAAGTCCATGCAACGTGTGTTGCATGGACTTCGCTTTTTCATCACCCACCTATTCCCTCGCGAAACACGTACTCTCGCCCTATGCTCCCCGTATGGAGAGCATAGGAAAAGACTGGCTGAGAGCTGGCTTGAGAGTACGTCTTTTTAACCTTGGTTTACATTTATGGATATAGGGAGGGGAGAGACAGGTTGGCAGATAGGTTATGACGGGAGATTGGGGGAAGTATGAAGAAGCTGGTTAAATCAGCGGGCGTGTACCTGCTGCACATAGAGGACGAAAAGGTGAAAACTGTATGGTCATGACAGTACACCATACTTGGAATAAAAAAGGAATCGGCTCACACGAGGGTGTGAGCCGATTCCTTTTTCTGCTGACAGAATGATTACTCTATCGTCTTCAGCAGGATTTCCATCACTGTGGCAGCCGACTTGGCTACGGGCGAACCCGGGCCGAAGATGGCGGCAACGCCGGCCTTATACAGGAAGTCGTAGTCCTGCGGCGGGATGACACCGCCTGCCGTCACGATGATGTCCTCGCGGCCGAGCTTCTTCAGCTCTGCTATCACCTGCGGAATGAGAGTCTTATGACCCGCAGCAAGTGATGATACACCGAGTACATGCACGTCGTTCTCCACTGCCTGTTTAGCGGCCTCAGCCGGAGTCTGGAACAACGGCCCCATATCCACATCGAAACCGCAATCGGCATAACCCGTTGCAACTACTTTTGCACCACGGTCGTGGCCGTCCTGACCCATCTTCGCGATCATGATACGCGGCTGGCGACCTTCTTTCTTGGCAAACTCAGCCGTAAGCTCACAAGCACGCTTGAAGTCTGCATCGTCTTTTGTTCCTGCGCTGTACACTCCTGATATTGTTCTGATTACTGCTTTATAACGGCCTACGACCTCTTCACAGGCGTAGGATATTTCACCCAATGTAGCACGTACGCGTGCAGCCTCTACCGCGAGTTCGAGCAGATTGCCCTTGCCCGTCTTGACGCACTCTGTGATAGCGGCAAGAGCCTTCTTCACATCGTCGTTGTTACGGTTCTTCTTCAACTCGTTCAGGCGTTCTATCTGCTGCTTGCGCACAGCCGTGTTGTCGACTTCGAGAATGTCTATCGGGTCTTCGTGTTCAAGACGGTACTTGTTCACGCCGACAATGGTCTGTTCTCCAGAGTCGATGCGAGCCTGAGTGCGGGCAGCCGCCTCCTCGATGCGCATCTTCGGTATGCCGGTCTCGATGGCTGCGGCCATACCGCCGAGTTTCTCAATCTCCTGTATGTGTGCCCATGCGCGCTCAGCGATGTCGCGTGTGAGAGACTCAATGTAGTAAGAGCCTGCCCATGGGTCAATCTCGCGGCATATCTGGGTCTCTTCCTGTATGTATATCTGCGTGTTACGCGCTATGCGTGCAGAGAAGTCTGTCGGCAGAGCGATAGCCTCGTCGAGAGCGTTGGTGTGGAGAGACTGGGTGTGGCCGAGAGCCGCGCCCATAGCCTCGATACATGTACGGCCGACATTGTTGAACGGATCCTGCTCCGTGAGCGACCATCCGGAAGTCTGGCAGTGTGTGCGGAGAGCGAGCGATTTCTCGTTCTTCGGATTGAACTGCTTGACAATCTTCGCCCACAGAAGACGTGCGGCACGCATCTTGGCTATCTCCATGAAGTGGTTTGTTCCGATAGCCCAGAAGAATGACAGGCGCGGCGCGAATGCGTCAATATCCATGCCCGCATTAACTCCGGCGCGGAGGTATTCGAGACCGTCGGCCAGTGTGTATGCCAACTCGATATCGTCAGTTGCACCAGCCTCCTGCATGTGGTAGCCGGAGATTGAGATGGAGTTGAACTTAGGCATGTTCTTCGATGTGTACTCGAATATGTCGGCGATGATTTTCATCGAGAACTTCGGAGGATAGATGTACGTGTTGCGCACCATGAACTCCTTCAGGATGTCGTTCTGTATCGTACCGGCCATCTCTTCGAGCTTCGCGCCCTGCTCCAGTCCGGCGTTGATGTAGAACGCCATGATAGGCAGCACTGCGCCGTTCATCGTCATGGAGACAGACATCTTGTTCAAAGGAATACCGTTGAACAGCACTTTCATGTCCTCCACAGAGCAGATGGACACACCGGCCTTACCCACGTCACCTACGACACGCTCATGGTCTGCATCGTAGCCACGGTGAGTAGCGAGGTCGAACGCTACTGACAGACCCTTCTGTCCCGACGCGAGGTTACGGCGGTAGAACGCGTTTGACTCCTCAGCAGTGGAGAACCCGGCGTACTGACGGATGGTCCATGGACGCATGGCGTACATGCCGCTGTATGGGCCACGGAGGAACGGAGGCAGACCGGCCGCATAGTTAAGGTGCTCCATACCTTCGAGGTCTTCTTTCGTATATACAGGCTTAACGGGTATCTGCTCCGGAGTAAGCCATGTTTCGCCATTGCAGACAGCCTTGCTTGCCGCAATGTCCTTGATGTCTATATCATTAAAGTTCGGTTTCATTATTTCAAAAGTTGAGCGTTAAACGATTTGAGAGTGTCGAGTACATTTACACGTACGTGGATGAAATTCTCTATGCCTGCCGCTTTAAGGTCTTCCATGCAGGCGGGAGCACCGGCAACAACGAATATCTCCTTTCCTCCTATTGCCTTGAATGCAGCAGGAGCAAGTTCTGCATACTCGTCATCACTTGAGCAGAGCACTATGATATCGGCGCCTGCCTTGCGAGCAGCCTCTACACCAGCCTCTACTGTCTCAAAACCGAGATTGTCAATCACCTCATATCCGGCGCAAGCAAAGAAGTTGCATGAGAACTGCGCACGCGCAAGACGCATGGCGAGGTTGCCTATCGTGAGCATGAATGCCTTCGGACGTTTGGCCGCACGCTCTGTGGCGAGGCGAAGCTCCTCAAACTCCTGAGCGGCACGTACATGAGGAAGAGCCTTGATGCCTTTCTCCTCAGAGCAGCCGCACTTGCAACCGCACTCTTCGAGAGTGATTTTCTCTTTCGCAGTCTCCTTGAAGTTCGGGAACTGGTTAGTACCGAGGATAGACTCCTTGCGCATAGACACGTCTTTGAGGCGTTTCTCGGCAGTAGCCTTGATATCCTCCTGCACCTTGCCGCTCTCGACAGCCACAAAGAAGCCGCCGTTGTTCGTAATTTCGAGGAAACGCTTCCATGCCTGCTCGGCAATGTTAGCTGTGAGGTTCTCTATATAGTATGAACCGGCAGACGGGTCTGTAACCTTGTCGAAATGAGACTCTTCTTTGAGCAGAAGCTGCTGGTTGCGAGCTATGCGCTCAGAGAAGTCATCGCTCACTTTATATGTCACGTCAAACGGAGTGACAGTCAGTGAGTCCACTCCGGCTATGGTTGCGCTCATAGCCTCGGTCTGGCTACGGAGCAGATTGACGTGAGCATCGTATATCGTCATGTTGAAACGCGAAGTCTCGGCGTGCAGGCACATCTTGGCAGCACAGTCGCATTTCGGACCGTATGCCTTGACAATCATTGCCCACAGCATACGCGCGGCACGTATCTTGGCAATCTCCATAAAGTAGTTGCCTCCGATACCCATGTTGAACTTGATTGCTTTGGCAGCCTCGTCAACATCAACGCCAGCTTCCGTGAGCATTGTCATATATTCAGCTCCCCACGCGAGCGCATAGCCCAGCTCCTGAGCACAGTATGCACCTGCATTGTTGAGGCTTACAGAGTTCACGCCGATAACGCGGAAACCCGGCAACACACGCCCGGCCTCGACAGTAGCCTTGACAATCTCGGCCACTTTGGCGCGGTCAAGTTTCTTTCCTTTGAGCAACATGCGGTTAATCGGGTCGCAGTTGATAGAGCCCCTCACCTTGCTGAGGTCGCAGCCCTGGGCTTTGAAATAGTCAGCCAAGAGACCTGCCAACTCCGCGCACTTGCGTATGCAGACCGTGAAATTCAGCTCCACGCACTCAGGAGAAATGCCGTTGAGGAGTGTAGCGATATACTCTTTTCCGAGTTCGCTCTTGTTCAATTTGAAGCCAAGTGAATTGACACCCTTGTTGAGCACATCGATAGCCTTGGCGTTGGCTGTTTTGGCACATGCAGCGTCTATATCCTGACGCACATACCATTCGTTGTCCGCCTTTGTACCGCGTACAAACGGAAACTCGCCCGGTGCCGAAGTAGTAGTCTTCAAGTTGGCGACATCCTCTAAGCGATAGAAAGGCATCACATTAAACCCTTCGTTTGTTTTCCAAACGAGCTTTTTGTTAAAGTCAGCTCCCTTTAAGTCGGCCGTGATTTTCGCCATCCACTGTTCCGTAGTCACAGCGGGAAAATCTGCCAAGAGATTTAATTTCTTTTCTGCCATAGGTATTAATTATTATGTAGTAGATTGAAAATCTCATTCATGAAAGGCCATAGCTAAACTCTCCTCTCCTGTCGGGACACATATCACCCACAGCATAAGGACGATAAGAAAAGCTACTGCCGCAATTCAATCAATGCAAAGGTACAATTTTTAATTAGAACTATCCTATTTTTCCCTGCAAAAAATATATGCGTAAAGGTGCGCAAATACCTATTGTCTTGACAGTTTCACATCATAGTCTCCATGCCGCCAAACCAGCATTTCCTTAACCTAAACGCTCCGCAAGATTTCAATTTGGCACACACCTCTCAGCGACCGTCCGCCTTAGCCCGTTCTGCTATCGCCTTCGCCACATATCCAGTCACCCGCCTGTCGAAATCAGCCTGTCCGTCAAACATGAACCGTACTTCTATGCCTACGCTGTAAATGCGCCTGCGCAGGCCTTTCGGCACGTCGAGCAATATGATTTTCGCCCTGTCCTTATCTGTGATTATCACTATGCTGTCTTCGGACATGGCGCACAGTCGCCGTTCCACCTCTTTCATGTCCGAAAGAGTGAAGCTGTAATGGTCATCATACGTCATGCGCTCCACTACTGCCCCTGCTCTGTTCAGATGGCTATACAGGTCGTCTGGGCGCGCTATGGCTGTCAGCATAAGTACATGCCTGCCAGCCAGCCCTACCGCCGGAGCGGAATAGAGCGGACGCGGGTCAGAATATTCATATTGGGTGAAATATATCTTCTGATATGGAAAGGGGGCTATCTGTTTGCGCACGGAAAGGCAATCGACAGGAAGCATGTTCTCCGGGCACTTGGTTATGATTATTATGTCTGCACGGTCAGTGTTTCGGAAGCTCTCGCGCAGCTCCCCGTAGGGCAACATACTGTCGCGATATATGAGCCGGTTATTATCCACCAGCAATATGTTCAGCCCCACATGCAGCCTGCGGTGCTGATACACATCGTCCAGTATCACCACCGCATCGTCTCTGTCGCGCGACAACTCCTTTATTCCGTGCAGCCTGTTCTCGTCAACTGCGACTGTTATCTCCGGAAACTTGCAGTGTATCTGATATGCCTCGTCGCCAAGTGTCCGCGCATCGGCACGGCTGTCGGCTACGACAAACCCTGAGGATTTCCGCTTGTATCCCCGGCTTAGGTAGCACACCCCCGCCGTCGCTCCGAGCAGCCGTATGAGATACTCCGCATGTGGTGTCTTGCCAGTACCTCCTACAGTGATGTTTCCTATCCCGATAGTCGGCACGCTGACCTTCTCCGACTTACACACGCCCAAGTCGTACAGCTTGTTGCGCAGTGCCACCACCCCTCCGTACATGAGCGAAAGGGGGTAGTATATGATGATTCTTACTATCTTGTTGTCTGTGCGTTTCATGGCTTGTTCATAAAAATTTATAGATAGGGTCCTCATGCCTATAGGTTTACCCGAACATGCTGTGCCACATGTCAAACCTGCGCAGCCCATCCCCACCGTACTTTTCCAGTTTCTTCCGCGCCACCTCCACGGGATACTCCTTGTCTAAAAACGTTTTCGAGAAAAACTTGTCGGCATAACAGATTATCTGCTCCTCTGCCGACACGGGAAGAAAGTCCCTGTGCGGTATGTTCCACCCGTTCTCTTCCACCTGCTTCTTCGTCAACCCCGTCCCCGTATGGCGTTCGCATACAAGGGCATGACGCGGAAAACCTTCACGCCTCATAAGTTCCGCGCCGAGATAGCCGTGCTCTATATATGGGTGACTGCCGAAGCACATGATGCCCGCCGCATCGGTCATGAATATACCGATGTCGTGCAGCATGGCTGCTTCCCTGATAAACTCCACGTCCGCATTCAGCTCCGCATGGCGTTCGGCTATGTCCACTGCCTTGCGCATGACGCTCTCGCTATGGCGCACCAGTATCTCGTACAGGCGCGAACCCTTATCGTAGTACCGGCATATTATGTCGTATGGATTCATATATCTACTTAGTCAAAATCAATTTCCTGACAAACCGCTTTGGCTCTATGGCCTTTATCTCTGTAAACTGTAACACATATACCCCTGCACCGAGACCGAGAGCGTGTGTGTCGAACGTCTGTTCGTCCGATGTTATCTGCACCTCGCCCATCACTATACCCCCCACCGTCACTATCTTCATATAATGTCTGTCGGCATTGAGTACCGTGAACTCGTTCGGGCTGCTCTGACTGTGTACTATCTCCACATCATCATCGTAAGCCACAACCTCACCGTCGTCCGCCAGCCTTATGCCCACCACCACAGGGTCATGGTCGGACGAACGGTACATGTCGCTCCCCGGACTGCTGCCGTCATAGCCGTACATGGCAGCCTCGTCACTGTTGATATGAAACACCGTACACCCCGTCACCTGACTTGCCATCGTACTGTTGGCGAGCGCATGATCAAGCAGCCCCACAGCCGACTGGTATGAATACGAATAAGCCTCCTCCCCCGCCAGCTCTTTCACCATATTTGTATACCCCGCCTCCTCAATGCTCCGCACCGGATCTTCCATAGAATAGGCATTAAGGTCGCCCATTATCAGCACATCATTGTCTCCGTAATACGCCGCGCACTGCTCCGCGAACTCCACTGTAGAGAGTGCCTCCTCTACTCGCGCCCCGTTGTACGCCCCTTGGCCGTCACCGCTGTCGGCATCATCACCTGTCGCGCCCGCCCCTCCGCTCTTCGACTTGAAATGGTTTATCAGAAAAACGAATGTGGCGTCACGCCCGCTCATCCTGAACGCCTGCCCCTTCTTCCTGTTCCTCACCCCCCTGTCGTTCGACCTTATGTCATTCACGGTCTCCACGCGGTCACTCCTGTATATGTATCCGCACTTGGTATATGTCCCGTTCGTGGACGAACCGTCATCCACATACCCGTACCGCTTCCCGTCACTGTTGCCATTCAGCGCGTCGCACAGTCTGCTTATAGCCTTCTGCCCTGTCTGCACCTCCACGAGGCCGTATATGTCGGCATCTATCGCCCGCAGCGCGGCCACTATCTTATCATGCTGTCGCGCCGCCTCGCTGGCATTGTCCGGCCCGTAGCCCTGTCCGTAACTGTCTGCCATATAATACTCCAAGTTAAACCCGCACACCTTTATCTCATAGTCGCCCAGCCCCTCCGGCTCTGCGGGCCTCTCATTTCCGTAAAACTCCGGCTGCCCCTCCGTCACAAGCGTATAGCCATCCTCCGTATCTGTCAGCACCGCCGTCAGGCCGTCTGTCATCATGCCCGTGCGCATCGGTGTCTCGCCGTCGTGCCACCCTATATTCTCCGGATACCTCTCGTCGCTGCCGTCGTCCAGCACAATGCAGTCCCTGCGGTTCGCCTCCTCACGCTCCCTCCATTCGTCTGACCCCGGCAGAGTCACGTCCGTCGGAGCTTGAAGCCTCTCGCTCGACAGATTGATTTGTCCGTAACGCTCAAAGTTATAGTTCGATGTCACATACAGCGTCTGGTCAAACTCCAGCACCATCCCCACAAACTCCCGGTAATCGGTAAAATCGTCCGGGAAAAGCACCCTCTTCGCCTCCACGCTGTACCTCCCCGCGTACCTCCGCAAACAAGTCACATCCTCAATCGCATACCCGTTTCCCGATGCGGTCACACACCCCGTCACCTCCACCTTGTCTCCTGCCGAAAGGCTGTCAGCCCCCGCCGCCAGAACAAACACGGCGTCATTCGTCCTCTCGTCCCCGTCGCCCTGCTCATCCTGTATGAACACCCCGCACACCTCACCGGCCTTCCTGACCACAGCGGTCACCACCCCCTCAGTCCTCACGCGCCTCTCCTCCGTACAGCTCTTTGTCGCTGTCCCCCAGTCGCTTGAAGCGATGTCATATATCCGCACTGCCCTCTGTGCAGTCACCCCCGCACATACAGCCGCAAACATCATAACCGACAAAACTACATACCTCATCATGCCTACATCACTCCTTAATTTGATAACCTCACGTCACCACTCTCCCCGCTCCAACCTCCTATTCAATGGCACTGCTAAGCCGCCGCATCCTATCTTCTACAAAGATAGTGCAAGTCGAATACAAAAGTGGCAAACTTGTTTGACAGCTTTTGTTGAGACGAAGCCTATCTTGTACCGTCAGGTACAAAGATAACCATAAAAACCGACATTAGAAAATCTTTCAGCCTCCGTTTTCCTCAAACGCACCATCGGAAATATCCAGCCGCCCCCATAGCCGCCCTCCTCGTTCTCCTCTTCCCCAAAACCAATAAAAGTCTCGCACCATCGATGCCCATCTCCTCCGAAGCTAGCACCCACTCCCATGCACTTTCCGCTCTACGCGCACCGTCCCGAATTTGACAAAACGCCCGAAATCAACCCACCTCTTAATTCCACAAAACACACATTGCCTCTCAAATCAAGCCTGCAAACCCCACTCTCACAACGTTCCTAACCCACTGATTACCAAAGCATCCAAGCACCCCTCCTCTATCTTCCCGTTACCCTCCCGCTACCCTCAACCAAGCGGTTAGCCATATTCACGCATTTTTCGGCCTAAAATGTTCAAAGCGTGACACCGTGTCAGAAATATTTATTATATTCCGCCACCCATCCTTCCTCGCACACTCCCATTCACCACACCCCCGCCTGCAAACAAAATGCGGGACACAAAACCGCAATCGCAGTCCCGGTCCCGCTCTCCTCACGCCTTGATATCATGCCGCCTACGGACGGCACACGCCAAGTCTTCATTACTGCATAACACAACCGCGTCACCTCCGCCTGAAACCGTAAATATTGTGTATATGCAATATACCTATTATCTCCTCATTATCCATCACCGCCAGCGTCGTTATCTTGTACAGGTCCATCAGCTCCATGGCGTCGTTCACCATATCGTCCGCACCTATCCGCTTGAAACCGTGGCTCATGATGTCCGCGGCCCTCAACGCCTGCAAGTCGTCATGCCTCTGCACCGCGCGGCGTATGTCGCCGTCCGTTATGATGCCGGTGTACTTCCCCTCGCGGTTCTTCACCATCGTGATGCCCAGCTTCTTCGTACTGACTTCGCTCACCACGTCGCGGAACATCGTATCCTCGCACACCGTCGGCACGGTGCGCGTCATGCAGTCCCGCACATGCGTGAGCATACGCCGCCCCAACGCCCCGCCGGGGTGATACAGGGCGAAGTTCTCCGGACGGAAATCCCTCTTCTCCATGAGGCACACCGTCAGCGCGTCGCCCATGACAAGTGCCGCCGTAGTCGACGACGTGGGCGCAAGCCCTATCTTGCACGCCTCGCCGCTCACTCCCGTATCGAGCACATAGTCCGCCCCCTGCGCGAGACTTGATTTCACGTTGCCCGTCATCGCCACTATCGGGCAATTCATCTTTCTCAACGGGGCGATAAGGTTCACTATCTCCTCGCTCTCCCCGCTGTTCGATATGACTATCACCACATCGCCGTGCGCCACCATGCCGAGGTCGCCGTGCATGGCCTCTGCCGCATTTAGGAATATGGCCGGAGTGCCTGTAGAGGCCATCGAGGCCGCTATCTTGTGGCCTATGATGCCCGTCTTTCCTATCCCCGTTATGACCACCTTCCCGCTGTTGTGGTAAATAAGGTCTACCACATCCTCCAGGTTATGGTCTATCCTCCCGGCAACAGCCTCCAACTCCTTTATCTCATGGGCAAAAACCTCTTTGCCGCGTTCTATACAGTCAATATACATAAGCCTCCTCACTCCACGAATTTCACCTTGTCCATATGCCTCTCCTTCGCCGCCGGGCTCTCGTCCGGATAGCCGAACACTATGGCGTACAGCAGCTTGTGTGTCTCCGGCAGGCCGAGCCTTGCCAATATGGGCGCACCCTCTTCCGAATTGATGAACCTGCACAGGCCGCCGAGGCAGCACGACCCGAGACCCATGGACTGCGCCGCCAGTATCATGTTCTCCCCCATCAGCCCGCAGTCCACCTGCGACAGGTCATACCGCGTGTCGTAAGCTATGAACACCGCCACCGGCGCGCCGAATAACGCTTGGCGTGGAGCTTTCGCGTTGCCGCTCCGCAATGCGTATGACCCATAGGCTGAGTCTATCTCGGCTATCAGTTCAGGTGTGTCCACCACTCTAACCTCCCACGACTCGCGTCCCTGACCGTTCGGCGCGTTTATACCGCACTCGGCTATACGCGCTATCACATCTCGCTCCACCCTCTGGGGCTTGTACCTCCTTACGCTCCTCCTCGCCATGATGGTCTCTATCACGGCGTTGCCGCTCTCCGCACTCTCCGCCGCGCTCTTGGTCTCTCCCCCGCCCGCGCAGCTGCACAATGCCACGGCAAGGATAAATGGCAATATATTCTTCATAGTCTAATACCTCCTTGTGACCTTGTCTATCTCTATCGCATGTTCGAGTATCGGGCGTATATCCCTCAACGCTATCTGGTTGGCCGCGTCGCTTATTGCCTTCTCAGGGCACGGGTGTACTTCGGCGAATATGCCGTCCACGCCCACAGCGAGGGCGGCGTTCATCAGATAGGGCACATACTCCCTGCACCCGCCCGACGATGTGCCGTTTCCTCCGGGCTTCTGCACCGCATGTGTCGCATCGAATATGACGGGATAACCATAAGTGCGCATCTCTACAAGCCCGGTCATATCCACCACCAATGTGTTATACCCGAACGATGCTCCTCTCTCCGTGAGCATCACCTGCCGGTTTCCGCTCTCCACGCACTTGTTTATCACCTGCTTCATGTCCCACGGAGCCATGAACTGCCCCTTCTTCACATTCACCGCCCGCCCGGTCTCCGCAGCCGCGACCACAAGGTCTGTCTGCCGTGCGAGAAACGCCGGTATTTGCAGCACGTCGGCCGTCTCGGCAGCTATGGCGCACTGCCATGTCTCGTGCACATCGGTCAGCACAGGCACTCCGTACGTAGCCTTGACCTTGGCGAGTATCTCCATCCCGCGCTCTATGCCCACACCCCTCTGCGAATGTATAGAGGAGCGGTTGGCCTTGTCAAACGATGCCTTGAAGACATACTGTATGCCCAGCTCCGCGCACACCCCTTTCAGCCCTTCGGCCACCTCCATGCACATCTCCTCGCCCTCTATGGCACACGGACCGGCAATGAGAGTGAACCTGCTGCCGCCTATCTCCACGCCGCCGCTTAAATCAATCCTGTGAGTTATCTCTTTCATGTCAAATGTGTTGTCTCATTCAAATCTGCCCGTCATCAGCAGACTATGCCGACAGTGGCAATACGAAAAAAGGACAGCAGAGGCGCACATTGCTGCCGCCGCTCTGCCGTCCCCCGTCTTTGGCCTAAGCCTTGTCGCATTTATATCTTATCTCTTCAGTGCAAACACATCAACGAAATCCACATCCATGCTGCCCGCACCGGGTGTCTTGCCCTCCGCTATGTATGAGTTGAACAGCGGATACATATCCTCCGACGGCACATCCGTCGTGCGCATCACTTCGAGGTTGTTGATGTACCACACCATCTCTTTCTCGTTCCACACGAGCGTATATATGTAGAAGTCCGCCGGGCTTATACCCTTGATTTTCTCGCACTTGTAGCCCGACTTCGTCTGTATGCCCACCTCTATCCTGCCGTCCTCGCACTTGAAGATGTTCACTCTTGGCACGGCTCTCTCGCCGCCGAGGCGGAACACGTGGCTCACCTCCTTCGCTCCATCGCACTTGACCTTCGCGCGGAACATGCCGCCCCTCCGGTTCACTGCCTGCGCCAGGTTGACCACGTCCGACGTGTACTCGAACTCGCTTTTCACAAAGCCGTGCTTCTCGTCCCACGCCGTGGCCTCCATCTTCTGCTGGCGAGTGGCTATGCTCATACTGCCGTTCGCCACAGTCACATTGCCGCCACCGCTGTTCGCCTGCTGCTCATTAGTGAACGAGTACTGGCGTTTCATCTCCTCCGCCTTGTGGTAGAACCCGAAAGCCCACGCCTTCTTGTCCAGGGCATTGCCGTTGAAGTCGTCGCGGAACACGCGTTCGAGCTTCTCTATCTCCGCGAAACGCCCCTTGTTCTCTTTAAGGTAAAACGCTATGTCGTCGCTCTTGGCAAGCGTATTGAACCTCTCCTCCAATACCGCCTCTTTCGTCTTGCTCCAGCGGTTCGGGTCTGACCAGAAAGCGTTCGACTTCTTGAACTCCTCCGTATTCACCTTCTCCCTCAGCTCCTCATACTCTTTTATCACATACGACCCGTTCAGCCGCCTGTACAGCTTGTACTCTTTGGAGCGTTCATAGCCCTTCATCCGAGCCAGCAGCTCCGACTTCTTAACCTCATCCGCATCGGCGAGCTTGGCATAGTCACCGCTCTTCTCGAACTTACGGAACTCCTCCAACTCCTTGCTCCCCAACACCTTGTAATACCCCGTCACATCCGCGCTCTTGTGCAGTTTCTCGTACTTCGTCAAGTCGCGGTACTCCTGCGTATCCTTATACTTGCGCGTTGTCAGCATCCGCTTGTTGTCCCTGAACTCAGCCGACTTTACCTGCTTGAACAGCTCCTCATACTCTCTAAGCTCATCCGACTGCTGCACTTTTACATAACGGAGAAACGACGCCTCCATCTCGGCGCACTGCTCCTCAAACTTCGGTGTAGAGGCAAGACCTCCGAATAACTTTTTCCAAAATAGATTCATAGTATAGAAATGTGATTCGGGAACGCCGTCGCTACGGCAGTCCCCTTCTGGTTAATTCTCTTAATTGTTGCTCCACGTCCTCCAAAACCGCGCCCCCGTCTCTCTGCTCCTCGCCTTCTCGCGATGACACCCCTCACGGCGTCTCCCTTCCGCCCCACACTCTTTATTACGGCTGCACGGCATTTTTATTGTACCTCCCCGGACAGATTTTCCTCTATCTCGCGCATCGCCTCCTCCGCCGACTGCACCACTGTGAGCCTCACCCTCGGCGAACGGTACGCCAGCCCTTCTGCGTGCATCTTCTGAAACTGTTGCAGCATATAGCCCCAATAGTCGTCCGTATTCACCAGCACCAGAGGCTTGTCATGCTCCCCGGCCATCCCGCTTGCCAGCACGTCAAACACCTCGTCCAGTGTCCCGTACCCGCCCGGCAACGCCACGAACACATCGGCATACTCCTTCATCATATCCTTGCGTTCGCTCATCGTCCCCACGCGGAACAGCGCCGTCGGCAGGCTGCTCTCCCTCCCCTTCTGCACTATCACCTCCGGGATAACGCCTGTTATCTCCCCGCCGCACTCATGCACCGCCTCCGCCACGGCATCCATCAGCCCGCCTGTCGCCCCGCCGTACACCAGCGTGTGACCCTTCTCGGCTATGTACCGCCCTATGGCACGCGCCTCTTCCCTGAACCGCTCGCTCACCTGCGGACTTGATGCACAAAAGACACAAATATTCATGGTTCAAAATTAATACTTTTCTTCCAAACATCCGCAAACATCTCCATCCTAAATTCTGCCTGCATAGCAAAAAGGCAACCGCCGCCGCTCACCCGCACATCCCGATGGACAGAAAACGCCCCGCCCCGTCTACCATATCTCACCACTCAATGCCGCTGACACCCTCCCTCCCCCATCGGTCTCCACTCTCCCCGCCAACGCTCCGGCCTCATCCTCACTTCCATGCTGCACACTCCTGACACATTTCCACTCTCCAAAACATACACCGCACTCCAAATGCCCACTCTCACTACACACTCCGACACCCCTCTAACCCCTTGACATCCAAAGTCGTTCCCCATCTCCCCGCTACTTTCCCGTTATCCTTCCGCTACCCTCAACCAAGCGGTTCGCCATTCTCTCGCATTCTTATGCCAAAAACTGTCAGAAACCGCTCCACATCTTCCCGATATCCATTTTCTCCACTCGCCACTCCCTGTACCGGCACATGCCCGGCATTTCTCCGTGCCGTACCTCCACACTGCATGGCTATATAAAGAGCACGGCACACCTCCTTGGCATGCCGCGCACGTCATCAAATCTCCCCCTTCACTATCTTCTCGTGCATCGCAGCGGCAGCCTTGCGCCCGTCGCCCATGGCGAGTATCACGGTCGCGCCGCCGCGCACTATGTCGCCTCCGGCAAAGATAGTCGGTATAGAGCTCTGCATCTCCTCGCTCACCTCTATCGTACCCTTGCGGCTCACGTTCAGGCCCTCTACCGAATTAGGTATCAGCGGGTTCGGCGACACGCCAACGCTTACTATCACCTCATCCACGTCGATAGTCTCCACCGCGCCCTCTATCGGCTCCGGCCTCCTCCTGCCCGACGCGTCCGGCTCTCCGAGGCGCATCTTTTGCAGGCGCATCTGCTTCACGCGCCCGCGCTCGTCACCTATATACTCTATCGGGTTATGCAGCGTCATGAACTCCACGCCCTCCTCCTTCGCGTGCTTCACCTCCTCCACACGCGCCGGCATCTCCTCCTCGCTCCTGCGGTACACTATCATCGCGCGCTCTGCTCCCAGTCTCCGTGCCGTACGCACTGAGTCCATCGCCGTGTTGCCGCCGCCTATCACCGCCACTCGCTTGCCCTGTATCACGGGGGTGTCGGAATCCGACGTGCGCGCCGCCCCCATCAGGTTCACGCGCGTGAGATACTCGTTGCTTGACATTATGCCTATCAGGTTCTCGCCCGGTATATTCATGAAGTTCGGCAGACCCGCGCCGCTCGCCACGAACAGCGCACGGTAGCCCTCCTCTTTCAGGTCATCCATGCTGATGGTCTTGCCCACTATCGTGTTCGTCATGAACTTCACCCCCATCTTCTCGAGGTTATGTATCTCCACATCCACTATGTCGTTCGGCAGCCTGAACTCCGGTATGCCGTATTTCAGCACACCCCCTATCTCGTGCAACGCCTCGAACACCGTCACGTCATAGCCCAGCTTCGCCATGTCGCCCGCGAACGAAAGCCCGCACGGACCCGAACCGACGACACCTATCTTTATTCCGTTGGGTGCGGCCACCTCCGGCACGGCTATATTACCGCTCTCGCGCTCATAGTCGGCTGCAAAACGCTCCAGATAGCCTATGGCCACGGCCTGGTGACCCGACTTCACATGCACGCACTTGCTCTCGCACTGCCTCTCCTGCGGGCACACGCGGCCGCACACTGCCGGCAGAGCCGATGTCTGCTTCAGCACCTTAGCCGCCTCCAATATCTCACCCCTCTCTATGTTCTTCACAAACGCCGGTATATTGATGCCCACCGGACAACCCGTCATGCACGACGGGTTCGGACAGTCGAGGCACCGCTTCGCCTCCACCATCGCCTGCTCCATCGTAAGGCCCTGATTGACCTCCTCATAACTGTGGCTGCGGTACTCCCCGTCAAGCTCATTCATCTTCACGCGCTCTATCGCCATCCTCTCTTTCGGCTTCATCGACTGGCGCAGAGCCTCGCGCCATGCTTCGTTTCTTGACTCCATACTATATCGTCCTCTCTTTTTCTCTGTTAAACAATTATCTTACCCTTGCATGCCGCCGCCTCAGTGAGCCTCGTGGTCATGCTTGTAATGCTCCATATTCTCCGCCTCCAACGGCTTGTACGCCCCCATCCTCATCATCATCTCCTCGAAATCCACCTCATGCGCGTCAAACTCCGGCCCGTCCACACAAACGAACTTCGTCTTGCCGCCCACAGTCACGCGGCACGCGCCGCACATCCCCGTACCGTCCACCATGATAGTGTTCAGCGAAGCCACCGTCGGCACACCGTACTTCTTCGTCAGCTGCGCCACGAACTTCATCATTATCGCAGGTCCTATCGTCACGCACAGGTCCACCTTCTCCCTGTTTATCACCTCCTCTACTCCTGCCGTCACCAGACCCTTCTTCCCGTACGAACCGTCGTCCGTCATCACTATCACCTCGTCGCTGCTCTTCCTCACCTCATCCTCCAGTATGATAAGCTCCTTGCTCCTCCCCGCCAGCACCGACACCACACGGTTGCCCGCAGCCTTCATCGCCTGTATGATAGGCAGCAGCGGAGCGACACCCACGCCGCCCCCGGCGCACACCACAGTACCGAACTTCTCTATGTGCGTAGCCTTCCCCAGCGGCCCGACCACATCATGCACGCAGTCACCGACATTCATCTCGCACAGCTTCGTCGACGAAACCCCTATCTTCTGGACCACGAGGGTGATAGTCCCCCTCTGCAAGTCCGCACCCGCTATCGTGAGAGGCATACGCTCCCCGTGCTCATCCGTGCGCACGATAACAAAATGCCCTGCCCTCCGCGATTTCGCGATGAGCGGAGCCTCGATTTCCAACTTCACAACGTTTGGAGAGAAATACTCCTTTCCTACTATTCTGTTCATAGTATTATCATGGTTTGTAACATCCTGCAAAATTACAAAAACTTTGGCATCCCGCACCCCCTTTCCGCAAAAAACCTCCACCCTGAAAAATCCCCACCTCCCCTGCCCCCGGCACACCCCTCACACGCCCGTCTCAACACCCCCTCCCGCACCCTCCCTTCACCACTCCTCTCCCCCTCGAAACACGTGCCCTCGCCCCACCTCCGCCCCATCCTTCCCCCGCCTCTCCGCCTCCCTCCCAACCACCTCCTTCACATCATGCTCTATCTCCTCCTATCCTCAAATGTAAAACAGAGTTAAAAACACGTACTCTCGACGGAACGGCTACGGACACCATACGGAGCACCTCCCCACCCCCTCCGCGCCCCCCCCATCTGCTAAACAAGGTTAAAAAGTCGTACTCTCGAGCCAGCAGCTACGGACACCATACGGAGCATCAACGCATCCTCCCCTGAGCCTCTCCTGCCCTCATCCCCATCTCCTCCTCCTTGTCTAGTCCTAAAATAGCGTTACAACTAAAAAAGCAAGACAATGGAACATACAGGGAACAAGTACGTTAAGCGTGCAGAGAAACACTACAGCATCT
Source organism: uncultured Bacteroidales bacterium (assembly GCA_944322025.1). Classification (GTDB taxonomy): domain Bacteria; phylum Bacteroidota; class Bacteroidia; order Bacteroidales; family Paludibacteraceae; genus Aphodosoma. The sequence goes on along the minus strand of CALUOH010000010.1, from coordinate 1,297 downwards.
CCTTCAAACTGGCGGTAGTGCGCGAGTACGAGGAGACGCGGACGAGCCTCCGCGCCCTCCAGCGCAAGTACGGCATACGCGGCAACAGCACGGTGAAGCGCTGGATTGAAAAATATGCTAACTTTGACCTCCGTAACAGGACATGCGCGCCTATGGAAAAGAGCAGGGAACAGGAGCTCCGCGAGCTCCGGGAGAAAGTGAGGCACCTCGAGGTCAGGAACGCCCGCCTTGAGAAGGAACTCGAGAAAAAAGAGGTGAAGGCCGGGATCCTCGACCTGATGATAGAGATGGCCGAGAAGGAGTACAGGATCGACATAAGAAAAAACTCCTTTCCCGGGCAGTCAACCGATACAGGGAGACGAAAGCCGTGAGCGTCAGCGGCGTCTGCCGACTGCTCGGGATAAGCAGGCAGAGGTATTACCGCCAGAAGTGGCGTATGGACAAGAGCCGCCGCAGGGCGGCCGGGGCCGTGGAGCTGGTGCGCGCCGTCCGCATGGAGATGCCGCGCATCGGCACACGCAAGCTGTACCACATGCTCCGCCCCTCCCTCAGGGAGCTGCATGTCGGCCGCGACAGGCTCTTCGGCATACTGCGGGCCAACCGCATGCTCATAAAGCCCGTCCGCTCATACCACGTGACGACTGACTCGCGCCACCGCTTCCGCAGGCACAGGGACCTTGTGGCGGGCACCGTGCCCACACGCCCGGAGGAGATATGGGTGTCCGACATCACCTATATAAGGGCCGGGGGCAGGCACATGTACCTCTCCCTGGTGACCGACGCGTACTCCAAGAGAATCATGGGGTACTGCCTCTCCGGCTCGCTGGACACCCAAGGCCCGCTGCAGGCGCTGAGGATGGCCAACCGCAACCGCCTCTACAGGGGCGAACCCCTGATACACCACTCGGACCGCGGCATACAGTACTGCTCCGACGCGTACCAGGAGACGCTGGGGCGGTACCGCATGACGCCCAGCATGACGGAGACCCACGACCCCTACGCGAACGCCGTCGCCGAGCGCGTGAACGGGATACTCAAGCAGGAGCTCCTGCCCCAGGCCCCAGGCCTCTCCCTGCCGGACATGAGGCGGGCCGTGAGGGACGCCGTACACAAGTACAACAACCTACGGCCGCACTTCTCCTGCGGATACATGACGCCTGCGGGCATGCATCTCCAGAGACGGCTCAGGATTAGGTGTTACAGGAGCGGGCCTTCCGTCAAGGCCGGCCTTGACGGAACAACGTGACGAACGATTTATTTTTGTCCTATAACTGTAACGCTTATTCAGGACTAGACA
>CALUOH010000009.1 GCA_944322025.1 uncultured Bacteroidales bacterium | reverse complement strand
ATGGGCAGCATACGCCTCCCCTCCACCTCCTGCAACAGCATCATATAGACACCCTGACTATTCGATGCCTCGGACAATGCTTTTACCCTGACCTGTACTTTTGGCATAGACCCACATTCTTTTATTATCCGTACGAAGTTACATGTTTTTTCTGACATTCTGTCCCGCCGGACCGATAAAAAAGGAGGATTGCGGACTTCCCCCAACCCTCCATTTATATTTTATTGCCATATCTCCGCACAACCACGCGCCAGCTCCGCGCATCCGCCCGCACGGCAGCAAAGCCTCCTCGCGGCCTCACGCCGCCGCATCTCTCCTCACAGCCGTGCCTCCGCGTCGTGCCGCACCTTGCTGCCCGGCCTCACTTCATGCCGTCCACGGCCCACTTCACCCAAAGCGCACCCCATGCGAAGCCCGCGCCGAACGACGACAGTATCAGGTCGTCACCCTTGATGAAATTATGCTTGTTGTCCCAGATAAGTATGGGTATCGTGGCCGACGACGTGTTGGCGCGCTTGTCTATGTTCACCAGCACACGGTCCGGGCTTATCCCCATCCTGTTGCCCACCGCGTCTATGATGCGCAGGTTGGCCTGGTGAGGCAGGAAATATATCTTCTTCGGGTCGAGGCCGTGACGCTCCATCATCTCTATCGAAACGTCCGCCATCTTCTGCACCGCCCATTTGAACACGTTCTTACCGTCCTGATACACATAGTGCTCCCTTGCCGCCACAGTCTCCGCCGATGCCGGGCGCAGTGAGCCGCCAGCCTTCATGTGCAGGAACTCCTTACCCACGCCGTCCGACCGCAGTATCGCGTCTTGCAGCCCGTTCCCGTCCGCGCACGGCTCCAGCAGCACCGCCGCCGCGCCGTCCCCGAACAGCGGGCACGTGTTCCGGTCCGTATAGTCTATGATGGCAGACATCTTCTCCCCGCTCACCACGAGCATCTTCTTGCAGAACCCGCTCTCTATGTACAGCGATGCCGTCTTGAACGCGTGTATGAAGCCCGCACAGCCAACATTCATGTCGAACGAAAGCGCGTTCTTTATCCCGCACGCATTGCTTATTATGGCCGCCGATGCCGGGAAAACCATGTCCGGCGTCACCGTCGAACATATCACGCCGTCTATCTCCCCCGGCTCTATCCCGTTCTTCTCCATGAGAGCCTTCACAGCCTTCACGGCCATATACGTCATCCCCTTATCCTTGTCTTTCAGTATCCGGCGTTCATGTATGCCCACTCTGGAAACAATCCACTCATCACTCGTGTCCACCATGTGGCTCAGCTCCTCGTTCGTGAGGATATAGTCAGGCAAATACGCCTCGATGGCCGTTATCGCGGCCTTGATATTTCTCTGTTCCATATTTAGGTTTATCTCTTATGCCCCGTCGGCAGCCGTTAGCGGCAGCTCGCGCAGGGCCTTTCCGCAAAAAATGGACGCCGCACCTCCCAGGCTCGCGCCCTCACCTGACGGGTCTCTTTTCCCATCGGGCTGCAAAGATAAGCAATTCTCCCGACTTTGCACCACCTTGCCCAGCAAAAATATGCACGCCGCCCTCCCTCGCCCCCTCCCTCCACTATAAACTTTTCTTAAAAACACGTACTTTCCAGCCAACTTCCAGCTATCCTCGCCCTATCCTCTTCCTGACCTAAGCCTGCAATTTTCCCCGCCTCCCCTTGTTCCGCCCGCGCCTTTTCCCTACCTTTGCACCGGCGGCACGCACAGCCCCGCCCATCACACGTAAACCATTGTCAGACACATGAACACACCCGCAGACACCGCCCTCATCACGACAGCCGAAGAGCTCGAAACCCTGCTCCTCTCCCTCGCCAATAAAGACAAGGCGGCCCACCTCTCCCGCTACTTCAAGACCGGAAAAGGCGGATACGGCGAAGGTGACAAGTTCCTCGGCCTCACCGTCCCACAGCAGCGCGCCCTCACACGCCGCACTTGGCAGATGCCCTTAAACGAAATAGGAAAACTCTTGGAAAGCGAATACCACGAATGCCGCATGACGGCACTCCTCACATTGGTCAAAATCTACGGGAAAGAAAAAAGCCTCTCGCGCCGCGACGAAATCTACCGCTTCTACATGGCGCACCACGAACGCATCAACAACTGGGATCTCGTAGACCTCAGCGCGCCGCAGATAGTCGGACAGCACATCCTCCGCACCTGCGACTACCCCGCCCTCCACGCCTGCGCCCGCAGCGGCTCACTCTGGCTTCAGCGCATTGCCATCGTCTCCACATACACATTCATAAAGGCAGGCATATACACCCCGACCCTCGACCTCTCAGACATGCTCCTCCACCACCCTCACGACCTGATACACAAAGCCGTAGGCTGGATGCTCCGCGAAGTCGGCAAAATGGACATCGCGGCAGAAGAGGCATATCTCCTCGCCGGCGGCCGTTACCGCACCATGCCGCGCACCATGCTCCGCTACGCGATAGAAAAATTCCCAGAAGAAAAGAGGCAGATGTACCTCAAAGGAAAGATATAAGTCTCACACCCACTCCAAACCAATCCGGCAGCACGTGCGCCCGTCCCCGTTACGTATCTCGAACAAGTGACACTCCGTGCCTCCCGCGCCTGTGCTTTCGTCCCGCACTATCCGCACGCACTCCCCGTAACGCACCTCGTGACTATAATTAATGTCGCACCGCGCTATACGTCCTCTCTCAAACCGCTCCGGCTGATACGTGTCCAGAGCCCATTGCAGGTATCTCATCGAATTCACGTGCTGGTTCATGTCTATATCGCTGTACGCCACCCTGTGCTCCGCCACCGCCCCCGCCCCCGCTCCCGGCTCCGCCACCTTGCGCGGCCGCTCCATCTCCACGCCCTTCCTCTCCTCTATGAAAGAGGAGAGGCTTGTCGTCTCCCGCAAATCCACGGGGCGACGCGTATCGAGGCTCATGATGGACCAGAGGCTCGTCGCCTCGCCCGTCACGCGCCCGCACATGTCATATATGCGGAAATGGCGCGTCGAGGCCATCCGCCCGCAGTCCGCCACCCACGTCTCCACATCCACAGACTCATACTCCCTCGGAAACTCCCGCATCTCTATCGCAAGGCGTGACACCACCCATGCCACCCCCCGCGCGTGCATATCGTCCATACCGAACCCATTCTCCGCCGCCGCAAGCCCCGCCGCGTTGAGCACATACGCTCCCACGGCCGTCAGCCGCGCACGCTTCGTGCAGTCCGCCTCATGCGGATAGATATTGAACGTATATCGGTTGGTCATGGCCTCTTTTTCTTGGTAAACAGCAGCAGTTTCTTCGCCGTGAAGTTCCACAGGGTCACAAGCGCGGAAGTAATGACCTTAGCCACCATATAATGCAGCCCGAACCACCTGTCTATAAGTATCATTATATAATACGTGAGTATCAGCCCCACAACACCGATAAAGGCGAAGACAATAAACTCGACTATCTGGTTCTCCACCCGCCTCTCGTCGAAAATCCAGTATATGCTGAGCAGGTATGTGACCACAAGCCCCGCCGCGAACCCTATCGTGGCCGACACCGCATCAGGCAGGTGACCCACCTCCTTGAAAAACGTCATTGTCCCGAAGTCTATGGCAAAGGCCGTCCATCCGGACAGTATATACCTCACGGCCTGCCCCAGCATCCCTTTGTCTCGGCTGCGGAAAAGTGATGATATGCCCCCCATGTCACATCAGCCCCAGTTTGCGCCTTGCCCCCTCGCTGTCGAACTTCAGCAGATACGTGTCCGGGTTCGGCAGATGGTAGACCACCCTGAACAGCTCTTGGTTCTTCGTTATGGCGGGATAAAGATACCTGTACGTCGAGGCGTACCCCAGTTGCTCCAGCACCACATACTCCGTCCTCTTCTCCACCAAATCCCTGATGACCTCATCAGCGTCAAGGCTGTATTTGTAGTTCACCGTGACCACGTTCGGGGCAAAGTAGCCGAACAGCTCCCCCTTGCGGCAGCACACCACAGTGCCACGCTTCACACCCTTCTGCATGGTCTCCGCTATATTGAAATAGTTCGCATACGCCGGATGGTACGGCTGCTCCACTATCTTGTGCTGCATCTGTATCGGCGGTATCATCGGCAGTGCCATGAGCAGCACTGTCAGCAGCACCGGCTGCCCCCCCCCATGCTCCGTCCGCCACCATGGGCTATTCGCGCTCTTCGTCAGACGCTGCACCGCAAAATATATCCCGCTGTAAAACAGCGCGAAGATATACGGCACCAGCGGCACCACATACCGCGTCCCATTGCCCCCGTGCCACAGGGCGAACACACCGATATTGGCAACCATGAAGCCTATCAGTGCCCAGCGCAGCCGCCCCATGTTCCACGCACCCCACAACACAATCCCAAGTATGATTATTCCCCCCACGACGGCGAAAAAGCCCGATGGCTCTCCCGCCTCTATCTCCATGAATGGGAACAGCAACTCCTTAAACCCTTTTATCACAGTCTCGTCCACGTTCTCCACCATCTTCTTCACCATCTCCCCCATCGAAGATATATTGCCCTCCTCGGGCCTCCACGGGTTGACCACCATCACCGTGTCCAGATACCGGCTTTTAAGCCCGTGGGCGGCATTCCGCAACTGCCACGGCAGCAGACACAGGGCAATACCGGCCACAGAAGTGACTGCCCCCGCCCACTCCTTCCTGAACAGGAAGAATACCACGACGGCAAACATCGCCGCCACGCCTATCGTCCTTATATAATACGACCCGCACGCGAAAACTATCGCCAGATAAAACCACGGCGACGTGTAAAACCGCCTCACCTCCTTCCTGTCGTACATATAGAGCGAGAATATCGTCAGCACCGTGGCGAGCATATACGACATCTCCGACATCACTATCCCCGCGAAGTGCATCAGCTGCGGCGACAGCACCGTCAGCACCCCTATGGCAAACGCCATATACGCCTGACGGGTCACCTGCCACACTATAAAGCCCAGCAGCACCACCGATATAAAAAGGAATATGCCGTTTATCACCTTGAACGCCATGAGCGAGTCTATCCCCATTCTCACGAACACCGAGAGTATGGCCGAATATCCCGGCGGGAAATGGTTGGCCACAGTCTCCACCCCGTTCGCGTTCACATACGCATACCCGTGACCCTCGGCCAGACTGTGCGCCAGCCTTATATAGTGCACATTGTCCCCGTTCAGGTCGAGCTTCGGGTCCACCGTCATGGAGAACACCCACACGAAATATACGGCAAACACCCCCAAAAGGGTCCACATCAAACCTCTCTTCATACCCTCGCCCCCCCTCTCTTATGGAACAGCCTCGACTTCATCAGCCCCCACTTGCACAGCCTGTACACTATGGACACCTTTATCACACCCAGACCGTAGATACTCGAACGCCGGAAATTGATTGACGACGCATCGTCGAAATACTTCGTCGGGCAAGTCACCTCCCCTATCTCATATCCCGCATAGAATATCTGCGCCAGCATCTCGTTGTCGAAAATGAAGTCATCCGAATCCACGTTATAGTCTATCGCCCTCAGCACCTCGGCCGAAAACGCCCTGTAACCCGTATGATACTCCGACAGCTTCTGCCTCAGCATCATGTTCTCGAACAGCGTGAGACACCTGTTAGCCACATACTTGAACCACGGCATGCCCCCTTTGAGAGCACCCTTCCCCAGTATGCGCGACGCGAGGCACACCGGATACACCCCGTTGGCTATCATATAAGCCATCGAATGCACCAGCTTCGGCGTATACTGATAGTCCGGATGCACCATCACCACTATATCCGCCCCTATCTCCAGCGCACGGTTGTAGCACGTCTTCTGGTTGCCCCCGTACCCCTTGTTCCGGTCATGCACCAGCACCTCCCTGATGCCCAGCTCACGCGCCTTCTCCACCGTATTGTCCCGCGAACAGTCGTCCGTCAGTATCACCTCGTCCACTATGTCGAACGGTATCTCCGCATACGTCTGCTCCAGCGTCTTCTCCGCATTGTACGCCGGCATGACCACCACTATCTTCTTCCCGCTTATCATCTCCTTCTCTACTTCTTCAGGGTCGCAGTCGCCGTACCTATCAGATGCCCGTCCACAAACAAGTCAAAACGGTAATCCCCCGGCCACAGCGTCTCCTCTATCGTATAATATATCGTCTCCTGAGTCTCCTCACCCGCATACTCGAAATCACGCACCGACGAATACCCTATCTCCCGGTCGTCAAACATAAACACATCCTCCGGCGACTTTTGCAGCACCGTCTCGTCCGGCCCCATAATGCGCAGATACAGCTGCTTCCGCCCCACCGTCGACGTGATATTCTTCAATATCGTGCACGACACCTCAAACACCGCCGCACGCCTCACCGACTTCGTCTTATACCCACGCGCCGTCTGTATCTCCACAGCCACATCCCGCGCCTCCAGCTGCGACGCTATCGTCACCTTCTCCTCCAGCATCGTCTTGGCCTCCGACAGGCTCTGCACCTGCTCCGTCGCCTCTTGGTAACGCCGCTGCACAGCACGGTTCTCCTCAGTCAGCTTCGTATTCACCGTATTCAGCGAGTCCACCTGCGCCACATAATACACCAGCACCTTCCTCACCGACGCCAGCTCCTCCTTCAGCTCAGCTATCCTCCTCGCGTTCGTAGCCTTCACCGTCCTAAGCTCCTCCAGCAGCAGCTGCACCCTCTGCTGCTCCCTGTCCAGCATCTTCAGTATCGAGTCATTATCCGTCTTCAGCGCGAAACCCTCCATCTCTATCGCCACATTCGCATACTCATTCTCCAGCTGCTCCTTCTCGTACGTCATCATCTCAACCATCTCCGACATCTCCGTCTCCGTAGTCCTCAGCCGCGACCACAGATAAATCGCCACGCCCACAAACACTGCGGCCACCGCCACTGCGGCAATCACCGCCGCACGGCCGCTCCCGTTCTTCTTCTCACCTCCGCCCGGTGTCTGGCCCCCGCCAGCCGTCGTCAAGCTCTTGTTCTCCTCCATAGTATCAGTTCATTGTTTTAATAATACATCTTTTTTATAATAACACATCTAAATCCACCTCGCCACCTCCTTCCATCTCTCAAAAATAAACCCCGCACCCAATCCCCACTACGCCCCCCCTCCTCAATCCCCGCCAATACTTCTTGCAACAAAGCTCACCACCTACTTGCCCCGTAGCCCTGCTGACGTACAAAGTTACAACAAATCCCCGAACGCACAACCATACTCCCAAAAAACCGCACCTCATCCCCGCACATTTTCCTGCCAAAGCCTCAATCCCGCACCTCAGTCCCCCTGCTAACGCCCCATCATCCAAACATAATCCCCTTTCTACCCCTTTCCGCGCATCTTCCCCTCTCCATCCGCCACCGTCTCTCGCCGCCCGACCCGTGCCAGGCACAACGCCCGTCAGCATCCCCGTCTCTCCCAGCACCTCAATCTCTCCCGCTCGGCGCATACTCTCTCCGCGTCAACGTCCTCTCCGCGCCTCATCACTCCTGCTCACGACCCGTCCGGCCCAGCCATAGCCGTCTTCACCATCCTCACCGCCTCATCCACAGCCCTCAGCATCTCCATCCCCTGCCGCGTCCTGCCCCGCAACCCCTTCACCTTGGCATACAGCGGCTTGCGCTCCCCCTGCGTCCTGCGCATCTCCTCCCTCAGCCGCCGCATCTCCTCCATGCGCTTGCGCCTCACGTCGCGCCCCAGCGCCGCCACAGCCTCCTCCGTCGGCATCTCCCTCAGCAGCCGCACATGGTGCGCCACGCACGCCCCCCGCGCCGTCCGGTAGCCCATCTCCGCCGCATGTTCCGTCCAGTACAGCCGTCTCGCCTCGTCCTCCATCTCCCGCTTCGCAGCCTCGCTCGCCCGCGCAAGGATACCCCTTGCCCTCATCTGCGCCTCGCTGTCCGGCTGCCGGCCCGTCCTCGCCCCCATCGTATACACGCGCCCCCACCTCACCGTAATCCTCATCCCTTCTCGCCTCATCCTCCTCCTCACGAACCCCACATAGCCCATCGAAATCAATTCCAGCCTCATATCTTATCCTGTTTTATATCAACAACATATCCCCCACACCTCCGCCCCCTCATCACCCCCGCCCCATCCCGACATAGCGTCTTTATAAACACAAATATACACCAAATTCCCCCTCTCTCCAAATTCCTAACCGCTAAAAATATTAAAAAACACGTACTTTCCAGCCAACTCTCAGCTACCATTCCCCTTTCCGTAGCATAACGGGACAGCCTCATACCCTATTCCTCTATCAAATTAACAACTCACTGCAAATCAATACAATACCTCCTTAAACCAAAAATTTCCCAAAAAAAAATTCGCCCTCGCTTTAAAAATACCGGAATAGTTTATACTATTGTTCAGCCGGTCGGGAAAGCCCGGCCGGTCATCAGCCGGCATCCCGGCTCATAGAAATACCTATCGAGATTATAGAGCGCAGACATTAAGGCCTTTACGGCGCGGCTTCCGCCCGCCACAGCCCGCCGCCCGCGTCCTCCAACAGACAATAAGATTATCCATTACAACAGATTAGGCAGTCCGCCACTCCCCGACAGACTGACAAGATTTGACTTCATCGGTGTCTCCGGATAAAACCAAATCAGCGCATACACCCACCCGCGTATGCCCAAAGAGTTCTCCGGAGACACATATAAACGTTAAAACAATACAATTATGAAAATCACAACTAACTTTCCGGTTAAAAGCATGTCAGGCAAGGCCGACAAAGACGACGTATTAGTATTCTCCACACGTTACGGCGCAACATACGCGTGGAAAATGGAAGTTAAAAAACAAGAATTCTCCGATGCCCAGAAAGCCGTCCACGAAAAATTCAAGAGCGTCACCGCCATGATGCAGGAAGAGCTCAGCGACCCAGCCAAGAAAAAAGAATGGGAAGAAAAGGCACGCCAGAGTGGTGGAAAATACAAAACCGCACATCGGCATCAGCGCATCCGCTTGTTCTTTCCGGCGCGCCCTTTTCATATCCACATCCTCCATCCGACCCCATCAATCCTCACCAAACACCTAAACCCATCCGCCCGAAACAGTAGCCCATTACCCTCTCCGCCAACCCATCAGCACAACCAACACAATAAGCCCCGCTGCTCCCAAAACCACAGCAAAGCCCCGTCCAGCCCTCACTCCAACAGACTCTCGCTACCCTCCGAATGCCTCTCCGCATTCCTCATCACCCTCTCCCGGCTCGCATTCGCATAACAATACACACAGAAATGCCTGCACGTATCGTACATCCCTATATCCTTGCTCATCATACAGCCGCACGCACGTCTCTGCCCCTTATCCTTCAAATTCTGCCTCGTCTCAGGCAGCGGCGGCAGCTCCCCGAACAAATCAGCCTCCGGCCAAACACCCGTCCGCAGATAATACACCAGAGCCCTGTCCTCCCCGAACACACTCTCCATCAGCTCCCCGTCAATACATCGGTTATGCTCAATACCGTAACGCTCCAAATCGACATCCTCGGCGCACGTAGCCAGCCTCACATTCCACCTCCTCTCGGCCCACACCTCGCGCATCCTCGCCAGACCCTCCACTATCTCACCCCTCTGCACCTCATCCGGCTCGGCCGCCTCCACACTGTCCGCGGAAAAGCATCCGGTCTCGCGCGCCATATTGCACTTCACCTTCCTGTAAGCCCTCACATCCACAAAACTGAACACCAGCTTCTCCGTATACCCTTCTATCATCCCCCCGACTCGCCACACGCGCCTCAGCAGTTCCCTCGGAGTAAGCTCCGGAGAGACTATCAGCGGGTCAAACCGCCATATCACCCTCTCCTTCCCCACCATCCCCGACAGCTCCCTGAACGTCTCCGCCCTACGCTCCAGCGGCGGCACATTAGGCTCAAACCCCTCCCTCTCATAATCATTCAGCGTATATTGGAAATAATAGTGTATCCCCCGCTCGTCCAGCTCCCTCAGCAACGGCATCAGAGGCATCGGATTCTTCGTCCAGAACACCACAACCCTGCACCTCGCGAACGACACATGCACCTTCTGCCTGTTAAACGGGTTATACCACACACAATACCCCCGCCTCAGCCGCTCCACGAACCATCTCGCGTAAAACGCCGGTATATCCGTAGCCCTGCTCGCCGACACCACCACCGGTGCCGCCGCCTCAACCCTCTCTCCCCCGTCCGTCGTTATAATCACTTTCTCAGTCACGATACATACTCATTAAATATTGTTTCAACTCATCCATTACTTCACTATACTCTACTGATAGGCCATTCACACCACCCCAAGGCTTAAAACAAAACCGAATAAAATGATCTATTACGGCACCATTCTTGGTTCTGTCGTACTGACTACGTTTGTTGTAATAAAACCCATCCTTATCATTATACTCTTTATAAAACTTAGCAAACAGTTTGTTCACATTCTCACTTATCCGTGGTGCTCTCTTCCATATCCAATCTCGCACAACAGCCGCAACTTTCTTATCCCTCAATATACTGCAACTGACTATATTATCCTCTTGACGCATCACTCTATTCTCATCTTTGTAATCCGCTCGTGGTGCATCAAACGACAATTGCAGTTCTCCCTTATCATATCTGTCATTACTGCTCTTCTGCCCATTAAGTCTTTCTTCCATCTTCTTATACAATTTGGAATTACCCTTCCACCCCTTTTCTTTATGTAATTCTTTAAGAAAAGTATTCTTATCATTACATCTGGCCAACACTTCTTTCAACCTATGCTCCTTCTCCACATCAAGTATTCCACTACTCTTCATGTCGTCACATATTTGCTCAACTTCTGCTCTATAATCCTCCTTCTGTACTGCAACACCCCTTTCATACGGACAGCTCTCCTTCATTTTCAAGTTCCCGAAGTTCCTTTCGTCAATTTTACGTTCTTTGGGCAATATTTTTCCTTTCGGGTCTCCAACAAAACCCTTTTCTCCATCAAATCCCGTATCCTTTGCCGCTTCAACACTCCCTGAAATGCCGAATCTGCCCTTATTTGAGCCTTTCTGCATCGTTTCACTCTTCCCCCCTCTATAATCGTCTGGCTTCGGAGGCATCGGAGGCATAAGAACCTCCTTTTTCTCCAATTTTCCTTTCAGCGTTCTCCCATACAGTACGCTGTACAAATCTACATAAAAAGATTCAAACATCTCCCTGCCCATTAGTCCGTGTATTATCGTCCGGGGTATTCTCACATACCCTGAAACAGCTCCCCATAAAGCCAGCGCATATTGATATGTCGGGATAGCATTTGCCCTCAAATAGCTCATCAGTCCGTCATAATCCTCTCCTTTTAACAGAAACGCTGCCACTGATTGCATCACTACATCATCTATTTCCGTCAGCTTAAACTCCGAGAACATGGATATATTCTCCCTCAAATGCTGAAAATACATCTGCTCCTTACTGTCTTGCCATTGGCCTTTATTCCGTTCCACTATCTCTTTCAACTGTATAACCACTTGCGTAGCTATATTCTCCCTGTCCGTGCGTAGTCTATCCAAACTGGGAATTAACCCCCTCCACAATACATTCTGCAACACACTGTTAAACAGTCTGCTCCCTTCATCGCTCCCGTACATCATTACATTAGAGTAATCCGGGCTAAGGTCCAATTGCTCTTTTATGCTAAATTTCCTGTTCTTCTCATTGCTCTTCAATATCAAAGACTGGATATGTATTTTAAGCTCATCACTATACGCCTGTAAATTAGTAATCGTCTGGGTACGTAAAATCAACCCTTGCTGCTTGACAAATACACATTTGGCAACTCCTTCCAATTTATTCACTTTAAGATATTTCAGAATCTCCTCCGGAAATCTATATCCTGTAAAGCTCTCTTTCCACAACCTTTGCGCCTCTTTTTTGTCTGGGTCAAGGCTGTCATACTCTCTGCTTAGACGCTCCAACTCCTCATTAAAAATAGCATTGCGCTTTCCATCATTGTTCTTTATTGAAACCGCAATGTCATACACCCGTTTCTGTATCGCATACATGCGGGCTATATCAGACGGCAATGATTGCACAGCACCGATATAATACCCGCAGACAAACCCCTTCACCTTGTCATACGCATTCTCACTTGACCTCTCCGGATACTTTTCGGCATCATACGGCACTCCCGTCACCAAATCCTCTAACCTGTATCTGCCCGGTTCCACAGTCTTGGTTGTGAAATAATCCACCAGTTTGCTCATTTTGCTGTCAGAGCAGCTGTGATTCAACAGGACTTCCGCCTGACGCGAGAAAAACAGCAGCTTGCAGTTTGTCGGATTGAGATATATCGTCTTGTAATACACAAATATCTGACACCCCTTAAACTCGCCGACTTTCTTGACATCTTGCAGCTGTTCATCATCCTCTATCTGTAAAACCATAGGGTGATTCTCCCGCTGACTATCATGTATGCTAAAATGCGGAAGCTCCGAAAACAGAACTAAAAAATTATCATAAGGCAATTGTTCTATCTTTTGGAATACATCATATCCGAAATCACGTTGTTTATAAAATGAAACGGGCGATATGCTCTCTGTGGACAATATATTGTCCATATTCAGGCTTGATGTTGCTATATAATACTTCATAATCTAATCACATTATATCTTGGTTACTTCTGATAATCTTTCATACAATGGAGACGAACTATCTGGAAAGAACGAATTCAGTCTCCCGCTATATCCCAAATACAACCGTTCACTGCAACGCGTCATTGCCACATACATCGGTGCGCGTTTGTCCGAATGGAACGGATTTTCACAGCCGGGAATGAACACATCCTTAAACTGCAATCCTTTCGCACACCACCACGTCATGATTTTAGGATTTGAAGTATGAAAGTCCAAATCCATTTCCGTAGTTTGATTTGCATTATACTTAAATTCACATGTTATACCCCTATTCAACAAATAGTTTTTTACATATTCAACAGACATGTGGCCCTTATCTTTTGTGTTAAATGGCAGCAATATGCCGACATTTGTAAGCGAACCGTTTCTGATAATATTGGCAATCTTGTCCAATTGTCCGTCAAAAGACGACGCTTCTATCAAACGTGGTTTGACCCCTTTCCGTTTGCATTTAATCACGAGGTCATCATCCACTTGACCCACTTGTTCTGCAAGTTCAGCTACCGGTTTAGTCAGTCGATAATTGTAATATAATTTGTCTGGTGTTATCTTCATTTTATAAGCGGTAGTCTCCACATTCTGTACGCCCTCGTCTCTGAAAGCCATGATGGACTGGGCAGAATCGCCGAAAAAGAAACATATATCGCCGCTTCTTATTAACGAATCAATCTCACCAGAAGAAAAATCTTGACACTCGTCTACAATCAGATACTTCACATGCCTTCTATTCCTGCACCAATCGTGCCAGTTATATACATTTTTTAGGCCAAGAGCTTTAAGTCCGTCATCAAAATATTGACGGAGTGTCTTTGTATAGACAACTATGGCGTAATCCTGCCCCATAGCAGCTATTTGTTTTGCCTTATGCAAGGCAATTAGCGATTTGCCGCTTCCCGCGCTGCCGACTACAACCATTGACCTTTCACTCTTACGGTCTATCAGTTGCCGTTGAAAATCATCGAGACTTGAATAGTCGATGAAAAATTCTGAATCAAAATCTGCCATATCAAATTACTTTTTATTATTTATTGTTATCGTTTACCGTTTCATAAGTCTCCATGCCACTTTGCTTGTGTCCATGTATGACATCGAGTGGCTCACATAAAAACATTGGTTAAATCCGTCATTACGTCCAACAATATTATACATAGCAAAACCTTTATCCATCATTATAGGTAGCCACTCTTTCAACGTATTGTTATACGTAGATACATCCACCATAAGCATAATGCCCCCGTCATTCAGCTTTGGAAATAAGACCGATGAGATATATCGGTAGGCATTCTCCTGTTCAAACCGCTCCTTAGTCACGAACTCACAAATTGCCTTGAACGACATGATTATATCAAACTTACGGTCTACTATTTCAGAAACCACCGACAAGTCATAGAAATTACATATCGTGGTCGGTGCGACAGTGAGTCCTATTGAAATCCCTATATTGTCCGATGCAGTCTTCTCGATAGCACTGTATATCCGTAAGGCATGATGGTTTCCGTCTAACGCTATCCCTGTTATTTTATCTATCCACGGCAATTGTTCTTTCGCCGCCATGGCCATCCCTATTATCTCCCCGCCTGTCCCGCATCCGAAATCAAACACTGACAGCGTCTCCTTATCCGCCCACTCTCTCTTATGTCTGGAAAAATATTCGCTGAATATGCAGTACGCCTCGGTATAACTGCGGGGAAAGTATGTGCCGAGATAATTGAGGACATCGCTCTTGTCCCAGTCTATCACGGTCATGTCCGAATTGGAGCGGCAGTATTTTGCTCCTAATTCATTGAAAATATAGTCATCCAACCATTTAGGCAGTGTGCACGTATTCTGCATATCCCGCCCTGCCTCCGGCTCATTTTCCGTCTCGGCTGCGGGCGTACCGCTTTGTGCAGTTAGCACGGATTGTCCTTCCGTTGTTTCCCCACTCTTTTCCTGCGGAACATCAGGACACAGCGTCTCTTCCTCCTCATCCTGCGGTCTCTCGTCCAAAATCTCCGCATTGCTGTACGTCTCGTCGAGATAATCCCTGTCAAGAGCCATCTTTTCAATAATGGAGAACATATCCCGCCTGTTGAACTCTATCGACTTGCTCGTTATGTCCTGAACCTTCTCCATAAAGGTGGTCTCGTCACAGACATGTAGCCAGCTGCGCGTTCTGGCAGACAACTTATTGTCAAGTGTGATTGGCTGGTGAAACACCACAAGGGCAGCAATGCCACTGGCTGATTTTGAGGTTATGACATTACCGTCTTTCAGTCCGCCCCTCACCATCGCATGGTTTATGTGTATCTGTTTATACAGCGTTTTACGTGAACCTCCTTTTATGACAGTACCATCGCTCAACTTCCATTCGCCGTTATCCACAGCTGTCACACACCCGCCGTAATTCTTAAACTCAACAACCAATATCGAATCCTGCTTTATCAGCAGCCCGTCAAGCTCACAGTCGTATATATTGTAGTTTGCTATGAATATACACAGTTCATCCTTAGACCCATAGTAGGATTGCAGCTGTTTGCACAGGTTTCTGTACTGTTCTCTTTCGGCAGTATATTCATAATCAGAAAATTTATAGACCAGCAGTCCCATAAAAAACGAAGGTGCACATCTGCTGGCTTCCTTGGCAGAAATACATTTATAGTTTCTTCCGCATACACAAAAAAGAACGTGGAGCCGACACTGTCGCTCGCCCCACATTCTAAAGGCTCTCGCATTGCCCTGTCCGTCGGAACGAGCAACGCCGAAAGCCCCACGCCGATGTAATATAATATACCTTTCCCCGCACCGCACCCCTCAGGATACGGCGCGAGGCAGAGGACGTATATAATACACCCCTTGGGGCGTTCCCGTTGCTTTGTCTTTGACGAACAGTTTAAAGAATTTGCGAGATTCTTAGAATGTCAAAATCAAAGCGTCAGTAAACGCCTTTTTTATGTATATGTTCCCCTCCCGTCAGCCTCCACACGTGGTGGCTCGGCGTGAGGTATCATCGCCCAGACAGCCGCATCAGGCGCAGCACACCCACCTCTCGATAGGCAGCCGTCGCGCCCTCCGCATCCTGTCTCAGCCGGAAAAGACAGCGGAAACATGACCCGGAGGCGGCCAAACCCATTTGCCGCCCTCACGTCCGGTTCGCACCATCTTTCCATGGCAAAGGTAACAAATACCTTACAAACAAACAACACAATCCCCGCACTATTTTTCAGACATCGTAAATACCTTCCACAAACCTAACCATTATATGTATGTCTCTTGTGACTGAGGTTGAAACTTGACTTTCGGTGATGGCAAAATTACCACGTGTTTTGCAGAGGCCTCAAAAAATAAATTGAAAGCTCATATTCCACACAACAAAAAAAGCGGCACGACCTTCATCAGGCCGTGCCGCATATCTACATTATCTATGAGAAAACACACTCAACACTTACTTGATTTCAATCATCCGCTGAGCCTTCTTAATCTGCTCAACTGTGAACTTCGGCAGAGTCACATGAAGCACACCGTGCTCAACCGTAGCGGCTATCTTGTCCTTATCCACATCGTCAGGCAATATCAGTGTCTGCTGGAATGAAGAGTATGAGAACTCACGGCGCAGATAACGCTCCTCTTTCTTGTCCTCCTTCTTCTCTTCTTTCTTCTCAAGGCTGATAACGAGGTTGTTGTCCTCATCTATACGCACATCGAAATCGTCTTTTGTCATGCCCGGAGCTGCCACTTCGACCTTATATTCAGTCTCGGTCTCCTTCACATTGATTGCAGGAGCTGAAAAGTTCGAGCGTCCCATAAAATCGCTGTCAAACAAATCATTGAAGATTGACGGCAACCAGTTCTGATTTCTTCTTACTAATGTAGTCATAATTTTGTCCTCCATTTATTTTTGTTGTTTACATTCTTGATTTATCCCGCATCCGACCTGCCTCTCAGCTTCGCGGCTGCACTAAATAAACTGCAAACTGAGTGCCAAACAACGCACGACCAAAGTAGAATTCCGTCATTCAGAACATAACAACCTATAAATCAAAACCATACTACGCCCGTAATATTATCTTCCACTCTCTTATCTATCAGCCATTTTGACACAATAAAATCCGAATATTCATGACAAAATGTCAAGATGGCATTGAAAGGCGTCTACTCTTCCAGCTTGAACCTCACCCGCCACACGCCGTTCTCATACGAATGTGACGCTATTTTGAAGCGGCCCACCTCACTGGTATTCTCCACATGCGCCCCTATGCACGCACACGCGTCATAATCCCCAACGCGCACTATGCGCAACGTCTCCGACGCATCGGCAGGCAGCTTGGACAGGTCTACTATCCCAGCAGCCTCATCCCGTGGCATAAACTCCACCGTCACAGGCATCCCCGCCGCCAGAACCTCATTCACCCTCCTCTCCACCTCGGCCACCTGCTCTGCCGTGGGCTCAACGTCAAGCAGATAGTCGCACTTACTCTTCTTGCGCTCTATATGCGCATTTCTTGACCTCGGACAGCCGAACATCCGTACCATGGTCTGGTTCAGCACATGCTCCGCCGTGTGCATAGGCGGATACTCCTGCTTGTTATGCTCATTCAATATTGGTTCTTCCATATCTGATTATTTGATTATTATGTAATATGAAACTGAAAAACATGGCAGCCAAGCCATACGTGATGACCTGACTGCCATGTAATTATATCAACCATTCAGCGTCACGCATTCTTCCCGTGGCAGTTCTTATACTTCTTGCCGCTGCCGCATGGGCAGGGGTCGTTGCGCCCCACGGTCTTCTCCACATGTATGGGCTGGGTCACCTGTTGTTCGCGTGTGTCGCGCTTTGCCGCCGATGCCGCCCCGACTCCTGCACGGCCTGTGCTGTAACGGCTGTAGTCCTGCCGCCTCTGCTCCTGCGCCTGACGCACCTCATCCGGCTCACGCACAGGTATCTGCGCACGCATTAGCACCGACGTTATCTTGCGGTTGCTCTCCTCCACCATCTTCTTGAAGAGGTTGAACGACTCCAGTTTATAGATAAGCAACGGGTCTTTCTGCTCGTATGTGGCGTTCTGTACGGAGTGGCGCAACTCGTCGAGTTCACGCAAGTTCTCCTTCCATCCCTCGTCAATCGTATGGAGCAGTATCGCCTTCTCGAATGCCTTGACCACCTCCTTTGATTCGGATTCGTACGCATCTTTCAGATTGACAGGCACATTGTAAATCCTCTTGCCGTCGGTAATCGGTATCAGAATACGCTCATACTGATGACCCTGATTTTCATACACCTGCTTGATGACGGGGTTGGCCACCTCGGCCATCTTGTCCATCTTCCTCTTGAAGTTTTCAAACACCGCATCCGTCAACTTCTCGACAAGCTTGTCCGCACGCGATGACTTGAACTCATCCTCCGTTATAGGCACTTCCATGGCGAACGTTGACATGAAGTCAAACTTCAACCCCTCATAGTCGAGTGCCTGATAATTGTTTGCCACTATTGCCTCCGCCGTGTCGTATAGCGTGTTCACTATGTCCACGCCTATCCTCTCGCCCATAAGCGCATGGCGCCGTTTATTGTATATCACGGTACGCTGCGAGTTCATCACATCGTCATACTCAAGCAGCCTCTTGCGGATGCCGAAGTTGTTCTCCTCCACCTTTTTCTGTGCACGCTCTATTGATTTTGAAATCATGGAGTGCTCTATCATCTCGCCCTCCTCGAAGCCGAGTTTGTCCATCACATTGGATATTCTCTCCGAGCCGAACAGACGCATAAGGTCGTCTTCAAGCGACACATAGAATACCGACGAACCCGGGTCTCCCTGACGGCCGGCACGTCCGCGCAACTGACGGTCGACACGGCGGCTCTCATGCCTCTCCGTACCTATTATGGCTAGACCGCCCGCCTCTCGCACCTCTGGAGTGAGCTTGATATCCGTACCACGGCCGGCCATGTTTGTAGCTATCGTGACCGTTCCTGCCCTTCCTGCCTCGGCCACTATGTCCGCCTCCTTCTGATGCAGCTTGGCGTTCAGCACATTGTGCTTTATCTTCCTCATGGTGAGCATCCTCGAAAGCAGTTCCGAAATCTCAACAGACGTTGTGCCGACGAGTACCGGCCGTCCTTGGCTCACCATGTTCACTATCTCCTCTATGACGGCATTGTACTTCTCCCTCTTGGTCTTGTACACGCGGTCATCCATGTCTATCCTTATCACAGGCTTGTTCGTCGGAATGACAACCACATCAAGCTTGTAGATGTCCCAGAACTCGCCCGCCTCGGTCTCTGCCGTACCGGTCATGCCGGAAAGCTTGTGGTACATACGGAAATAGTTCTGGAGCGTGATAGTGGCGAATGTCTGCGTGGCTGCCTCCACCTTCACATGCTCCTTGGCTTCGATGGCCTGATGTAGCCCGTCGGAATAGCGGCGGCCCTCCATGATACGCCCCGTCTGCTCATCGACAATCATCACCTTGTTGTCTATCACCACATACTGGTCATCCTTAAAGAAGAGCGTATATGCTTTAAGCAACTGGTTCACTGTATGTACGCGCTCTGACTTCACGGCGTAGTCCTGCAGCAGCTCGTCTTTCTTCGCCTGCTTCTCTTCGGCGGAAAGCTGCATCTTCTCTATCTCCGCTATCTCCGCGCCCATGTCCGGCAGCACGAAGAATGTCGGGTCTTCTGTCGTGCCGGTCATAGTGTCTATGCCCTTGTCCGTCAGGTCTATCGTGTTGTTCTTCTCATCGATGACGAAATAGAGCGGGTCTGTGGCTATATGCATATTCTTGTTATTCTCCTGCATATAGAACTCCTCCGTCCTGATGAGCTGCTGCTTTATGCCCGGCTCAGAGAGGAACTTGATGAGCGGCTTGTTCTTCGGCATCGCCTTGTACGAGCGGAACAGTGCCAGCGCACCCTCCTCCTGTACCTTCTTGTCATCCGATGCGAGTTTCGCACGCGCCTCGGCCAACAGCTGCGTCGCCATGTTACTCTGTAGCTTGACGAGCGATTCCACTCTCGGCCTGTACTCGTCAAACAGCTGATCCTCGCCTTTCGGCACTGGACCCGAGATGATGAGCGGCGTACGCGCATCGTCTATGAGCACCGAGTCCACCTCATCGACTATCGCAAAGTTGTGCGAACGCTGCACGAGATCCAGCGGCGACGTGGCCATGTTGTCTCTCAGATAGTCGAAACCGAACTCGTTGTTCGTACCGAACGTGATGTCGGCGTTGTACGCCTTCCGTCTCTCGTCCGAATTAGGCCTGTACTTGTCTATGCAGTCCACGCTCAGCCCGTGGAACATATAGATTGGCCCCATCCACTCCGAGTCACGCTTCGAAAGGTAGTCGTTCACCGTCACCACATGCACTCCGTTGCCTGTCAGCGCGTTGAGGAACACCGGCAGCGTGGCAACAAGCGTCTTACCCTCACCGGTAGCCATCTCGGCTATCTTCCCCTTGTGCAGCACATAGCCGCCTATGAGCTGCACGTCGTAGTGCACCATGTCCCACTTGTGCATGTTGCCTCCGGCCTCCCACTCGTTGTGGTATATCGCCTTGTCGCCCTCTATCTCCACAAAATCATGCTTCGCTGCAAGGTCGCGGTCAAACTCCGTTGCCGTCACCTCTATCGTGTCATTCTCGGCGAAGCGTCTGGCCGTCTCCTTCACGATGGCGAAGACCTCCGGCAGGTTCTCGTCAAGTGCCGTCTCCAGCTTGTCGAGTATCTGCTTCTCCAGCTTGTCTATCTCGTTGTAAATCTTCTCCCTCTCGTTCAGGTCGGTCTGTTCCACGCTCCCTTTGAGCTCCTTCACTTTAGCGCGCTCCTCGGCCACCCTGCCTTGGATATCGGCGCGTATCTCCTGAGTACGTGCACGCAGCGCATCGTGGCTCAGTGGCGTAAGGTCAAACGCCTTTATTTTGCCGACTATCGGCGAAACCTCTTTCATGTCGCGTTGCGACTTGTTACCAAACAGCTTGGTAAGAATCTCATTAAATCCCATTATACAGTTGTTTTCGTTATTTCTCGGATATTGTGGCAGTACACTCTCCGCGTACCTCTCTGCCTTGGCGGCACGCGGGATAGAAGAAAAATGGTAAGTCAGTGAGGCAGCCCCTCATCCGTAGTCATGCGCAGCCGGTTCTCTCCCGTATTGTAGAAATGCACGCTGCCGCACTCCGCAGCCTCATGCCTCCACCTGACATAGAGGGCATACTCGTCCGAATGGTATTCCGAAAGGCATTCCACCGAATAGCGGCTGTACACATTGATGGCCTCGTCGCTCCGCGATGCCGTGATGCACCGCGCCCCGTCGCTCGCCGTCTTGTCTGCCGCCGTCATGCGTGTATGCTCCGCACAGGTCACCTCATGCCCCGCCGAACCGAAACCGCCTGAGCGCACTCCTCCCGTGGCGGCGACGTCCGCGCCCACCATCAGGACTGATATTATGCAGAACAATAGCCTGTGCTTCATGCCTTTCTCCGTGCAGCCCCCCCCTCCCCGTGGCACACGTCATGCCGACGCATGGAGTAGTGCGCTGCCCGTCTGCAAAGTTACAACAAAAAACTCAAACACAACACTCCCCGCACTCCCCCGCATACAAAAAGCCCGGCCATGCCCCCACATGACCGGACTCCCTCACAAAAACTGCCCACCTGTACTATCCCGCTTCTCACCGGATATTATAGAACAGCTTGGCGTACTTGTCTCTCCGCCTCACATCGTTCTCCGGTGAGTATTTCAATATATAAATCTGCCCGTTAGTCAGTCTCGGTATCTGCACTTCATTAGATGTAACCGGCAGCTTCGCCACCATCATGCCGCTCACATTGAAGATATACAGGCAGTAGCCGTCAAGCACCTCCGGAACGTATGCCGTATAGCCCGACCCGTCCGCGCGCATCAGCACGGAGAGCCACCTCTCCCGGTGCTTCGGTTTCAGGTCCTCAGGTATCCCCGTCTCCAATGTCCGGACAGCAATCGCATTCGAGTAGTCCGTGATATTCTCGTAGAGCACTCCCCCGGTCATATCGTTATACCTCAGGTCTGAGGCCTGCACCGCATAAGTGTACTCAGTGTTCGCTTCGAGGTTGCCCACTGTCAGATATGTGCCGTCCACCGCCTCCACCGGCTCCCTGCGCAGCACATAGTCGAGGCTTTGACTGCTGTGCACGGTGAAGTTGTCAAACGCCACTCCGCCGCGCGGGGCTGTCGCAGGCACATAGTACATGCGGAACTGGTCATACGCGCCGCCCGTGCCGCAGCCCGACACGCCGCCCATCGTGGTCGTTGTCACCTCATGCTTCACAAGTGTGACCCACTCGCTGTCTCCCTGTCGCCCCTCCACTATGAACATCGCATTCTCCACATTGTTCGGCCTCATCCAGTACGAGATGCTGTCCACCGGTATTATATACCTCTCGCTCACTAACGTGTCTGCCACATTCGTGAAATACGCCGCATCGCCCGATGCTGAG
This sequence comes from uncultured Bacteroidales bacterium, assembly GCA_944322025.1. Lineage (GTDB taxonomy): Bacteria > Bacteroidota > Bacteroidia > Bacteroidales > Paludibacteraceae > Aphodosoma. Next base: position 109,235 of record CALUOH010000009.1, on the reverse strand, counting down.
TGTGTGGTCGACACTGTGTTGAACGTGGCTGTCCAGTCTATCGGAGCAGCCTCTTCAAAGCCCGTAAAGTCCGTTTGCAGCTGCCCCGGAGTCTCCGTTATCTTGTAACATGTCAGATAGTAGCGCGTAGCATCCTCCACCTCGTTCCACGAAGCAAGATATGAATAGGGCGACACACCCGATGCCTCATTGGCCACCGGCGGCACCACATACACTGGCCTGCGCGTCACCATCTCCACCTGCACCTGTGCGGCAATCAGACTGTTCGAGTCGCACTCTGCCGTAAACGTTGTAGTAAGTACATCGCCATACGTCTGTATGTCTGTCTGCATATACACCTCCACCTGTGCATAGAGCAACGAGTCCTCCTCGTCCGGATATAGCGTCAGGCTGTGGCTGAACTCCTCGTCGCTGCCCGCCGGCCTGAAATAAAAATCTGAAAATCTCTTCGCCCTGAGAGTCACTGACGATGGCAGCTTTCTTCCCCCTATCTCCATCACCTGCACTGCCGAAGCCGAGTCTGGATAGCTCTCGAACCGCTCCGGCGCGTTCACTATCTCTATATTCGGGTCATTCTCCCCGCCCCCCGCGAACTGGAACGATACGGTAGTCCCGTCCTCCAGGATTGACGTCAGCGGTGTCCTTATCTCCGTTCCGTCACGCAGCGTGAAATAGCACGAATGCACGTCCTTCGACCCCGGATACGTGTCCCCTGCGAGGTTCGATGTCGTGCCGTCAGCCCGTACTATCGTGACACCCATATCGTTCGGGTCATTGTTCACCGTATTGTTGTTCCACCGTGTCGGCATAAAGCGTATATGCTCCACCAAAAGCCCCTCGCCCGGCAGGGCATACTCGTCCAGCCCCACCCGCTGCCTGTTCTCTATCATGAAAAACTCCGTCGGGCTTGGGTTCTGGCCGCTCAGGTTATGCTCCGTCAGCGACACGATAAACGCCCTGTTCGACTCTATCAGAGGCTCAAGCTCATACCTCCCCGGCTCCATCACCTCCGGTGTCAGCCATCCGAGGAAGAAACGCTCATACGCCGAATATGTCGGCGGCGTGCGCCCGTCGTTGTTGTACGAGCCGTTGTCCATTATGTCCCAGCTGCCAAGCGTCGTATGCCCCGAATAATCCGTATCATACAGGTCTGGCAGCCCAAGCACATGTCCGAACTCGTGGCAGAATGTCCCTATACCGCACATGCTCCTACCCGTACGTCCTTTCAGCTCCGACGTGCACGAATAGTCATACACCACAACGCTCTCACCGTTCTCATACACATACTCCGGCGAATTAGATATCCGCGAGCGGTGAGGCCACACCGTATGGTCATTCAAGCCGCCACCCTCCGCTTGGTTATGCCCCGCATAATAGACAAACACATTGTCTATCCGCCCGTCATTGTCCGTATCGAACTCCGTCAGGTCCACCCCCGCATTATACGCCTTCGAGCAGGCATCCGTTATCATCCTGCTTGCGTTGGCATCCTGACGCGGGCTGTCACCCCCGTAATACTCGCACGGGTTGTCCAGCGTATATGGACCAATGACCACGAAGTTCGGTGCAAACACGCTGTCCGAGGCCGCAATGAAATAGTCCCTTGCCGAGCTTGTCGCCCCGTTCCCGCTGTACCCCGGCGTATTGAGCATATCCTCAAACGCAGCCTGCGGATTGGGAGTGACGAACGACACATCCGAGAAATTCACTAATATCACAAGGCTCTTCGGCTCTCCTTGCAGCGGATAGCGCGCCGTCTGCGGATAGCTTGTGGGTGCGGCGGCACGCACACGGTTCATCACCGGCATCATCCTCCCCCTCAGAGCCTCGCCCTTCGGCACACGGCTCAGCACGGCATAGTCCGCCGCGCCGCGCATAGCCTCCGCCTTAGCCTTCACGCCTGTCGGCACTATGCGCTCTCCGTCCAGCTCCGCATACTCCAGAAAGCCGTCCGCTCCCTCAGTCACGAGATAGCCGTCCACTGTAATTGTATATGAGAAATACTCATCGCCGAATGTCTGCACCTCCAGCACACTCCCGTCAGGCTGTTGCACCTCGACAACGCCCGGGTATGCCGGCACTGCCTCCGCACTCATGCCGAAGCTCAAAAAGAAAAGTAACAGGTAAGCTAACCTTTTCATAGATATAAGATATTAAGATTAAGTATATGTTCGAAATTAATTGTATATCACTTGCAGAATATTGTGCAGCTATTTTCTTGTCGCGAAAACGGGAGCATAGCGGGCTATGTGACCGTTAAGCGGCATGAAAAGATAGTGAAAGGTGAACGCAAAGCCAAACGTTTGGGCTTTGCCGACAATCTGGAACAGCGAGAGCAGTGCGTAACTTGTTATTGCACTGCCGAGTCGTGACAGATTGCACGTAGCTAACCGCATCCTATCTTGCGTCATAAGACGCAAAATAGCGCACAGGAAATGTAAGTGATACAAAGCATTTATTATTTGTTTGTCATTAGACTTGAACGGGCATAGTAGCGTTTAATTTTGAACTGCCACTTATAGTTATTCCACAAACCACTCGCATCGCGCCCTTTGCCATATCAGGCACTCCCCACGCCAAAAACACGACAACTTCGTCACACACCTGCACCACCCAATAAAGCCACTCCTTTTCCAATGCACACTCTCGCTATCCGCTGACGCGCTCACATACTCCACTGTAAATCAAGCCCTCACCCCATCCGTCAGCCATCTTCCCGCTACCCTCTCCCTACCCTCAAGCAAGCAAGAACGCACTTTCTCTCATTATTCGTTCAATTTATATCAAAACGTAAACCCCATCGTCCTGATACCCATTCCACACATTTCATCTCCCTCCTTTTGTGCATATCCAAAGAAATGAGGCCAGGGGTGCGGGGCGGAATGCCCCGATATACACAGCACACAAAGATAGTGCAAGGTGAGTGCAAAGCCAAACTTGTTTGAACTTTGCCGAACCGCAGCCTGTCTTGTATGCGACTGCATACAAAGTTACACAAAAAAATCTGATATACAAGCCCCTCCCCTTACAAAATTCTCCCAAAACAAAAAAGGGGGAGAGCTTTCATGGCTCTCCCCTTCAATCATCTTCTCTGAAGTGGATAAAATCCTCTTACAGACCTCTGATTATCTGCACTCCCTCATCTTCACTACATCATCCATACGCATAGCGACAGGATAATTCAGCGTGCGGAGCAGGTCATTTCTGTACTGGCACTCCCCTGCCGGCATAGGCTTCATGGAGCTTGCAGCCTTCGCGCTTACTGACTCCTGCTCAGGCAGGTTTCCGTCTTCGGTAAGTTCAAGGTCTGTCACACCCTCAGGAGTATATTCGAAACCCTGCCAGTATATTGTGCCTACACCGCCTTGCCCGTCATCCTGCGGATAGAATGCGGCAGCCATCAGATCGAAGTCTTCATAAAGATTCGTTGCCATCTGAGAATCCTGCGTATTACCCAAAACCACAAAAGAACCTGCCAATATACGGCTGTCGTAACTTGTACCCCATGTCGCGCCATCTGTGCTGAACTCTACTGGACCGAACCATGCTCCATCAGCCCAAGGAGCCGTACCTCCGTTTAGTGCTGCTCTGAATGCCGTTTCGTCAAACGTACCGGCAATCATACCTGTTGCGGGTGGGTTATCCTCGCTGACAGTATCGCCGCTCATAAAGTCATGCTGTCCGAGAATGAAATTCACACGGCTTGTCGAATCATCCGGGTCTATCTGTGCAAATACATAATAGATATCCGTTACAAGCACATAATCTCCATCGGCAATCTGCAGTTGAACATAACCTGGCCTATTGGGAACTTCGACGATACCGTTGCCGCGGCTGAAGCCGAAATATGTACCGCGGTAAACCTCTCCCTGGATTGAATCCCCTTCATACTCAAGATTTACCAGCTTGCCTGTCGGCTCCGGGTCTGACCAAGGTGCATACCAACCGTAAAACTCGATATTCCTGTGGGCATTAACCACTGTAATCTCACACGTCGCAGTCAGTGTCGAACCGTCCTGAGAATCATTCGTAGTAGCGGTGATGGTAGCTGTGTGTCCATCCACGGCGAGGTAGCTGCTCGCGGTGATATTACCGTTTGCATCAACTTCAACGATAGTGTCGTTGCTTGACGTATAGGTAATATTACCCGCACTCGTACCCTCCGGTGTGAACGTCAGTCTGAGACGGTCAATCTCGCTATGCGACATCGTGATGGCATCTCTGTCAAACGCCATCCCCGTCGGCTTGCCGCTCTCATCTGGCTTTTTTTCGCAGGCCATCAGTGCGACAGCCGCGAACATCAATAAAAGAACTTTTTTCATAACCTTATAATTAAATTAACGATGAATGTATTTCGATTCAATATTACTCCCCGTCGGAATAGTAATCTTCAAGATTTGGGTTATACTCTGTCTCCCCAAGAGGCAACTGGAATGATACCGGCGATGCTTCTCTTGTCTGAGAATAGGAGAAATGGTTACTGCCCCTCTCCTTCGTTTCCGAAGGCTGGAAACGTTTGAAGACTGCAAGCGAACGACCCTCACCCCACAGCTCTACACGCCACTGATAGTATATCTCGTCAAGAAGAGCCATCATATCCATGGCGTTGATTTCAGCCATCTTGGCAGTAGGGTCACTGTAACGCTGGTTGATAAGCGGTTCAAGAATAGCCTTTGCCGAAGGAACATCGCCGGCACGTGTAGCCGCTTCTGCTGCTACCAGATACATCTCTTCAATACGCATAAGCACATCATCGCTCAACCAGTCACGGTCTATCTCCTCCTGCGTATAGGCAAGACGCTTAGCCTCGCTCGGATAGAACTTGAAGTCTGGGGTATGCTGTCTCGTAACGCTGTCACTGAACCAGCCACGACGAAGATCCGTAGTAGGCATGCTCTCGTAAAGTATTTGATCCATTGCCTTGTATGCTCCTGCAAACGCGTAGCTGTATGAGTGTACATCAACCTGTCCTTGGAAAGAACGCAAGCCGCCGCGGTTATTGGCATCTATCAGCACTCCCCAAATCCATGACTCGTCATTCACGTCGTTGAATCCGTTATGTGTAAGCTCGTCAGCAGGAATGATGGTATAAGTACCATCGTCAATAAGACCCTTGGCAGTATTGTATGCATCGGTATAATATCCGCCCTCGAGCTGTAACTTTGCAAGCAATGCGGTAGCTACGTCCTTGTTGGCGCGACTCTTGATGTCGCGCCCTGGGTTGCCCGCTGCATCATAATAGCCGATAGCCTGGTTGAGGTCGCTCTCTATGTACTCATATATCTGCTGCATCGTTGAGAGATCTACCGCAGAGTCCACACGCGAATCCTCATTGTAATACGGCACAAGCTCCAATGCGCTCATCTGGTCATGGCTCTCACCGAGCTGCTGATAAGATGGCCCGTAGAGGGAGAAAAGATTGAAGTATGCGTAAGCACGCATGGTCATAGCCTGAGCCATGTAGTTGGCATACGTCGCGTCTCCCGCCTGAAACTCCTCAGTTGCCTTGATTCGGCCTATAAGCACATTGGTATTCTTGATCAGATAATAATAGTATGACCATATATATGCGTTCCTGCTTTGACCGGAAGTGTATGTGGTCAGTGTCGCATCAGTCTCGAACCATCCATAACCCCTCGCGGTGATGGCCATATCGGAAGAGAGAAGATCGCAGGTCATATCTACGCTCCTTTGTCCGAACTGGCTGTGGTCAGAGGTCGGATAAAGAAGGATGGTGTAAAGACCGCTTACATGCCCTTCAATTGTCGAAGAACCAAGAGCAAAATACTGTTCCTCAGTCATAGAACTGCCATTGGGGTCACGGTCAAGCCAAGACTCTGAGCAGGAGGCGAAGCTGAGTACAGCAAGGCTTACAGCTAAAAATATCTTTGTCAGTTTCATAATATATTTCTCCTTATGTAATTAGAATTGTAACTTGATACCGCACATCACTGTACTCATAGGCGCGTAGTTGGCTGTGCCGCTCGAACCGTCTATCGACGAGAACGGTATGTAACCCCTGCGGGCAGACAGACAGAAGAGGTTGTCGCCCGATACCCATATGTTGAGGTTGTTGAGCATTATCTTCTCCATCCATTTTTTCGGGAACGAATAACCTATACGCACATTGGAGAGCGTCAGATATGAGTTCGATGTAAGGAACTGCGTTGAACCGCTATTGTTGTAATAGTCATTACCATTAGAAAGTTTCGGTATCTCTGATGTCGGGTTATCAGGAGTCCATGCATCAAGCATATCAACATGCCAGTTGTTCTTACCAGCACGGTCAGAGTTCATCTGGCTTGCATAGATGTTGTCATAACCCCAGCCGCCGATACCGTACATGAACGATGCCGATATGTCGAAACCATAGAGTGAGAGGTCAAAGCCGAAACCGCCCTGAAGGTCTGCCACAGCCGTCTTGCCTACATAGTCGCTGCCCGCCTGTGTATAATCGGGAGTAGAGCCCTCCTTCAGGTCATCGACACGCTCGGGATGTCTGAGCCTCTCGGTATACGGGTTCAGGATAATCTCTTGCGTGCCATCGGCATTCTCGTAATAATAGTATTTGTACATAGCCTGACCGGTAGCGTCATCCACACCCATGAATGTAGGCAGATACCACTCAAGTTGAGAATGTCCCTTGGCGAGCGATCCGCTCTGGTACATTTCCGTCCCGTCTGCATTGAGAGGCATCTCAAGCATCCTGTCCTGATAGTGCGCGCCGTTCAGTCGGATGTCCAACTTCACGTTACGTGTGTTGACAGCATGTACGTTGAACTGGAACTCAACACCCTGCACTGCCAGTCTACCCTCGTTCACATAGTATGAGCCATAACCCAAGGACGGAGCTGTGGCACGTGAGAAGAGCATGTTGGTCGTCGTACGGTGGAAGTAGTCGATAGAGGTCGTGAGATACTTGCCGAGGTCAAACTCCACGCCGACGTCCCACTGCTGTGAGCTCTCCCATGTGAGGTTGCCTGAACCGTACGATCCCCATGTGTAGGCTGGACGGCCGTTGAATATACCTATACCATAGAGGTCTGTGACAAGATAAAGCGGTATGTTCTGGTTACCGAGAACACCCCACGAAGCCCTCAGCTTGAAGTTCCTGAGCAGATTGACATTCTGCATGAAATCCTCGTTCGAGATAAGCCATGCGAGACCTACGGAACCGAATGTACCCCAACGGTGTCCTTTCGCGAAACGTGAAGAACCGTCGGCACGGATAGAACCGTGGAAGAAGTAACGCTCTTTATAGTTGTAACGCACCTGTCCGAGATAAGACTCGAGAGCGTATGAGTCTGAATAAGACTCTATTGCACTCATCTCCGTGAAGTTGCTGAGCCAGATGCCGTCAGGACGTGCAGAATAGTTCTTCATTCCATACATATAGGCCAGCGTATAAAGTTGGCTCTCGTGACCCACGAACGCGTCGAAGTTGTGGTCGTTCGCGAATGTCGCCGTATATGAAAGAATCTGGTTGGCTGTGAGGCTCAGCTGTTGACCTATCTGGTGTGTGAGACGGCCCACGCCCTGAGCATCGCCGTAATAGGCATTTTTCAACTGATGGAGGTCAGCATTGATATACTGCATACCGATGGTAGCAGTGAGCTTGAGACCTTTATAAAATGTTGCCTCCAACATCGCATTACCGGCAAACTGATGCTGCTGTGTGTACTGGCGGTCAAGCTGTAGTGAACCGGCCGGGTTGATACCGCTACCGAAAAGACGGGCTACACCCTGAGACATACCATAGTCATACTTATTGCCTCCTACCTGAGTGTCTTCAATTATATAGCCGTTCTCATCGCGCTCAAATACCGGATAGATAGGAGCTATACCGTTGACATAAAGGAAACCGTTGTTCATCGTACCGTCCGTCTCCTGACCCGGGTTGTTGTATGTAGAATATGTATATGACATGTTCATGCTACCTTTCAGCCACTTCTTTGCCTGATGGTCAACATTGGCACGGGCAGTGAAACGGTTGAAGTCTGAACCTAAATAGTAACCCTCATCCATGAGGTAACCTATTGATGTGTAGTAAGTGGTCTTGTCCGAACCGCCATGTATCTTGACAGAAGCGTCGAGCTTCTGGCCTATGCGGAAGATGTTGTCCTCCCACGAAGAGAGTGGATCGTCTATATAACCCTGCTTCAGCTGGGCATCAGGATAGAATTTACCGGTGTTCGGGTCAATCAGCTGTACACCCGTAGTGGTCCACATGTTATACTTCTCCGGAATACAGGAATTGGAGAATACGGCCTGTGAAGCACGTCTGCCGGCAGTCGCCGGGTCAGAACCTGTCACCACATAGTTATTGTAGAGACCCTGCCATGCCATCTCGACAAACTGCTGCGGATCCTGTATTGTCTCGTAGAGCGGTATGAGGCGCATGTTGGCACCATACTTCACGTCTACATCTATCTTGCCGCTCTCTCCGGCAGTACCCTTCTTTGTGGTGATAAGGATAACACCGTTTGCTCCGCGCGCACCGTAAAGTGATGTAGCTGTTGCGTCTTTCAGAATAGTAGTCGAAGCTATATCCGATGGATCTATAGAAGAGATGTCTCCATCGTAAGGTATACCGTCTACCACATAGAGCGGAGCAGTAGAAGAGTTTACCGAACCTATACCACGGATATTGATGGTAGCGGTAGAACCCGGCTGACCAGAAGAAGTTACGACCTGCACACCGGCTACCTCACCGGCAAGGGCTTTCGACACCTCCGAAGGGTTCTTCCTCTCGATGGTCTCTCCTTTCACGACCTCTGCCGAACCGGTGAACGCCTTCTTCGTTGAAGTTCCGTAGGCAACGACCATCACCTCGTCCATCACTGTCGACTCCTCATTCAGAGTAATGACCATACCGTTCTGGGCAACCACCTCCTGAGTCTGGAGTCCCATGAACGATACGATCAGAGTGGTAGAGCCTTCCGGCAGTGTAATTGTAAACTTACCGTCGAAATCCGTGATAGTACCCACAGACTCCGCACCCTTCACTTGGACAGCGGCTCCGATGACCGGCAGGTTGTCCACCGAGGACATGACCGTACCCGAAACCGTCTTACCCTGTCCGAAAACTGCCCCTGCACATAGCAGTAGCGTAGCGAACAATAGCGCTAGTTTTCTCATAGAATACTTTTTCGTTTTTAGTTGTTTATAAATAATGTATTGAGTGTCTCTTCTGTCTTCCCGCCTCTCGCTCTGGGCTACGGACACAATGCACCCACGCATGTATGCTCCTACCCAAGTGGCAAAGTTAAACAATCAACTCTTAATACACAAGAGCGAAAGTAAAAAATATTGCATCACAGATATCAGCCTTATATCCGCCCGACAAATATGTGACGGAATATATCTCCCTTTTGTTGCAACAATGTTACAATTACAATAAAAACAGATGAATATCAATTCGTTGTAAGGCCTCTCTTCGCCCTTCTGTACTGTGCCTCCGCTATATGTCCCACTCGCCGTCGGAACGACAATATGTTATAAAACATATTATTCGGACAACATACTGCTATCCCGCCGCGCCTCAAAAGTTCCGTTTTAACACTTGCGCCCCGCAGATATAGCCCTTTTTGTCTCCGCACTTAGCTGGACGGTAGCCACCGCTGCCCTCAGGGAAACCGGTCAGTTTATCTGCACCACTAAATAGCGCGAGACGCTCCAGAACTCATCCGGGTCAAGGATGCGCAGAGTGTACTGACCATCCTGCTTCTCGAGTATATATGAGTCTGACGGGTGTGAAGTCAGCACCTTGGCCCTCTTCGCATAAAGCGGTATCTGGCTTATCTCCCTGCGGTCTACCTTCACGAAATAGTCGCGGTTGAAGTCGCCCTCTAATACCTTCTTCTGCGAGAGCGTGCCGCCCCTGGCTATTATACCTTGGTCTTTAAGCTCCTTCGATGTGCCGAAGACGTACCACACGGTGTAGAACTCTTCAGTCCGCATTGCAAGAGCCATATCCGACTCGCGCTTCTCCGTCTGCAATGCCCTCATGTCCTCACGCAGTGTCTCCAGTGAACTCTGCTGCGTGGCTATCACACTGTCTTTCGCCACGACAACCCTGTGCAGGGAGTCGATGTTGCGCGTCAGCCCATCCATCTCAGCCGTCAGTGCGTCGATGGTCTTTTCCAGGTTCGCTATTTTAAGGCCGCTGCCCGCCAGCCTCTTGCGTAGCGACTCTATCTCCTGCCGGTTCTTCTCGAGCATGCTCTCCACTATCTGCATGTCGTCCTCTATCATTCTCAGCCGGTTCAGCGAGTCGCTCTCCTCCTCTATCCGCGCCGATATGTAGCCGCCGAGCGACTTGACCTTCTCCATTCCGGCGGATATGGCGGAAATAGCGTCAAAATACACGTTGACCTCCTCCTCTATGCGGCTGTTTTCTCTCCGCAGCGAATCATTCTCGCGCCTCAGCCTCTCGCCCTCCGTCCTGTTCCCGCCGCACGACACGGCAGAAAGCAGGGCATATACGGCAAGCGTGACATACAAAATTCTCATAGCTTTCTATTTGTCTGCAATATTAATATTCTGCTTCATACTGAGAGCAATCCCGCTCCCCGTCATCTCCATCTCCTTCCTGACGGGCATCCCCCGCACCCGCCACTACTACCACTATCTCGCCCTTGGGCGGATTGGCGGCGAAAAAGGCGGCAAGCCCCGCGAGCGTGTCGCGCACGGTGGTCTCATGCACCTTCGAAATCTCCCGCGACACCGAAGCGCGCCTCTCACCCCCGAACACGGTGGCAAGCTGTTCCAGTAGCTTCACCAGACGGAACGGCGACTCGTAGAATATCATGGTGCGGCTCTCCCCCCTCAATGCCACCAGCCTCTTCTGCCGCCCCTTTTTCTGCGGGAGAAAACCCTCGAACGTAAAACGGTCCGACGGCAGACCGGAGACCACAAGGGCGGGGACAAACGCTGTCGCGCCAGGCAGGCACTCCACTGTCACCCCACGGCGCACACACTCGCGCACAAGCATAAAGCCGGGGTCGGAGACCGACGGTGTCCCCGCATCTGATACCAGCGCGACGGTCTCCCCACGCTCTATGCGCTCCGCTATGCGCCCCACAGTCTTGTGCTCATTGAACTTATGGTGCGCCATCATGGGGGTGTGTATGTCATAATGTTTGAAGAGTATCCCCGTTGTCCTCGTATCCTCCGCCAGCACAAGGTCTGCCTCCTTCAGAAGCCTGAGAGCACGCAGCGTGATGTCTTCAAGGTTGCCAACAGGCGTAGGTATCAGATACAGCTTCGATATAGCGTCCGACATATTCCTCCCGCACATAAGTCTCTTTACATATAACGTCTCTCGAGCAGTGTCATGAACGACACCACGCACGGGTCATCCGCCTTCCACGAGAACTTGGCTCTTACGTACTCCTTCGCGGCTGCAATCGAGCCTGCCGCGTCAAGGTCGCTCAACGCCTGCATCATCTTCTCCCCATCGCCGCCGAACAGCTCCCTCTGGAAGCGGAAACGGTCGGCTATAGTCAGCGCGGACTTCAGTTCCGTTATCTTCTTGGCCGCCATAGTGGCGGCTATCGTATCGTCATTCCCCTTCGTGAGCGAGTCGTGCAGCGACTCCCCCGCCCTCAGCGCGTCCGCCACCGTAGTCACCGGCTGTACCCTCTCGGCAACATCCGCCGCTCTCCTCTCCACATCATCCTCCACAGGCTCCGCCTCCTGACGCTCCGCTGCACCTGCGGCAGCCATCTCACACTCATCTGCCGTCTCCGCCGCAGCATCCGGTTCGGACATACCACTCTCCTCCGTATATATACTTTCATCCGCCGTCCCGGCATCCTGCCTCTCCCCGGCAATATCCTCAACGTCGGCCATAATCTCCTCTATCGCCTTGGCAACGGAAGCCGCCGCCTCGGCAAGCTCCCCGATGCGCTGCTCATCCGTAGCATCCTCCTCCGGCATCTCCTCTGCCGCCGCTCTCTCATCCCCGGCATCCTGCTCACGGCGTTCACGCTCCGCCGCGCCGTTCACATGCCCCGTATCATCATGGCACGCCCCCACGGCATTCTCCTCTGCGGCCGTCCGCTCGCTCACCTCCCCTTCCTCCATACCGCTCACCTGCCCGGCACGATGCGTCACGGGTGCTGCCTCCTCTTTGGCCATCCGCACACTCTGCCCAATCTCCGCCGCACCGCTCCCATAACCCATGTCGGCATGACACTGCGTACCTTCGGCCTCCTCTGCGGCAAACGTCTGCGGCTCCACCGGGCTAATCACCACAGGCCGCACACACCCGTCAAGCGACTCGCCGCACTCCGCCGCCACATCATCTACATGTGCAGCGCGCCCCGCAGCCGAAAGAGCCACGAGATTCTCCACCAGAGCATTGGCCTTGTCTATCGCCAGCTCCATATACGGCGCAGGAAACTCCCTCATCTCCGAAAACCCATCCGTCAACTTCGCCAGCTCCCTTATATCCTTGTCTATCAAGGCTATCAGCACTTCCCTATTCATATATATCTCTTGTCCTATTAATACAATCTTCTTCCCAAATAAAACACCCTGTTTCCGCACATTCCTCTGTCATCTACAAAGATAGCGAAAGGTGAGCGCAATGGCAACAAACTTGTTTGATTGCCTTTGCCGAACCGCAGCCTGTCCTATCTTGCGTCACCAGACGCAAAGGTACAATAAAAGCACAAATCATCTCCCACATATTGCATAAATTTTACGCACACCTAAGCCATTACTGCTTTTCCCCGACAAAACTCGCCCACATCCTCCCTCCTCGCTCATCCGCTCCGTTACCGCGTTTCTGTTAATTATGGCTAAAAACACGTACTCTCGCGCCAGCGCACAGCCAGCCCCTCCGAAACCACACCCCATCATCACCCTGTCTCCATCTCCTCTCCCCACATAACGCACCTCATTCTACAACTTATTGATAATCACAACAATATATCTCTTCCCGACAAAAAAACGAAAATAATGGCTCATTTTTCGCGGAAAAACTTTGACAATTTCAAAAAAAAGCACAATTTTGAACTCTGAAAATAAAGGTGCTCCGCAAGGGTACGCACCGCCACGCTTGCATTATCATATAATCTAATAATCAAATAGTTGTATAACCAGACTAAAATCTATGGAAGAAGTAAAGTCTAACAAAAAAGAGCACGTGATTGTATTCTCTAAGGTCATAAAAGCCGGCAAAAGGGTATACTACATAGACGTGAAGGAGACAAGGAGCGGAGAATTGTTCTTGACAATAACCGAGAGCAAAAGAAGGTCGGCGGGTGAGGACGATAACGACGTACAATACGAAAAACACAAAATATTCCTCTACCCCGAGGACTTCGACAAGTTCAAGGACGGGCTTGCCGATGCGCTCGGATATATAGACGACTGGAACGAGAAACACCCCGAGGAGTACCAGAGACAGCAGCAACGCTACTACGCTGCACGTAGGGCCCAGGAGGAAGAGAGAAGCGCGGACGGCACATCTTTCGACAAAGAGAGATATAACGTCGAGATGGACTTCTGACCCTCCCGGCATCCTTGACAACATACGACAATGCACGCCGCATATAGCATGTAGCGTGTGTTGTTGTTGCCTTACATCATCATAGCCGTGCCCTCACATGGGGCACGGACATGGTTGTTATATCCTCTCTCCAAGGCTTCTGTCACCCCATCCGCATCATCATCGCACCACTGCACACATTCCCGGGACATGGACACAACAAAGGGCTGCGCCTTCACAGGCACAGCCCTTCACATTCTCTTTAATCTATATGTATTATGAAAAAGTGTCTGCCTTAGCCGCAGTAGAAGTACTCCCTTACAAGAGCCATTATCTTCTCCTCGTTGTTGCCGAGTTCCTGACGCAGATTTGCATCCTTATAGTCAGAAAGCTTCTTCACAAGACCGTCTATCAGGCGCGGTGAGAACACCCCGTGCGCCTCATAGACAGCGCGCTGCTCATTGAGGCGTGCCGCCGACTCCTCGCACGATGCCGGCAACTGGCTCAGACGCGCCAGCACCTCCTTGTGCTTCTCGTCGAATATGTTGACATCCACATAACGGTCTTTCGCGTACTGCAATCCGTTCTCCATCTCGAATCCGTGACGCGCCGCCACTGCAAGGCCCGCAAGGAGCAGATATATGTCCGCCGAACCGTCCGGACAGCGGAACTCGACAGTCTGCTTGATTGACGTATCGAAGTTCGATGGCTTCTCAAGCGGATTGGCATCGCACACCATGCTGTTCGCGCCCGCGCTCCATCCGAGAGGCACGCGCACAAGCACCGAGCGGTTACGGTCACCCCAGCAGATGTTGGTCGGAGCCTCCTGATGCGGCACAAGACGGAAATATGACGTCGGATTGGTGTTGCCGAACGCCGTGAGCGACGGCGACAGATAGAGATAGCCCGCGATTGCTTTCAGAGCGTTCTCCGACAGAGAGCCGTCCGCCATGACCATAGCGTTCTTCTCGCCCTTCATCAGACGCGTATGTATGTGGAGGCCGCTACCCGCCTTACCCACTGTGATTTTCGGAGCGAAAGTGACATCCACGCCGTACTCGTCGGCCAATGTGCGGATAATCCATTTCGCCACCATCAGCTGGTCAGCCGCGTCCTCGAGATTTGTCGGCAGGAACTCTATTTCGTTCTGCTCATACATCAGGTCGCCCTTCGTGAAGTTGCCCACCTCAGAGTGTCCGTATTTGATGAGACCGCCAGCCTCGGCTATATATTTCATTGCCATGGCACGCATCTCCGCCCCCTTGTTGAACGGGGTCGACTCATGATACCCCTTCTGGTCTGCCGCGAGGAAGAGGTCTGTCTTCGGGCTAACGACATAATACTCCAACTCACCCATCACGTGATACGTCAACCCCGTCACCCTTTTCAGCTCCTCATGCGCCTTACGCAGCGTGTACTCCGGTGCCATGTCGAGAGGAGAGCCGTCCTTGGTATAATAGCTGCACAGCAAATCAAGGGCAGGTATATCGCTGAACGGGTTGCGGAATGCGGTGCGGTAGCGCGGCACTACGTAAAGGTCACTCGCGCCCGCCTCTATATATGGGAAAAGGCTCGACCCGTCCACGCGTTCGCCGCATGTGAGGATACTGTCCAGATAAGCCTCGTCATTGATTATGAAATTCAATGTCTTCAGACGGCCGTCCGCTCCCGGATAGTGAAGGTTTATCATCTCGATGTTGTTCTCCTTGACATACTTGACTATGTCGGCCTTCGTAAACTCGTGCTGTGACTTCCCGAGGAAACGCACCAGCGGATTTGGATTCAAACTTGTATTCATAGTATATAATATTAAAGATTGTACATACACAGCGCGCCGGACTCTCATTGCCCCGGCGCAATCCGCTGACAAAGGTACAACATTTTATCATAACAAACACCCTCAATCCACACTATTTATTCCGTGTGCGGTATCAGAGAAATTTCGTACCTTTGTTTTGTATAACAAAACCGTTTACACTTATGAAACCAATTCTTGCACTCTTCGCCGCGCTGCTCATGATTCCGGCAGCCGCACAGGCACAGACATACATTGTGGACGACCCGACGGAACACAGTATCGAGTTTCTATCTTTCTCAGGACTGCCGTCAGAATTAGTCATCGACATTCCCGACGGTCAGCATCCGGACGAACTGACGTTCGACGTGCACACAGCATCATTTTTGGGAATGATACCGGGAATGGGAAATGTGTATATATCCGAAAACCTGAACGGTACATGGGGGGAGGTGGACAGCGTTACTCCGGATACCGCTTACAGGGCATTCGGCCCGATAAAGCTCAACCCGAGAGCCAGACAGTTCAAGATTCATGTGAAGTTAGGGGCGACAATGCAGAAGTATATCAAGAACATTAAAGTGACACCCTACACAGGCGAATTAGTATACGAGGAACAGACCATCACATGGGAACAGACTCTCGACAACCTCACCGTCGGGAGCGAAACGGAACTGACCGCGACTGCATCGTCAGGCCTCGCTGTCGTATACGAAAGCAGCGACTCGTCCGTGTGCGACCTGCGCGACAACATACTGATAGCCAAAAAAGAGGGCACGGCAGTCATCACAGCCACACAGCCTGGCGACGATTACTATGAGAGCGCACCGGGCATATCGGCATACGCCACTGTCCGCCTGCCGAGCGCACTGCCCGACCCCGTGACTGACGCTGCTGAGCCACTGGCATACCCCAACCCTGTGAAGGACATCCTTAACATAAGCGGAGTGCCCGTACACTCCATCTCAATCTACGACATGCAGGGCAGGCTGATGCTATCCGTCACCACAGACGGGCGCGACAGCCAGCAGATAGACTGCTCTGCCCTGCCCGACGGAATCTACATTGTGAAACTGCTCTCCGGAACAGTGGCACACCAATTGCACATTATGAAACTCACAATGTAATTCGCGCACCACGCTATGGCAAGCGGTCTGATACCGACAAAGCGGCATTGGATGCACGCCAAAACGGCAGCCCGTGCGCCACAAAGACAGGAAAGGAGATATGAATATGCAGATAGAACAATTTTTAATGGACGATACGATAGAGAGCCAGAGCAATATGATACCACTCATGGCGGACGACGACGAAGTGCCGTTGGAATGCAACGACGGCGACACGCTTCCCGTGCTGCCGCTGCGCAACATGGTGCTGTTCCCGCAGGTTGTGATGCCTGTCAACGTAGGGCGCAAGAAGTCGCTCCGCATAGTGCGCGAAGTCTACCAGAAAGAAGGCGAACTCTTCGTCGGCACACAGATAGACGCCACTGTGGAAGACCCGAAGAAGCCCGACCTCTGGCAGATAGGCACGATAGCGCGCATAGTGCGCATACTCGAGATGCCCGACGGTACGACCACGGTAATACTCCAAGGCAAGAAACGCGCCACGATGGGCGAATGCGTCAGCGAGATACCATACATGACCGCACGCATACACATACTCGAGGAGAAAGTGCCAGAGGATGACAACCGCGTATTCACCGCCCTCGTCGAGGCTCTGAAAGAACTGGCCATCAGGATAATAAAGGGTTCTGGCTCTATTCCAGACGAGGCCACATTCGCCATACGCAACATAGAGCAGCCCGTCGCGATGATTAATTTCATCTGCACGAACTTCAGCATATCGCTCGAGGACAAGCTCAAGCTCTTGCAGACCAATGACGTAAACAAGCGGGGCTATATGCTGCTCGACCTTCTCACGAAGGAGAGCCAGCTCCTCGAAATCAAGGCCGCCATACAGAGCAAGGCGCGGATGGGCATGGACCAACAGCAGCGCGAGTATTACCTCCAGCAGCAGATGAAGACCATACAGGAGGAGCTCGGCAGCGGCGAGGACCAGGAAGTCAAGGCCATAAAGGAGAAAGCTGCGGGCAAAAAGTGGGACGACAAGGTGAAAGAGGTCTTCGAGAAGGAATTGGCCAAACTCGAACGTATGCCGAACAGCGCACCGGAATACTCCATACAGCTGAACTATCTCGAGACGGTGGTCAACCTCCCGTGGAACGAATACACGAAGGACAACTTCGACCTTAAGAAGGCGCAGAAGATACTCGACCGCGACCATTTCGGGCTTGAGAAAGTCAAGGAGCGCATCATAGAGCATCTCGCCGTACTGAAGCTGAAAGGGGACATGAAGTCGCCCATCATCTGCCTCTACGGCCCTCCGGGAGTAGGTAAGACCTCGCTCGGCAAATCCATAGCGGAAACGCTGAACCGCAAGTACATACGCATGAGTCTCGGCGGACTGCATGACGAGGCGGAGATACGCGGACACCGCCGCACATACATCGGGGCGATGCCCGGCCGCATCATCCAGAACATCAACAAGGCAGGCTCGTCCAACCCGGTTTTCGTACTCGACGAAATTGACAAGATGAGCAACGACTTCAAGGGCGACCCCTCGTCCGCCCTGCTCGAAGTGCTCGACCCGGAGCAGAACAACGCATTCCACGACAATTTCCTCGACATTGACTTCGACCTGTCGAAAGTGCTGTTCATCGCCACGGCCAACAATATAGGCAGCATCTCTCAGCCGCTGCTTGACCGTATGGAATTAATTGAGGTCAACGGCTATATCGCCGAAGAGAAGATAGAAATCGCCACACGCCACCTCATCCCGAAACAGATGGAGGCGCACGGCATTGCCAAGGGCAAATGCAAGATTTCAAAGGCGGCGGTGAGGGAGATTATAGAGAAGTACACGCGTGAAAGCGGCGTGCGCGAACTCGACCGCGTGATAGCCAAGATAATGCGCAAGGTAGCCAAGGCGATAGCCAATGACGAGAACTACGTTGCGAACATCAAGCCGGAAGAGCTGAAAGAGTATCTCGGCACATCGCGCTACGAACATGATGTCTACGACATTTCAGGCTACTACGGTGTCGTGACCGGTCTCGCTTGGACAAGCGTCGGCGGCGAGATACTCTACATCGAGACAAGCACGCACAAGGACAAGGGGGCAAAACTCACGCTGACCGGCAACCTCGGCGACGTGATGAAAGAGTCGGCCATGCTCGCTCTCGAATATGCAAAGAGCCATGCCGCTGAACTCGGCATTGACCCCGCCGACATGGAGGAGCAGAGCGTGCATGTCCATGTGCCTGAGGGTGCTATACCGAAAGACGGTCCGTCGGCCGGCATAGCGATACTGACCTCTCTCGTGTCGAGTTTCACCAAGAAGAAAGTCAAGGAACGCCTCGCCATGACCGGCGAGATTACCCTGCGCGGCAAACTGCTCCCCGTGGGCGGCATCAAGGAAAAGGTGCTCGCAGCCAAACGTGCCGGCATAAAGGAGATTATTCTCTGCGTGGACAACAAAAAGGACATCGAGGACATCACGCCCGAATACCTAAAAGGGCTGACTTTCCACTTTGTACGGGACATGCAGGAAGCTGTAAGAATTGCGATACCTTGACCCTGATATCAACAATTTGATATAAAACAAGCCCGCCTCTGCTTTATTAGCATGAGACGGGTTTGTTACATTCTTTAACAGCAATGTATTCTCATCACAGTCCCCCAAGATGAAGCTTCACTCCCTAATAACCTTCACTTCTCCATTTACTCCTAACTTTATGATTGACGACGGGTTAGACTGTGCCGCATCGTACTGACGGTAACGCACCACATAATCCACCGCCTCTACTATCTCACGCGAAATCTCCGCGAAATTCTTCGGCGTAGGCTCTCCACTCACATTGGCCGACGTGGAGACCACAGGCACGCGCATCCGTTCGCACAACGTTTTGGAGAAACGCTCCGCCGTAATGCGTATAGCCACCGACCCGTCCTCGGCTATCAGGTTCTCCGCCATATTTCTCGCACCGTCATATATGATAGTCAGCGGCTTATCAGCCAACTCAACAAGGCTCCACGCCATATCCGGCACTTCGCGCACACACCCCGTGAGCTTCGCCATCGAGTCCACAAGCACTATCAGTGCCTTCGACTCCTCGCGCCTCTTTATCTCATAGACGCGCCTCACGGCATCCGCGTTAGTAGCATCACAACCTATACCCCACACCGTATCAGTAGGATATAGCACCACGCCGCCACGCCGCATCACCTCCACTGCGCGTCTCACGTCTTCATTGAACGTATCTGTCATAATCCTCAGTATCAAATCAGCTTACTCATGGCAAAGTTACCCCATTTTTTCGCAAACGCCGCTCCCCCGTCGGCAAAAAAAGATGTAACTTTGTGCTGATACAACCAATCACAAACTGCACAACTCAAAAAACACAATACACTATGCTACCTCTTGCTGAACGGATGCGCCCCAAATCGCTCGACGACTACATCGGGCAGAAACACCTCGTGGGCGAAGGTGCCGTACTGCGCCGCATGATTGAGAGCGGCAACCTCTCGTCGTTCATCCTCTGGGGGCCGCCGGGGGTAGGAAAGACCACTCTCGCCAAGATTATAGCCAACCGCCTCGAACGCCCCTTCTACACCCTCAGCGCAGTGACCTCCGGCGTGAAGGACGTGCGTGAAGTCATCGAGAAAGCCCGCCAATCCCGCTTTTTCAATCAGGCAAACCCAATACTCTTCATCGACGAGATACACCGTTTCAGCAAATCGCAGCAGGACTCCCTGCTCGGAGCAGTTGAGGACGGCACTTTCACTCTCATCGGCGCAACCACCGAAAACCCCTCGTTCGAGGTCATCACTCCGCTCCTCTCCCGCTGTCAGGTCTATGTGCTCAAACCTCTTGACGAGTCCGACCTCAAAGAACTGACCTCCAAAGCATTGCACAACGACACCGAACTGCGCCAGCGCAACATCACCGTCGCCGAGGACGAAGCCCTCTACCGCTATGCCGGCGGCGATGCACGCAAACTGCTCAACATACTCGAACTGATAGCCAATGCACAGCCCGACGGCGACATCGTGATTGACAACGCCACTGTCACCGAACGGCTTCAGCAGAACCCGATGGTCTATGACAAAAACGGCGAGATGCACTACGACATCATCTCCGCCTTCATCAAAAGCGTCCGTGGCTCAGACCCCGATGCCGCCATCTACTGGCTCGCACGCATGATTGCCGGGGGTGAAACTCCGGAGTTCATCGCCCGCCGCCTCGTAATCCTCGCCGCCGAAGACATCGGTCTCGCAAATCCAAACGCGCTGCTCCTCGCCAACGCCTGCTTCGACACCATACACAAGATAGGTTGGCCCGAAGGACGCATCCCATTGGCAGAAACCACCATATACCTCGCCACAAGCCCCAAAAGCAACTCCGCTTACAACGCCATAAACTCCGCCCTCGCTTTCGTGGAAAAGAGCGGCAACCAACCCGTCCCGCTCCATCTGCGCAACGCACCCACCGCCCTCATGAAAAAACTCGACTACGGGAAAGAATACAAATACGCGCACGACTTCCCCAACCACTTCGTGCGACAGCAGTACATGCCCGACAGCGTACAGGGACAACGGTTCTGGGAGGCGCAGAACAACTCCTCGGAAATCCGCATGGCCGAACTGATGAAAAAGCTCTGGGGCGAGTAATTCGCAAAGACCTCACCCGCCCTGCCGCGACACACACATCTGAAAACAGTGCCGCCGCAACGACTCCCATCGTTGCGGCGACACTCTTCGTTTATCTGTGATTAGGACTTAAAACCAATATCACCTCTTCACCTCTGCATCTATGGCCTCATACTTTGAATTCTGGCTCACATACTCCGGCACCACCTCTTTCATGGCCTTCACCACTCCGTAATCATCATTCGCCTCCGCCAGCCTTATCATCTCGCCTATCTTGACCTTCACATCGTCATAGGCATACTCCCGCACCGTGGCTATCATGATTTTCTCATGATACGTCGGCTTCGTAGTCTCCTTCACGTTCAGCAGCTCCTCATACAGCTTCTCCCCCGGCCGCAGACCCGTATACTTCACCTCAATGTCCCTCCCCGGATGCAGCCCCGCCAGACGTATCATCTTCTCCGCAAGGTCGGCTATCTTCACCGGCTGCCCCATGTCGAAAATGAATATCTCGCCGCCCCTGCCCATAGTCCCCGCTTCCAGCACCAGCTGACACGCCTCCGGTATCGTCATGAAATACCTTATAATCTCCGGGTGCGTCACCGTCACCGGCCCCCCCTTCTCTATCTGCTTCTTGAACAGCGGTATCACCGAACCGTTCGACCCCAGCACATTCCCGAAACGCGTCGTGATAAACTTCGTCGCTCCCACGCCCTCATTCGCCAGCTTGTTCGACAGCGACTGCACATATATCTCGCACACCCTCTTCGACGCGCCCATCACATTCGTCGGATTCACAGCCTTGTCCGTGCTCACCATCACAAACGACTTCACCCCGTACCTCACCGCGCAGTCCGCCACATTCTTCGTCCCCATCACATTATCCTTCACACACTCCGACGGAAACTCCTCCATCATCGGCACATGCTTATACGCCGCAGCATGATACACATACGCCGGACGCACCTCCCCGAACACATAATCCATCCTCTCCCGCGAACGCACATCCGCTATATAGCACGCAAACTGCAACCTCGGATACCTCTCCGTCAGCTCCAGACGCAGATTGTGCATCGGAGTCTCCGCATTATCCACCAGCACCAGCAGCTTCGGGTCATACGACGCCACCTGACGCGAAATCTCGCTCCCTATCGAACCCGCCGCCCCCGTCACCATCACCACCTCACCCTCCAGCTGCTTCCGCAGATGACTCTTCTCTAGCTCTATCGGCTTCCTGTTCAGCAGATCCTCTATCTGTATATTGCGCATATTGCGCTCAATGTCGATACCCTCTACCGCGTCTCCCTCCTTCCACTGCTCCATCGCAGGCACAGTCAGCACCTTTATCCCGTTGTCTATCAACATAGTCAGAACCGACGTATCCAGCTGCTTCATCTTGAACGGCGACACCACCACAGCCTTCACCCTCTTCCGCTTCAGCTCACGCAGCGCGCGCTCCATATCCAGCAGAGAAAATATCCTCCGCCCGAATATCCGCTTGTCATAAACCCTCTGACCGTCATCCACAAAACCCACAAGCATAAACCGCGAATCACTGTTCGACTTCAGCATCTTCGCTATACTCACACCCGCTGTCTTCGTACCGTACACCACCACAGGCACCTTCTTCCCCGACGAAATCACAAACGCGTCATACGACGTCTTCACAAAAAGCCGCAGCACAAACAGGAACACAAAAGCGAACATCCCGTAAAACAATATCCCTATCGGCAGCAGCAGACTCACTCCAGCAAACCATAGAACAGCCACATGCAGCACATACAGCGTCACCATCTCCGACATAAGCGACACTATCAGACGCACCACATCTACAAACGTCGAATACCTCAATATCCCCGAATACGTATGGAACACCCCGAACCACACCGCCTGCGTCGACAGCAGCACCACCAAATCCCACGTCCAGTTCACCTCCACATCATGACCGTAATACACATCCTTCGACACGGCATACGCCACATAGAACGCGAACGTACACAGCAGCATATCCATAATAAGCACAGCCCACCTCGGCATATAGCCTATCGACGATACCTTGGATACCAGCATCTCCCTGAACGAATGTTCCCTATGACCCGTCTTCATCATCATGACACCTGATTGACACTTGCTTAAAACGTAATTACAAACTCTCAGCCTCTGCCCCGCCCATCGCCACACCCTCTCCACACCCCCCCGCACCTTCACGCCCCGCTCCTGCACCTTCACCCCGCAGCCACATGTCGCGGCAAAACAGATTGCAAAGATACTCTTTTTAATTCACAACAAACCACCATACCAACCATAACAAAACACCACCGTCCCACTTTCCTCCCCATTCGCCCCACTACCTTCTTGGTTATGTCATTGATAATAAGATACTTACCCCCCCCCGTAAAATCCGGAAGAAAAAAACTGCACCACCCCGAAAAAACTTTTTCCACCCCCTCCGCCAAATGTAAATTTGGGTTAAAAACACGTACTCTCGACGGAACGGACCCGAAGCCCCCACGGGGCAGCCCCCCAGCCCCTCCCCATCCCATACGCAAAAATAGGTTAAAAAGTCGTACTCTCGAGCCAGCGGCTACGGACACCCTACGAAGCACCTCCCAGACACCAGCCCCGCCCCGCACACCCTATCACCCCCCACACTCACCCCCTCACGCCGCAAAACGAAACCTCTGACAACATTTTGCCGTAAGAGAAAAAACAATTATCTTTGCGTTCAATTTGAACCATAACACACCGATTCAAATGGACAGACAAACCATAATCATAACCGGAGGCGCAGGCTTCATAGGCTCCCACGTAGTCCGGCTCTTCGTAAACAAATACCCGGACGCGCACATCATAAACCTCGATGCCCTCACATACGCAGGCAACCTCGAGAACCTCACCGACATAGCCGGCCGCCCCAACTACACATTCGTCAAGGCGGACATCACCGACTACGAGGCAATCACCGGCATATTCCGCCAGTACAACCCCACGGGAGTCATCCACCTCGCGGCGGAATCCCATGTCGACCGTTCCATCACCGACCCCTTCTCGTTCGTGCGAACCAACGTCATGGGCACATGCAACATGCTCCACGCCGCCAAAGAGCTCTGGAAAGCCGACTACTCCGGCAAACGCTTCTACCACGTCTCCACTGACGAAGTCTACGGCGCGCTTGAAAAGGACGGCACACTCTTCACCGAAGAGACACGCTACGCACCCCACTCCCCCTACTCCGCCTCAAAAGCCTCATCCGACCACTTCGTCCGTGCTTATCACGACACATACGGGCTGCCCATAGTCATGTCCAACTGTTCGAACAACTACGGCTCGCACCACTTCCCCGAGAAACTCATTCCTCTAGCCATCAACAACATACGCCATAACCGCCCGATACCCGTCTACGGCAAAGGCGAGAACGTCCGCGACTGGCTCTACGTCGACGACCACGCCCGCGCCATCGACCTCATATTCCACAACGGACGTGACGGCGAGACATACAACATCGGCGGAAACAACGAATGGACAAACATAGACCTCATACGCCTCCTCTGCTCCATCATGGATCGCAAGCTGGGACGGCCCGAAGGCACATCCGCCAAACTCATCACCTTTGTGACCGACCGCGCAGGCCACGACCTCCGCTACGCCATCGACTCGTCAAAACTGCAACGCGAACTCGGATGGCGCCCATCAGTCACATTTGAGGAAGGGCTGGAAAAGACCGTCGACTGGTATCTCGCCAACGAAGAATGGTCTGACCGCATAACCTCCGGAGCATACAAGGAATACTACGAAAAACAGTACGGCAACAGATGAACGCACATTGCTCACACCGCTCTCTGTTCCCCCTGCCCCTTGGCGCGGACACAAGACAGTAACCATTTTATTTGTAACATACTTAGACACAAAAACTGCTTATGAAGTTTCTTGTTAAATCCCTGTGCCTCGCGGCTGTCGCATTCCTGACAGGCTGCTCCATGGCACGTGACATACCCTATTTCAAAGGGTTGCAGTCGTCGGAAGACGCGGTTGGTGTCGTACAGCACGAAGCACGCATATGCCCCGACGACATGCTCTCCATCACCGTCTCCGGCATAGACCCGCTGGCAGTCGCCCCGTTCAACCTTCCCGTCGTCGCCTACCAGTCTCCGGGTTCTGAGAACATCTACGCCACACCCTCATTCCAGCCCTATCTCGTTGACAAGGAAGGATATATAGACTTCCCTGTGATAGGAAAGATGAAACTCGGCGGACTGCTCAAGTCCGAGGCCATAGCCTACATCAAGAAACAATTGGAACCATATCTGAAAGACCCCATCATCACCATACAGTTCATGAGCTACAAAGTGACTGTGCTAGGTGAAGTGGCTCGCCCAAACACATACACAATCAACACTGAGCGCGTATCCATACTCGAAGCTCTCGGCAGAGCAGGAGACCTCACTATCTACGGCCGGCGTGACAACGTGCTGCTCATCCGTGAAAAGGAGGGTGGAGTGAAAGAATATGTACGCATCAACCTTAATGACACTGACATTCTTACATCGGAATACTATTACTTGCAGCAGAACGATGTCATATACGTTGAGGCGAACAAAACCAAGGTCACCTCTGCATCCTCGACAAACGTCTCGCTCTATCTGAGCGCGTTGTCCACTCTGGCATCAATGGCTACTGTAATAGTCTCCATAGTCGTAAACGCCAGATAAGCCTAATCCCCAATGGTTTAACAAAGTATTTATCGATACTGAAAACTTATGCAAACCGACAATAACCATCATACAAAACACAACCCAAGACAGGACAATAACATTGACGAGATAGACCTCCGCGAGCTGCTGATGAAAATGCTGCGCAAGTGGTACGTATTCGTAATCGCCTTCGCTGTATGCGTATCTCTCGCCGTAATCTACATCATAGTCAA
This sequence comes from uncultured Bacteroidales bacterium, assembly GCA_944322025.1. Classification (GTDB taxonomy): domain Bacteria; phylum Bacteroidota; class Bacteroidia; order Bacteroidales; family Paludibacteraceae; genus Aphodosoma. Next base: position 83,307 of record CALUOH010000009.1, on the reverse strand, counting down.
GCAGCCGGAGTACAGCACATCGGCATCCCTTCTCGTGCGTACCGACAACACCATGGGATTCTTGTCGTCATCAATATCCGGACCTGCATCATCGCTCTTCGATGCGGGCAAGGCCGTCGACGATGAGATGGAAATCTTGCGCTCTAAGACCATACTCGGCGACATGATAGACCGCCTCGAACTCCACACTGACATCTTCTATAAGAAAAAGTTCGGCGTATACAGGGAGTTGTACCGCAACTCGCCATTGCAGGTTGTACACCCCACCGGATACCTCGTGGCAGACAAGGGGACAATGGTCATTGAGGCCTCAAAAAAGAAAAAGGGAGGATGGAAGCTCGAGTTTGAACACACATACCTCGGCGACGAGACCACATACGAATGCACTGTGGACAGCCTCAACTCCTCAGTGGAGACACCTTGGGGCAAGTTCACCTTCATAGAACACCCCGAATACATTGACCCTGACTACCCAAATTACAAGATAAAGTTCGTCACCCGCACACGCAAAAGCAACATAGAACGCTACGCACAACTCATTACGGTTGCCCTCACTAACAAGAAGACAAACGTAATGAACATCAGCATGGTTGGCGAAAATGCGGCCAAGTCCGAAGCTATAATAAACACGCTGGTCGAACTCTATGAGCTTGACGCATTGCAGGACAAGAACAAGACCGCCGTCCAGATGACCGACTTCATCACGCGCCGCCTCGTGCTGCTCGAACAGGAACTCAGCATAGTGGAGCAGAAAGTAGAAGAGTATCGCACAAAGAACAACCTCGCCGACCTCTCCACACAGGCCAAGGCCGTCATTGAGTCCGTCTCCGACTATGACAGGCAGGTCACTCTCCTCGACTTGCAGTATACGCTTGTATCCGACATAGAGAACTATGTCATCAACTCAAATGAGGGTGACCTGTTGCCGAGTAACACAGGCGTAGAAGACCAGACTCTCGCTAACCTGATAGTCTCATACAACAATCAGGTACTCGAATACCAGCGCATGACTCGTTCGACTAATGAGTCGAACCCCTACGTCTCGCAGCTCAAGACCAAGATAGAGCTGACACGCAAAAACATCATACAGACCATCGTCAACGTGAAAAAGGGTCTGGCTCTCCAGAAGCAGGATTTGCTGGGCAAGAACCGGGAAATAGAGGACAAGATATCATCCGTGCCGAAGATAGAGCGCGAATACGTCGAGATTGCTCGTGAACAGGAGGTCAAGCGCGCCCTCTACGTATTCCTCTTGCAGAAGCGCGAAGAGGCTCAGCTCTCCCTTGCCGCGACAACCAACTCTACCAAGGTCATTGACGATGCCTATACGGCGGAAAAGCCGGTCGCCCCGCGCAAGATGCTCATACTGCTTGCTGCCGGCGTTCTCGGCATGCTGTTCGGCTGCGCATACCTCTATATCTTCGAACTGATAAACAACAAAATCACGGACAAGAAGATGCTCAAACAGCTAACCTCACTGCCCGTGATTGGCATGGTGCCTATGGCTAAGACAAACGGGGAACATGTGGTTGTGAAGCATGGCCAGACCTCTCCCGTTGCCGAGGCGTTCAAGCTCATGAGAGCTAATGTCAAGTTCCTGTTCAAGAAGCAGGACGACAAAGTGCTTATGATAACATCGAGCATATCAGGGGAAGGCAAGTCGTTCGTCTCAGTCAACTTGGCCGCATCGTTCGCTCTCCTCAACAAGAGGGTTGCACTCATCGGCCTCGACATCCGCAAGCCGATGCTCAAAAAGTATCTGGACATAAACGGCCGCTATGGTGTCATCGACTACCTTGTCGACTCATCCCTTACTCCGCAGGACATATGCGAGAAATACCGCGACATACAGAACCTCGATGTATATATCTCCGGGACAATACCGCCCGACCCGGCAGAGATACTTACGCACCCGCGCCTGAAAGAGTTCATCGCATGGCTGCGTGACAACTACGACTACATCATTGTAGACTCTGCGCCCGTCAATCTCGTAGCCGACTCGCTCATAATCAATCCGCTTGTCGATGCAGTGATATACGTGAGCCGCTGCGGTGTGACCCCGAAAGAGTACATCTATAACCTCGAAGAGCTTGTGGACAACGGACAGTTGAACAACGTTTCAATAGTTCTCAACGGAGTAAAAGAATCAAGCCTGTACGGATACGGTTATGGCACATATTCTGCCACAACACATTAAAACTCGGGCATAGCACACCACCAAAAAAGGAGCGGGATGCGACCTGTCGGTCGCATCCCGCTCCTTTTTTGGTACAGGAAAAGACATCAACGCCTGCGCTTGGTATAAGTAAAATATCTCGCCGCTCTGTGCGGTACTCCTACCTCCGTCTCCGCAAGCACGGATATACCCTCCATAGCCATCACCCGCTTTTGGAAATTCCTCACATCGGAACGCGTCTGATAAATAGTATCATGCAATGTGCGGAGCTGGCTCATTGTAAACTTCTTCGGCAGCAGCTCGAACATCAGCCACGGCTCAAACTTCAACGAACGCCGTATATTCTCAAGCCCCGCCTCTATAATCTCCTTATGGTCAAACGCCAGACGCTCGTTCTTATAATCCTCTATATTAAGCCACACCACGGAAGTCTTCTTTCCCGATGCATGCTTCACTTTATTATTGAGCTTTATCAGGGCAATGAACGCCACTGTTATAAGTCTGCTTATCTTCAGCCGGTGGGTCTTTTCCAGCCACGGCTCATCCGCCGCACTGCTGCGCTGCGGCTTCCCGAACGCCTGAAACTGATGCAGATAGATATTAGTAAGACCTGTGTACTCTTCGAGTATACGATACGCTGCACTGTCCAAATCCTCATCCTGACGTATGATACTGCCGGGGAGCTTCCTGTTGTTGTACACAGTACCGTCCGTGCCCGTCTCCTCAGTATCCCTCTCGACAAGAAGCACCTTGAGCCGCTCCCCGTCAAAGCCGAATACCACACAGTCAACAGAGATCTGCGGATTATATTCCATACCTTTTTACCTTAAAAACTGAATACCCTATTATCATGGCGCATAGCAAAACGCCTTCACAACCGCATCACTATCTTCGAGACAAAGATAGTGAAAATCGAGAGCAGTGCTGTATGCAAAACGCCATTTTTGCATTACATTATGCTTTGCCGTAGCAGGACATGTGCCTCGGCACAATGGCATGATATGGCAAAGCATAATGTAATGACCGACGACAGTCTGGTATACAATACAGTACTGCCGAGATGCCTCCTGTCTTCTACAAAGATAGTGAAAGGTGAGCGCAATGGCAACAAACTTGTTTGATTGCCTTTGCCGAACCGCATCCTATCTTGTGTGCGACAGCACACAAAGATAGCGAAAGTCGAGCGCGCAAAAGCGGCAAACTTGTTTGGCAGCTTTTGTTGAGACGCATCTCTTCGCGTTAGCAAAGTTACAAATATTATTCTATATCCCCAGCAGCCCGATAGCCTCATTCAGCGCGCTCCTGAAAAACTCTCCTGAAGCCACCTTCGCGCACAGCCCCTCCACATTGCGCTTCATGGTGTCATACTCCTCCGCGCCTATACTCGGGAGCAGAGTGTCAAGCTCCCGCAGCGACGCGATGCACAGCCCCACACCCTTCTCCCTCACGAACGGCGCAAGGGCAGACTCCCCCCACACGATTACCGGCAGCCCGCACCGTATATACAGCGACGTCTTATGCGGATTATTATAACGCAGATACTCGCCCCAATGACCCGCACACCCGTCGAGCGACGAGCCGTCCCACACAAGCCCGAAATGCCCCTGCACCCTCGCGATAAGCTCATCCGAAGCCACAAAACCGCACGCCTTGATATTCGGCGACTTGATATACGGCTCAACCTCACGGGCATCACCGTACAGCTCCATCCTGTAATGCCGCGCATGCGCCGGCATCTCCATCAGGAAACTGTTCTTGCGCGGAGAAAGCCCGCCCGCATAAACCACGGTATACGGCGACGGCGGCGTACCCTTCTCCCTTGCCGACCTGTAAACCGACGGAGACAGATAGTCCCAGATACCCAGCACACAGATAGGGCACGTCAACCCCTTCTCTTTGAGCCATTCGCGCATCGACGGGTTCAGTGCTATCAGACAGTCGGCATGCGACAGCCTGCGCACCTCCTGCTCCACAGTCAGCTTACGGCGGCGGAACGAGCCGAGGTCATGTATCAGCACCACCGTCTGCGCCCCCTTTGTCCTCGCCACACGGCACACCAGCGTAAAATACTTCTTGAGCGGATACTGCAACACGACAATATCCCCCCGCCTCACCGACAGCACAGCCCGCACCATTCCACACAGGTTAACCGCAAAATGCAGCACCTTGTTGCGGTAGCACGTACGGCGGTTACCTATATTGACAGCCCCCAGCGATGCCAATATACACTCCATATCGCTCTTGGCCTTCCCTCCCGCGCTTGAAGTATCCCTGTAATTATGTGAAATATAGCACAACCTGCGCATTCCCGTAAACATTAATCCGATTTATAAAACACCGACAGCGGCAAAATTAATAGCTCTTGCCGAAACACCTCCTGTCTTGTGTGCATCAGCACACAAAGATAGCGAAAGTCGAGTGCAGAGACAAATGAGAACTTGTTCTTAATTTGTCTCTGCCGAGACGTATCCTATCTTCGTGCGGTTAGCACAAAGATAGCGAAAATCGGCCTTACTGGCAACACACTCTCTCCTCATTATCACTCAGCATAGCATAACCGGCAGTTCTCATGCCGCGTGCCCTCTCCCTGCCCTGCACTCCCCCTCCTTGCCTCCCGCCCCCTATGTTAACCGGAGTTAAAAAGACGTACTCTCGACGGAACAGCTACGGACACCCTACGGAGCCTCTCCATAGCCCCTCGCCCTCTGAATGCTAATTGAGGTTAAAAACACGTACTCTCGCCTTATCCATCAGCTGACTTCACCCTACCCTTCAGCAACCATACAACCGGAACAGCCCTGCACCGCCCCATGCCCCTCCGTGCTTCCCCCGCGAAAAACATTTGCATAAACTACCCCTCCGGCCGCCATTTACCCCGAAACCATTTGCCGTTATCCACAATTCATTGTAATTTTGCACTTCGTTTTGAAAGTCACACACCAATGAACTTATTCACAGACAAACAGGCTCTCAGACAGTACGTCGAAAGCCTGAAAAAGGAGGGTAAGACGATAGGTTTCGTCCCCACTATGGGTGCCCTGCACGGCGGACATCTGCAACTCGTGCGCCGCGCAGTCAGTGAAAACGATGCCTGCATAGTCAGTGTCTTCGTCAATCCGACTCAGTTCAACGACAAAGGAGACCTCGAACGCTATCCGCGTAACATAGAGGCCGATGCGGCTCTGCTCGAAAAGGCTGGATGTGCGGCAGCGTTTGCCCCCGCTCCGGAAGAGATGTATTCTGCCGAAGAGATGAACAGCACATTCCAGTTCGACTTCGGCGGCCTTGACACCGTCATGGAGGGCAAATACCGCCCCGGCCACTTCAACGGAGTGGTACAGGTAGTCAGCAAGCTCTTCTCCCTCGTCACCCCCGACCGGGCCTACTTCGGAGAAAAGGATTTCCAGCAGCTGGCCATCATAAGGCGCATGGTAAAGCTGATGAACTTCGGTGTGGAGATAGTTGGCTGCCCCATAGTGCGCGAGGAGAGCGGTCTCGCCCTGTCAAGCCGCAACGCGCTGCTCTCCCCCGAACAAAGGACACTCGCGGTAAACATATCTGCCGTACTTAAAGAGAGCACACAGTTCGCGTTGGAAACATCCGTACAGGAGCTCCACGACGCCGTAATCGCGGCCATAAATCGCCACGAGGGACTGGAAGTAGAGTACTTCTCCATCGTCGACGGCACCACACTGCAAGAAATAAGCAAATGGGACGACAGTGACTATATCGTTGGCTGCATAACAGTCTACTGCGGTAAAATCAGGCTGATAGACAACATACGCTACAAATAGAATAGGAGGTTTCTCATGTACGTAAACATCGTAAAGAGCAAAATCCACCGCGTGACAGTGACCGAGGCATGCCTCGACTACATCGGCAGCATCACCATCGATGAAGACCTCATGGACGCGGCAAACATCATCGCCGGAGAGAAAGTGCAGATTGTCGACAACAACAACGGCAACCGCTTCGAGACCTATGTCATCAAGGGAGAGCGCGGTTCCGGAGTAATATGTATCAACGGCGCGGCTGCCCACCTTGTATCCGTAGGCGACATAGTGATAATCATGGCATACACGTGGATGGAGATGGACGAGGCGCGTTGCTTCTCTCCTTCTGTCATCTTCCCCGACACGGCCACCAACCGCCTATTGAAATAGGACGGGATTATACTCCATAATAAAAGCGGCTATGAGCTTCAGGCTCATAGCCGCTTTTATTATGCCCGTCTCTCCTCACCGTATGAGCAGAGAACTGTCGCCGTATGAGAGGAAACGGAAATCATGCTCCAGCGCATAATCATATATTGCCCTCCACCTGTCAAGTCCGACAAACGCCGAGATAAGCAACAGCAACGTGCTCTTCGGCTGATGGAAATTGGTTATTATCTTGTTCACCACGCGGAACTCGAAACCCGGCACTATCATTATCTGCGTCGACGCGTCAATGGCCGGCAGATGGTTGCGCGTCAGGTATTCCACTATGGCTTCCAGAGCCTCCTCCGTTGAAATGTCGCTTTCCGCGCCCGAATACGGCTCCCACTGCCCCACTATCAGGTCGGGAGCTTCCGGATTGGCCATGATGTGACAGCCGAGATAATACAGGCTCTCGAGCGTCCGCACAGATGTAGTACCTACGGCCACCACCCTTCCCTTACTGCGGAGTATGTCCGCGATAGTAGCTTTCGACACCGATATAATCTCCCTGTGCATCGGATGTCCGCCTATCTCCTCCGCCTTGACAGGCTGGAATGTCCCCGCCCCCACATGCAGCGTCACCTCGTCCTCCCTTATGCCTTTGAGAGCCAGATAGCGGAGCACATCCATCGTAAAATGCAGCCCCGCCGTCGGAGCGGCCACTGAGCCGTCTATCTTGGAATACACCGTCTGATACGTTCTCTTGTCCTTCTCCTCGGTCGGACGGTTCAGATACGGAGGTATGGGCAGTTCGCCGAAATGCGCGAGTATCTCGGCAAACGTTATCTCCTCATTGTCCCACGAGAAACGCACCAGATGCGACATACCCTCGTCGGCCGACACCCTCTCTGCCGTCAACTCGAATATGATATTGCGTATGCACAGCATCTGACTCAACTCACCCTCTTTCCATTTCTTCAGATTACCTACAAGGCACTTCCACACACAACTCTTATACGTCTGGAACACAAGCTCATAGTCCGCCGGGTCGTGCGGTTCGAGACAGAATATCTCTATCGTCGCGCCGCTCTCCTTGTGGAAATGCAGACGCGCCTGTATCACCTTCGTATTGTTGTACACCAACAGGTCTCCACTGTCGAGACAGTCGGGCAGGTCATAGAAATGCCTCTCATCGATATCCCCGTCGCGCCATACGAGCAGCTTCGAGTGGTCGCGCTCTTCGAGAGGATACTTGGCTATGCGCCCCTCCGGAAGAGCATAGTCGAAATCGTCTATCCTTATCTTCTTTACATCCATAAGAAGCCTGTTCGCTCTACTGTTTCACGAGTACAAGGTCACCGTTCGTGAGGCGGTTCTCCTCCACTTTTAAGAGCATATACCCCCCGTCACCGTTGTCGAGGGCTATCACGCTCCCCTCCGTGTCCCACATGAAATATCCCTTGCGTATCTCCGTAGGCATACTCCTCATGAACGACAAATCGGAGTTAAGCTCCACAGTCATGGTGTCGTTCTTATACACCCCCGCCCAGTCGAGGGAGTTCTGCGCCGTATGCGCATCATTTGTATATGCCGGCGCGGCCTCGCCGCTCTCTGTGCTCTCCTTGCCTCCGTCTGTCTTGCCGCCCGTACATGAGCTGAGTGCCGCCGCGACAAACATAAACGGCAAAAGCATCGATATTACTCTCTTCATAAATCTATATATTAAACAGTCCAACCAACTCCCTTATACTATTCAGTTCGCAGAAACGCCCGTGGGCGACATCCCCTTCCACCACCTCATGCATCCATGTGGTATGATATGGTATATGTATCCCGTAGCCTCCCAGCCCGAGAACGGGCAATATATCCGACCTGAGCGAATTGCCCACCATCAGCAGACGGTCTGCCCTGCAACGCAACACCTTGACCATGCGCGCATAATCCTCCTCCCTCTTCTCGTTCATTATCTCCACATGGTCAAAATAATGCTCCAGCCCCGACAGACGCACCTTGCGCCTCTGATCTGTTATGTCGCCCTTCGTCGCCAGGGCAAGGCGGCAGCGGCCATAGAGGCTTTCCAGCACCTCCTGCACCCCGTCAATAATCGTCACCGGGCGCATTAGCTGACCGCGGGCTATCCCCATCACAGCCTTCACCAGCGGGTACGGCGCACTCTCCCGCGTCAGTCTCCCCGCACTCTCCAGCATGCTCATAGCAAAACTCTTGACCCCATAACCGAACAACGGTATATTGGCCTCCTCCACCTCATAGAGCACCCGCATCACCTCCTCCTCACACGCATAGCTGCCCAGCAGCGCGCAGAACTCCCTTTCGCTCTCGCGGAAATATATCTCGTTGTCCCACAGCGTGTCATCGGCATCGAACGCGATTACGTCAATCTCTTTCAAATCTATCTTCATACAAAAAAAGGGCAGGCCGCAATGTGCTTATAACAAAAGAGGATGTCAGGCATCACTGCCAACACCCTCTTATATGATTGGGAATAATATTCAAACCATTACTTCGCGAAGTACTCTTTCACCTTCTCGTTGGGAACAATGTCTTCCTGAAAGACATAAGCCCCGGTCTTCGGAGACTTCACCATCTTGATGACTTTCGCGAATCCGCGACCTTCACCTTTTTGCAGAGTTGCAACCGCTTTCTTTGCCATAGCCTATATTATTTTATTTCTTTGTGAATAGTCATTCTTCTGAGTATCGGGTTATATTTCTTCAACTCCAGACGCTGCGGAGTATTCTTGCGGTTCTTCGTCGTGACATAACGAGATGTACCGGGCATACCGCTGTCCTTGTGCTCTGTGCACTCCAAAATTACTTGGACCCTTGCTTCTTTCGCTTTCTTTGCCATAGTCTAATTCCTCCTGAATGAAAAGTTTACGCCAAAACTTTAATATCCTTCCAATCACAATAGCCCTTTTCCACAGCACGAGTCAGAGCTGCATCAAGTCCGAGCTTGTTTATAGTACGGAGCCCCGACGCTGACAGCTTCAGGCTAATCCAGCATCCCTGCTCCACATAATAGAACTTCTTGGTAAAGAGATTTACCTCAAACGTACGTTTCGTGCGGCGTTTCGAGTGGGAAACATTATTTCCAACCATCGCTTTCTTACCGGTAATCTGACAAATCTTTGACATTTTACTTATATCTTTTTATTGTTCCACATTATTCCCAAAATGAGTGTGCAAAGGTACGACTTTTTATCCACATACACAAGCAGTCAGCAAATTTATTTCCTGTTTGACCCGCAAATATGCCATGAACCCGCAAATCCCGAACAAACACAGTGAAAATAGGTTAAAAACACGTATTCTCGAGCCAACAGTCAGGAAGCACCACCGAAGCGGACAGCCACCCCAAAGCAATCCGCACCCCGATATAAGGGCATCCTCCCGCCCTTCCTCTGAGGGTTTTTCCTCACTTTTCCGGACACTCGCATACCCGCACGTAAGACATAGAGAAGAAACTGATTGACTACGTGACAAAAAAGGGCGCGGACTGCGTGCTATATAGCAGCAAACCGCGCCCCTTGTGACCCGTGACAACACCTCTTACATCATGACTCCATTGGCATTACTGACAGCTCCTCCCACTGCCTCATTCCACAGTCAGACAGAAGACGTCTCTGACTTATCTTTATCCGTCTCCAAAGAAGGCAAATCTATATCAGGCAATGATATATCAGGCAGCTCAAAATCCGCGAACGGCAGCACTTTCGACAGTATTCCCGATATCGGGTTGAACAGAACCGACTGCTTGGAGGCATCCCCTGCAACACCGCAAAACGTCATTATATTCAGTACGACACTGACAATCAGTGCCATCTTCATCGTACCGAAACAACAGCCGACCAAACGGTTCACCCAGCCCAACGATGCGTATCGCAACACCTTCGTAATCAGATGTGCCGCAAGGTTCACAAGCCCTGCCACCACCACAAACACAAATACATACGCCACCACAAGCGACACCGATGCATCCCACGAAAACGTCTTGATAATAGATGCTGCCACCGTCTCCGCAAACATCTTGGCGGCATAAATACCTACAAGCAGGGCCGCTATCGACGCAAGTTCCTTGACTATCCCGTGGCGCAGCCCTTGTATGAAGCCGTATGCCAGAACACAGGCTATCACAATATCGAGTATATTCCAAGTCCAGTTCAATTCCATAACTATATATACCAATACAGGCCTGACACATGCAGCCCGCGCGGCGCATCATGCCAGACCTGTAATTAATGATTATACAAAATATGATTAAAGCGTTTTCTTCACCTCTACCTCGTCATAAGCCTCTACTATATCGCCGATGCGTATATCATTGTAATTGGCTATGTTCAGACCGCACTCGTATCCGGAGTTCACCTCCTTAACATCGTCCTTCATTCGTTTCAGAGAAGCGAGTTCACCCGTATATATCACAATACCGTCGCGTATGAGACGCACCTTGCTTGTACGTTTTACCTTGCCCTCCTTGACCATACATCCGGCGATAGTACCTACTTTGGCAATCTTGAATATCTCGCGTATCTCCAGTGTACCTACCACCTCTTCCTTAATCTCCGGCGCAAGCATTCCTTCCATTGCGGCTTTCAGCTCCTCTATCGCATCATATATTATTGAGTAGAGACGTATATCTATCTCCTCCTTTTCAGCGAGTTTACGCGCCCCGAGCGACGGACGTACTTGGAAGCCCACGATAATGGCATTAGATGCGGCTGCGAGCATGACATCCGACTCCGAAATCTGACCGACAGCCTTATGGATGACATTGACCTGTATCTCTTCTGTCGAGAGCTTCAGGAGCGAATCCGAAAGTGCCTCAATAGAACCGTCCACATCACCTTTCACTATGACATTCAGCTCTTGGAAATTGCCGAGTGCTATACGGCGGCCTATCTCGTCTAAGGTCAAATGCTTTGATGTGCGCAGACTCTGCTCGCGCGCCAGCTGTTCGCGCTTGTTCGCCAACTCACGCGCCTCATGTTCCTCATCGAAAATATTAAAGTTATCCCCTGCTTGTGGCGCTCCGTTGAGTCCAAGCACAAGAACAGGCTCTGACGGCCCGGCCTGTTTGATACGCTGGTTACGTTCATTGAACATTGCCTTGATACGTCCATAAGATGTACCGGCCAACATCACATCGCCAACTTTCAACGTACCGTTATTCACAAGAACCGTGGCAACATACCCACGCCCCTTATCCAAAGAGGACTCTATGACAGACCCTGTCGCCTTCCTGTTCGGATTAGCTTTAAGGTCAAGCAGTTCTGCCTCCAGAAGAACTTTTTCAAGCAATTCCGGCACACCGATTCCTTTCTTTGCAGAAATCTCCTGCGACTGATATTTACCACCCCAGTCCTCAACGAGGTAATTCATATTAGCCAACTCCTCTTTGATTTTCTCCGGATTGGCATTGGGCTTATCTATCTTGTTTATGGCAAACACTATAGGAACTCCGGCAGCCGAAGCATGGTTTATTGCCTCCACAGTCTGCGGCATCACGTTATCATCCGCAGCAACAATAATTATGGCAATATCTGTCACCCTCGCACCACGGGCACGCATGGCAGTGAATGCCTCATGACCCGGTGTATCAAGGAATGTTATGTGTCGCCCGTCATCAAGCGTCACATTGTACGCACCTATATGCTGCGTAATTCCGCCTGCCTCGCCGGCTATAACATTCGACTTTCGGATATAGTCAAGCAAAGATGTCTTACCATGGTCGACATGTCCCATTACCGTAACAATCGGAGGACGCGGCACAAGGTCTTCCTCCTTGTCCGCCTCTTCCTGTATTGCATTGACCACTTCCGCACTTACAAACTCTGTCTTGAATCCAAATTCGTCTGCCACGATATTAATAGTCTCAGCATCAAGACGCTGATTTATCGAAACGAAAAGCCCAAGGTTAAAACATGTCTGTATAATCTGTGTCACAGGCACATTCATCATGGCAGCAAGTTCATTAGCAGTAACAAACTCCGTGAGTTTAAGCACAGTTGCCTCCGCTCTCTCTGCCGCCACCTCTGCCTGCATACGCTGCATGTTCGCTTCCCGCTTCTCTTTCCTGTATTTCGCACCTTTTTTAGCTCCTTTGTTTCCTTCTGTAAGACGGGCAAGTGTCTCCTTCACCTGTTTCGCCACATCCTCTTCATTCACCTGTGGAATATGTATCTGATGCTTTGAATGCACCCTCTTGCTGCCCTGTTTATTAGGGGCATTGAACACCTTGTTAACATCTACTTTCTCACCGCCGATGCGCTTACGTTTTTTCTTCTGTACATCACTGGTCTCCGCATCCGCCTTAGGTTTACTGCTTTTTTCTGCATCACTGACTAAAGCTACTTGCGGCGTATTCCCACCCTTATTGTTCTGCTGTCTACGTCTCTCATCTATGGCATTGCGCTCCTTGCGCTTCTCCTCTCTGCTCTTTTTGGCAGGACGGGTTGAATTGTTTATAGCGGACAGGTCTATTTTATCTATGACTTTAATCTGAGCTTTAACAGTATTCTCAATCTTGAATATCTCTTCCTCCTTTTTTTCTACCGACTGACGAACGGCATCCTCTTGTTTAACCACATCTGTAATTGATTCAGGTTTCACAACCTTATCCTTCCTCTCTTCATTTTCTTTATTATCTGGCAATTGGTTTTTGGGAAACTCTTTCTTCTCTCCATTGGAGACATCTTTCTTGGCATGCTCTACACTAAGAACACGCTCTGTATGCATCTCTTGTTCAGAAGCAGTTCTAACGGACATAGCAGGCTTGCTCTCCACTGTTTTATTTTCAGCATCAGGCACACTTACCGCTACTTCCGACTTCGATTGACGTTCGACATCTGTAGTCTCTGTAGCAATATTATGTTCTTCGGTCTTAGCCTCCGCAGGCTTATCCATCCGTGATTCAACGGACTTATTAAAGGTATGCTTCCCTGTCTGTTGTTCCAAATCTACCACTCCGACTACCTTTATGTGAGGCACACTACTTGCGACCTTTATCTCTTCAACAATGGGCTTCTTAACCTCAGGCTTGGTTTTGCGCACCACAGCCTCCTGCCGGCGTTTTACATCCTCATCCGTACCAAACTCAGAAATAAGAGCATTCTCCTGTTCCTCAGTAAGTTTAAGATTAACTGAACCGCCATCAACTCCAAAGCCTTTCTTCTTTAGAAACTCTACTGCCGTATTCAGTCCTATATTCAATTGTTTTATTAACTGTCCTAATCTTGCCATATAATAATATCCTCTGTCTAACTACTTTACACAAAATATCCGTCACTCACTTAATGCCGTCATTCTCTTTGGTAACAAAATAGCCGCCATAGAGTGTTATTGGCACATTATTGCTCAAACTCTGATTGCAATATGCGGAGTACTTCGTCCACAGTCTCCTCTTCAAGATCGGTACGCTGTATAAGCTCCTCGCGTGGAATATTGAGCACACTTTTCGCTGTATCACACCCTATGCCTTTAAGCACATCAATTATCCATGAGTCTATCTCATCGTTGAATTCATCGATATATATATCCTCCTCGTCAATCTCAGCATCGTTACGGAAAACATCAATCGTATATCCGGTAAGCATAGTGGCGAGCTTTATGTTATTTCCGTTCTTGCCTATCGCCAAAGATATATCCTCTGGTTTTAAGAAAACGTTAGCTCTTCTATTCTCATCGTCCATCTCTATTGTCTGTACCTTTGCAGGACTCAACGCTCTTGTAATCAGCAGGCTCACATTAGACGTATAATTCACCACATCTATATTTTCGTTTTTCAGCTCGCGCACGATGCCGTGGATACGCGCCCCCTTCATGCCGACACATGCTCCGACTGGGTCAATCCTGTCATCAAACGATTCTACTGCCACCTTGGCTCTCTCTCCCGGTATACGCACCACTTTCTTTATCGTTATAAGCCCATCGTGAATCTCTGGCACTTCAAGTTCAAACAGACGTTCTAGAAACATGGGTGATGTGCGAGAAAGATATATCTTTGGATTATTGTTCTTATTGTCAACTCTCAACACAACAGCACGTACAGAATCTCCCTTACGATAGAAGTCACGAGGTATCTGCTCTGTCTTCGGGAGCAACATCTCGTTTCCGTCGTCATCCAAAAGCAACACCTCCTTTTTCCACACTTGATACACCTCTCCTGTAACAATCTGTCCAACTAGATCAGCATACTTTGTATACAACCCGTCTTTCTGTATTTCTAATATCTTGGAGGCCAACGTCTGGCGCAAATTAAGCACGGCACGACGGCCGAACGAGAGAAAATCGACAGCATCTACCACCTCTTCCCCCACCTCATAATCTTCATCTATTTTCTTGGCTTCTGAAAGAGCAATCTGAGTATTCTCATCTTCTAAATCATCATCATCGACAACAATGCGTGTCCGCCATATTTCACAGTCGCCCTTATCCGGATTTATAATAACATCATAATTTTCGTCCGAGCCATACATTTTAGCTATCACGCTTCTGAACGACTCTTCCAAAATCGATATTAAAGTCGAACGGTCAATACTTTTCAGTTCCTTAAACTCGGCAAATGTATCGACAAGATTTACGGTCTCTGTTTTAGCCATTTTACTTACAATTGATTATATATTTTGTTGATTTTATTTCGTCATACCCGAACACAATATCCTCTTCATAAAGCTTTTTACGCTTATCTCCTTCTTTCCTTATCATATTTGTTTCCGTCACTACAAACGCTTCTTCTCCAACATGTTTAAGCCGGCCAACATGTTTCTTGCCATCCCTGCATATCACTTCCACTTCATTTCCTATGTTTTTTCTGTATTGTCTCAACAACTTCAACGGAGCTGTAAGTCCCGCTGAACCTACCTCAAGACTAAAATCCTCAGACTCACGGTCCAAACGTTCCTCAATATATCGGTTCAACTCCACACAATAATCAATATCAACAACATAGTCACTATCAATCTCCACTAGGATGTCATTAGCGGCTGATACAGAAACATTCACAAGGAAATATTCCGTACCATCCAGCTTTTTGTTCACTATATCTTCTATCAGCTCCTTTTGTATCATACTTTCATTAAACTTTCGGCACGAAAGAGGGGGACCAATCAGCCCCCCTCATTTCATCACTTCTGACAGCAAAGTTACAACAATTTGTCATAACTGCCAAACAATCAATCAATAATTTTATTTATGCAAGTCCGGCATCAATTAATTCCATCAGAGATATTGCTGATATCGGTTACATTCTTGCTCGCATCAGACATACGTTCATGTTCGTCCATAGACGATACAATCAAGTTGTCATACTCACGTAGACCTGTACCTGCAGGTATCTTATGACCCACAATTACATTCTCTTTCATGCCTTCGAGATAATCAACCTTACCGTTAATTGCCGCCTCATTAAGCACCTTGGTTGTCTCTTGGAATGATGCTGCCGACATAAAACTACTTGTCTGCAATGCGGCACGAGTTATACCCTGCAACATCTGTACTGATGTAGCTGGCATGGCATCACGTGCCTCGACAAGACGTAAATCCTTACGTGTCAACATACTATTCTCATCCCGCAGCTTACGGGCAGTAACAATCTGACCTTTCATAAAAGTTTCAGAATCTCCCGCGTCAACTACAACTTTCTTGCCCCACATGCGGTCATTCTCTTCTATGAATTCAATTTTGTCAACAACCTGTCCTTCAAGGAATCTCGTATCGCCAGCATCCTCAATTTGCACCTTGCGCATCATCTGGCGTACGATAACCTCAAAGTGCTTGTCGTTAATTTTCACACCCTGCAACCGGTAGACATCCTGAACCTCGTTGACAATGTACTCCTGTACTGCTGTAGGTCCTTTAATCGCGAGGATATCAGACGGAGTCACGGCTCCATCAGAAAGCGGAGTTCCAGCACGCACGTAGTCGTTCTCCTGCACAAGTATCTGTTTTGAAAGCTGCACGAGGTATTTCTTCTCCTCTCCCGTCTTTGATGTTATAATAATCTCACGGTTACCGCGCTTGATTTTGCCGAAAGACACCTCACCATCAATCTCGGCCACGACTGCAGGATTAGACGGATTACGCGCCTCGAATAGCTCAGTAACACGTGGCAGACCACCCGTTATATCACCTGCTTTACCGACAGCACGCGGTATCTTCACAAGGAAATCTCCCGTCTTGACAGTAGCTTTCTCATCAAGAACCACGTGAGCTCCCACTGGCAGATTATAAGTGCGGAGAACATTACCGTTAGAATCTACAATATGAGCCGAGGGTACCTTAGTCTTGTCTTTCGACTCGATGATAATCTTCTCGCGCAGACCGGTAGTCTCATCGGCTTCAACCTTGTACGTCACGTTCTCTATCATCGATTCAAACTCAATCTTACCGTTGACCTCAGACACAATAACCGCATTAAACGGATCCCATTCGCATATCTTATCGCCCTTGTGGACTTCCGAACCGTTTTTAACGAACAGTTTAGATCCGTAAGGTATATTTTGAGTTGTAAGTACAACATTGTGATTGGGGTCAACTATACGCGCCTCAGCCAAACGGCCTACTACGACCTGATACGACACATCAGCATCAACAACATCAACTGTTCGCAACTCTTCAATATCAAGAATACCATCATATTTTGATATGATACTCGACTCAGCACCGATATTCGATGCCACACCACCAACGTGGAATGTACGGAGGGTCAACTGTGTTCCCGGCTCACCGATAGACTGCGCCGCGATGACACCCACTGCCTCACCCTTGTTGACCAAACGACCTGTAGCAAGGTTACGACCGTAACACTTGGCACAAACACCATGTTTAGACTCACACGTAAGTACCGAACGTATCTCTACTCGTTCTATTGGAGACTCTTGAATTCTCTTGGCGGCAGACTCGACTATCTCCTGTCCAGCCTCGACTATAATCTCACCAGTAATCGGATCTATCACATCATGCACTGAAACACGGCCAAGTATGCGCTCATACAGCGATGCCACAACTTCCTCATTGTTTTTAATCTCGGTAGCCACTAGTCCTCGCAATGTGCCGCAATCCTCCTCAGTGATAATCACATCATGGCTGACATCGACAAGACGGCGCGTCAGATAACCCGCATCGGCAGTCTTCAATGCCGTATCCGCAAGACCTTTACGCGCACCATGTGTAGAGATGAAGTATTCCAGCACCGAAAGGCCTTCTTTGAAGTTGGCAAGAATAGGGTTCTCGATAATCTGGCCTCCCTCAGCTCCCGCTTTCTGCGGCTTAGCCATAAGACCACGCATACCGGACAACTGACGTATCTGCTCGCGAGAACCACGCGCTCCGGAGTCTAGCATCATGAACACGGAATTAAATCCTTGATTGTCATTGGTAAGCTTCTTCATCACAACGTTGGTCAGTTCGCTGTTCACACGCGTCCATGTATCGATTATCTGATTATAACGCTCGTTATATGTGATATAACCCATGTTATAATCGTTCATGATATTCTCCACTTCCTCATATCCAGCATTGACGAGAGCCTCTTTCTCTTCCGGAATTATCACATCGGCCAGATTGAACGACAGACCTCCACGGAATGCCATATAATAACCGAGGTTCTTAATGTCATCGAGGAACTTGGCTGTACGCGCCACACCACATGTCTCTATAACACGACCAATAATATTTCTCAACGATTTCTTAGAGAGAAGTTCATCGATATAACCTACCTCTGCCGGAACATATTTGTTTACAATGACGCGACCGACGGTCGTGTTCTCTATTAGGCGAATTATAGGATTACCCTCTTTGTCAAACCCGTCCTGATGACGAACTGATATTATGGCGTGAACATCTACTTGTTGCTCGTTATACGCAATCTCTACCTCTTCTGGAGAATAGAACTTCAAACCCTCTCCCTTAGCACCTTTGCGTGGTTTAGTAATGTAGTAAAGACCGAGTACCATATCCTGCGACGGCACCGTAATCGGAGAACCGTTCGCCGGATTAAGTATATTATGCGAAGCCAGCATAAGCAACTGAGCCTCCAGTATAGCCTCATTTCCTAACGGGAGATGAACCGCCATCTGGTCTCCATCAAAGTCGGCATTGAACGCCGTACATGCAAGCGGATGCAACTGTATGGCTTTTCCCTCTATCATCTTTGGCTGAAACGCCTGTATACCAAGACGGTGCAACGTAGGGGCACGGTTAAGAAGAACAGGATGACCTTTCATCACATGTTCCAATATATCCCATACAACAGGGTCTTTTCTGTCAATGAATTTCTTAGCCGATTTAACAGTCTTAACTATGCCACGCTCTATGAGCTTGCGGATAATGAACGGTTTATAAAGCTCGGCTGCCATATCTTTCGGCAAGCCGCACTCATGCATCTGCAACTCCGGACCAACAACAATGACCGAACGCGCTGAATAATCGACACGTTTACCGAGAAGGTTCTGGCGGAAACGTCCCTGTTTACCTTTAAGACTGTCAGATAGCGATTTCAGGGGTCGATTCGCATCTGTCTTCATGGCACTCGACTTTCTGGAGTTGTCTATTAGCGAATCCACTGCCTCTTGAAGCATACGCTTCTCGTTGCGTAATATAACCTCCGGAGCCTTAATTTCTATCAACCTTTTCAGTCGATTGTTTCTTATAATAACACGGCGGTACAGGTCGTTCAAGTCAGAAGTAGCAAAACGCCCTCCATCCAGAGGCACAAGAGGTCGCAGTTCAGGTGGTATAACCGGTATAGTTTTCAATATCATCCACTCTGGACGATTCCTATCCCTCGATGAACGGAAAGACTCCACAACATTGAGGCGTTTCAGAGCTTCCGCTTTGCGCTGCTGAGAAGTATCTGTATTTGCCTTGTCCCTCAATTCATAAGAAAGTTTATCAAGGTCAAGAGCACAAAGCATATCATAAATAGCCTCCGCACCCATCTTGGCAATAAACTTGTTAGGGTCTGTATCGTCAAGATATTGATTCCCCTTGTACTCCCTATCAATAATATCCATCAACTCCAAATAACGGTCCTCTTCTATCAGTTCTCCCGCTACCACACCCTCGATACCTTCAAGTACTCCTGGCTGAAGTATTATGTATTTCTCGTAATATATTATGGAGTCAAGTTTCTTACTCGGCATGCCTAATAGGTATCCTATTTTATTAGGCAACGAACGGAAATACCAGATATGTGCTACGGGAACAACAAGCTGTATATGACCTGAACGCTCACGACGTACCTTCTTTTCCGTTACCTCAACACCACACCGGTCACAGACAATGCCCTTGTAACGTATACGTTTATATTTTCCACAGTGGCACTCATAGTCTCGCGTCGGACCGAATATTCGTTCGCAAAACAAACCGTCTCGCTCCGGTTTATACGTGCGGTAATTAATGGTCTCAGGTTTGAGAACTTCTCCATATGACGCCTCTAGAATTTCTTCTGGAGATGCAAGACCAATAGAGATTTTAGTGAAATTGGTTTTTATTTTGTTTTCTCTTCTAAAAGCCATAACTTTCTATCATTTAAGCATATTAAGAAACTTAGTGTTTGAAACGAAAGAATCATACTCCTATTCAAGTTTCACACTCAAACCCAGACCTCTCAATTCATGCAACAACACGTTGAGCGACTCAGGAATTCCAGCCACTGGCATAGGTTCACCTTTCACTATGGCTTCATATGCACGAGCCCTGCCGACAACATCGTCAGACTTGATGGTCAATATTTCCTGCAAAATATGAGCTGCTCCGAAAGCTTCGAGTGCCCACACCTCCATCTCACCGAAACGCTGACCACCGAACTGAGCCTTACCGCCAAGAGGTTGCTGTGTAATAAGTGAATATGGTCCTATAGAACGCGCATGCATCTTGTCATCGACCATGTGCCCAAGTTTCAAGAAATAAGTCACGCCCACCGTAGCCGGTTGGTCAAAACGTTCTCCTGTACCGCCGTCATACAAATATGACTTACCATAGCGTGGTACGCCTGCCTTATCACACCAATAATCCAAGTCCTCAAGACTTGCACCGTCAAAAATCGGAGTGGCAAACTTGACTCCAAGTTCTTTTCCTGCCCAGCCAAGCACCGCCTCAAATATCTGGCCTAAATTCATACGTGAAGGCACACCAAGCGGATTCAAACAAATATCAACAGGTGTTCCGTCTTCAAGGAACGGCATATCCTCTTGTCTTACAATCTTTGACACGATACCCTTGTTACCGTGGCGACCGGCCATCTTGTCTCCAACTCGTATCTTACGTTTCTTGGCAACATATACCTTAGCCAACTGCACAATACCGGAAGGCAGTTCGTCTCCAATTGTAAGATTGAACTTCTTGCGTTTCAGTATAGCATCAAGTTCTTTATATTTACGGAGATAATTGATTACTATCTCCTTAATCATCTCATTCTTTTGGTTATCAGTCGTCCATTTAGAAAGCTGTATTGTAGAGAAATCCACCTCATTAAGCATACGCTGAGTAAACTTCATACCCTTAGGTATAACATCAACTCCCATGAAATCCTTGACTCCTTGAGAGGTTTTACCACTGACAATAGAAACAAGTTTCTCAATGAGTATCGCTTTCAATTCGGCTACCTGAACATTGAACTCTTCATCCATTCTGTCAAGTTCCACTTTGTCGGAAATACGCGACTTACGGTTCTTGATTGCCTTTGAATAAAGTTCCTTGCCTATAATTACACCTCGCAACGAAGGAGAAGCCTTCAACGATGCATCTTTAACATCGCCCGCCTTATCTCCAAATATGGCGCGCAAAAGTTTTTCCTCTGGTGTCGGGTCAGTCTCTCCTTTCGGCGTAATCTTACCTATAAGTATGTCACCTGGGACAACGTATGCACCTATGCGGATGATGCCGTTCTCATCAAGATTACGAGTAGCTTCCTCACTCACGTTTGGTATATCTGAAGTCAATTCCTCCATACCGCGCTTGGTTTCACGCACTTCGAGCGTATATTCACTCACATGGACAGAAGTGAATATATCTTCGCGTACTATACGCTCATTGAGTACAATGGCATCCTCATAGTTGTAACCTTTCCAAGGAATGTACGCCACTTTTAAGTTACGGCCAAGAGCAAGCTCACCATTCTGCGTAGAATATCCTTCTGTCAATATCTGCCCCTCAACTACCCTATCTCCTTTACGGACTATCGGCCTAAGGTCAATTGTAGTGTCTTGGTTCGTCTTTTGAAACTTAGGCAGCTTATATTCTTTAACAGAGCTTTCAAAGCTTACAAACTCTTCGTCTTCTGTGCGGTCATAACGTATACGTATGACATTTGCATCGACGAATTCTACAACACCGCTACCTTCTGCCATAACCTGCGTACGCGAGTCTTTTACCATTTGACGCTCAATGCCTGTTCCGACAATCGGAGCTTCCGAACGCAACAAAGGCACAGCCTGGCGCATCATGTTCGAACCCATCAACGCTCGGTTGGCATCATCGTGTTCAAGGAACGGTATAAGTGCCGCCGCTATTGAGGCTATCTGCTGAGGAGCAACGTCCATAAGGTTAACCTGCTCAGGCGCAACCATCGGAAAGTCCGCTTCAAGACGCGATTTAACCTTAGAACGGATAAAATGTCCATTCTCGTCAAGAGGCGCGTTACCTTGTGCTACGACAGCGTTCTCCTCTTCCTCCGCAGTCAGATAAACTACCTCATCGTTATTCATATTGACAACACCGTTCTCTACCTTACGGTATGGAGTCTCTATAAAACCGAGGTCATTTATCTTTGCATATATACAAAGTGACGATATCAGACCAATATTAGGTCCCTCAGGTGTCTCAATAGGGCAAAGACGCCCGTAATGCGTATAGTGCACGTCACGCACCTCAAAGCCTGCACGATCTCTGGAGAGACCTCCAGGGCCTAAAGCTGACAGACGACGTTTGTGCGTTATCTCAGCCAGAGGGTTGGTCTGATCCATGAACTGAGACAATGCGTTTGTACCGAAGAATGAATTGATGACAGAAGATATTGTCTTGGCGTTTATAAGGTCAATCGGAGTGAAGACCTCATTGTCACGCACATTCATCCTCTCTCTGATAGTACGTGCCATACGTGCAAGGGCGACCCCGAACTGATTATACAATTGTTCACCCACCGTACGCACACGACGGTTGCTCAAATGGTCAATATCGTCTACATTGACTTTTGAGTTGATAAGCTCTATAAGATATTTGATAATCTCAATAATATCCTCATGCGTGAGCACTCGGACATCCATATCAGTCGTCAAACCGAGCTTTTTATTGATACGGTAACGGCCGACATCACCCAAATCGTATCTCTTTTCTGAGAAGAAAAGGCCGTTTATCACCTCACGGGCTGTCTGGTCATCCGCCGGTTCAGCATTGCGTAACTGGCGGTATATATGCAGTACAGCCTCCCTCTCTGTATTACTCGGATCCTTCTGAAGGGTATTATATATTATAGCGCAGTCGCTCATATTCTGATCCTCTTTATGAATGAGGATAGTCTGGCTTCCAGAATCAATGATATCCTGTATATGAGAACTTTCTAGTACGACCTCACGCTCAATTATAACTTCTGTACGTTCAACCGTAACAACCTCACCTGTAGCCTCATCAACAAAGTCTTCGATACGTGGCTTGACTACGCGCGCCGCCAATTTACGGCCAAGCACCTTTTTAAGGTTTGTCTTGTTTACCTTAACCTCTTCAGCCAATCCAAACGTTTCGAGTATGTCTTTATCGCTCTCGTAGCCTATTGCCCTAAGCAAAGTGGTCACCGGCAATTTCTTTTTACGGTCGATATATGCGTACATCACATTGTTTATGTCAGTAGCAAATTCGATCCAAGAACCACGGAACGGTATAATTCTCGCAGAATACAATTTTGTGCCGTTAGTGTGGACACTTTGACCGAAAAATACGCCAGGAGAACGGTGCAATTGCGATACAATTACACGCTCTGCACCATTGATGACAAACGTACCTTTCTCGGTCATATATGGGATAGGGCCAAGGAAAACGTCTTGTACAACTGTATCGAAATCTTCATGATCTGGATCTGTACAATAAAGTTTCAACTTCGCCTTTAAAGGTACACTGTAAGTGAGTCCACGACGTATACACTCCTCTATAGAGTAGCGGGGAGGTTCAATAAAATAATCAAGAAATTCGAGGACAAAATTATTGCGCGTGTCGGCAATTGGGAAATTTTCGCTGAAAACTTTATACAATCCTTCGTTCTTCCTAAGCTCAGGAGCAGTATCCAGCTGGAAGAAATCTCTAAATGATTTCAATTGCACCTCAAGGAAATCAGGATATGGAAACTGATTCTTAATCGAGGCAAAACTAATTCTTTGATTTTCAGTATTTAAAGACATTGGTGTAAGAATGTGGGTTGAACTTATTGATTTATACGTAAAAAGGTTTAGAGTCCCTCATATGGGGACACTAAACCATGAAGTCCTGAAAATCAGGGCTAAACCTTACTTAAGTTCAACTTCAGCTCCCGCCTCGGTAAGTTGCTTTTTGAGGTTCTCAGCCTCGTCTTTCGCAAGACCTTCCTTGATAGTTGAAGGAGCTCCGTCAACCATATCTTTAGCGTCTTTCAGACCAAGGCCAGTGAGTTCCTTAACGAGTTTAACCACTGCAAGTTTGTTAGCACCGGCAGCCTTCAATACTACATCGAAAGAAGTTTTCTCCTCAACTGCGGCAGCACCAGCTGCGGCAGGGCCAGCTGCAACAGCAACAGCTGCGGCAGCAGGTTCGATACCATACTCATTCTTCAATATTTCTGCCAACTCGTTTACCTCTTTAACGGTCAAGTTAACCAACTGTTCTGCAAAAGCTTTCAAATCTGCCATTGTAATAATATTTTATTTGTTTGTATTTGTTTATAACTAAGAATATTTTATCTTTCAGAGAGTGTTTTAAGCACTCCATGAATAGTAGAGCCTCCAGACTGGAGAGCAGAGATAACGTTCTTTGCCGGCGACTGCAATAGCGATATAACCTCACCGATAAGTTCGTTTTTACTCTTGATGGCACAAAGAGCATCAAGCTGATTCTCCCCGATAAAGAAACCTTCCTCTACATAAGCGGCTTTCAGCACAGGCTTACTGTTGTCTTTAGTAAAGTCCTTTATGAGCTTTGCAGGAGCATTACCCACATTAGAGAACAGCACGGCTGTATTATCTTTAAGAGAGCCGAACAGAGGAGAATAGTCTACGCCAGAAGCTTCAAGAGCCTTAATCATCAGCTTGTTCTTCACAACAAGCATCTTGATATCGTGCTTGAAACACTCTCTACGTAGGTTGCTTACCTGTTCTGCATTCATACCCTGTGTCTCCGTCAGGTAAAAATGCGAATAAGCAGCAACAGTCTCCTTTATCTGATTGATTATTATGCTTTTATCTTCCTTTTTCATAGTTCCAGAATATTAGTTTTCATCAATAGACTTGGTGTCAACCTTTACACCCTTACTCATAGTTGTTGAAAGATAAACGCTTTTCACATAAGTGCCTTTAGCTGAAGACGGCTTAAGTTTCATGATTGTAGACATGAACTCACGCGCATTTTCAACGATTTGATCCTCAGAGAATGAAGCCTTACCGATCGAAGTGTGAACGATACCGTATTTGTCAACTTTGAAGTCAATCTTACCTTGCTTAACCTCTTTGACTGCCTTGCCAATCTCCATGGTAACAGTGCCGCTCTTCGGGTTAGGCATGAGTCCGCGGGGACCGAGCACACGTCCGAGTGCACCTATCTTACCCATGATGGCTGGCATAGTGATTATCACATCAACATCAGTCCATCCACCTTTGATTTTATCGATATATTCGTCCAAACCAACGAAATCAGCACCTGCAGCCTTAGCTTCAGCTTCCTTGTCAGGAGAACACAATGCAAGAACTCTCACTTGCTTTCCTGTGCCATTAGGCAAAGAAACCACTCCGCGCACCATCTGGTTCGCCTTGCGGGGATCAACACCCAAACGCACATCAATATCCACAGAGGCATCAAACTTGGTAGTCGTAATCTCTTTAACCAATTTTGCAGCTTCCTTGAGAGTATAAGCTTTTCCCTCTTCAATCTTCTCCAAAGCCAACTTTTGATTTTTTGTCAGTTTTCCCATTTTACTTGAAGTTTAAAAGATTAAATGTTAGGAAATTCGCCTTTGATAGCAATACCCATACTTCTCGCAGTTCCAGCAACCATTCGCATGGCAGCCTCCAAGACAAAACAATTCAAATCGGGCATCTTGTCCTCAGCAATAGCCTTCACTTGCTCCCAAGTAATCTCGGCTATCTTCTTACGGTTTGGCTCGGCTGAGCCGCCCTTTACTTTCGCAGCTTCCATCAGTTGTATTGCAACGGGCGGAGTCTTAACTACGAAAGAGAATGATTTGTCAGAATAGTAAGTGATAACAACCGGCAGAACCTTACCGGCTTTGTCCTGAGTTCTGGCATTAAACTGCTTGCAGAAATCCATTATGTTTATACCCTTAGAACCTAGAGCCGGTCCTACCGGAGGAGATGGATTTGCCGCACCACCTTTAATCTGTAATTTGATAAGTCCAGCAATTTCTTTTGCCATAATAGTTCTTTGATTTTTGTTATTAAACAAAAGCTCGAATAACCGGCATCACTGACGGCTACTCTTTCTCTACTTGCATGAAACCCAATTCGAGCGGTGTCTTGCGCCCGAATATCTTAACCATTACTTTCAGTTTCTTCCTCTCATTATTAACCTCTTCAATGACACCCGAAAACCCGCTGAAAGGACCGATTACAACCTTGACATTTTCGCCGACAAAATACGGGACATCTATCCCTTCCGATGCGTCCTGTATATCATCAACCAAGCCAAGGATGCGGTTCACTTCCGATTGGCGCAACGGTTCCGGCTGCTTTCCGACGGAAGCACCGAGAAAACCGATTACATTCGGCATGTCACGCAGATGACTGGTCACTTCCCCATTCAACGATGCCTCAATCAGCACATATCCAGGAAGATAGCTACGTTCCTTAACGACCTTTTTGCCATTACGGATCGAATACACTTTCTCGGTAGGTATCAGCACCTGAGAAACATATTGGCCAAGATTGGAGTTCTTGATTTCAGCATCAATATACTCCTTAACCTTGTTCTCCTTACCGCTTACGGCGCGGAGGACATACCACTTTGAAGACTTCTCAGACATCGCCATACCTCCCCATTAGATGTATTTGTAAACCAGTGTCATGATGTTTTCGAAACTAAAGTCCATTACCCACACAACAAGCGCGATAAGGAGGGAAGCTACTAAAACAACTACCGCACTATTGGTGAGCTCACGACGTGTAGGCCAAGAGACCTTCGTTGTAAGTTCCAAATAGGACTCCTTGAAATAATTGATCAGTTTCATATTTACAAATAGTTTTAGCACGGGTGGAGAGACTCGAACTCCCGACACCTGGTTTTGGAGACCAGTGCTCTACCGACTGAGCTACACCCGTAATCAGGGGCGGACAAACCCGCCCCTTCTGTTTTTTTTCTATCTTCTATATATTAGTCAAGAAGTGATGTGATCTGACCGGAACCTACCGTACGGCCACCCTCACGGATTGCAAAGCGAAGACCCTCGCTGCATGCTACCGGATAGATGAGTTTTACAGTGATTTCAAGGTTATCTCCCGGCATAACCATCTCTGTTCCTTCAGGGAGAGTGATTTCACCTGTTACGTCCAAAGTACGGATATAGAACTGTGGACGATATTTATTGTGGAACGGAGTATGACGGCCGCCCTCCTCTTTCTTTAGGATATAGACAGAAGCCTTGAACTCAGAGTGAGGAGTTACCTTGCCCGGGTGAGCTATCACCATACCGCGCTTGATTTCGTTCTTGTCGATACCACGGAGGAGAAGACCAACGTTATCACCAGCCTCACCCTCATCAAGGAGCTTACGGAACATCTCAACACCAGTAACGACAGACTTTTTACCATCTGCACCGAGACCTATAATCTGAACTTCGTCACCCACTTTGATGACACCGGTCTCGATACGGCCGGTAGCCACAGTACCACGGCCTGTGATAGAGAACACGTCCTCGATAGGCATCAGGAACGGCTTGTCTATCGCACGTACAGGCAGCTGAATCCATGTGTCAACGGCATCCATCAGCTCCATCACCTTCTCCTCCCACTCAGGTACACCGTTCAATGCACCGAGAGCAGAACCACGGATAATAGGTGTATTATCACCGTCGAAGTCGTAGAACGAAAGAAGCTCACGCATCTCCATCTCAACGAGGTCAAGCATTTCAGGGTCGTCAACCATGTCACATTTGTTCATGAAAACTACAAGACGCGGAACGTTCACCTGACGTGCGAGAAGGATGTGCTCGCGGGTCTGGGGCATCGGACCGTCTGTTGCAGCAACAACTATGATAGCACCGTCCATCTGTGCAGCACCGGTAACCATGTTCTTCACATAGTCCGCGTGACCCGGACAGTCAACGTGTGCATAGTGACGGGTTGCCGTCTGATACTCCACGTGTGCGGTATTGATAGTGATACCACGCTCTTTCTCCTCAGGAGCATTATCGATAGAATCGAAAGAACGCTGCTCAGAAAGGCCTTTCTTTGCCAACACGGTCGTAATAGCCGCTGTCAGAGTCGTCTTACCGTGGTCGACATGACCGATAGTACCGATGTTCACATGCGGTTTTGATCTGTCAAATTTTTCTTTTGCCATAACTCAAAATAGTTTAATATGTATACAAATTTCCATTGAAATATTAGAGCTGTTGACGAGGATTGAACTCGTGACCTCTTCCTTACCAAGGAAGTGCTCTACCACTGAGCTACAACAGCGACTAAACGTGGGCAGTGATGGATTCGAACCACCGAAGTCGAAAGACAGCTGAGTTACAGTCAGCCCCATTTGGCCACTCTGGTAACTGCCCATCATATCAGAGAGCCTCTTGTCGGATTCGAACCAACGACCCCGAGATTACAAATCACGTGCTCTGGCCAACTGAGCTAAAGAGGCAATAAAATAATTGCAAGCCGCCCCGCGAACGCGTCACAACGAAACGGCTTGCAAAGATAGACATTTTTTCAGTAACCACAAAAATTTTTCTCCCTTTTTACGGGCAAAAAGAATGAAACCGGACAATATGCCAGTCAATAATCTGATTATAAGACCTATATAACAGCCTCACCTCTTCTCCTTTGACCTCTTGATTTGCTTTTCGAGAGCGTCAACACACAAGTCTATTGCCTCCTCAAACGTATCACAAACCTTCGATGCAAAAAAACGGGTGTTCGGCACTAGGAGCGTTATGCTCGCCTCCTTATTCTCTGCTGTCTCCGGCTTAACCACCTTCAAGTGAACATCTATCGACTCTATATTGTCCGATATATGTTCGAGTTTCGCCACCTTCTTATGAATGAAACCCTGCAATTTCTCCGTAGCGTCAAAATTGACCGATTGAATTCTCGTAGCCATAATTACCTCCTTTTTTTGATAGCTCTCGGATGAGCCTGTTTATAAATTGTTTGAAGTTTATCAAATGTCACATGCGTGTACACCTGCGTCGTTGAAAGGCTCGAATGTCCCAACAGCTCCTTCACTGCGTTAAGGTCAGCACCCTCATTCATCATTGTTGTCGCGAACGTATGCCGCAGGACATGCGGGCTGCGTTTACTCAGATTGCTCACAAGCGACATATCCCGTCGCACAATCTGATAGACCTGACACCGCGACAACGGCTGCCCGCTCTTCCTTACAAACAGATAGTCGTCGCTTTCCGGCACCTCTGCTCCCCGCACTTTCATATACGCACATATACGGGACTGCAAATCTCTGCCGAACGGGATGATTCGCTGTTTGTTGCCCTTGCCAAGCACCTTCAACGTCATCCCCTCCATCGACACGTCAGCAACTTTCAAACCTGTCAACTCCGAACAGCGCATGCCGGTCTGATAGAGCATCTCGATAATGAGGCTGTCCCTTATGCCCTCAAAGGTAAGAATATTTTCCCGAAGTTCCAAACATTTGTCCAATTCTTTTTCACGGAAAAAAACAGGGAGACTTTTCTTCATCTTGGGCGGCACAACCTTCGATGCCGGATTATGCGCCAAAAGCCCCTTCCTCAGGCAGTAACGGTAAAAGGAGTTCAGTGCCGACAGCTTCCGGTTGACCGTAGTCGCCTTGTCCCCCGCGTCCATCATCTCCAGAATCCACTCCCGCACATCCTCGGCATTCACGCTCCCACCCTCCACACTCTTGCCGCGCTCTTCCAGAAACGCCGCAAACTGAGACAAGTCCTCCCCGTAAGCAAAAACAGTACGGGGGGAATAGTTCCTCTCGTACTGTATATATTTCAGAAACGATTCTATCATAACAATAAAACCTTTCCTTATAAATCCATTTCCGTCCTGCGGGCTGCATGTCCCGCACCTGACGCGCAAGGTGTGGCTTACTCCTCCTCTAGACGCAGTTTCTGAACGTAAATCGCGTGCATCATCTTCTCACGCTTCACGACAGACGGCTTGTCAAACTGCTGGCGGCGACGAAGCTCCTTGACAACACCGGTTTTCTCAAATTTACGTTTGAATTTTTTCAAGGCTTTCTCTATGTTCTCGCCTTCTTTTACAGGTACTACAATCATTTCTGTTTTCTGTTTATAAATTATTTGTTAATCAATTACATATAAAAACACCCGCATGCTATACACATGCGGACGGGCTGCAAAGGTACTCCATTTTTCCCGTTCCGCAATAGCCCGGCACAAAAAAAATCACACTGTCACATCTCTCTGACTCCTAATGGTGTCACCTCCTTTATCTCTATGCACTATTAGCCGTCTCTTCTCACTTCGCCGCCACAGGTATTTTCTCCACCCTGCGCAGATGACGTCCTCCCTCAAAATCATTGGCAAAGAACGTCTTCACCACCTCCAACGCCTCTTCCGTACCTATGAAACGTGCCGGTAGCGACAGCACATTTGCATCATTGTGCCTGCGCGCCAGCTCCGCCAGTTCCGGCTTCCAGCATATCGCCGCACGGCATCCCTGATGCTTGTTTACTGTCATCGATATCCCGTTCGCGCTCCCGCAGATGGCAATCCCGTAATCACACTCGCCCTTCTCTACAGCCTCCGCCAGCGGATGTGCGAAGTCCGGATAATCACAGCTCTCCGCTGAATGCGTGCCGAAGTCACGCACATTCGCGCCCTCGCCTTCGAGGTATTGTTTCACAACCTCTTTCAGCTCATACCCGGCATGGTCAGATGCTATGCCTATCGTCAACTGATTCAATGGTTTCATTGACTGGCTTCTGTTTTGTTCCTTTTTCTCTCGTTATAATCACGCGTAAGACCCATGAGCCAAACGCGATGCAAAGTTACGAATTTATTTCGTTACTTTCGCATCCCGTTCAGCCACAAATCTTTCACCGCACAGTAAACAATGGTATCAAGCACCGCACGCAATGCCATGCTTGACACTGCCATTCCGCAGCAACTTCATCTCCGTACTCCGTTCGCGGCAGGTTTTCACTCCGTCACTTCTCCTCTCCGCCGTCGCTCTCGAACGCTATCCACCCCTGCGCCCTTATCTGTATCTCGCGCCCGTCGCGTGTCACGAGGGCTGGACCTTCGTCTGCCGGCACGGTATGGCCTATCACATGTATATCCTCCAAATCTTTCACCTTGTCATACATCGTGACAGGCACTGTAAACAGCAGCTCATAATCCTCTCCCCCGTTCAGTGCAACGGTCGTTAGGTTCATGTTGAACTCCTCCGCCATGGTCGCCGTCACATAGTCTATCGGTATCCTATCTTCATACACTCGGCAACCCACACCGCTCGACTCGCAGATATGCAGCAGTTCGGACGACAGCCCGTCGCTCACGTCAAGCATGGCAGTCGGCACAACTCCCTTCTCTCTCAGGAACTTGATGCTGTCTGTCCGCGCCTCTGGCTTCAGCTGCCGTTCGAGTATATACTCCTTGCCTGCAAAATCTGGTTGGAAGTCGTCGCCCTTCACGCCGTCAAACACCCTCTTCTCCCTCTCGAGCAGTTGCAGCCCCATATACGCCGCGCCGAAGTCGCCCGTCACGCAGATGAGGTCGTTCACCTTGGCCCCGCTCCTCAACACGGCCTTGCCCTTCTCCACTACGCCGAGACACGTGATGCTTATCGTCAGCCCGGTAAGTGACGACGATGTGTCGCCCCCCACCACGTCTACACCCGCACGCTCACACGCGAGGTATATGCCTGTATAAATCTCCTCTATCTGCTCCACGGCGAACCTCCGCGATAGCCCTATCGTGACAAGCATCTGTGTCGGCGTGCCGTTCATCGCGCAGATATCCGATATGTTGACCATCGCCGCCTTGTAGCCCAAGTGTTTGAGCGGAGTGTACGTCAGGTCGAAATGCACGCCTTCCAGCAGTATGTCCGTCGTGGCAAGCACCTGCTTGTCGCCGTAATCCATTATCGCACAGTCGTCCCCAACTCCTTTCACGGTCGAGTCGTTCCCCAGTTTGATTTGCTCCGTGAGTCTCTTGATGAGCTTGAACTCCCCCAGTTCTGAAACTTGCGTCATATCTTATAGTATCTGAAACACATTTTTAATCCCTTGTAAAATCTTTACGCCACCACTTGTCAACTATGTCCGCCGCCCCCCTTCTCCGGCCGCGTCCCGTTCAGAAATGCCACAGGTCGTAAGACAGCGTTATAGTCCCCCTCATTTGCAGCATCTTGTATTCCAGCACCTTCACGTCAAACACGTCTTTCAGGCCCATGCTGATGCGCAGCCCCACTCTGATGCGCTTGAAAAAGGAGTTCTCGTAGCCGACAACCAACCCCGCGTCCCACTTTGACAGATACTTGGAGAAGTCCTTCTGCTCTGCCGGTATCTGCGACTCCGGGGTGATTATCATGTCCACCTTGTCCGGCTCGCCCCCTATAAACCCGTCCATCGGGTTATTCTGGAAACGCGAATTGATGACCCACGCCGCATATCCGCCGAACAGTATGTTGTGGCCGCCTCTGCCGTCAAACCTGTAACGCGCGTACAGCGGCACTTCCATTATGTCGAACGCCATGTTCATCGAGGCGCGCCCCGAGAAATACTGCACAAGGTCGCTGCCCCCCACTCCTATGTCCGGCAATGCCGCACGCATGTTCTGCACCACCGCGTCCGCCGCCATCTCCACATGCTTGTAGCTCACCTCCGCACCGAGTGTCCACCCCTTGTCCAGCACCACGCCGTAGCGCACTCCCACATTGGGCAGCACCTTGGGGGTCGGCACGAACACATCAGGTATATAGCTGAACGGCACGGGTATCGCCCCGCCTATGTCCGTCCCCACCTGCACGGTGAGTATATTCCTCCTGTCGTAATTCCGCGTCTTCGCCTTCGTCAGCTCCATCGCCGCGTTCACGCCTCTGTTCACAGCCGTGCTGTCGCTGTGCCGCAATCCGCTGCCCCATGCCGCCGCAGGCAGCATCAGCAGTGACGCTATGTATATCGCTATCTTACTCTTCATAATTCAATACAACATTATCAACCCACAATGTAGAGCCTATTTCTCCCACGAATTTGTCTCCGTCCTTGCTCGATGAGAACGACACGCTCAGGTGCGTGACCTCCAGGCCCGATGCCCCCGTCGCATCTATCGGCACGGTCACGGTGCGCCAGCTCTCCTGCTGTCCGAAGTAGTACGTGCCGCGGCTCAGCACCGTCACTCCCGGCTCCGTACCGAGTCCGTGATATTCGAAACTGTTGCCCTCATAGTTGAGCAGCTCAACCACGACAGAACCCTCGTCGCTCCCCACCTGCGTATATTTGTAGTCGAACGTGATGCTTGTAGGCCTGCCCGTAAACGGCACGCCGAACCACGTCATCTGCCGCGGGTTACTTACATTGCTCAAATCCATTTTGAACTCACCGAGAAACAGCGACCCCGCCGCCAGCCCCACTATCGGAGCCTCGCTTGTCACCAGCTTCGCGCACCATCCGCTGCCATGCCCGTCCTTAGCCACCGTGGTCACGAACGGATTCTCCGCCGTCGCCCACACATCCGGTGTCGAGTTATCCTCCCAAGTCTCCAAATCCCAGTTCCCTATTTGCGGACGCAGCGCGGCGGCAAGTGT
This sequence comes from uncultured Bacteroidales bacterium, assembly GCA_944322025.1. Taxonomy (GTDB): domain Bacteria; phylum Bacteroidota; class Bacteroidia; order Bacteroidales; family Paludibacteraceae; genus Aphodosoma. The sequence continues at coordinate 49,811 of CALUOH010000009.1, read as the reverse complement.
CCACTCCTCGCGCACAGACTCGTCCTCCGACACCACATAGAACGTATGTTCGCTCTCCAAATCGCCGAAGCTGAATGCCGCCCCCGAAGCTATCCCCTCGAGTCGCGCTCCCTCGCTCACCTCTATCCTCGGCACGAACGAGAACGCCGAACTGCCCGCCGACGACAGCACTATGAGCACCCTCTTCTCCTCCGTCTCTATATCCACCCTGTCCACCTTATAGCCAATCGACGCATCCGCCACAGCAAACGACAGCAGCTCCGCCGCCGAGTGGCTCCCTGACGAACGGTCGGCCAGCCTTATCGTATAATCCACCGTCACCGCACCGTTGCCCGACTGCACCGTAAACCTGTACACATCATCCAGCGTGTTGAACGTCAGCCGTCCCCCCACTGTGAAGTCCGCATCCGTTATCTTCGCCCCATAGCTCAGCGCCATGTCCAGCTCCACCGTCAGGGGCATATACTCCGCCCAGTCCGTTATCTGTATCTTCACGATGCCCGAGTCCTGAATTATCTCCGCATACTCCGCCAACTCCATCCTGTCGTCCGTCGAAGTATAGTTCACCGGCCTCACCGACAGCACCTTGGCCACGCTCTCGTCCGCCACGTCCGTCGTACACCCTATCGTCCACGTCCTCTCGCTCCCGTCCTCTGCCCTGAGCGTCACCTGCTTCGTCGCCTCCAAATCGGCAAACGTAAAGCCTATCTCCTCCTCGCCGACCACCTGCGCACCCTCCACGGGCATCACCTTGAGCCTCACCGTCAGCGGGAACAGGCCCTCGCCCCGCGCTATCGGCAGCAACACCCACGCCTCCGCGCTGTCCACCACTATATTCTCATAGTCTATAACAATCCCCGACGGCGACGACTGCAGCAGCTGCACGCTCTCCACGTCAGCCCTGTTGCTCAGCCACTCCGTCGCGTACATCGTCCACCTCTTGCACGTCATCCTCACCCTGTCAAACAGATAGAACACCAGCGTGTCCCCCGCCTCCTCCTGCGTGTACTCGCTCCCCATCTCATACCCCACACACTCCACATACGCAGGCGTCTCGCCCTCCAAAGTCAAATCCACCGGCCTCGTCCACTCCACACCGTCGGGCAAAATCCCCCGCACGAAGTTCGCCTCCTCGTCCACATCCGTCCGCGACAGCGCGACAGACGAACTCAGCACAGTCCGCGACGGCAGCAGCGACACGTCGCGCCACACGCTCCACCCCACCGTGCTGTTATCCGTCACCCTCTCGCCCGGCGTAAGCCTCACCGTCCACCGCTTCTCCAGCCCGTCAGCCGCCACCACAGTAAGATGATGACTCGACATATAATCATTGAACGTCAGCTCCCCGCCGTTCTCATATCCCTCCATCCGCGCACTGTCCGCTATCGCGCAATTCAGCCTCACACCCAGCGGAAACTCCGCCTCCGGCACGAATATCATCACCGACGAATCCTCCGGCACTATTATAGCCTCCCGCGACACCAGACGCGCCTCCGTCTCCACATCCACCTTAAGCAGATTCGCGTCCGACGACCGCTCCGTCACCCTCAGCTTCACGCTCCACTCCCTCGTCGCACCGTTCGCCGCCATTATATGGAACACCACAGCCGACTCCTCATCCTCGAACACCACCGAGTCCATCGGCTCTATCACCCGCGCCCCCTCGGCCACGGCCACAGCCACATCAGCCGCTATCGGAAACCTGTGCCTCCCGTAGTCCAGCCTCAGCCACACGGTAGACGAATCGTTGTCTATCCCCTCCTGCTCCATCACCACATCCTCCGTCAATATCCGCTCTACGTCAAACTGATACACAGAGTTGTCCCCCGACAGGTCATTAATGGACTTGCACCCCGTCACCGCCAGCGCGACCGTAAAAACAACCGCCGCCATGCGTAACACATCATATACTCTCCTCATCATAATTCTCTCATTCACGTTGGCAACATGACCCCGCAATTTAACACTGCGAAGTTACAACTTTTTGGCAAACCCTCACACCTCCCGCCCCAAAAACTTGCCCCCCTCCCCCAACCCTCACCCATCCCTGTTAAACAGAGTTAAAAACACGTACTCTCGACGGAACAGCTACGGACACCCTACGGAGCACCTCCCTATCCTCTACGCACTCCATTCGCAAAATTAGGTTAAAAAGTCGTACTCTCAAGCCGACGCCCGGCCAGCCCTGAACCAGCCTCAGGCCAGCCCCACCGAACCCCCAAGCCACCACATAGCCCCCACTCAGCCCCCTCCCCGCCTCCCTCCACATAGCCCCTCCCTATCGCTCCATATACCCCGTCTATAAAAATAGTAAGCCAAACATAGCTGACTATCGGCCAAACTTTCTTACCTTTGCCTCTGTCGGCCGGACAGGCGGGCATCCGCAGCATGCAGCCCCGCATAAAGTCCGCGCCCTCAGGCCATAAGACAAAAAGCTAACTAATTGACTAATATTCTAAATCTCAAACGTTATGAAAAGCATCAAAGGAACACAGACAGAGAAAAACCTCCTCACCTCATTCGCAGGCGAGAGTCAGGCGCGCATGCGCTACACATACTTCGCAAGTCAGGCGAAAAAGGACGGCTACGAGCAGATATCGGCCATCTTCACCGAGACAGCCGAGCAGGAAAAGGAGCACGCCAAGCGCATGTTCAAGTTCCTCGAGGGCGGCATGGTCGAAATCACGGCCTCCTACCCCGCCGGAGTGATTGGCACTACTATGGAGAACCTCCGCGCAGCCGCAGCCGGTGAGCACGAGGAGTGGTCTCTCGACTACCCCAAGTTCGCCGACATAGCAGAGCAGGAAGGATTCCCCGCCATCGCTGCCATGTACCGCAACATCGCCGTAGCCGAGAAAGGCCACGAGGAGCGCTACCTCACACTCCTCCGCAACATCGAAGAGGGCAAGGTCTTCTCTCGCGATGGCGAGACCGTTTGGCAGTGCCGCAACTGCGGATACATCCACGTCGGCAAGGAAGCCCCGCAGGCATGCCCCGCTTGCCTCCACCCGCAGGCATACTTTGAAATCAAGAAAGAAAACATGTAACCGCACTCGCGGACAATAACTGATGCGGCCGGGCTTGAAACAAGCCCGGCCGCATCAGTTATATAACGCTATTCTATCCTCGCAATTCACATTTCAGCACTGTCCGTCTCTCCACTGACAGACTGCACCGCCGCACACCCGCGCACGGCACGTCCACGCACGCGCACTGAGGCTCACCTCGCCGTGAGCGTCATGTGGTAGACCTTCAGCCCCGACTTCCCCTCCTGTATCACCGGCACACTGTCGCCCGCCGCGTTCGCGTGCATGAACACCCCCTTCACCGGGTGCGTATGCCCTCCGAGTATCACGTCAATGCCCTCCGTCGCCGCCGCCACGTCCACATCCGCCACATTGTCGAGCGAGCTGCTGTCCTCATAGCCGAGGTGCGAGAGCAGTATCACGGCGTCGCAACCCTCCTTCTCCCGCAGCTCCTTCACACAGCGGCGTGCCGCCTCTATCGGGTCGGTATATCTTATCCCCCCCAGGCAATCCTCCATGATAAGGCTCTCCGGGTTCACCCCGAGGCCGAACACGCCCACGCGCCAGCCCCCGCGCTCTATCACCGTATACGGCTTCACAAGCCCCTCGAGCCGTGTCCCTTTCACATCGTAATTGGCGCACACCACAGGGAAATCCATCTCCCTTATCCGCACCGCCAGCGTGTCCGCCCCGTTGTCGAACTCATGGTTGCCAAGCGTCATTGCGTCATAGCCCATCAGGTTATAGGCCTGCACCTCCACCCTGCCCTTATACTCGTTGAAATACGGCGTCCCTTGGAATATGTCCCCCGCATCGAGCAGCAGCGTGTTGGGGTTCTCCCTGCGCAGGCTGTCTATCAGCCACTTCCTCGCCTCGAAGCCCCCCTGCCCGTGCAGCGGCTCCACTTGGCTGTGGCTGTCGTTAGTCACTATTATCTGAAGCGGCTGCCGCTCCTGACAGCAGCATGCCGACAGCCCCGCCGCCAGCAGCGCGGCCACACAGTACCTCACAGCATTATTGCATCTCATAAACCTCATGCCTCAACTCCGGTTTAACACTCTTGCCCTCAGCCGTCATGCGGCTCACGTACTCTATCGCCACATCCCGCAGGAACAGCCCCAGAGACTCACTCGCGCTGTACCGCGCCAGCGGCTCCAGATAGTCATTGCCGAACGACAGATAGTCGTTTGTCACCACGCGGTACGTCCGCGCCGTGTCCACAGGCTCTCCCCCCACGCGCACATCCACGGCACGCCCGTCCCTGATGCCGAAGCTGATGCCGTACGTCGCCTCGCCCCCCTTCGCGGCTATCGCGTCCGCCAGCGCAAGTATCTCCGTACCATGGTAATCCAGCACCACAAGCGCATTGTCGAACGGCAGTATCTCGTATATGTCGCCCACCGTGATATCACCCGCGCGGAGCGTCCGGCGTATCCCCCCTATGTTGGTCACCGCCATATCCACTCCCTCCGTCCGCGCAGCAGCCTCCTCATATATCATCTTCGCCACGAGGCAACTCAACGCCCCCTCCGGCTGCCCCACGGACATATCCTCCTCGCACCGACCTATGACGCGCCCCATCTTCTCGTCCAGCCGCGCCTTGTACGGCGCGATGAGAGCCGCCATTTCCGCATCGCGGTGCGCACTGTCCGCCCGCACATCCGTCAGCGTGATATTCTCCACCCGCACATCCGCCGCCGCGCGGCGGCATCCCCCCGCTGCAAGCAGCGCGACAGCCAGGGCAACCATCGTCAGCAGACTGTACCTCATCGCCATCACTCCTGTTTATGCTCTATCTGATAGCCGAAATTCCTCAGCTTCCTCTCTCGGTTGCGCCAGTCCTTCTCCACCTTGACGAAGAGTTGCAGGAACACTTTCTTGTCGAAAAACGTCTCGATATCCTTCCTCGCCTCAGTCCCCACCTTGCGCAGCGCAGCCCCCTGACGGCCTATAAGTATCCCCTTCTGCGACTCCCGCTCGCAATATATCACCGCGCTGATGCGTATCAGCTTCTCGTCCTCCTTGAACTCCTCCACGGCCACCTCCACGGCATACGGTATCTCCTTGTCGTAGTTCAGCAGTATCTTCTCCCTGATTATCTCGTTCACGAAAAACCTCTCCGGCCTGTCCGTCAGCGCATCCTTGTCGAAAAACGCCGGGCTCTCCGGCAGCAGCTCCTTGATGCGGCCGAACAGCGGCTCGATGTTGAACTTCTCCCGCGCCGAGATGGGGAATATCTCCGCGTGGGGCAGCTCCTTGTGCCAGAACTCCACCATCTCCTCCAACCTCGGCTGGTCTATCAGGTCTATCTTGTTTATTATCAATATCGTATTCGTCTCTCCGTCCATCTTCTTCACCTTGTCGAGGAAGAAAGCGTTCTTCTCCGGAGAGTCCACCACATCGGTCACATACAGCAGCACATCCGCGTCCGTCAGTGCCGACTGCGAGAAGCCCAGCATCGACTCCTGCAACTTATAGTTAGGCTTAAGCACCCCCGGCGTGTCCGAGTAGACTATCTGGAAATCCTCGCCGTTCACTATGCCCATAATCCTGTGGCGCGTGGTCTGCGCCTTCGACGTGATGATTGAGATGCGCTCCCCCACCAGGGCATTCATCAGTGTCGACTTGCCAACGTTCGGGTTGCCGACAATATTCACAAAACCTGCTCTGTGCATAACTCTTTCTATGGTCCGCCGTCTCTATGCGCCGCGTCCGTTCGCGTGCCGCCCTACGGTTTCTGGCCACGAAGATACAAAAAACCGCCCACATGCACAAAACCATACCCTGCATCCTCTCCCGCATCCCCGTCTCTTATTCTTAAAAGTAGTTAAAAAGACGTACTCTCGACGGAGCAGCTACGGACACCCTATGGAGCAGCGAGGGAGCTGCAAGCTACCCGCAAGCCAGCCCGAGGGTACGTATTTTTAACCTCGCTTCACATTTCACCCTCATCTCCCGCCACATCTCTCCCGCACCACATAAAACCGCCTCATTTAGCACAGCGGAAAATTTCATATATCCGGAAAATAGAAGTACTTTTGCCGTAACTTGCATATATGTGTATGTCAGCCATGGCTACCGTCGGCTCTCCGCACAGATGCAGGCATAACATAAAACACAAGCAATCAACATGTTGGAAGGAAAGTATTTCACAGTGACGGAGAGCCGCACGGCCGATGGCCACGGCGAGTTCGGCGTGCGGCTGGAGAAAGGGCATCCGGTCTACGAGGGCCATTTCCCCGGCAACCCCGTATCGCCCGGAGTGTGCAACCTGCAAATGGTGAAGGAGTGCGCGGAAAAGGTGACCGGACACAGGCTCACATTCCGCCGCGTGGCGCAATACAGGCTCATGGAGGTGGTATCCCCGTGGAAAGAGCCGGCACTGCACGTGACTGTGGACATTGCCGAAGCGGACGGGACGTACAAGCTGACGGCAAAGGTGACGGCCGCAGACGTGGAGGCCATATCCGTGAAAGGGGAACTGACCGCGGACGACACCGGATTTCAGGAAAATAATTAAACGTAAGGAGTATGCGGCTATATGAATATTTCAAGGCGCACAAGGGTGTGCTGTATGCAGTGATATGCGTGGCGACGGCACTCGCCGTATGGGGGGCTTCGCAGATAGAGTTCGAGGAGGACGTGTCGAAACTTTTCGCCTCGACCGACGGACAGCAGGATGTGGAGCTCGCCTTCTCCGACCTCAAAGTGAAAGACAAGGTATTCATCCTCATGACGGAGCGTGAGGGCGAAGAGGCCGATGAGTATACACTTGCGGAGGCGTGCGACATGTTCGTCTCGACCGTCATGCAGGCCGACTCGACCGACGGCGACATAGACAACATACTCGCCACGATGGAGATGTCGGAGCTGATGCCCGCACTCGACTACGCGAAAAGCGCACTGCCCACTCTGCTCGACAGCGCGACGATAAGCAGGATAGACTCGCTGATTACACCGCAGCGACTGGCCGCCGAGATGGAGCGCAACGAGGAGCTGCTGATGAGCGGCGACCCCGTCATGTTCGAGACCGTGCGCACCGACCCCATGGGTCTCCGCCGCGAACTGTCTGGCGGGCTTGACCTGTCGGCCGCCATGCCATACCGCATCATAGGAGGACACCTCTTCACGAAGGACAGTACCACACTGCTCGCGCTGTGCGAACCGGCGTTCCCGTCGCTCGACTCAAAGGCCGGGACACGCTTCTGCCACAAGATGGAGGAGGCAAAAAAGGCCGTCGAGGCGGAATACCCGGCGGTGGAGATACTGTACCACGGCGCACCGGTTCAGAGCGTGAACAACTCAAGCCGCATAAAGAGCGACCTGATGCTCACACTCGGCATATCGCTGCTGCTGATATGCGGCATAATAGCCTACTGTTTCAGAAACTGGAAGAGCCTGATACTCCTGATTTTGCCCGTCATCTTCGGGGCGGTTGCATCGCTCGCCGCGCTGTACCTCATACAGGGTAAGATTTCACTCATGGCACTCGGCATAGGCGCGATAGTCATGGGCGTGGCCATGAGTTACAGCCTGCACATGCTCTGCCACTACAAGTATGTGAGCGATGCCGGGCGTGTGCTGCGCGACGAGAAGAAGCCGCTCTTCCTCGCCGGACTGACCACGATAGGGGCATTCCTAGGACTGCTGTTCGCCGGCTCGCCGCTGCTGCGTGACTTCGGCCTTTTCGCATCGCTGGCCGTAGTAGGCACTGTGCTGGCCTGCCTGATATTCATGCCCCACTTCCTGCACCTCGAAAACAACAGAAAAGAGTTCTCCCTCATCGAGAGGGTCAACAACGTGAAGTTCGACCGTAAGAACTGGCTGATTATAACAATAATATGTGTGGCTGTGGGCTGCATCGCCGTCTCAGGCTGGGTCACTTTCGACCCGGACATGACACACATAGGCTATAAGAGCGAAGAACTTGTACGCTCGCAGGAGCTGCTGAGGGAGAAGAGCTCCGGAGGAATGCGCTCACAGTACTACGCCGTCCACGCGACCACGCTCGACTCGGCACTCGTACTGAACCGCCGTATGGACACACTGTGCCGTTCGCTCAAAGGCACAGGGCTGATAGCGGGGTACTCCGGCAGCGGCGCGCTCCTTGTCGACTCGGCCACACAAGCGGCACGCATACGGGTGTGGCGCGACCATTTCACTCCGCAGCGCACTGCCCGGATAGAGCGTATGCTCACGGAGGAATGCCGCAAGCGGGGGTACGACACTCAGATGTTCATGCCGTTCATCTCGCTCCTCAAAAACGATTATGCCCCCTCGTCGCTCTACGAGGCGGAGGTCATACCGCGCCCGCTCATGGACAACCTCATAGAGAAGTGCGGAGACGAATACATGGTATTCACATCCGTGACCCTGGCCGACGAGAACCTGAAGAGCGTGAACGACATAATGGCACGCCACAACAGGACAGTGGTGCTCGACCCGTTCTACTACACGGGCAACATAGTGGAGGCCATGCACAATGACTTCAACACGATACTCGCATTCTCCTCGCTCTTCGTACTGCTGGTGCTTTTCTGCGCGTTCAGGAATATATTCCTCGCGCTGATAGCCTTCATACCGATGAGCATAAGCTGGTACGTAGTGCTCGGCATCATGGGGCTGTCCGGCATACAGTTCAATCTGATAAACATCATCATATCGACCTTCATATTCGGCATAGGCGTGGATTACAGCATCTTTGTCATGGAGGGGCTTCTCGCCGAGGGGCGCGAAGGGGAAGACAACCTGCTCTCCATACACAAGACAGCCATATCGCTCTCTGCCATAATGCTTATAATCTGCATGGTGTCACTGCTCTTTGCACGCCATCCCGCAATATCGTCCATAGGACTGACATCGCTCATCGGCATGGTCTCTACGCTCGTGCTGACCTACTGCATAGAGCCGTTCGTGTTCAGGCTCTTCTGCCAGACACGCATAGGCGCAAGCGTGGTGAAAAAGGCTAAGGAGAAGAGGCTATGAGCAGATATGATGTCCTGATTGTCGGCGCAGGGCTTGGCGGACTGGAGTGCGCTTACATACTGGCCAAGAAGGGACTGAGCGTATGCGTCGTGGAGAAGGAGACGCAAGTGGGCGGCTGCCTGCAAATGTTCCGCAGGCGCGGGCACGCCTTTGACACGGGGTTTCACTATGTTGGCGGGCTGGGCGACGGAGAGCCGCTGGGGCGGCTGTTCTCATACTTCGGACTGACGGAGCTGCCGTGGGTGAGGATGGAAGCAGAGGCTTTTGATGAGGTCACAATCAAAGGGAGGCAATACCTGTACGCCAACGGTTTCGACAATTTCGCCTCACGGATGGCCGACTATTTTCCCCGTCAACGCGATGCACTGCGGCGTTATGTCCGGACCCTGAAAGAGGTGTATGACAACATAGAGCACAGCTTCGACCCCCGCTCTGCGGAGGATGTCTATACACAGAGCGCGTTCGCCCGTCCGGCATACGGCTTCCTGAAAGAGGTGCTGGCTGATGACGAGGCAATAGATGCCGTATCGGGCGCGTCACTCAAAATGGAGCTTGACCCGGAGACTCTGCCGCTGTACATCTTCGCGCAGATAAACGCATCGTTCATAAGCAGCGCATGGCGGCTGAGGGGCGGAGGCGGGCAGATATGCGAACACCTTGCCGACAGCGTCCGCCGCATGGGCGGCACAGTCATGACAGGATGCGGGGCGGCTGCATTCATCGCAGGGAACGACCGGCTCTCCGCCGTGCGGCTCACAAATGGCGAACTCATAGAAGCCGGCTGGTTCATATCGGGCATACATCCCGCCGCGACCATGCGGCTGCTTGACGGATGCCCGCTGATACGGCGCGTGTACCGCAACCGAATTACCAGAATGGAAAACACGACAGGCATGTTCACCGTGAACTGCGAGATGCAGGAGGAAGCGGTACCATATTTCAACCGCAACAGGTACATATACGAGACCAGCGACATCTGGAAGCTCTGCCGCCGCGCCGCAGGCGCGCCGGTAGAGGGCGTAATGGTGAGCTGCCAACCGCCAGAGGACGGCACGCCTTTCACGCGGAACATCGACATATTGACCACGATGCCGTGGGCGGAAGTGGAACAGTGGGCAGGCACGCGCCCCATGAAACGTGGAGAGGATTACGAAGAAATGAAACGCGGCCGCGCGGAGGAGTGCCTCGCGTTTGCGGAGAGGTATATGCCGGGACTGCGGGATGCAGTGAAGCACATATACACAAGCACTCCGCTCACATACGCGGACTACACGGCCACAGCAGACGGCTCAGCATACGGCATAAAGAAAGACTGTAACAACCTGATGTACACACTACTGACACCCCGCACTCCGATAAGTAACCTGCTGTTGACTGGGCAGAACCTGAACCTGCACGGCATACTGGGCGTGAGCATGACCTCTTTCATGACTTGCGCATGGATAACTGGGCCTGTCAATCCGTTCAAAGAGTGAGACGGCACACGATAAATAGCAGGGGCTTCGGAGCTGCTTCGGCGAGAGTACGTGTTTTTAACTCTGGTTTGCAATTTGAGAGGAAGGAGGATATAGAGCTTGTCCGCATGAGGAGTCTGAGATGAGTGATTGGCGTTTGGAGCATCAAGTCATGGCAGTAAACGAGATGTTTTATATGCTGTGCTTGTCAAACGATGCATACGAAGATGGAGAGATTTTGCATACAGGGTCACATTATTTTAATATGCGGGCGAATATTGAGGCTAAGCATGATATTTAACTTTAATTACCTGTATGCTCATGTCCTATTGTCATGCGAAGCCGTTGTTTAAGCAATTTATAAAAAGAGATTTATACAGCTATCGAGTGTAGTTTATACAATATGTTATATAACACATTTTGAGGAGGGCAGCGGTGCTGAATGGGGATGAGAAAGAGGCACTTCGGCAGCATCACGGCGCGGATTATGGAGGGCATAATTCACAGAAATGCTCTTTCGCGCTTGTCTATTGCTTAGTTTTCAGTATCTTTGCAGCCGCAAATTATATGCAGCCGCAGAGCCGCACAGGCCGAGGGGCTGGTGTATGAGGAAACGTTTCGCCGTATGATGAAGAGTTTGATTATAACGCTGTCAGTGACATTTGTACTGCTTCTGGCAGGGGTATTGGCTATGGGTTTCAGAGCCATATTCGTGAAGGGAGGCAGCTTTCCCAACATACACATAGGCAGCAACAAGGAGATGCGGAAAAGGGGCATAACCTGTGCCAGCTCGCAGGACAGGGAGGCGCGGGCGAAAAAGTAGGAATGCAGCCGCAGCCCCGACGGCGGGAGACAAGTGAGTCCAAACGAAGTTAAACCTAAGATATGAAGAAGACGCTACTTTTTATGGCAGTGGCCGCGCTGATGTTCTCATGCACAGGGAACAATGGGGAGAAGTCAGCCGCGCCACAGAATGAACAGGCAAGTGTGCAGACTTATGAAGAAGGCACTATACTGCCTATCGCAGTTATCAACTATGACACCCTGATGGCCAACTATGACCTCGCCTTGGAAGCGAACGAGGCTCTCATCAAGAAGCAGGAGGATGTACGCCTGGACCTCAACCAGCGTATGCGCCAGCTTGAGAACGAGGCGGCTGATTTCCAGAACAAACTGGAGAACAACGCTTTTTTGAGCCGTGAGCGAGCAGAGAGCGAGCAGAGGAGGCTCTTGCAGAAGAACCAAGACTTGCAGTCGCTCCAAGAGCAGAAGGCCCTGGAGATACAGGAGGAACAGCAGAGGACGGGCGAGCGTCTGCGGGACAGCCTGAATTCGGTGCTCTCTACAATCAACAAGGACGGCAAGTACCACCTTATCATGACGACGAACTCTTTCAACGAGAATGTCCTGTTCGCGGCCCCGCAATATGACATTACGATGGAGGTGGTCGAGATGCTGAACGAGAGGTATAACAAGAAGTAAGGTATAATCGTATAAAAGAAGGCAGGGCCGCGCACAGCGATACTGTGCGCGGCCCTGCGCATATAGTAGCGCGCCGAGGGCTACAAGCCGGCGGTCAACGACTGCCACAGACTGTCCTGCGGCGCGGGGGCTTCAACATGTATGAGCTCACGTGAGACGGGATGGACGAACTCCACGCTGCGGGCATGGAGCGATATGCCGCCGTCGGGGTTGGAACGCCGTGCGCCGTATTTCAAATCGCCCTTGATGGGGAGGCCTATGGCTGCCAACTGGCAGCGTATCTGGTGATGACGTCCGGTTTCAAGGTTAATCTCAAGCAGCGAATAGCGTTCGCCGACGGAGAGCAGGCGGTAGGTCAGCACGGCGCGTTTCGCACCGGGGCGCATGCTGCCGTAGGCGAAGCTCTTGTTCATCTTCTCGTTTCTGACGAGGTAGTGTTCAAGGCGGCCCTCGGTCTGTTCAGGCCTGCCGCTGACTATGGCCCAGTAACGTTTCTCGACCCCGTGCTCCGCGAACATGCGGTTCATGCGTTCGAGAGCCTTGCCCGTCCTTGCGAAGACGACAACCCCGCTCACGGGCCTGTCAAGGCGGTGGGTCACACCGCAGAAGACATTGCCCGGCTTGGCGTATTTCTCTTTCAGATAACGCTTGATGGTCTCGGAGAGAGGCTCATCGCCAGTCTTGTCGCCCTGCACTATCTCGCCCACGCACTTGTTGACGATGATAAGGTGATTGTCCTCGTAAAGCACGTCCATATCACAGTCTCTGTTTTAATGCCTCGTAGAGTATTATGCCGCCAGCCACGGAGACATTGAGGGAGCTAATCTGACCACGGACGGGTATGGATACCATGTCATCGCAGATGCGCAGTATGTCGTGGGAGACGCCAGTGTCCTCCGCGCCGAGTACTATGGCCACGGGGTCGCGGTAGTCCGCGTCGGTATAGCTGTGCGCGGCTTTCTCGCTCGCGGCGATGACCCTGACCCCGCACTTCTGGAGGTACGACACTGTGTTGTGCAGGCTGTTCTCGCGGCAGACGGGTATCCTGTGGAGCGCACCGGCCGATGTCTTGACTGCGTCCGCATTGGCTGATGCCCCGCCTTTCATCGGGACGATGATGGCATCTACTCCCGCACACTCGCACGTGCGCGCGATGGCACCGAAGTTGCGCACGTCGGTCACTCCGTCCAATATCACCAGAAAGGGCGAACGGCCTTCCTCGTAGAGCATCGGTATGATATGCTCAATGTTCTGGTACTCAATGGAGGAAGTGAAGGCTACCACGCCCTGATGGTTCTTCATTGTCAGACGGTTCAGCTTTTCAAGCGGGACGCGCAGTACCGGGATGCGGTGCGTGCTGAGCCTGTCCATCAACTCTTTGGCCAACTCTCCGCCCATCTCACGGCGGAGGAAGACCTTCTCAATCTCTTTGCCGGCATCAATCGCCTCAATGACAGCGCGTATGCCGAAAATCATATTCTTCTCCTTGACTTGTTTCACCTTACACTATTCTTTTTGCTTATGCGAAGTTAGTGAAAATCGGGCGGATGGGCAACAAGGTACGGAGGTTTATGCGGGATGGCGGAGGGAGGAGGGGGATTTTACGGCAGGAGGGTCCGGAGAGAGTCCGTAGGGGCTTCGGAGGCGCTTCGGCGAGAGTACGTGTTTTTAATCACATTTAAGGTTTGGGCTTGGGAAGTGGATGGGGAGGGTGGGTTGAGGATAGGGAGGGGATTCGGAGAGGATAGCGCGAGAGTACGTGTTTTTAACCTTGATTTAGATTTGTGATATGAGAGCGGAGGAGAGTTTGCAAAGAGAGAAAATTTCACTAACTTTGCGTAAACGCAAGATAGCTCGTCTCGGCATAACCAAATTGAGAACAGGTTCTCATTTGTCTCTGCACTCGACTTTCGCTATCTTTGTGTGCTGTTGCATGCAAGATAGGCTAATGGGATAAAGCCATTGTATCGAGAGAAGTGACTGAAAAGATTGATGTAAGTAGCAGTTCAAAATTAAACGCTACTATGCTTGTCGAGGATATAATGATAAACATGAAATAAAAGCTTTGTATCACTTGCATTTCTTGTGCGCTCTTTCCCCGCCGCGAAAACGGTCACATAGCCCGCTATGCTCCCGTTTTCGCGGCATGAAAATAGCTGCACAATATTCTGCAAGTGATGTACAATTAATTTTGAGCAGTTACTTAGTATTATGATTGTGACACTGAAACGGTTTGTGGCGGCGGCACTGGTGTCGCTGGGGGCGGCGGGTGCAGCCGGGAGCGGATTTGAGAGCGTGGACAACGGGAGATTTGCCGAGGCTATCAAGTCGCCGGAGGTGTGCCTGATAGATGTGCGCACGCCGAAGGAGTATGCCGAGGGGCATATTGAGGGGGCGATTAACATTGATGTCAACGCTCCGGATTTCAGGCAAAAAATCGACGGGCTGGACCGTACGAAGACTCTCGCGCTCTACTGCCGCAGCGGCAAGCGCAGCAAGAAGGCGGCCGCGATAGCCGAGGAGTACGGCTTTCATGTGATAGAACTTAACAATGGATATATTAACTGGAAAACTGAAAAATGACTATGAAAAAACTCTCTTTTCTTCTTCTCTGCATCATCTGCACGGGTGTGTCCGCCGCACAGGCGCACAAGACCATCAACATGACACGCAAGGACTTCATCGAGAAGGTGATGGATTATGAGAAAGGTACCGACAAGTGGATTTACCGGGGGGACAAGCCCTGCATCATAGACTTTTACACTACATGGTGCGGGCCGTGCAAGCGTCTGGCACCGATACTCGAAGAGCTTGCGGCAGAGTATGAGGGTGAAATCTACATATATAAGGTGGACACGGAGCGTGAGCCTGAACTCGCGGGACTTTTCGGCATACGCAGCATACCGACACTGCTTTTCTGCCCGATGGAGGGAACGCCACAGATGAGCAGGGGGCTGATGCCTAAAGAGACACTCGTCAAGGCCATAGAGGAGGTGTTCGGCATAAAGAAGGAGGCTCCGGCAACGAAATGACAGAACCATAATAAACGGGACAGGCGGGGAGAGGTATCTGACCTCTTCCCGCCTGTCCCGTTTTTACGGAATGCAGAATGTCACTCCTCTTCTTCTACGGTGAATATTCCGTTCCACAGGCGTTCGTCGCCCATATATTTCAAGACCTCGTCAAGGCATTTGTCCCTGCGGAGGTTGTATTGGCAGACACCACGCTGGTAGTAATAGCGTTTCACTATCTCGCCTTCGAGAAACGAACGCACATCGTCCTCGAAGAGCATAATGTCACGGTCGATGTCGGGCTGAAGGACGGCGGAGAGGGAGTCGAACATCTGTTCCGTGATGCCGGAGAGTCCCTCCATCTCTACCAAATCGCGCAAGTCCTCGAGATAACGCTCAGACTCAAGCGTGTATGTGAAGTTCTTCTCTTTCACGAAAGCCACGAAATCACGGTACTCCTCGTCCGTCAGCGCGAACGTATCGGCCGGGGCTATGCTGCCATGCGAGAGGCAATAGCGGTTGGCGTACTGGAAATAGAGGTTCTTCGCGTACATGTAGTAGGCTATATTGACCTTCATCTGCTCGTCGCACTCGACATCAGGAGTGATGCCGCTGTTGTTCAGGAAAATACGTCCCTTTGTTGACTTGAATTCATCGGTCAGAGAGTCGGGTATGGCGTAATCGCGGCCTGCATTCTGCCTCTGCGCATAGTCTACGGCCTGCACGCAACGGCCGCTCGGGAGATAGTATTTCGCCGTGGTGACTTTCAGGAAGCTGTTGTGGGGGAGCTGCCTTATGCTCTGGACAAGCCCCTTGCCGAAGGTGCGAGTGCCGAAGACAGCAGCACGGTCGAGGTCCTGCATTGCGCCGGAGAGTATCTCCGCCGACGAGGCCGTGTTCTCACCAACGATGAACGCCAGCGGCATGTCAGGATAGAGCGGCTCTTCGGATGTGCGGTATATATGTTCAGACCTCTTGTCCTTACCGCGTATGGAGGCTATCTCCGTGCCGTTTGGCACGAAGAGCGAGGCTATCTTTGCCGCCTGATCTATGAGCCCGCCACCGTTAGAGCGCAGGTCCACTATCAGTTTCTGCACACCGTTGTTCTCGGTGAGGTCATTGAGCGCTTTCTTGAACTCCACATACGACTTGTCAATGAAATCATTGAACACAATATAGCCCACGCCGGGGGCGACAGTGCCGTAATAGGGTATGGGAGCAATCTGCACGACTTCGCGGGTGAAGCGTCGCACGACGGGCTTCTTCTCCCCCTCGCGGTGCAACTTCAACACTATCTCAGTGCCCGGCACGCCGCGCAGCATCTCGCTCACCTGAGCCACGCTCTTGCCCTCGGCACTCACCCCGTCGACTTCCAATATCACATCGCCTGCGCGCACGTCGCTTTTCTGCGCGGGCATTCCCTCATAGGGGTCATAGATGCAGACTGAGCCATCGACCTGCGTAATGATAGAGCCTATGCCTCCATACTCGCCCGAACGCAGTGTGCGGACAGCCTCCTCTTCACGTTCCGGGATGTAGACCGTATAGGGGTCAAGCGAATAGAGCATCCGCCCAATGGAAAACTCCATGAGCCGCTCATGGTTAAGCGTATCTACATAGTTTAGTTCGAGTTCTTTAAGAACCGAATTGTATATGTCTATATGCTTAGATATATCGGACAGCTGTTTCTCCTGCGCAACAGTCCCGGCCGCACACATGAATGCAAACGACACGGCCAATGCCCTGTACTTCTTGATATTATATCTCATAGTTTTATTTAGTTTCTTCAGAAAGGCATCCTATTTCATCCCCCGCACGGACTTTATGTGCTCATACGCCTCATTTATCTTGCGGAACTTCTCGGTGGACTGCTGCTTTATGTCCTCGCCCATGCCTGCCAGCTTGTCGGGGTGGTACTTCATAGCCATGCGGCGGTATGCCTTCTTCACCTCATCATCTGTCGCATTCTTAGTGATTTCCAGCACTTCATAAGCCCAATTCTCATTAGTTCCGGTGGTGAACATGGCCATTATGGAACGGAAATCAGCGTCGTACACGCCCATTGCATCGGCTATGCCCTTGACCACGGACATCTCGCTGTCCGACATCCGCTTGTCCGACATGGCAATCGAAAAGAGTACATGGAGTATCTGCAAGCGGGCGCTGTACGGCACGTTGAGACGTACCTGCGCGGCGACAGCGCGGTAGTCGATGTTCTGCTTGAGAATCTCCCGCAATATCTTCAATGCCTCAAGAGCCTCACTCTCACCGTAATGTCTCAGTAGATAAGCCTTGACTACATTAAGTTCGGCCTTGACCACGTCTCCGTCGGCCTTCATGACGGCAGCCATAAGCACGAGCATCGCCATCTTGAAGTCATTCTGCCCGGCAGACCTACGGTCACGACCATCATTTCCGCCGTATTCAACACGCTTCTGTGTATCACCGCCAAACGCCGACGCGAGCACTACACCAATGACTGCCCCGAGAGGCCCGCCAAGAGCCCATCCCAAGCCGCCTGCCAAAATCTTACTGAACAATCCCATATAAGTCTGTATTTATCTTTTCCAATCAAAGGGCTAAGGTACAACCTTTCCACGACATGGCAAAACGATAGGGCATCATTCGTTATAAAAGAGAGGCAAGTAAGTAACAGAACGATGCCCCTTCATCCGTGGGGAGAGGGGGCATCGAGAGAAGGGGGCGGGGAGGGGGTGCGGCTATTTCTGCCGTGGGAAGAGGAGTATCGGCGTGCCGTGGAACTCCCATGTCTCCCTCAGCTTGTTTTCGAGGAAGCGCAGGTAGGGCGCTTTGATGTACTGGGGGAGGTTGGCGAAGAGGATGAAAGTGGGGACTTGTGTGTCAGGCATCTGCGCCACGTACTTCACCTTGATGTATTTGCCCTTGTATGCGGGGGGCGGGTAGTTCTCTATGAGCGGCAGCATGAATTCGTTGAGCTTGGCCGTGCTGATGCGCCGTTTCTTGTTTTCGTAGACCTGCATGGCAGTCTCCATCACCTTGAATATGCGCTGCTTGGTGAGCGCGGAGGCGAAGATGATGGGGAAGTCGGTGAAGGGGGCGAGGCGAGAACGGATGGCCTCTTCGTAACGCTTTATGTCCTTGGCGGTCTTGCTTTCGACAAGATCCCACTTGTTGACGCAGACGACAAGGCCCTTGCGGTTCTTCTGTATGAGGGAGAAGATGTTGAGGTCCTGACTCTCGATGCCGCGCGTGGCGTCAATCATGAGGATGCAGACATCGGAGTTTTCTATGGCGCGTATGGCGCGTATGACGGAGTAGTACTCTATATCTTCGTTGACTTTGGCCTTTTTGCGTATGCCGGCGGTGTCGACGAGGTAGAAGTCACGGCCGAACTTGTTGTAGCGGGCATAGATGGAATCACGCGTGGTGCCGGCAATGTCGGTCACTATGTGGCGTTCTTCGCCTACGAATGCGTTGATTATGGAGGACTTGCCCGCGTTGGGCCGCCCTACGACGGCGATGCGGGGCAGCTCTTCTTCGGGGGCTGCGTTGTCATTGCTGAAAAAGGAGACGAGGTGGTCAAGCATCTCGCCGGAGCCGAGGCCGTTGACGGCGGACATGACGTAGGGGTCGCCGAGGCCGAGGCGGTAGAATTCGGCGGCCTGATACTGGAGGTCGTATGTGTCGACTTTGTTCGCCACAACCATGACGGGCTTTTTCGAGCGGCGAAGGATTTCGGCGACGTGCTGGTCGAGGTCGGTGATGCCGCTGAGCACATCGACGACGAACATAATCACGTCGGCTTCTTCGATGGCGATGGCTACCTGACGGTTTATCTCTTCTTCAAAGACATCTTCGGAGTTGACTACCCAACCACCGGTGTCGACAATGGAGAAGTCTTTTCCGTTCCATTCGCTGAGGCCGTACTGGCGGTCGCGGGTAGTGCCGGCCTCTTCGTTGACTATGGCACGGCGAGTCTGGGTGAGACGGTTGAAAAGTGTGGACTTGCCTACGTTAGGGCGTCCAACGATTGCCACTAAATTTCCCATAATGTGTAATTCGCTTTTTAGGTTTGTACTGTCGCAGTCTACCGGTTTCACAATCGGCTCCGTGTCCCATGCGGGCGGATAGACGGCGATGATTATCAAGGTGCAAAGATACGGAAAGTATTGCATTAACGCAAAAAGTGGACAGGACGATAAGTTGCCGCAGTTCGGGGGAAGAAGAGGTGACAGGAGGAGAGTAAGACGGGCTGGAGTGAAGAAAAGGGTGTGCGGGCGCGGCCTGAGAGATGACAGAAAAAGCGGATAGGGACAGGGAGAGACTCCGTAGGGTGTCCGTAGCCGCTCCGGCGAGAGTACGACTTTTTAACCTTGATTAATGCTATGGTTTTGGGTGATATGATGGGATTGGTGGCGTGAGGATAGGGAGAGGATGGCTTGGGGCTGGCCTGCTGCTGGCTCGAGAGTACGTGTTTTTAACTCTGATTTGCATTTGGAGAGAATCTGAATTGCGGGAGGAGAAGAGGAGACGGGACACAGCCTCCGGTCTTACTGTATGGAGCAGGAGGAGGGGGAAGAAAAGATTTGTGTGTGCATCCAATTTTGTGTACCTTTGTGCTACCCTACCGCAGGGATGGATTTGGCGGAGCGGGATGAGGGGCGGGGGTCTGGCCTATGAGGAAAGTGAAGGAGCTATATTTACGGTTTAAGGGGAGCAGGATGAACAATAAGTACTTGATAGTGTTTGTCCTGTTCGTGGTGTTTATCGCGTTTTTCGATGACAGCAGCCTGATGAAGCGTTACAGGGTGAAGAGGCAGACGGCGAAGATTGAGAGGGAGACGGAGTATTACAGGGAGCGGATGGCGCAGGATTCGGCGATGATTGAGGCTCTGGGGAAGGACGCTGAGAGGCTGGAGCGGTTCGCGCGGGAGAAGTACAGGATGAAGCGGGCGGATGAGGATGTGTTTATTATCAAGGAGAAGTGAGAATATTAGAAGTGATATAAGGATGGCGAATAGCGTAAGGAGTGAGGGGCGGCGGCGCGCGCTGACGGAGAGGTGTTTCAAGGTGGAGAGTGAGGGGCGGCTGCTGGAGTGCCTTATGGGGCTGATGCCGGAGAAGAGCCGGACGGAGGTGAAGTCGTATCTGTCGCACAGGCAGATAAGTGTGAACGGGAGGACGGTGACGGCGTTTGACTTGCCGCTGCACGCGGGCGATGAGGTGAGGTGGCAGAGTGTGGGCGCGAGGAGGGAGAGCGGGAAGTGGAGGATAAGGGTGGTGTATGAGGACAGGTATCTGGCTGTGGTGGAGAAGCGTAACGGTGTGCTTACGATGTCGACGGGGAAGGAGGGTGAGCAGACGGCGTATACGTATATGACGGAGCATGTGCGGGCGCAGGAGGGGCGTGATGCGCGGGTGTTTATTGTTCACCGGCTGGACAGGGAGACTTCGGGTCTGCTGCTGTTCGCGAAGAGTGAGGAGGTGCAGGCGCGGCTTCAGGAGAACTGGAACGAGAATATCATCGCGAGGCGGTATGTGGCTGTGGTGGAGGGTGTGCCGGAGCCGAGGGAGGGTCAGGTGGTGAGCTGGCTGACGGAGAACCCGAAGTCGCTGAAGATGAGCGCGAGCCCGACGGACAACGGGGGCAAGAGGGCTGTGACGAATTACAGGGTGATGAGGGATAACGGGCGTTATGCGCTGGTGGAGATAGAGCTTGAGACGGGGAGGAAGAACCAGATAAGGGTGCAGATGGCTTCGACGGGTCACCCTGTGGCGGGCGACAAGAAGTACGGTGCGCAGACGAGCCCGATAGGGAGGGTGTGCCTGCATGCGCGGAGCATTGCGTTCATGCACCCTGTGACGGGGGAGAGGATGGAGTTTGACACGGGTGTGCCGTCGGCGTTCAAGTGAGCGGAGAATGGAGACCTGAGAGGGGAGGCATTGGATTGACTTTATTGTACAAAATATGGATGACGGAAAGAGTGACAGGATAGGCAGAGGCTATTTCTGGTATCTGGTGTTTATGCTTGTGGCATGCGGCGGAGCGTTTGTGTGGCAGATGTTTATGCCATGGATGGGCGGAATGTTTACAAGCTGGGGAGAGGCGGCCGGATGGCAGAGAGAGATAGCGTTGTGGAATGTAGGGCTTATCACGGCTATTATTGTCGCATTGGCAAGGAGGGAGAGGGCGTTGATGAGGATTATGACGATACAGTCGACTGTGCTCTGCTGGCTGCTGGGCATCAACCATCTGATAGCCTTGGCGGGCAGTTTCTCGTGGGAGTATCTGATACATATCATGGGTGTGCTGGAAGTGATGCTGCTCGGAGGCATTTGGGGCGCGGTGCTACTTGTTAAAGAGATAAAAGGAGGGAGAAGATGAAGATTACATTAGTACAGCAGGAGATAGTCTGGGGAGACAAGGAGCGTAACCTGCGGGTCTTTGGTGCGATAGCCGAAGGGTTGTATGGCAGGACAGACCTCGTGGTGCTGCCGGAGATGTTCTCCACGGGATTCAGTGTGGACAAGCCGGAATTGGCTGAAAGCACCGATGGTGAGGCCATACGCGCCGTGAAACGCTGGGCGCGTGACGGCGGTTACGCCGTGGCGGGCAGCTTCATGGCCTCTGACGGCGACCGTGCATACAACCGTGGTTTCTTTTGCACCCCGGACGGACGGATTGAGTTCGCCGACAAGCGTCACCTGTTCATCGGCGACGAGCAGAAGTTCTTCACTCCGGGCGACAGGCATCTCGATGTGGAATACAAAGGAGTTAAGTTCCGCGTGCTGATATGCTTCGACCTGCGTTTCCCCGTGTGGAGCAGGAATATGACGGGCGATGACTACGATGTGCTCATATACACGGCCAACTGGCCGAAAGACCGCATAGAGGCGTGGGATGCGCTGACCGTGGCGCGTGCCATGGAAAATCAGGCTTATGTCATAGGCGTGAACGCCATTGGCACTGACTCGTACAGTGTGCAGCACAACGGCCATTCAGTGCTGCTTGACCCTCGGGGCAAGAGGCTTTTGGAGTTTGACGAATGGGAGAGCGGTGTACGCACGGGCGAGATTGATATGGCCTACCTTGAAAAGGTACGCAACCGGCTGCCTTTTTGGAAGTCGGCGGACAAGTTTGAAATAATAGGATGAAAGGGTTCGGATTGCAGTTCATCACTCATGAGAACGGGCGTTACTCCACGCTCTCGGGTGCGGAGGCCGCATTGCATGGCGGTTGCCGTTGGGTGCAGTTGCGCATGAAGGATGCCGCCTCCGAAGAGATTGTTCGTGCGGGTAAGACTCTGCGCTGCCTTTGCGATAAGTACGGCGCGACTATGCTGATAGACGACCATGTGGAACTGGTACGTGAAATCGGGGCTGACGGTGTACACCTCGGGCGGGAGGATATGCCCCCTGCCGAGGCACGCAGGTTATTGGGAGACAAGACCATAATCGGCGGTACGGCCAATACGTTCGAGGACATAGAGCGTCTATGGAAGCAGGGAGTCGATTATATTGGCATGGGCCCATACCGTTTCACCACGACCAAAAAGCGGCTCAGCCCCGTGCTTGGGGTTGAGGGATACAAGACGGCTGTGGAGCGTTGCCGCGTTGCCGGGATAACTTTGCCGATAGTCGCCATAGGAGGCATAGAAGTTGCAGATGTGGAGTCGATTATGCGTACAGGGGTAAACGGCGTGGCCGTCTCTGGCGCGATACTCGGCGCGGCTGACCCCGTGGCGGAGACACGGCGGTTCTTGTCGGTGTTGCAGGACTGGGAAAAGGAATAGCGTATGGCTAAAACTAAAAGGGCAGGCAAGCCTGACAAGGCTAAGGAGAAAATCGCCCTCGGGATATTGGGGCAGTTCTCGGGTGACACTGACGATGATGATGAGGTCTGCTATGAAGAGGACGAACCCGGCCGCATCTATGCAGTCTACGGCCTCGGGACGGACGATGAGCGGCGCGTCCCTCTTTTTGATTTGGAATAAAAAGGATACGATATGAAGAAGAGATTAGTGTATTATGTGGCACTCATGGTGGCTGTTGTACTGACAGCGTGCGAGGAGAGGCCGAATGTGTCTGACCGTGTAATAGTAAAGAGCGTGACAGACTATTTTATTGACGATGAGCCTCTTGTGATGAACTATATCTCTGATGCGGAGGGGCGTGTAACATCATTTAGAATGATGCTGTTCGGCGAGCCTGGCGTGGAGGTATTTTACCGTGGCGACGAGGTGGAGGTACAGGTCTTCGCAGAGGACTCTGTCCGGAAAGATATTTATGAGGCGGAGGACGGCCGCATATTGCGACTGAAAAACGATGCGGACAATCAGAGCAGATGGGAGTATGACGATGCAGGGCATCTCCTTAAAGAGGTTCGTCAGCTTGGCGTTGGTGATTCGGAGCGTTTAAGTGTGACCATACTTGAGTGGAGCGGAGACGTACCTGTTAAAATGAACTGTCAGGAAATAATTGATGGAGAAGTGTCGCAGGAGTACGGCTTTGAGTTTGAGTATTATGACGGTAAGCCGGTTAATTTGCCGACAAATATAGACTTGTTCCACGAGATGCAGTATTCGAGTCGTGTGGCGTGTCTTGGCCTTACGGGCGTGAAAGTAGGTATACCGTTGAAGAGTGTGCGTCATATTGGTATGGATGAGGGTGTTGTGGAGAACTTTTCATACGAATATGACGAGAAGGGGCGTATCACGGGTGTGTATGATGGCGCGGAGGACGATATGGAACGTGTTCTTTGGTTTGAGATAAAATACTGACAATCATAAATACAGACGATATGGACAGACTGATTATAGGAGGAAAGGAGTTCGGGTCGAGGCTGTTCCTCGGCACGGGCAAGTTCGCTGACAACGCCGTGATGCAGAGGGCGATAGAGGCGAGCGGATGCGAGATGGTGACTCTCGCGATGAAGCGTATTGAGCTTGAAGACAAGAATGATGATATGCTGGTGCACGCCAATCTGCCGGGCATACAGTTGCTCCCCAATACATCGGGGGTGCGCACGGCTGAGGAGGCCGTCTTCGCGGCACAGATGGCGCGTGAGGCTTTCGGCACTAACTTCCTCAAACTCGAGATACACCCCGACCCGCGTTATCTGTTGCCTGACCCGGTTGAGACGCTGAAAGCGACTGAGGAGCTGGTGAAGATGGGGTTCGTAGTGCTGCCGTACTGCCAGGCAGACCCGGTGCTGTGCAAGCGACTGGAAGAGGCGGGGGCGGCGACAGTGATGCCGCTGGCAGCCCCGATAGGGACGAACAAGGGCTTGCAGACGAGGGATTTCCTGAGGATAATCATAGAGCAGTCGGGAGTGCCCGTTGTCGTGGATGCGGGGATAGGCGCACCGAGCCATGCGGCGGAGGCGATGGAGATGGGCGCGGCGGCCGTGCTGGTGAATACTGCCATAGCCGTGGCGGAAGACCCGGTGAGGATGGCGCGCGCGTTCAAAATGGCTGTCGAGGCGGGCAGGGAGGCATATCTGTCAGGTCTCGGCGCAGTGGAGATGACGGCAAGCGCAAGTTCGCCGCTGACGGAGTTCCTCAACGAGAAACATTAAACAATCGAGGTATGGCAGAGAAAGAGGAGGCATACGCCAAGAGAGAGAAGTGCTATATCAGCGGCAAGATATATCCGTCAGTGCGCGTGGGTATGCAGAAGGTGAACCTGACACCCACGGTGACAGTGACGGACGGGGAGAAGAGGATGGAGGAGAATGAACCTGTGTACATCTACGACACATCGGGGCCGTTCTCAGACCCGAACGCGAAAGTTGACCTGAAAAAAGGCATAGAGAAGATAAGAGAGCCGTGGATAGAGAGCCGAGGAGACGTGGAACAGCTCAGCGAGCTGACTTCGGAATACGGGCGTAAGAGGCGCGAAGACAAGAGCCTCGACCATCTGCGGTTTGAGCATATCACACTGCCGCGAGTGGCGAAAGAGGGGATGTGCTGCACGCAGATGTATTACGCCAAGAAGGGGATAATCACTCCGGAGATGGAGTATGTGGCCATCAGGGAGAACATGAACTGCGAGGCGATGGGAGTGAAGACATTCATCACGCCGGAGTTCGTGCGGGACGAGATAGCCGCAGGGCGTGCCGTGCTGCCCGCCAACATCAATCACCCGGAGTGCGAGCCGATGATAATAGGGCGGAGTTTCCTCGTGAAGATAAACACGAACATAGGGAACTCGGCGACCACATCGTCAATAGAAGAGGAGGTGGACAAAGCTGTGTGGAGCTGCAAATGGGGTGGCGACACGCTTATGGACCTCTCGACAGGGGCAAACATACACGAGACACGGGAGTGGATAATAAGGAATTCGCCTGTGCCGATAGGGACTGTGCCGATATATCAGGCATTGGAGAAGGTGAACGGCGTGGTGGAAGAGCTGACATGGGAGGTGTACAGGGATACGCTCATAGAGCAGTGCGAACAGGGAGTGGACTACTTCACCATACACGCGGGGATAAGGCTCAAGAATGTGCATCTGGCAGAGAAGAGGCTCTGCGGAATAGTGAGCAGAGGCGGGTCGATAATGAGCAAGTGGTGCGCGGCGCACAAGCAGGAGAGCTTCCTGTATGAGCACTTCGATGACATCTGCGACATACTGGCGAGGTACGATGCGGCGGTGTCGCTGGGCGACGGGCTGCGTCCAGGGTCAATAGCCGACGCGAATGACGAGGCGCAGTTTGCGGAGCTCGATACGCTGGGCGAACTGGTGCAGAGGGCATGGGAGAAGAATGTGCAGGCATTTATCGAAGGGCCGGGGCATGTGCCGATGCACAAGATAAAGGAGAACATGGAGAGGCAGATAGAGAAGTGCCACAATGCTCCGTTCTATACATTAGGGCCGATAGTGACAGACATTGCTCCGGCATACGACCATATCACGTCAGCGATAGGCGCGGCGCAGATAGGGTGGATGGGCACGGCCATGCTGTGCTATGTTACGCCGAAAGAGCATCTCGGCCTGCCGAACAGGGAGGATGTGCGGAACGGTGTGATAACCTATAAGATAGCCGCGCACGCAGCCGACATAGCCAAAGGGCATCCAGCTGCGGCGATACGCGACAACGCGCTCAGCAAGGCGAGGTACGAGTTCAGGTGGAGAGACCAGTTCAACCTGAGCCTCGACCCGGAGAGGGCATTGGAATATTTCAAGCAAGGACACCATACGGACGGGGAGTACTGCACGATGTGCGGCCCGAACTTCTGTGCAATGAAGCTGAGCAGGGATATAAGAAAAATGGATAAGTGACACCATCCGGGGACGGACAGTGCCGTTTTTTAGAGGGGAATAAGTACAATGTTTTCAGAAGAGCTGGACAAGATATCGTGGGAGAGAACCACGGAGGAGATATATGCGAAGACAGAGGCGGATGTGCGCCGGGCATTGGGCAAGAGCCTGCTGAATGTAGAGGATTTCAAGGCGTTGGTATCGCCCGCGGCAGAGCCATATTTAGAGGTGATGGCGCAACTGAGCCGGAAGTATACGCTGGGGCGTTTCGGAAGGACGATGAGCATGTTCATCCCGCTGTACATCACGAACTCATGCACGAACTCGTGCGTGTACTGCGGATTCCACGCGACGAACCCGATGAAGCGCACCATACTGACGATGGAGGAGATAGAGAATGAGTTTAAGGCTATCAAGAGACTCGGCCCATACGAGAACCTGCTCATAGTCACGGGAGAGAATCCCGTGAAGGCGGGTGTACCGTATCTGTCGAAGGCTCTCGACATAGCAAAACGCTATTTCTCCAACCTCAAAATAGAGGTGATGCCACTGTCGGCAGAAGAATACAAAGAGCTTATAGGCCATGGACTCAACGGTGTAATATGTTTTCAGGAGACGTATAACCGTGCGCGGTACAACGTATATCACCCGAAAGGCCAAAAGGCTAATTTCGAGTGGAGAGTGAACGGGTTCGACCGCATGGGACAGGCCGGAGTGCACTCAATAGGCATGGGCGTACTAATAGGGCTTGAAGAGTGGCGGACGGATGTGACAATGATGGCTTACCATCTGCGTTATCTGCAAAAGCACTATTGGAAGACGAAGTACAGCGTGAATTTTCCGCGCATGCGTCCGGCTGAAAATGAAGGCTTCCAACCGAATGTGATAATGAATGACAGGGAACTGGCACAGGTGACATTCGCGATGAGGATATTCGACCACGATGTGGACATATCGTATTCGACGCGAGAGCCTGCGTATATCAGAGACCACATGGCGACACTGGGGGTTACGACTATGAGCGCGGAGAGCAAGACGGAGCCGGGCGGATACTTTTCTTACCCGCAGGCACTGGAACAGTTCCATATAAGCGATGACCGCACAACGGGAGAAGTGGCGGCCGCATTGAAGGCTCTCGGCAGAGAACCTGTGTGGAAAGACTGGGACCAGTCGTTCGACAGATGAGCAACTTCACACACACAACATTGCGCAGGCATGGAAGGCAAAGGTTTCGAGAGGTATTCACGGCAGATGATGCTGCCGCAAATAGGAGAAGAGGGACAAAGGCGGCTTGCAAGGAGTTCGGCTCTCATAGTGGGGGTCGGCGGACTGGGTTCTCCTATTGCCTTATATCTTACGGCGGCAGGCGTGGGACGCATAGGGCTGGTGGATGCGGACACAGTGTCCGAGAGCAATCTGCAACGGCAGGTGCTGTATGTGGAGTCAGAAGTGGGGTTGCCGAAGGTGGAGATGGCTCGCAGGAGACTTGTCGCCCTTAATTCTACGGTGGAGATTGAGACGTATAATTGCCGATTGGATGAGAGTAATGCAGAAGAAATCATCGGCCGATATGACATTGTGGTGGACGGATGCGACAATCTACGGACACGCTATCTGATTGACAGTGTGTGCGGCAGACTGAAGAAGCCATACGTGTTCGGTGCGATAGGCGCAATGTCAGGACAAGTCAGCGTGTTCCACTATGGGGAGTGTCCGCGCTCGTATGCAGAGCTGTTCCCTACGGCAGAGGAGGAGGCAACGGGTGTGGCGGGAGTGGTCGGAACGACTCCCGCCGTCGTAGGCTCATTTGAAGCCAACGAAGCGATAAAGATATTGGCCGGATTCGGCAATATACTGTCAGGGAGACTGTTGCATATAGAGTTGGATAGTTTACAGATAAGCATAATAGATTTTTAACTGATGGAACAACAGATAAAAAAGTCAAATTTTGACAGGTATGCCAATGCGTATGACGCATGGTTTATGGATAACGAAAACCTGCTGTATTCGGAGGTGAAACTGGTGGCGCATTTTCTGAAAGATGCGGGACGGGTGCTGAGTGTAGGGTGCGGCAGCGGACTGTTCGAGAAGATCCTCGCAGATGAATTCAATATAGAGATAAAGGACGGTATAGAGCCGTCGGCAGGGATGAGGGAGATAGCCGTTTCACGTGGGCTCAATGTAGTGGCAGGCACTGCGGAAGATACCGATTTCGGTACGGAGGAGTATGACACTGTGCTGTTTAACGGTACGCCGAGTTATATTACAGACCTTAATCTCGCAGTAAGGAAAGCACGTCAGGCACTCAAGCCGGGAGGGCGTATAGTGCTGATAGATGTGCCGAAAGAGAGTTCATACGGCATAATGTATAACCTTGCACTGGCGGTGGATACTTGGGGGCATGAACTGCTGAGAGGAGTCAATCCGAAAGACCCGTATCCGATAGAGCTTGTGCGCTGCGCACATTGGCGCACGACACAGGAGAAGATAGACACGCTACGCGACTGCGGTTTCACGGATTTGAAGTTCGCACAGACGCTCACACGCCATCCGCTGTACAGTAATGTAGCCGTGGAAGAGCCTATGGAGGGCTATGACAGGGGTGACTATGTGGCAATATGCGCCATTAAGTGAATTGGCAGGAGAATACATCCATAAGAAAGACAGAAATCATCCGCAGGCTCATTCCGTGGATGATTTCTGTCTTTTATGAGAGCCTATAAAAGAGCATTACTTAACATCTACATAACACCTATTGCCTGCATTCTGGCATCTCCCTCGTACATCTTCACATTATCCAATACACCCATCACGCTCCAATCACCACACCCTATTGTGTACGCATTCCCTCCGTAACACCTTGTAATACAGTGCCGTCAGCTACCATTCAGCCACCTCCCCGCTACCTCCTCCTTACCCTCTCCTTAGCCATCGCGTCTCTTTGCGCCTGATTATTGCAAAAAGTATCAGAAACGTAAACTCATCGTCACACTGCACATCATACACATCCGCCTAATCCAGTGTCCGTCCGTGGGAAACCATAGACTTATATCGAACTCACGTTATTTATTGTTTACCAGTTGATATATCTCTACATCGGTAAAGCTATCGCCTTCACGTATCCAACTGCGCAGTGTGCCACTGTGGGTAAATCCATTTTTGACGAAGAGCGCAAGACTCGCGCCGTTGTTTGAAGGGACATGTGCATAGAGCTGTTTGATTTTCAGGAAATTGAACGAGTAATCAATGAGCAGCCTCAACGCACCGCCCGCATAGCCACGGCGGTGATATTGACTGTCTATCAAGATACCAACCCCAGCACGCATGTGGAAAGGGTCGAAATCTGTGAGGTCTATGGTGCCTATCACGGTACTGTCATGACGGAGGGTTATCATCAGCCTCAACTGCTTCTTTTCGTAGATTGTCTTGTCGCTGTATGCGATGTACTCTTTGAGTATGTAGCGCGAATAGGGTTCTGTGGCGCAACTGACAGCCCAGAGCCGCGAGTCGTTTTCCCAGCGGTACAGGATGTCGAGATCCTCGGGTTCGAGAGCACGCAAACGTAAGAGGTCGTCTTGTAAATACATAGATATTCTTGATTTATAATTCATTATGAGATAAACGCATTACCACGAACGGGTCAGGCGCATATGCATTTCCAGCGGTAAAGATATATAAAAAAAGTCTACATTCCAAATGTAGACTT
Organism: uncultured Bacteroidales bacterium; assembly: GCA_944322025.1. Lineage (GTDB taxonomy): Bacteria > Bacteroidota > Bacteroidia > Bacteroidales > Paludibacteraceae > Aphodosoma. Next base: position 19,906 of record CALUOH010000009.1, on the reverse strand, counting down.
CATTGTGGGCGCTGAGGGATTCGAACCCCCGACCCTCTGCTTGTAAGGCAGATGCTCTGAACCAGCTGAGCTAAGCGCCCGTGCCTCTCAAAAGAAAGGCTGTCAACTATTAATCTTAAATCCCCTATGCTTTTGTGGGTGCTGAGGGATTCGAACCCCCGACCCTCTGCTTGTAAGGCAGATGCTCTGAACCAGCTGAGCTAAGCACCCGATACCAACTTCTTTGGCCATCGGCCTTCCATTTCCGAAAAGCGATGCAAAGGTAGGAATAAAACGGATAAGTGCCAAATTTTGGGAGCAAAAAATGCGCGTTGCCTTTATAATATTTCCGCCACGGTGAAATTGCTTCCCCCAATAAATATGAAGTCATCAGGCGAGGCATTGTCTTTCGCAGCCTTAAATGCTTGTTTGACAGTAGAGTAACTATGACCGTACAGTCCGTATGTTTCAGCCTGGGCCATGAGTGCATGTTCATCGAGCGCGCGCGGTATTTGCGCTTTCGTGAAATAGTATGTCGCATCTTTGGGCAGGAGAGAAAGGATTTTATCTATCTTTTTGTCGCTTACTACGCCGATTACTATGTGCAAGCGGTCATATTTCTGCCGTTTGAGCTGCTCTGCCACAAAGCGGATGCCGGCCTCATTATGTCCCGTATCGCATACGATGGTCGGATGTTCGCCGAGTTTCTGCCACCTTCCCATGATGCCGGTCAGGCTACATACGCGTGCGAGACCTTCATTGATGTTTTCCTGAGTGATATTCCACCCTTTTCCCAGCAATGCGCGCACAGCTGCGAGTACTGTACGCCGGTTCTTATCCTGATAGATGCCTTCCATTTCGCACGTAGGGAGCTGCACTTCGCTCATCTCTTTGTCCGCAAATATTATTGGTGAACCCTCCTCACGGGCTTTGGCAATGAAGACAGGGGCACTCTCTGGCTGTGTCTCGCCGATTATGACAGGTATTCCGGGCTTTATGATACCGGCCTTTTCGTGTGCAATGGCATCAAGCGTATCGCCGAGCAAATCGGTATGGTCAATGCTGATATTCGTTATGACGCTTACTTCCGGCGTTATAATATTAGTACAGTCAAGGCGTCCTCCGAGACCCACCTCTACTACCGCCACATCTACATGCTCATCGGCAAAGTAACGGAACGCCATGGCTGTGGTTATCTCGAAGAACGATGGGCTGAGGCTACTGATGGTCTCTTTTGCCCCCTCGACAAAAGAGCAAACATATTCCTGCGGTATCATCTGCCCGTTGATACGTATGCGCTCACGGAAATCTTTTAAGTGAGGTGACGTATATAATCCTACTCTGTAACCCGCCGATTGGAGTATTGCCGCCATCATATGCGACGTTGAACCTTTGCCGTTTGTGCCGGCAATATGTATGGTCTTGTATGCACGGTGCGGGTGTCCGTACTGACTGTCAAGAGCATAAGTAGTTTCAAGTCCGGTCTTATAGGCTTTTTTGCCCATGTGCTGGAACATCGGTGCCTGCTTATACAGATAGTCTATTGCTTCCTTGTATGTCATCCGTCGAATTTTTTTGAGAAAAGCGGTGCAAATGTAATTATTTATCCGTATATTTACGGCGATTTTTCCTGCAAAATTATGCGGATAGACCGTATGTCATCCGCCTTTCGGCAGGGAGTTTAACCTTAAATTCCGTAAGCTATGGGCAATAAGAAGAATTTTGTGCTCGACACCAACGTGGTGTTACACGATTACAGATGTATCTATAATTTTGAGGAGAACGACGTTTATCTCCCGATGGTTGTATTGGAGGAGCTAGACAAGTTCAAGAAGGGCTCTGACCAGATAAATTTCAACGCACGTCAGTTTGCCCGCGAACTCGACGAGGTTGTCATCGACAAGGATTTTTTCCGTAAAGGTGCTTCGCTCGGCGAAGGCAAAGGCAACTTGTATGTGCTGACACGCAACTATTTCCCGGAGATGCTGGAACAGGCGTTCATGACGCGCACCCCCGACCACTACATACTCGGCGCGACTATTGCAGTGGCCGAGCAGCACAATGGACAGCGCACCGTATTGGTTACCAAGGACATAAACCTGCGCATGAAGGCCCGTTCTCTCGGCATAGAGAGTGAGGACTACTTCACGGACAAGGTGGAAGGTGTCGATGAGTTTGAGCGCGGGCAGGAGGTGTTTGAAGATATAGCACCGGAGCTTGTAGACCAGCTCTATGCGGGTCAGGCGGGAATACCGATTGACGAATTCCCCTTCAAGTCTGACGTAGAGCCGAACGACTGTTTCGTGCTGAAAAGCAACCGCGCCAGTGTGCTGGCACGTTATGTCGCGTCGGATGGCAACGTACACCGCGTGGGCAAAACCCGAAGTTTCGGCATAGAGCCGCGCAACGCCGAGCAGGCATTCGCCATGGACGTGCTCCTCGACCCCGAGGTACAGCTTGTCGCGCTCACCGGACGGGCGGGTACTGGTAAGACGCTTTTGGCCCTCGCCGCCGCCCTGCAACAGAACGAACGCTACGAACAGTTGTTCCTCGCACGCCCGATAGTTGCGCTGTCAAACAAGGACTTGGGTGCATTGCCCGGCGATGCGAAAGAGAAAGTAGCCCCGTACATGCAGCCGCTGTTTGACAATCTGAACGTCATCAAATACAACCTCTCATACACGGGCAAGGAAGTGCAGATAATAGACACGATGCAACGCGAAGGCAGGCTGGTCATTGAGGCGCTTGCCTACATACGCGGCCGAAGCCTGAGCAATACATATTTCATAATCGACGAAGCCCAGAACCTGACACCGCACGAAATAAAGACGATAATTACCCGTGCCGGAGAGGGAACAAAGGTTGTGTTCACGGGTGATATACACCAGATAGACTCTCCCTACCTCGACAGCCAGTCCAACGGACTTGTCTATATGATAGACCGCATGAGGGGACAGGACATCTTCGCCCACATCAACCTGAAAAAGGGTGAGCGCAGCTTCCTCTCCGAGCTGGCGAGCAATCTGCTCTGAACGGCAGCATGGTACAGTTCCCGTGAGAATATTCTCACAGGGGCTGCGCCCGTACCGCGCACATGGCCTTGCTGACAGCCCAGAAACAAGGCCGCGTCGCAAATGCAAAGCTGTACTGTATAAAAAGATACGTCAAAAACAATAACGGGAACTCATGCCGTGGCGAAGCGGCAGGGACAGCCGCAGATAAAAGATCATAAGGTGAGGAGACAAAAGAAAAAGAGGCCTCACATCATGCTGATGCAGGCCTCTTTTTTCTTTTGTGCCGCACTTTGTGCAGCGATGAAATTGTACACCGTTTCTCAAACGGCGAATCTCATCTCTCCAACATCTTTTTGATTGCTTCAATCTCGTTCCTGATGATAAGGAGTTCAGCAGACAAGTTCCTGAGGTCAGGTTCACCGGCTTCTCTTACCAAATCAGCGACATTCACACCCAAATATTTTGCAATTTGGTTCAAGCGCATAAATGGTACGTTTGTTTCTCCGCGCTCAATTTTTGTGTAAGTGTTGAGAGAGCAACCTAAGTCGTTGGCCGCATTTTCTTGCGTCAGACCTTTCATCTGGCGCGCTTTGCGGATGTTCCGTCCTAATGCTTTTAATTCCATGCCGCAAAGGTAGTCAAAAGAATATATACGTATATACCTTTTACACTGCTTTAATATAACAACAACAATGTATTTTTACATATAAAATTGCGCTTTTGCCCGATTATTTTTTGAGAGAAAATGACACGGGGCGAATTTAGTTAAAAGTAAGACGCTTTTAAGTCATACAATGTTTGATTTATCAGCACGCCATATCATCTTGCTTTCAGTTCTATATTAATTGGCCATCTCTATTAATTGCATGGTCATCATTCCTGTTAAATTTAACGTTCGCCCAGTATTACCTTAGTATCTGACACACATTTCACACACACTACCGCAACTGATAATCTCCATACCAAATTCATCGCACACTCATAATAGTAGCCGCATCCGCCACCTTACATACTGACTATCATTGCTTTATCTTACAAGCAGCCGCCTTCTCCTTACCCTCCCGCTACCCTCAAGCCAGCGGTTCGCTCTTTTTCGGTCTAATCGTTGCGAAAACTATCAAAAGTCGCAACCAGCATCTCCACTACACATTTTGCCCATCAGTCCATCATTTCACCACCGTCATGTCCCCACCTGCATACCCGACAGCCCTCTCCCCCGCACATACATCAGGACAAAAAAGCGGATTGCGCAATATCATCAGGCCCACGCTTGCCTATGCCGTGATTAATTATTACTTTTGCATGTAAGTAGCTGTTCCAAATTAATTGTATATCCATCGCAGGATACGCTTAACAAGAACAGCAGCGTTTAATTTTGAATATGGAAGACAAAGACAAACAGCGTCTGCTTGACAGACGCTACATGCGCATGGCTCGCATCTGGGCGGAAAATTCGTACTGCAAACGCCGCCAGGTAGGAGCGTTGCTTGTCAAAAACAAAATGATTATCTCCGACGGATATAACGGTACCCCGTCCGGGTTTGAAAACAACTGTGAAGACGAAAACAACGTCTCCAAACCCTATGTGCTACACGCGGAAGCCAACGCCATAACCAAAGTGGCACGCTCGAACAACAGCAGCGACGGTGCGACGCTCTACGTGACCGCATCGCCCTGCATAGAGTGTGCCAAACTGATTATACAGGCCGGGATACGGCGTGTAGTCTACGGTGAGAATTATCGCGTGCTCGACGGGCTGGAGCTGTTGAAGCGCGCCGGCATCGATGTGGAGTATGTAGAGTGCGACTGAAAAAGAGCGGCGCACCATATATAACAAGGAAAGGAATATTGTTATGAAGAAAGCCATATTGCCCCTCATAGGGGCTGCACTTCTGGTTGCAGGCATCATTATAGGAAATATTATAGCGGTACTGTCGCGCCCTGCGTCGGCAGGATTGCAGTCGCAGATGATGATGCCGGGAAACAAGCTGACCGAACTGGTCAACCTCATCGATGTGGCGTATGTCGACACGGTCGATACAGACTCCATAGTGGAGGATCTCATGCCCGATGTGATAGAACAGCTCGACCCCCATTCGAGTTACATACCCGCGAAAGACTTGCAGGCGGTCAATGAAGAGCTTGACGGCTCATTCTCCGGCATCGGCGTTCAGTTCAACATACAGAACGATACTATCTATGTGGTAGATGTCATATCAGGCGGCCCGTCCGAGAGGGCGGGCATGTTGGCCGGCGACCGTATAGTGGAGGTAAATGACACCGCGTTTGTCGGTAAGGACGTGAACATCGAAAAGGTATTCCGCAAGCTGCGCGGCAAGAAAGGCACGACAGTCAAGCTGGGAGTCGTGCGCCGCACATCGCCGGAGATGCTGTCGTTCACCATCACGAGGGACGATGTGCCGGTGAACAGCGTGGACGTGGCGTACATGGTGACACCGGACATAGGCTATGTCTCCATCAACAAATTTGCCGCCACCACATACGAGGAATTCCGCACGGCGGTAGCCACAGTAATGAGACAAGGAGCTACTAAGCTTATCGTTGACCTGCGCGGCAACAGCGGCGGGTATCTCGATGCGGCGGTAAACATGCTCAACGAGTTCCTCAGCCGCAATGACCTTATAGTCTATCTACAAGGTAAGTCACAACCCTATTCCGAAAGTCGCGCCAACGGTGTCGGGGCGTTTCAGGACATGGAGCTTGCGGTGCTTATAGACGAGTTCTCCGGCTCGGCAAGTGAGATATTCGCCGGAGCGATACAGGACAATGACCGCGGGCTTATCATTGGCCGCCGCTCTTTCGGCAAAGGACTTGTCCAGCGGCAGTTCCCGCTCGGCGACGGCTCGGAAGTAAGGCTGACCGTAGCACGCTACTATACACCGTCAGGGCGTTGCATACAGAAACCCTATACGCTCGGCGGCTCAACTGACTATATGGAGGACATAGAACGCCGATTCCTGCACGGTGAATTCTATTCGGCGGACAGTATACATTTCCCTGACTCGCTGAAATACAAAACCGTAGGCGGGCGCATAGTCTATGGCGGAGGTGGCATCATGCCCGATGTGTTCGTACCCCGTGACACTACCGGCTTCTCCACATATTACTATGCTATGTTAAACAAGGGCATCCCCTACCGCTTCGCGCTGAACTACACTGACGCGAACAGGGAACAATTGAAAGAATACCGCGACTGGAAGTCACTCGATGCTTATCTCGAAAGCTGCAATCTCTATCCGCAGCTCGTGCGTTTCGCGGAAAAGGAAGGGGTCAAGGCGAAAGGCGACGAGGCACGCGTGTCAAGACTGCTGCTTAAAAACAATGTCCATGCCTACATTGTGCGCAACATATTGGGCGACAACGGTTTCTTCCCTCTGTGGAACAGGGACGACGTGACCATCCAGCGCACGGTACAGCTTCTGGAGATGGGCAGCGCCGCACCATTTACGAAAAATAGAGAACAAACACATTAGCCGTCTCTCAGCACATTATATGTGACGGATGCCTGACAGATAATAAATTCAATATCAAGCACATGACAACAGAACAAGATAAGAGCACAGTGCCGTTCAGGGTCGGACTGGGTCTGAGCGGCGGCGGCGCAAAAGGCATAGCCCACCTCGGTGTAATCAAGGCATTAGAAGAGGTAGGCTTGAAGCCGGAGATAATATCGGGAGTAAGCGCCGGGGCAATAATCGGCGCTCTCTACGCCGACGGAAAATCCCCGGACGAGATATGCGCCTTCTTCAAGGAGACAAGTTTCTTCGATTACGTCAATGTAGCCACACTGAGAAAGAGAGGCGGAATCATGGTATCCAAACGCTTTGAGACTATGCTCAGTGAGTATCTCAACGCTAAGACATTCGAAGAACTATCCATGCCGATCATAATAAACGCAACAGAACTGACCGAAGGTCGCAATGAGTATTTTTCTTCTGGCCCTTTGGTCGAGAAAATCATTGCATCGACTACCGTGCCTATATTTCTGACACCAAAAGTGATAGGCGACAAAGTCTATGTGGATGGCGGGATATTCAATAATATGCCGTGCAAGGTTATCCGTGACAAGTGCACATTGCTGGTAGGTTGCCATGTGAACCCCATAATGAGGGAGGATAACCTGAACAGCATGTTCGACGTAGCCGAGAGGGTCTACAATTTATCTATACAGTCAAGCACAGTTCCCGAAAAGCAGGTGTGCGACATTGTCATAGAGCCTATCAAGGCCAAAAAGTTCGGCATGTTCGAGATAGCACGGACACAGGACATATTCGATATAGGATATGAGGCCGCCGTTGAAACCTTGAAAAAAATTGACTTGTCCGGTTTTTCTTTGGACAGACAGCAGTAGCCGCACCTGTACAGACCATGTACGGATACAATGGCACGGAGTGACATTATTATAAAGGTCAAACGAACAAAAGTAATATAATTATGGCTGACATTAAAACGAAATTTGCCGGGCTTGAACTTTGCAGTCCGGTCATAGTGAGCAGTTCTGGTCTTACCAACAGTGCCGAGAAAAACAAAAAGTGGGCAGAAGCTGGAGCTGGTGCTGTGGTACTCAAATCACTGTTCGAAGAGCAGATACACATGGAGGCAGAGCAGTATTCCGACCCCGCATACGCAGAATCAGCCGACTATATGGCTGGGTACGTGCGCGGCCATAAGCTCGCTGAATACTTGCAGCTCATACTAGACACAAAGATGGCGTGCGGCATACCGGTCATAGCGAGTATAAACTGCTTTTCCGATGCGGAATGGATAGACTTTGCAAAGCACATCAAGGAGGCCGGTGCTGATGCTCTGGAAATAAACATACTCTCATTGCAGACTGAACCGCACGCTAAATACGGTGAGTTTGAACAGAGGCATGTTGACATATTAAAGCACGTGAAGCGAGTGGCGGATATTCCCGTCATAATGAAACTGGGAGACAATCTCACTAATCCAGTATCCCTGATAAACAGCCTCTATGCCAACGGTGCAGATGCCGTAGTGCTCTTCAACAGGTTTTATCCACTTGATATAGATGTAGATAAGATAACGCACACGACAGGTTCTGTCCTCAGCAACGGAGCAGAACTCTCGTCGCCTCTACGCTGGGTAGGCATAGCCTCTGCACGTGTAGACAAGATAGACTATGCCGTCTCCGGTGGTGTACACCGCCCGGAGGATGTAGTCAAGTCCCTGCTTGCCGGAGCATCGGCAGTTGAAGTGTGCAGTGTCATTTACACCCAGAAAGAACTGTTCATACAAGAAGCAGCCGAATATCTGCGCAAATGGATGGACAGCAAGGGGTTTGACCGCATAGCACAGTTCCGTGGTATGCTTAACGCGAAGGAAGTCAAGGGAGTGAACATGTGGGAACGCACCCAGTTCCTCAAATATTTTGGCACAAAAGAATAAGGCCAAAAGCTGAATATCAAGATTAAATGGAGCAATACATAGTATCGGCGAGAAAGTACAGGCCGATGACATTCCGCTCGGTAATTGGGCAGGAATCTATCACGTCAACGCTTAAAAATGCTATCGCCTCTCATCATTTGGCACACGCATATCTCTTTTGCGGGCCAAGGGGTGTCGGCAAAACGACCTGTGCACGCATATTTGCCAAGACCATCAACTGCCTGCATCCCCGGGAGGACGGTGAGGCATGTGACGAGTGCGAATCGTGCCGCGCCTTCAATGAACACGGCTCGTTCAATATACATGAGCTTGACGCCGCGTCGAACAACACGGTAGACGACATACGGTCTCTCGTTGACCAAGTGCGTGTACCTCCTCCGATAGGACGTTACAGCGTGTATATTGTGGACGAGGTACACATGCTCTCCACCGCCGCATTCAACGCTTTTCTGAAAACTCTCGAAGAGCCTCCGGCGCACGCAATATTCATTCTCGCCACCACGGAGAAACACAAGATAATACCAACTATACTCTCGCGCTGCCAGATATACAACTTCAACCGGATAAAGGTAGCCGACACGGTGCGCTATCTTAAATATGTAGCTGAGAATGAAGGCGTGGAGGCTGAGGACGCAGCTTTTAACATCATAGCCCAAAAGGCCGACGGAGCCATGCGTGATGCACTTTCCATATTCGATCAGGTAGTCAGTTTCTGCGGACAGAAAGTGACTTATCAGGCGGCGATTGAAAACCTGAACGTACTCGACTACGACTATTATTTCAAGCTCGTTGACGCATTTCTCGGTGGACAGGTACAACAGTCGTTACTGATATTCGACGAGATACTCGCCAAGGGGTTCGATGCACAGTATTTCATATCGGGGCTCTCGTCTCATCTGAGAGATTTGCTGGTGAGCAAGGATGCGGCTACAATAGGACTTCTGGAAGTTGGCCAGGCGATAGCCGAGAGATACCGCGTACAGGCAGCATCAGTACCCGTACAGTTCATATATAAAGCGTTGGAGCTGTCAAACGAGTGCGACATGAATTATCGCCAGAGCCGTAACAAGCGGCTGCTGACAGAGATAATGCTCATGCGTCTCTGCAATTTGAATGGAGGACAGGAGTCAAAAAAAGTTGAACCGGAGTTGCCGAAACTGTCTGGCTCTGCAACTCCGGTCAATGTAGCACAACATGCAGCGGCTACTCCCGCTGCAAAAACAGCATATCCCATACCACAGCAACCTGCGCGTCCGCAGATGGTAGCGGAAGAACCTCCTGTAAGAGTACACCGCCGTCCCGGCATAAGCATAAGTGCACCGGCTGTACAGACAGGACAGCGCGTTACAGAAACGGCACAACCGGATTCCGCAGCACCTCAGACAGCAACACCTGCTGCCGAACATTGTGATTTTACAGATGAAGCACTCGCACAGGCATGGCTCAAATACGCTGAAAGTCTTGAAAAGGAAGCCCATACGACACAGACCATGCGCAATTTTCCTCCCGAAAGAGTGTCTCACGACTCCATAGTCATGCACATAGCCAACTCTACCCAGATGGAAGAGATGATGGCACACAAGCGCAATATAGAGCGTTTCCTTGCTGCCGAACTGCACAACAGCCATATCACCCTGTCCATAGAACAGGATGTCAGTCGCTTTGATAACGAGGCCTTCACCCCCACCGAGAAACTGGCCCGCATGCAGGAAAAGAACCCTTATTTCAAGGAATTGAAACAGAAACTCGGGCTGGAACTATAACTATCTGACGGCATAATCTTGACTTCTGCCAAATCTTGGCTTACCTCAATGACTTTCAAACCATCCATCCAACCCCATATCATTTGGGAATAACAGTATAAACAATACAAGCGCATGCACCCTATCACTATGTCAGTTCGACGTAACACTCAACGCCTGTATTCCGACATCCCCTCCATACACCCTCACACCATCCAATGCACCCATCACTCTCCAGCTGCCATACCCCATTATGTACGCATCCCGTCAATAATCTCCTTTAATACAGACCAGTTAGCTACCCTCCAGCTATCTCCCCGCTACCCTCTCCTTACCCGCTCCTTAGCCATCGCGTCTCATTGCGCCATATTGTTGCAGAAAGTATCATAATCGGAAACTCATCGTCACGATACTTATCTTGTCCATCCACCTAATCCTGCCCCCGCCTGTGGAAAGCCGTAGACCTATATCGAACTCACCCTAATACATATAGAGCGCATGCCTGTGTTTTACAGTTCCCAACCGAGTGCGCTCGCCCCTAATATGGCAGCGTCACTCTCTTTGAGTGTCGAGAAAAGCACTTTTATCTTTCCTCTCCACATTGGCATAAGATTGAGGTTCATATGTTCCACTATGGGTTTGTATATGAGGTCTCCCGCCTTTGTAAGTCCGCCGAAAAGCACTATCGCCTCCGGTGAGCTGAACGCCACGAAGTCGGCAAACGCCTCGCCGAGTATGCGGCCGGTAAACTCGAATATCTCTTTTGCAAGCTGGTCTCCCTCCATGGCGGCATTAAACACATCTTTGGACGTGATATTGTCTGCCGGCATAGTGCGCAGCACGGATTTTCTGTCTGTCAGTTCGAGCAGCTCCCGCGCCGTACGCGCAACACCTGTGGCCGAAGCATACGTCTCCAGACAACCAGTCTTACCGCATCCGCAGATGCGCCCGTTTGTCCTTACGCTGCACGTGTGGCCAAGCTCCCCTGCGAAACCGTCATGGCCGAAAACCACATCACCGTTTATGACTATGCCGCTGCCCACGCCTGTCCCAAGGGTTATCATGATGAAGTTCTTCATGCCGCGTGCCACACCGTAGGTCATCTCTCCCACGGCAGCCGCATTTGCGTCATTCGTCAGAGCAACCGGCACTCCGAGACGCTCCTCCATCATTTTGACAAGCTCCACACGCTCATTTTTCGCCCATGTGAGGTTGACCGCACTCTCTATCGCGCCTGTGTAATAGTTGCCGTTAGGTGCGCCAACGCCTATGCCGCGTATCTGGTCGAGCGGATACTCTTTCCCGGCAAGAGCCTTTATGCCGTCACAAAGGTCATTGATAAACTCTTCTGCCGAAGACTGTGAGTTGCTCACAGTGACAGACTGGGCACGCACATTGCCGCGCGCGTCCACTATACCGTATTTCGCTGTCTGGCCGCCTATGTCTATGCCCAAAACATAAGGTTTCTCCATATTGGTATGTTGTTTAGTCGGTGATTATATCCTTGTTTACATTTTTATATCCCGCGAATGCGTAAAACAGCAGGTAGGCCAGTGCTGCCACTATGACCCAATAGCTTGCCGGGTAGGATGCAACGTCAGCCACATAGCCCTGCAAGAGCGGCAATATACCTCCGCCGCACACCATCATCATGAATATGCCCGATGCCGACGACGTATATCGTCCGAGCCCCTCGACTGCCAGATTGAATATGCTGCCCCACATGACCGAAGTGCATAGCCCCACCAGCACAAGAAACATTATCCCTATCGGTGCCTCTTGCAGGCCAAATGAAAGGTCCTTGTTAAACACGGGCATCATGACGCTGACATCTGTCGGCGCGAACATCGATACTGCCACGAATGCCAATGCTACTGCTGACACTGTACACAGCATGGCGCGGCTGCTCACCTTTGCACCAATCGCACCCCCTATGAGTCTGCCTATCAGCATCAGGAACCAGTACGTCCCCGCTATTGTCCCGGCGGCTGCGGCGTCCATGCCTAACCCGTTCGTGCTGTCTTTCATCCAGTTGAGTGCAGTGCCGGGCACTCCCACCTCTATGCCCACATAGAGGAAGATGGCTATTATGCCGAGTACGAAATGGCGGAAGCTCCACGCGCTGTGCTTGTCTCCCTCCCGACGGCTCGACACTGCCTGTCGCTCAGGCTCTGGAATGCGAGAGAAAGCTATGACGATAAACGCCAGTGCGAATATTGCCATCGCCGTGTAGAGCGCGGGCGAGATGTCCGATATGGTAGGGTTGAGCGCACCCCCTGTCAGGTAGCCCACCGTGACAGGCACAATGGTCGCCGCCACGGAGTTGAACACGCCGCCGAACTGCACAAGCTGGTTGCCGAGGTTACCTCCCCCGCCGAGCGTGTTGAGCATAGGGTTGACCACGGTATTGAGCATACACATGGAGAAGCCGGATATGAGCGCACCGGCGAGATACGTGATGAAGACACTTATGTGCGACGGGTCTGCCGACACTCTCCCCGACAGGTATGTCACTGTGACCCCTATGAACCCCACTGCCACTGCCGCCAGAGCCGTCTTTTTGTATCCAATCCGTTGCAGGAGCAGCCCCGCTGGGATGCCCATGAAAAGGTACGCTATGAAGTTGGCAAGGTTGCCGAGCATCGACAGCGCGTTGTTCCCGCTGAACTGACCCTTGACCACGTCCGCCAGCGGAGTTTGAAGCCCCGTGACAAACGCTATCATGAAGAACAGCGCGAACATTATGGCTATCGGCAGCACGTTGCCCCGTTTTACACTGTGCATGGCTCTCTATCCTTTTGCGTTACAGGTTGCGTTTGAGAAATTCGTTGAAACGGGTGTACAGGTGCAGCCGCGTCTTCGGGCCGAGTATGCTGTGGTTCTTGTTCGGATATACCTGCATCTCGAACTGCTTGCCCGCCTCCACGAGCTGCTCCACATAGAGCATCGACTGCTGGAAATGCACATTGTCGTCTGCCGTGCCGTGCACAAGCAGCAGCTTGCCTTCGAGTTCGCCCGCGTGCTTTATCAGGTCATGCTCCTCATACCCCTCCGGGTTGTCCTGCGGCCTGCACATGAACCTCTCGGTATAAGCTGTATTGTAGAGCCGCCAGTCCGTAACGGGTGCTATTGATATGCCCGCCTTGAATGTACCCTCTCCGAACGTCAGGCAGTTGAGCGTCATGAAGCCGCCGTAGCTCCACCCCCAGATGCCTATGCGCTCCGCGTCAATGTACGGCAGTGTGCCGAAGTATTTCGCCGCGCCCACCTGGTCGGCCGTCTCATATCTGCCCAAGTGCCAGTACGTGCATGTGCGGAACTCGCGTCCCCTTGCGCCCGTGCCGCGCCCGTCCACGCAGGCCACCGCATAGCCCTCCTGCGCAAGATACTGCTCCCAGTCGGGCTTCCACCTGTTGAGCACCTCCTGACTGTTAGGGCCGCTGTACTGCACCATCACGAGCGGATACTCCTCACCCTCTTTCATCTCCGCCGGCTTCACTATCCACCCGTTCAGCTTTACGCCCTCGGCCGTGGTGAACGTGATGAACTCTTTCTTCGGCAGACGGAACGAATCCGCGTATGCAACAAGTCGGCTGTTGTCCTCTATCGTCCTTATCGCCTTCCCCTTGGAGTCCGTGAGCGTATATATGTCCGGAGTCTCGGTGTTGTTGAACTGCATGACGGCCATCTTCATGTCCTTCGTGAATGTTGCGCTGTGCGTGCCGGGGCGAGTGTCGAGGCAGATGATGTTGCCGTTCTTGTCCGCGCTGTACACATGCCGCTCTGCCGGGTTCTCCTTTGCAGCTTGGAAATATGCCGTCTTGCTCTTCTCGTTATATCCGTAGAAATCGGTGACATCCCACTCCCCTTTGGTCATCTGGCGTGCTAACGACCCGTTCGCGTTGAACAGGTAGAGGTGTCTGTACCCGTCCCGTTCGCTCATGCAGATGAACGAATTGTCGCTGTTGAAGTGCAGCGGGAGCAGGTTCATGTAGTCGGCGTACACCTTGTCCTTCTCCCCCATCAGTCTGGTTGCCACGCCCGAACGCGGGTTCACGCTCAGCAGGTCAAGCTCCCTCTGGCTTCTGTCGAGGCGCACCACGGCCAGCGCGTCACTGCTGTTAGTCCAGCGCAGTATCGGGAAATATATCTCGCTCCCCTCCCCCGCGTCCATCTTTCTCGTAGTGCGGTTCTCGCAGTCATACACATGCAGGCTCACCGACGAGTTTGCCGTCCCTGCCTTGGGATATTTGTACGTGTACTCCGATGTGTACGGTGCCTCATACTCTGTGAATGAGAACCGGTTGACCTCTCCCTCGTCGAAACGCACGTATGCCAGCAGCTTGCTGTCCGGGCTCCATGCGAAATACCGCGTCTGCATAAACTCCTCCTCATACACCCAGTCCGCCGTGCCGTTTATCACCCTGTTCGTCTCCCCGTCTTTCGTCACCGCCACCTCCGTATTGTACAGCAGCTTCCTGACAAACAGGTTATTGTCCCGTGCGAAAGCCACCATCCGCCCGTCCGGAGAAAACTGCGCGTCCCTCTGCCTGTCCCCCTTGTCGCTCAGCGGCTCTATATGCCTGCGCTCTATGTAGTACACATAGTAAGTCGTCGTGTACGAGCGGCGGTATATCGGGGTCTTCTCCGTATGCAGCAGCAGCTTCTGCTCCTGCGCGTCGAAAGTGTAGCCCTCAATCTCCTCTATCGGGCAGCCATCCGTCTTGTCGAGGTCTACGATTGTCCCCACCTCCTTACCCGTCTTGTATTCATATTTGACTATGCGCTTCTTGTCCTCCGACAGCACCGTATAGTGCTTCCCGTCGTTCATCTGGTACATCTCCGCCGGGCGCGCCGGGCTGAACTTACCCCCCGTGAACGCTTCGAGATACTCCTGTGATGTCTTCTGAGCCTCCACGGCCGCGCCGCAGGCCATTAATGCCATTACGGCAATGCAAAGTGTGCGTATTTTCATCGTGATTTCCTTATTGTTTCCCTGCAAAATTACCCTTTTTTCTCCGCTCCCGCAAACACCCCTCACTCAGGCCTCTTCCCCTTGCACTTCCTCACTATCTCCGGATGCTCCTTGATATAGTCCAGACCCGCCTTATAGCCTATCTGGTATATCTCGTAGAAATGCTTGAAATCCATCGGAGAATAGAAATAGTTCGAAGGCACGTCTATCATGAAGTCGCACAGCTCTATCCCCGGCTTCGTGTTCGCGTAAATCAGTATCGACAGCGAGCGCGCCGCCGCATCCTTCCCGCTCTTTATCGGCGGACGGTACTTCTCCGGATTCACATTGCTCCCTATCAGGTACGTACACTTCCCCCTTATCGCCTGCGCAGGCAGATTGTTGAACACACCCCCGTCCACATAATACATCGAATCCATCTCCACAGCCTCAAACACAAGCGGGATACTCGACGACGCCAGCAGATACTCATACAGCCTACCCCCGCTGTGCACTATCTCCTCCTCAGCCTTGCTTATATTCGCCGCGCACACATACAGCGGCATCCGCAGCGAGTCGAAACTGTTATACGGTATATACTTCCTCAGCATGCTCTCCACCTTCTTGTGGTTCGAGATACCCATGCTCCCGCGCCCAAGCCCGCTTGGCGTGATGATTTTCGATATACGGTCAAACTCCTCCTCCTTCACGAGGTCAAAAATCTCCTGAGGCCTCAGCCCGTTGGCATACATCGCACCCACCAGCGCACCCATCGACGTGCCTGCCACTATCGTCGGATAAATCCCGTTGTCCTCCAGGGCTTGCAGCACCCCGATATGCCCGAAGCCCAGCGCGCCGCCCCCGCTCAGCACTATCCCCACCTTCTGCTTCTGCGCCTCCGCCGCGCACAGTGCCGTCACTGCCGCAAGCAACACCATAAATAGTCTTTTCATATTGTAACTCCAAATTGAACATGGTCACGGGCATCACACTGATACCCTCTGGCAAAAGTAAGCATTTAAAACCACAATTCCTAACTTTATCCCATGAAAATCATCCCCGCCCTCTCCACCAGCCCCGCCTCCCCCATCATAACCCGTTTTCCCCTCCCATTCCCTCCTCAAATGCAAAACAGAGTTAAAAACACGTACTCTCGCCGAAGCAGCTCCGAAGCCCAAAGGGAGACCCTCCGCAGCCCCTCCATATCCCCTACGGTCCTCCACAAACCCCTGCCCTACCCAATCTGCAAATTTAGGTTAAAAACACGTACTCTCGACGGAACAGCTACGGACACCCTACGGAGTACCTCCCCACCCGTTCGCCCATCCGTCCGCACTGCAGTTGTACAGTCCCCATAAAAAACGTACCTTTGCCACGACAGTAACAGCACAGACCTATGACCCCGGAAACCGCACATCCGCACATATCCATAATCAATGGCCCGAACCTCAACCTGACAGGCCTGCGCGAGCCCTCCATCTATGGCACGACAGGCTTCGCGCAATACCTCCGTGACCTCGGAGCGGCATACCCACGTGTCACGCTCTCCTACTTCCAGTCCAACGTTGAAGGCGAGATAATCAACGAGCTACACCGCGTGGGCTTCTCCGCCTCCGGCGTGATACTCAATGCCGGAGGCTACACCCACACCTCCGTCGCCATAGCCGATGCCGTAGCCGCCATAACCTCCCCCGTAGTCGAAGTCCACATCTCAAACGTATTCGCCCGCGAAGAGTTCCGCCGCACCTCCCTGCTCTCCCCCGTCGTCCGCGGCACGATAGGCGGATTCGGCCTCGACTCCTACCGCCTCGCCCTCGAAGCACTACTGCACATCTCGCGCATCAAAGGTTAAACTTTCAGCCCCAAACCACGTCTAACGCATAGGTAAAACCTGAACAGGACAATGAAAAGGACACTTCTTCTGCTGATTTCACTACTATACATGGCAGCACTCGGCGCGGTAACCGTCAAAGGAAAAATCATAGACGACCAAAAACAGCCCTTCAGTTTCGTAAACGTCATACTGAAATGCCTCTCCGACACCACCTCAGGCCCCTACGGCTCCACCACGGACGACCTCGGCAACTTCTCCGTCTCCCACGTACCCTCCGGCAAATACACCCTCGAAATATCCTTCATAGGCTACAGCACCATCTCCAAACAGATAACCCTCTCCGACGACAAGCCCGTCTACTCCGTAGGCACACTGACACTTCTCGAAGACGCGCAGATGCTTGATGCCGTCGAGGTAGTCGGACAGGCCTCTCAGATGCGCTTCGAGATAGACAAAAAAGTCTTCGATGTCGACCAGAACCTCGCAGCCGCCGGCGCAGGAGTCTCCGAAGTACTCGAAAACATACCCTCCGTCGAAGTGGACAACGAGGGCAACATATCCCTGCGCAACTCCTCCAACGTCGAAGTATGGATAAACGGCAAGCCCAGCGGACTCAACGAGGACAACCGCGCACAGATACTCGAACAGATGCCCGCCGGCACCATAGAGTCCGTCGAGCTAATCACAAACCCCTCCGCCAAGTTCGACCCCGAAGGCACGGCCGGCATCATCAATCTCGTACTGAAAAAAGAGCGCGAGGCCGGATACTTCGGAAGTGTCAATGCCGGAATAAGCTACCCCGTCGGCTCTCTCCCCGGCGCGAATGTCGGCGCGAACTTCAACTACAACAGCTCAAAGCTCGACGCATACGCCAACGTCGGCTTCCGCTACCGTAACATGAACAGCATACGCTACACCGACCGCTACTCGTTCACCCCCGGCACCGACCGCACTGACACCACCTCCTTCCTCTCGAACGACGACATTGGCCAACGCCGCAATTGGGGCATATTCTTCCGGGGCGGCCTCGACTGGCACATCAAGGCAAACCACACCCTCGGCCTCTCGCTGATGGCCAACTTCGGAAACAACTATTCTAACACGACAAACAACTACAACCGCGAGGACTACCGCGACACGGGCACCGAGTCCACCGTCTACCGCAAAACAAACATACAGGACGGCGACCGCCCCTCTTTCGCTGCCACGCTCGACTATGCTTGGGATATATCCGAAGGCTCCGACTGGCGCACATCACTCGAATTCTCCACGAACCGCCGATACAACGACTACTACTATGAGCAGATAGTCGACATGGGCGACGCCTCCGAATACGAACAGCGGCAATACACCGATGCCGGACGCCAGTCGCTACGCTTCAAGAGCGACTACACTCTCAAAATCCTCGAGTCCATGCGCCTCGAAGCCGGTGTAAGCGCATCGTGGCAAAACCGCATGTCACCATCCCGCACATGGAACGTCGCGCCCGACGGCTCCGAACAGCTCGAACAGTACAACGACTTCGACTACCGCGAAGCCATAGCCGCAGCCTACGCCACATACGGCGGAACATTCGGCAAATTCAGTTTCTCCGCCGGACTGCGCGCCGAATACACCGACATACGCATCTCCACCCGCGACGCGGCTGATGTCCCGTACAGCGTGACACCCAACCGATATTTCCAGCTATTCCCCACGGCGTTCCTCTCCTACGCCCTGCCTAACAACAACGAGTTACAGATAAACTACACGCGGCGTATCAACCGTCCGCGCGGCTGGCAGATAAACGCCTTCCGCGATGTGAGCGACTCGACCAACATCTCCTTCGGAAACCCCTACCTCGAACCCGAATACGCAGATGCAGTGGAACTCAACTACATAAAGACATGGGAAGAGCACGCCATCTCCGCATCGCTCTACTACCGCCACATGTCCAACATGGCACGCTCCGTACGCTACCTCGGCGAGGACGACGTGATGTACTCCACATTCGAGAACATAGCAGAAGGACACTCCGCCGGAGTTGAACTTGTATCCAAAAACAAGGTGACCAAGTGGCTCAACCTGACCACCACGCTCAACGGCTACTACTCCTACCTCAGTGATGTCTACTACGATACAAACCTCGACGGCACGCCCGACCTCCTCTCCGGAGAGCAGAACACCTTCTCATTCAGTGCGCGCATAATGGCGAATTTCATCATGCCTAAAGGCTTCTCAGGCCAGCTCACAGGCCACTACCACTCCCCCGACGTAGTGGCGCAGGGACGGCGCATGGCAAGCTACGCCATAGACCTCGGACTGCGCAAGAGCCTGTTGAAGAAAGCCCTGAACCTTAACCTCACCGTCCGCGACATACTCAATTCGCGCAGGTATCGCGAAACCACATGGGGAGACAACTTCTGGCAGTACTCGGAGTACGCTTCCCGAGGCACATTCATATCCTTCTCCGTGACCTACAACTTCGGCAATATGAAGTTCAGCGGCGACCGCAGACAGCAGGGCGGCAGTTCTGACAGTGACATGGGCAGCGAAAGCGGAATGGACTTCTAACCCATATCCCCTTACCTACATACAAAACAAAATGCCGCGCGATTAAGAGTAAATCGCGCGGCGTTTTCGTTATCTACGCAGCATCATTCCCCATCCCTTTACCCCAACAAACTCACCTCTCATCTATCTCATCGAACCACCTCCGCTCATTATCTTTAATCTCTTGCGGAAACCTCATCTTTATCCCTTCCTTCACCACAAGTACACAATCCTTGTCCCCTGCTCATCTTCAGAAGAACCTCCCCTCATCTCCCCACTTTCCTCAAATGCAAATCAGAGTTAAAAACACCTACTCTCAAGCCAGTGGGCAGCCAGCCCCAAGCAAGCACCTCCATAACTCCGTACCTATTCCTACTGTGAAACAGAGTTAAAAACACCTACTCTCAACGGAGCGGCCACG
>CALUOH010000008.1 GCA_944322025.1 uncultured Bacteroidales bacterium | reverse complement strand
ACCGGAACAATTATTACGGTCGTAGGAGCACTGCTTGTCCTTGCGGTTATTGTAGCACGTGCCACAGGGGAGATGTCTGCCGGATACTGGGGCAGGTTCGGTGTAGGGACTGTGATTTTCGGCATTGCGGTATTCTGGCTGATACCATTCTTGACTAAGATTTTCCTGAAGCGGAACAGCGACAATGTAGCGCAATACATCTTCGTGTTGGCAATGGTATTCTTCGCGTCGTGGCTTGCCGACATAGTAGGTCTCGAAGGTATTATAGGGGCATTCTTCGCTGGCTTGGTACTTAACAGGCTCATTCCCTCCGTATCTCCGCTGATGAACAGGATAGAGTTTGTGGGCAATGCTATATTCATACCGTTCTTCCTGATAGGCATCGGAATGATGATAGACCTCCGTGTCTTCTTCACCGGAGGCGATGCCCTGCTTGTGGCAATCACGATGAGCGTGGTGGCTACATTCACGAAATGGCTTGCTGCTTGGCTCACGGAAAAGACGTGCGGCCTCACGAAGCATGAGGGACAGCTCATTTTCGGCCTGAGCAACGCGCAGGCAGCCGCCACTTTGGCAGCAGTCATGATAGGCTATAACCTCGGACTCCTGAACCTCAACGTGCTGAACGGCACTATCGTGATGATTCTTGTGACATGCGCCATAAGCTCCATTGTCACTGAAAAGGCGGCAAGGGCGATAGCTTTGGCCGACGTGGCGGAAAAAGAGACCGACAACAGGCCGGGTATCACAGGACAGGAGAGAATACTTGTCCCCATATCAAACCCGCAGACCATGCCGCAGCTCATAGAGTTGAGCAACCTTATAAAGGAAAGCAACAATAAGAACGCGATATACGCCCTGAGCATCAACAGCATCAACGGAGAGGACGATGAACGCAAAGGCAAACTCATGGAGAATGCCGCCAAACTCGCCGCTGCGACCGACAGCCGGATAACTCAGATAGTCAAGCGCGACATCAACGTGGCAAACTGCATTGTGACCACCTCTGAGGAATACAACATCACCGATGTTCTCGTCGGCGTGCACCAGAAGAGCAACATAGTCGACACTTTCTATGGAAATGTCATCTCTTCGCTGCTGAAAAGCTCCAACGAAAACCTCATCATATACGGGACAAAACACCCTGTGAGCGATGTCAAGCGGCTTGTGGTTGCCGTACCTGACAAGGCGGAATTTGAACTTGGCTTCCAACTCTGGTTCAACCGGGTGAAAAACATCGCATCTCAGCTCAGCATCGGCGTACTCTTCTTCGCCAGCCAACGCACTCAGGAAGCTCTGAAAGACATGTGCGAGCGCTATAAACTGAAAAATGCGAACTTCAAGACTCTGGAGTCTTGGGAGGATTTTCTCATCGTCACAAAAGAGGTGAAACAGCACGACACGGTGATAATCATCTCCGCCCGTAAATCCACGCTCTCCTATCACCCGCTCTTCGACAAGATACCCTATTACATAAGCAAGTACTTCACGGAGAACAACTTCATGATTATATTCCCGCAGCAGAAAGAGCGAATGCTGCATGAGGGCGAAGTATTCAATCCTCTAAAAATGAACTGATTGCACGTAATAGTACCATGAACCCGTTCAACTACTCCCGCAGGGAGACTGTACAGATACCCGTCGGCACTACAACCATAGGCGGCACTGCGCCCGTGCGCATACAGACCATGGCAAACACCGACACCAACGACATAGAGGCCTCTGTGGATCAGGCAGTGCGCTGCCACGAGGCGGGCGCGGAGCTGCTCCGCTACACTACACAGGGCACACGCGAGGCCCAGAGCCTCGGCGTCATCCACAGCCGCCTGCGCTCCATGGGCATCACCGTCCCCCTCGTGGCCGACATCCACTTCAATCCCAAGGTAGCCGAGACAGCCGCCGCCCTCGTCGAGAAAGTGCGCATCAACCCCGGCAACTTCGTCCCCGGCAAGGACGGCGAATACACACAGGCCGAGTGGGATGCCGAGCTTGAAGCCGTCCGCGCCAAACTCCGCCCCCTGCTTGACATCTGCCGCCGCCACTCCACCGCCGTCCGCATCGGCGTGAACCACGGCTCTCTCTCCCCACGCATCATGAGCCGCTACGGCAACACCCCCGAAGGCCTCGCCGCCTCGTGTATAGAGTTCATCTCCCTCTGCGAGAAAGAAGACTTCCGCAACATAGTGCTCTCCGTCAAGGCATCCAACACACTCGTCATGATACACGCCGTCCGACTCCTCGTCCGCGAGATGGATGCGCGCGGCATGCGCTACCCCATCCACCTCGGCGTAACCGAAGCCGGAAGCGACGACGAGGGGCGCATCAAGTCCGCCGTCGGCATCGGCACTCTCCTCGCCGACGGCATCGGCGACACCGTCCGCGTATCCCTCTCCGAAGCCCCCGAGGCCGAACTCCCCGTGGCACGCACACTCGTCGACTACATCACCGCCCGCGCCTCACACGCACCCATCCACTGCACCCCCTGCGCCTCCCTCTCCCACTACTCCTTCTCGCGGCGCGAAACCGTCCGCGTCGGCAAAATCGGCGGAGGACAGCCCCCCATAGTCGTCGCCGCTGAGCCCTGCTCCGCCGCCCCGCAGGCCGACTACATCGTCGGCGACGGCATGCCCACTTTCTTCGTCATGCAATACGGCGAAATCAGTGACAGCACCACACGCTTCCTTGCCAGACACCCCTCCCTCGTCATCATGCTCTATAGCCGCCACGCCAACCCCGTCGGCGAACTCCGCGCTGCTATACACAGCCTCACAGCTGCCGGGCTTAAAAACCCCGTCATCGTCAACCGCCGTTACAGCGAGACCTCACTCTCCACCCTCCAAATCAAGGCAGCGGCCGACTTCGGCCCTCTCCTCGCCGATGGCCTCATCGACGGCGTAATGCTCGAAAACCTACCACGCACCATCCCGCAGTCCGCGCTCAACGACACCGCATTCAAGATATTGCAGGCCGCCCGCGCTCGTGTCACCATGACCGAATACATCTCCTGCCCCAGCTGCGGACGCACCAAGTTCGACCTCCCCGAAGCCGTCCGCCGCGTCAAGGCAGCCACTGCCCGCCTCGTCGGACTGAAAATCGCCGTCATGGGTTGCATCGTCAACGGCCCCGGAGAGATGGCCGATGCCGACTACGGCTACATCGGCGCGGGCACAGGGCGCGTATCTCTCTACCGTGGCCGCCAGTGCGTCCTGAAAAACATCCCCGAAGCCGAAGCCACAGACCGCCTCTTGGAGCTTATTGCCGCCGACGGCCGCATACCCTCGCCTCCTGTCGGCGGACGTTAGACACAAACGCCTTGCACCGGAGAAGGTGCAAGGCGTTTCCTTTCTTTTAGCACACACGTCCATACCTCCCCCCCACTTCCCCCGTCTCCTTATCCTCCCTCTCTCCGCCCCTCGCATCTCCCACTTCCGCTCTCCGGCATAGGTTTGATTATCTGGAAACACTCGCACATCTTCCCGTCAGTGAATCCGTCATCTGCCACACCCACACCCACACCCTCACCCCCTGCTCCCCGCCCCTCCTCCTTTCCCTCCGGACATCCTCATCTTCCCCTCACCCTTCCGCGTTAATCAAGGTTAAAAACACCTACTCTCGAGCCAGCGGCCAGCCAGCCCCTACGGAGCGGCTCCCCATCCGCACCGCAGCCGCATGCCCCCGCCGCGCCCCATTGCAATTATTAATCAAAATAATTTGCCCGCATACAGTAAATTGACTACCTTTGTCCGTCGGAAACCTATCAAGGTACTTATTGTATTACAACCATAAAAACTAACAAACGACTATGAAACAAATGCACAATTTCAATGCAGGCCCATGCGTGCTCCCACGCGAGGCCGTTGAATCTGCAATTGAGGCCATCCGTAACTTCGACAACACCGGCATAGGCCTCCTTGAAATCTCTCACCGCACTCCGGGATGGGAGCGCATCATGGCTGAGACAGAGCAGCTCTGGCGCGAACTCCTCAACATACCTGAAGAGTACGAGGTTCTCTTCCTCGGCGGTGGTGCATCCACTCAGTTCTTCCACGTACCGGCAAACCTCCTCAACAAAAAAGCCGCTTACCTCCAGACCGGTGTCTGGGCCAAGAAAGCCGCTAAGGAGGCAAAATTCTACGGCGATGTCGAAATCGTGGCTTCTTCCGAAGACAAGAACTACACCTACATCCCGAAGAACTACACCATCCCCACTGACGCGGACTACTTCCACATCACGACAAACAACACAATCTACGGCACAGAAATCCGTTACGACATGGACTGCCCCATCAACCTCGTGGCCGACATGTCTTCCGACATCATGAGCCGTCCCGTTGACGTAAGGAAATACGCCCTCATCTACGGCGGCGCGCAGAAAAACGTAGGCCCTGCCGGCGTGACATTCGTCATCGTCCGCAAAGACGTACTCGGCAAAGTTGAACGCCCGCTCCAGACCATGGTCGACTACCGCACTCACATCGGCACAGAGGCCAAGAACAAGTCAATGTTCAACACACCTCCGGTATTCGCCATATTCGTAATGCACGAGACACTCAAATGGGTCAAGAAAATGGGCGGCGTAGAGGCTATGAACAAACGCAACGTCGAGAAAGCCACTCTCCTCTACAACGAGATAGACCGCAACTCCATGTTCGTCGGCACAGCCGAGAAAGAAGACCGTTCCATCATGAACGTATGCTTCGTCATGGCCGACAAATACAAAGACAAAGAGGCCGACTTCATGGCATACGCCAAAGAGTGCGGCATGGTCGGCATCAAGGGCCACCGCTCAGTCGGCGGATTCCGCGCATCCATCTACAACGCATGCCCGCTTGAGTCAGTACAGGCTCTCGTAAAATGCATGCAGGACTTCGAGGCTGCCAACAAATAATCGGCAGACACCCGATACAACAAAGCGGAGGCTTACATCTGCGCGATGTAAGCCTCCGCTTCATATATACACATCCCCGTCGCCCTCACACACTTTCCTCTCCGCATCCCCTCACGCCTCCGCGACAGGTCTAAAACCTAACCTCCGGCTCCGCCCCATCAACGCCCCCGCCGACGGAACTCCGAACAGAGCACAGCCGTCGCCGCCGACACATTGAGGCTCTCCGCCCCTCCCTCACCGAACGGCGGGATAAGCAGCCGACGCGTCACATGCGCCGCCACCGCCTCCGACACACCGCTCCCCTCATTCCCCATCACAATAATCCCGCGCGGCGCGAACTCCTCCCTGTACACATTGCGCCCGTCCAGAAACGTCCCGTAAACCTCCGCCCCGAACAGCCGACACTGACGCAGCGTCTGCGGCAAATCCACATAATGCACCCTCACCCCCGCCAGCGCACCCATCGTAGCCTGCACAGCCTTCGCCCCGTACACATCCGCGCACCCCCGCGAGCACAGCACATGACCGATGCCGAACCACGCCGCCGTCCGCACTATCGTACCCACATTCCCCGGGTCCTGCACCGTATCCAGCGCAAGCGTGAGCGAACTCCGCGCCCGCGACAACTCAAAAGGCTCATCCTCCGGCTTCCGGAAAACCCCAAGAGCCGACGGTGCCGACTGCAACTGCGACACGCACCTCAAATCCTCCTTCGCCCCCACAGCCGTCACATCCCCCACATCAGCCCCCGCCACAAGCTCCCCGTTCTCCGCCATCCACTCCTCCGTAGCCACCAGACACTCGCACCGCAGCGTCCGCAGACAGTCCGCCGTAATCTTCCCCCCCTCAGCCACAAAAAGCCCGTACATATCCCGGTTCTTCTTCAGCGCAAACGAATTTATATACTTAATCCTGTTCTTCGAAAGCATAACATCCTCCTCCCTTTAATTCCGCACATCCCGCACGCGACAACCCGCCAGCCCTCAGCCAACCCTGCCCCTTGCTTCTACAAAGGTACAAAAAAACGGGTGCAGTCCAATCAAATCACTCAAATTGTACCATCACCCGCTCCTGTTAATTTGGGTTAAAAACACCTACTCTCGCGCCAGCCCTCAGGAAGCCCCTACGGAACACCTCCGCACCCTCACCCCATCCTCCACTCACCCTCCACATGCCCGCACCACAGCTCCGCCAGCACCGTCCGCCTCCACTGCCCCATCCCCCGCATACACCTCCCCAATCCTATACCGTAAAACAAAGTTAAAAAGTCGTACTCTCGCGCCAGCGGCCAGCCAGCCCCTACGGAGCAGCTCCGAAGCCCCATACACCCTCGCCCCACCATCCACGGCCTTCCGCCCCATCCACACCGAAACCCTTCCCCGTCCCCTCCGCTCACCACCCCATCCCGTCCGCACCTCCAACACGCCACTTCACAAACCTCCCCCAGCCCCTCCCCAACGCCACGCAAACGAAAACATTTTCCGCTTGTTTCTGCACTCAACTTTTGCTACCTTTGTAGCTTGATATATTGTTGATGCGGCGGTCATGTCTAAACGAGCTAAATTTCATTTCAATCCGGACACATTATCATTCGAGAAGATAGAAGACACCCTAAGGAATAGGTTGAAAAAGGTGGCCATACACACCGCCAGCAGCCTCTTCCTCGGCTTTATCTTCTTCATCGTCTTCTCCTACCTGTTCGAATCCCCGCAGGAAAAACAGCTCAAACGTGAGAACGAGACACTCGCGCTGCAATACGAGCTGATGGACAAACGCATGGACGAAATGCACAGGGTACTCGAAAAGCTCCAGCAGCGTGACGACAACCTCTACCGCGTAATATTCCAGGCCGACCCCATCCCTGACGAAGTGAGGCACCATCATGCCGAAAACGACCGGCAATACGAAGAGTTAGCCGGCTACTCCACATCAAGGCTGCTCATGAAAGCGGCCGAAAAGACCGACGACCTCAGCAAGATGATATACGTCCAGTCACAGTCATACGACGAACTGGTCAATCTGGCAAAGACCAACGAAGAGAAGCTCAAGCACATACCCGCCATACAGCCCGTGTTGAACAGGGACTTGAGGCGCATGGCCTCCGGCTACGGCATAAGGATAGACCCCGTCTACCGCACCAAGAAATTCCACGCCGGAATGGACTTCACGGCCAACGTAGGCACCGATGTCTACGCGACAGGCGACGGCACTGTAACCTACGCCGGTTGGATGCAGGGCTACGGCAACACCATCATCATAGACCACGGATTTGATTATGTAACACTATACGGTCATCTCAGCAAGACGATTTCAAAAAAAGGGGAAAAGGTCAAGCGCGGCAGCATCATAGGCCTCGTCGGCAACACCGGCAAAAGCACCGGCCCGCACCTCCACTACGAAGTGCGCTTCAAGGGCAAGCCGCAGAACCCCATGAACTTCTACTTCCTCGACCTCTCGCCAGAAGAGTACGACCGCATGGTACAGATGGCTGAAAACGCCGGGCAGGTGCTCGATTAGCCCCCCGGCAGCACAACAGGTTTTTAACTCATGAACCTATTAAAGGACGACACGATGATTGACTACCACAAACTGACCCCCGAACAGGAGGAGGAGATGATACGCTCAGAGTTCAACGCTCTGCTCAGAGACTATGCGGCCACTGCCCACAAACAGAAAGTCGAGATAATCACAAAAGCCTTCGAGTTCGCAAACAAGGCACACAAGGGCGCACGCCGCCGCTCCGGCGAACCATACATCATGCACCCCATTGCCGTGGCGCGCATCGTCGTCAACGAGATAGGGCTCGGCTCCACATCCATCTGCTCCGCGCTCCTCCACGACGTAGTCGAGGACACCGACTACACCTGCGAGGACATCGAAGAGCTATTCGGCCCTAAGATAGCCTCCATCGTCAACGGCCTGACCAAAATATCCGGCGGCATATTCGGCGACAAGGCATCGGCGCAGGCCGAGAACTTCCGCAAGCTGATACTTACCATACCGGAAGACGTCCGCGTGATACTCATCAAGATGGCGGACCGCCTGCACAACATGAGGACATTAGGCTCTATGCCCCCCGCCAAACAGCTTAAAATCACCGGCGAGACACAATACATCTACGCCCCACTCGCCCAGCGGCTCGGCTTCTTCCTCATAAAGACCGAACTCGAAAACCTGAGCTTCAAGTTTGAGCAGCCCGCGATATACGACGAGTTGGAAAAGAAGCTCATGCAGGCTTCCCCCATGCTTGAAGACTCGTTCCAGATATTCATACGCCCCATACAGAAGCTGCTCGACTCTTACGGCTACCAGTACGAGATACTCAAACGCATCAAGTCGCCGTACAGCATCTTCAAGAAGATGCAGACCAAGCACATACCCTTTGAAGAGGTCTACGACCTTCTCGCCGTGCGTATCATACTGAAGCCAAAACCCACCGAGGACGAAAAGGCGAACTGCTGGGTGGCATACTCCGCCATCACAAGTATCTACAAGCCGCACCCCGACCGCACGCGCGACTGGATAACCACCCCAAAGACAAACGGCTACGAGGCGCTCCACGTCACCGTAATGGGCCCCGGCGGCAACTGGATTGAAGTCCAGATACGCAGTGAGCGTATGAACGAGATAGCCGAGCGAGGCATTGCCGCCCACTGGAAATACAAGACAGGAGAGCACTCCGAGAGCGACCTCGACGAATGGTTCAAGTCCGTGAAGGACATGCTTGACACCAGCGACTTCTGCAACGCCATAGAGTTCATGGACACCTTCAAGCTGAACCTCTATTCCACCGAGATATACGTCTTCACCCCAAAGGGGGACATACGCAAGCTGCCCGCCAAATCCACCGCCCTCGACTTCGCATTCTACCTCCACACCGACATCGGACTGCACTGCATCGGCGCAAAAGTAGACCACAAGCTCGTCCCGCTGAGCCACGAACTCCAGAGCGGCGACCAGGTTGAGATACTCACATCGAAAAACCAGCATCCGCAACTCGACTGGATAGACATCACCACCACAGCCAAGGCCAAGGCCATACTCCGCAGCTACCTCCGCAAGGAGATAAACGCCAACATCAAAAACGGGCAGGTGATGGTTGAGGAGGCTCTCGCCAAACTGCACAAAGCCCCGACAGCGGAGACATTGCAGGTACTGCTCGACCACTTCAAGTACAACAATGCCAACGACATGTACATGGCACTGAGCAAAGGCACGATAAACCTCGACGACATAGGGCAGCTCTACGCCCCACAGCAGACCAACAAATGGATGCGCATCTGGAAACTCCAGTTCGGAAAGTCGAAAAAGGAAGAAAGCTCCTCCGGCACTGCACCTCAGCAGATAGACAAGAAAAAGGTCATCCACATCACCGATGCCGACATAGGCTCCGGCTACAGGATAGCCGACTGCTGCCAGCCCATACCTGGCGACCCGGTGCTCGGATTCATCGACGAGAGCGGACAGGTCATAGTCCACAAGCGCGACTGTCCCGTAGCGCAGAAGCTCCAGAGCAGCTACGGCAACCGCATACTCTCTGCCGACTGGGAGACAAAAAAGGTACTCTCCTTCCTGACCACCATCTCCATATCCGGCATAGACCAGACTGGCCTGCTCAAGCAGATTGTAACCGTCATCTCTGACGACTACTCCATCAGCATCAAGAACATAAACTTCGAGACAAAAGACGGCGTATTCGAGGGCACACTCTCCATCTACGTCTACAGCACGGAGGACATCAACAACCTCTGCAACAACCTGCTGAAGATAAAGGCTCTCAAAACCGTCAAGCGCATCAACTGAACGCAGCACACCCCGTACCCGTAGCCATAACCTCCCGCTCCATAGTATAAAATGGCACAAAAAAGCCGAGGCCGAATGTCATCCATTCCGCCTCGGCTCTCTTTAAGCCAATATCACAGCTTCTTAATACACCTTCAGATTCCTAATCTCCCATGTGGCAGACTCAGCGTCTGAACAGATATACTTGAACGCTATGCGTGCATTCGCCTTACAGTTCTCGGCAGGTATAGCCAACTCACCCGAAGAGACATAGCTCCATCCCGTATCGCCATGTGTAACCCCGGTGATTTCTTTCCATGTAGCCGCCGTCGGGTCTCCCTCCGTATAGTCGTTGGACACCCATACCGAGTACCATCCTTCGTCGACTCCGACAGTAATTTCGCTCGCAGGCCCGCGTGCGTGTTCGAACAGCACCTTCGCCTCGTGGCCTGTCAGGTCGAGTGCCGGAGTAATGAGCCAGTCCTCATTCTCATGCGATGCGTTATCTGCAAATCCCGACATCGTTGCTCCGTATGTCGCATCCATATGCCACTCCTCGTCGCCCTTCACACTATACGTAGTGAACTTGTCAAAACTCTCCTGCGTCATAAGCGTCTCATCAAGGAGCGCATTGTTCACATCCACTGGCTCTATGCCGAATGTCTCATCGCCCACTATGGCGTATGTCACATTCTTCACGCCGGCCACACCGAAATAATCCTCCAATGTACCATAGAGTATGACCTCCTGACCGTACATGTCCGGATTCTCTGGCAAGTTCAGGTTCAGGCGCACGTCACCCGACGGCAACTGTACCGGCATAGCGGCATCTACTGTATTAACATCAGCAGTCGCGCCTATCAGGATATTCGTATTATATCCTTTATCATTACCTGCGAAAGGAGCAGTGAACTCGGCAGTCGTCTCATTATAGCTCTGCTCGCCAGCCTTTATCTGTCCCACGATAAAGCCTTTTACGAAGAAACTGCCGCTCACCTTGTTGTACAGTTTAGTCACATCAGCCACCGTGTAAGGCGATGCTTTCGTCCCCTCGCCCTCTGTCTCTATGTCTGTGCCGGGCTTCTGTCCGTATTCCTCACCGTCAAGCACAGCGAACGATACATTCTTGATACCGTCAAGTCCACAGTATGTCGTGAGGTCACCGTAGAGTATCACGGTTTTGCCTACATTGTCCTTGTTGTCCACAAGGTTAAGCGCACTCCTTATCTCACCGGCTGGCAACTGTACTGGGAAATACTTGTCATACTGCAACTCGCCTGCCTCGTCCTGAATAAGTATATTCGTAGGCACACTGCAAGTGTCCGACCCGGCAATCCACTGATTATCCGCACCCATACAATAGTAACCCACTATCACGCCTTTCACATAGCCCGTCTTGCCCTGGTTCTGCTGAGCCTCGGACACAGTCCACGGGTCATCAAGGGTCGATATCGTAGAGTCGCCAATTGGGTCGTCTGGATCCGGCGGTTCCGGCGGATTGACTGGCTCAGGACATGCCGTCAGTATCATGGCCAACATGGCCAGCAACGGAAAGAATTTCAAGTTTTTCATAATCCACAAATTTATATTGGTTAGTAAATTGACTTTATCACACTCGGATTACACGCGCCGCGCAACTCCTGTATCACTTGCGCCTGCATTATAAACCCGTCTTATCTGAACTCCCCTATATCCTCCCGGCTGCGGATAAGCAACTGATATGTAGAGCCATATATTGACAGTATGCCTGTAATATCACCCGTCCCCATAGGGATGGTGTCCGCATAGAAGTTGGAATAGCCGCTTGTGCGGACTATCATCGATGTGCCGTCTTCAAACTTCAGGTTCTGGTTCGTGTTCTCCTCCTTGACTGCCCATGTAGCCGTCCCGCCGTTGTCGAATGTCACGTTTTTCAACGTCACAAGCGTACACGTCTTGTCCATCGTGAGGTCGTTCCCAGATGTTATCTCCGTTGGGGCAGGCACTTGCGACATGTCCGGCACTCCGCTCGGATAATAGTGCTTATAGGGATACTCGCCGGTAGTGGGGTCTTTGAATGTCTCCCAGCTCCAGTCCCAGCGTCCCATCTCTCCGTCACTCTCCGCACCTATCTGGTATCCCCCTCGGTAGTCACCGAAGTAAAGCCCCTTGAGCTTGACAAAAACGGTCTGACCCACAGGCATAATGTTGTACATGTTCACTTGGTCGATGGCAAGGTTGATGCCGCCCGTCTCGTCTTGTATATAGAGAGACTTGTATATGTTGCCTGACTCGTCGTCGCCCGTTATCACGCCCTTGATTATCCAGTCCTCAGTGACCTGCTGCGGCCTCTGCGAGGGGTTGGTTATCTCGTGCTTTGACCTCAGTTCGGCTATGGTCATGTTCGCTTCCCAGTCATAGACCGGAAAGTTCGGCTCCGGCGCAGTATAGTTCTCACACGACGGTAACATCAGCACAACTGCCGCTGCCGTCAGTATATATCTCATCTTCTTCATAATCTTTTCTCATTTTGTCAATTAATAATTCTCCTCCTCAGAAGCGGAATCCCACGTTTAGATAAAGCGTAGTACCATATGCGTAGAAATACTTCGCCGGGAAACGGTCGAGGTACGTCTCTCGGTCATAACGCTCATGCGTCGTGCTGAAACGCGACTGCTCATAGCCTCCTGTTTTCAGGCGGGTGTTGTTCAGTATGTTGGTCGCGCTCAGGTTTATATTCAGATAGTACTTGTAATTGATGCGGATGGACTTGCCTATCGAGAGGTCTACCGTGATGCCGTCAAGCCCGCCGACAAACACCTCCTGCTCCCTTATGCGGTTTATGAGTGATGCCTGCTCCGGGTCTGCCGGGTCAAGTCCCGCTATCGCGCTCTCCGTGCGGCGCAGGGGGTTGAAGTCCATGTACGTATTGCCGAAGTAGTTGACATTCAGGTCAACGAACCAGTACGTCGGATGAAAATAATGTACTCCGAGCGAAGCGGCTATCTCCGGCGCGCCGTCCATATGGAAGCCCTTCACATAGATGGTCTCCTCCGTATCGGGTTGCAAGCCGTTCTCCATGCTTATCGTGGCGTTGGGGTTCGAGGTGTATATGTTCTGCCCGTAAGCCCCCACGGCCGAGAGTGTCACGTAGGGCGACACCTTCACCTCCAGTCCCAGCTCCGCGCCCGTATGGCGTTTGTTGTACCCGTACATGGCGAAATTGATATAGGTGTTGTACTCGTCGTTATAGAAACTGCTCAGCTCCGACGAGTTCCAGAAACTCGTGTTGTACACCGTGATACGCCCGTTGACCACCGGCGTGCGGAAATAATATGTCAGGTCTGCCGACACATACATCTCCGGCGTGAGGTCAGGTATGAGGTTTGCCTTCACGCGGGGCGAGAAGTAGGCGTTGGTCGCCAGCGGAGCGTTTGTCCCGTGCGCCACGTTGAGCGCGATGATGTGCCGCCCCGTGATGCGGTAGTTGCCGCCCGCCTTCACACCGTACGTGGCGAAATGCTGCGTGGGGCTTACTCCGTATGAGCCGTTCACTGTCTTGTACCACGACTCGTCATACACCTTGCCGTTGAACGACGACCCCATCACTATATCCCCGCTTGCACGGCCGTTCTTCATGTTGCCCTCGCGCCAGAAGTTGGAGTATGTGCCTGACCCCGCAAAATATATGTCCGCGTTGCGCAGGCTGTATGTGGCGGTCGCCCACAGGTTCGCGCTGTTCACATATATATTATAGTCATACCCGAACCGGTCGCCCACCCACACCTTTCTGTTGGGGTTGTTCAGGTCGTTCTGCATGAAATTAGCGTCGCCGGGGTTGTCGCGTTCACCGTACTGGTCTATGTCCACCCAGTAGTTCGCGCCGAGCAGGTCATCCACGAGTTTGTAGTGCATACCTTTCGTTGACTGCGCCTCCACTCCCGCGTCAAGTTTCCAGCGGTCAGTGAACTTATAGTTGAGCACCGATGTCAGCGTCACCACCGACTGGTCATTGCGGCGGTTCTCCACCATGTAGCGTCCGCTCATGCCGCGCTCATTGGCTAAGTAGTTGGTCTGATACAGCCTGTCCCAGTTTATCTGACGGTAGGTCTCGTCGTACATCCACATATACTCTCTCATCTCTGCCGCCTGTTCGTTGTCTATCGTACGGTGATAGTTAGGCAGATAGCGGTAGTAGTCCGGACGCGGGTCTGCCGCCTTGTACCAGTTGAGCGACGTGCGCCCGTCCATCTGGTACTTGTACCCCACCGATGTGGTCAGCTTCGACTCCTCGTTGATGTTCCACACATGGCTCAATATAGCCATCGGGGTGAACGACTTCACCTGCTTGGCGTTCCTCACCTTGCCGTTCTGATAGCCCCAGTTGGCGTTATAGTAGTTGTTACCGAACCTGTTCGACTGCGTGCGGAAAAACGTCTGGCGCGGCGTGAGGTCGTATGCCTCCTGCGTCGAACCGGACTGCTGCCCTCTGTGCGTGGGCGAACCTAACAGCGTGAGAGACAGGCTGTGACGGTCGTTGAACCTCTTCTCCGCAGCGAGCGATATGCCCCACGCGTCGTAGAATGTACCCTGCACATAACCCTCGTCCGCCCAGCGGTACGATGCCGAAGCCGCGAAAGCCCACCCGTTCTCCATCAGCCCCGTTGCGTATGTCGCCATCGTGCGCGTGGTGTACGTACGGTTAGAACCCACTTGGCTCACCTTTAAGCCTTTGCGTATGGCCGAGGCGCGGGCGTTGATGTTGGTCGCGCCGCCTAATGCACCGAACGAGAACGTCGCCGCGTCTATACCCATCACGGCGTCCTTGTTTCTCACCATGTCGTTCAGACCGCCTATCTGGCTGTACGTGAAAAACCCGCGCTCCGCGTCGTCCACCCTTATGCCGTTGATATAAGTCTTCTGATACTCGCCCCGGTAGCCGCGCACGCGGAAACGCATCGGGCCGAACACATAGCCCGCCGTCGACGAAAATATGTCTCCGCCCGAAGTGAGCAGCCCGGAGATATTCTGCGTTGACGATATGATGCCGTCCTCGCTGTCATACTCCGCCTCCGAAAGAGAGATTATCATGTCCTCCCTCATCTCCTCATACAGGTCGGGCTTCAGTTCGAGCACTCCGAGATTCACGTCCCCGCCCGCGTTGACCATCTGGCGCAGAGCAAGATACCCCGTGGCACGCACCACCACTGTCGCCTTATCCGTCGACGGCACTTCCAGAACGAACGCCCCGTCGGCATCCGTCTCTGACACAATGCCTTTCTCGGCTATGCGCACTGTCGCGCCCGCAACTGGCTCACCGGTTTCATCGGACTTAACCACCCCTCTCACCACCGAAAGAGTCTGCGCCGAAAGCGCGATAGGCATGATTACCACAAGAAATACAAGTAGAAACTTCTTCATATTACTATTTCAGTCTACACAATTAACCAAAAATCTGTTTGACGCTATATGTTAAAACCACCATTCTTTCGTATAGTCTCAAAAATAGACTTGAAAACACAACGCAAAGATACACATAATTTGCTATGCCTCAAAGTACAGGAAATATTTCCTGAAACTTTAACACAACAGGCCCGAACAATAGCACAAAAGTTAATTTTTAAGGTTGACAAATCAGAAAAGCGTTAAATTAAACACTCATCCTCCCCTACCCCCGCCTCACGGCATCCCTCTCAGCCCCTGCCAGGCGCATCTCCATGCCCTCCCGCCCCTCCGCGCACCCTCACCTCATGGCACATTGCAGCCTCACTCCCCCTCCGCGCACACCCGCTCCCAAGCCCCTTTCAGTGCCGCACACCCGCTCCCAAGCCCCCAAAAGAATATACACAACCGCTTGTGATTGCGCCCGCCTTTCCGTACCTTTGCCGGTAAATCATACTTCACCATGAGAGGAGACGCTTTTCTGCGGCAGGTTGCCGCCGTTTACTGTGACATCGAAGACAAAGAACCCGGACTGCGCATGGAGGACATCTGCTTCGTCTTCCCGAACAGGCGCGCAGGCCTCTTTTTCCGCAAGGAGCTGGCCACCATGCGCCGCCGCGTCTCCTTCGCCCCCGAGTTCAAGGGCATAAACGACCTCTTCTACTCCTCCTCCGACCTCACCCCCGCCGACAGCATCGACATGCTCTTCACCCTCTTCTCCGTCTACCGCCGACACATCGACGACGGCATGACCTTCGACCGCTTCGTCTCCTTCGGAAACATGCTCATCGCCGACTTCAACGAGATAGACAAATACCTCGTCGATGCCCGCATGCTATTCTCCAACATCGACAGCCTCAAACAGCTCATGCAGGACGGCGACTACCTCACCCCCGAACAGCAGGCCATCATCTCCCGCTTCTGGGGCAACGTCGTCCGCCACGGACAGCACAAACGCTTCAACATGCAGTTCGTCAGCCTCTGGAGCCGCCTCTTCGACATATACTCCGACTTCCGCGATACCCTACGGCAGCAGGGACACGGCTACGACGGCATGATTTTCCGCGACGTGGTAGACAACGGCTCTCTCGCATGCTCCGCCAAGCGCACCGTCTTCGTCGGCTTCAACGCCCTCACACCCACCGAACGCAAAGTGCTCGACACCCTCAGGCCCACGGCCGACTACTACTTCGACTACCCCCAGTGGATAGTCGAGATGACAGAAAGCGCGGGACGCTTCGCCGCCGAAAACATGCTGCGCTACCAGTCACGCTACCCCCTCCCCGCCGCGCCATCCGGAGGCAAATGCCGCGTCAACATCTTCGGCACACCCTCCAAGACCGGGCAGACCAAACTCATCTCCCGCCTCCTCAACCAGATATACAGCCGCGACGGCGAAGACACCCGCACACCCTCGCGCTGCGCCGTCATACTCCCCGAAGAGAGCCTCCTCATACCACAGATACACTCACTCCCCGCCTCCGTCGGCACAGTCAACATCACCATGGGCTACCCCCTCAGCCTCTCCCCCATCGCCGTACTGATGAAACAGATAATCGCCTTACAGTCCGACATACGAATAAAAGGCGGAAAAGAGATGTTCCACTTCCGCACCGTCCACATGATACTCAACCACCCCTACATCATCAACCGCAACGAACAGCTCTCCCTCAGCCTCATCAGCCGCATAAACACCGAGAGACTTGTAGCCGTACCCCCCTCCCTCTTCGCCTCATGCGGCGACCCGCTCCTCGCCGCCATCTTCACCCCATGCCCATCCACCGCCGCGCTATGCTCATACATGGAAGAGATAATCACCCTCACCGTCAGCCACATACTCGAAAACGGCGGCAGCCCCCTCGACATAGAATTCATCTACCGCTACAAAGCCGCACTCACACGCATCTCCCGCAACCTCGGCGACAACACAGACATAGACCGCCGCACATTCGCCTCACTCATCGACCAGATGACCTCCTCACTCACCGTCCCCTTCAAAGGCGAACCCCTCCAAGGCATGCAGATAATGGGCATGCTTGAAAGCCGCCTCCTCGACTTCGAGCACATCATCATCTCATCCTTCAACGACGACATAGTACCCCGCCGCCAGACCGCACAGTCCATCATACCCTACAACCTCCGCCGCGCATACGGCCTCCCAACATACGAAGTCAACGACGCAATATACTCATACAACTTCTACCGCCTCCTCAGCCGCTGCTCCGACGTAAGCCTCATCTACGACAGCCGCACCGAAAACGGAGGCAACGAAATAAGCCGCTACTACTACCAGCTCAAATACCTCTTCCCCCACCTCTTCGACATCAGCGAATACACCGTCGCGCCACCCGCCAGCCCCGCAGGCCCCGCCCCCGAACCCATCTCCATACCAAAACAGGGAGCCGTCCGCGACGCACTCCTCCGCTACCTCGACCCCAATGCCGCCGACGCACTATCCGCCAGCAGCATAAACGAATACCTCAACTGCCCACTACAATTCTACTTCTCACGCATCGCCGGACTACAGCCCGTCAACGAACTCACCGAAGAAATCGAAGTCGACCAGTTCGGCACAATATTCCACAGCGCAATGGAACTCCTCTACAAAAACAGGCGTGGCACACGCATCACCCCCGACGACATAGACCACATGAAACAGCTCGCCGAACCCGCCATACGGCAGGCATACCGCGACCTCCTCGGCACAGAAGAAATGAACGGCATACAGCTCATCACCGTACACCTCCTCAAACGCATAGTAACAAAAACACTCGAAAAAGACCGCACCCGCACACCCTTCCTCTACATCGGCTCCGAAACCCGCATCACCCGCACACCCTTCCCCGTCACCGTCGGCGGACAGCCCCGCACAGCCCACCTCAAAGGCTTCATCGACCGCATCGACAGCGACCCCGACGGCCGCCGCCACCACATCATAGACTACAAAACCGGCATCACACCCCTCGACTACGGCGACGGCACCGCCCTCTTCACCTCCTCACCCAAACGCCCCAAAGCCGTCATGCAGACACTCCTCTACTGCATGATGGCCGAAAGCCACCTCTCCCTCAGCCCCGACTCCATACAGCCACACATCTACGGCATCCGCAACCTGCAGGACACCGAACTCACCCTACTCGCCCCCACCGACAGCGGCAAACCCCACAAAGCCCTCCTCGAAAACTACGCACAGGTCAAAGCCCCCTTCGAGGACAGCCTCCGCCGCACACTCGAAGCCCTCTTCGACCTCACCACCCCCTTCACCCCCACCGACAACCCCGACAACTGCACATGGTGCCCCTTCAGCCCCCTCTGCCGCCGCCCCTGACCCCCTCACCTTGCTTCCTCTCCTCATACATCTGCGCCCTCCGCATAACCCCCTCCACCCACCTGCTCCTCGGCCTGAACGCCCTCATAACCGCCTCATCCTCTACCTCCTCACCCTCCACCTCCGCACGCAACTCCCGCACCCTCCTCTCCTCCTGCCGTCTCCTGCGCTCCGCCGCCACACGCCTCATCCTCTCCACATCATCCTCCCGCAGCACCGCCTCAGCCCTAAGTCGCCTCATATAATACGCCACACACGCACCCCTGCCAGTCTTATAACCCATCTCCGCCGCATGCGTATCCCAGTACAGCCTCCTCTCCCCGTTCTCCAGCTCCCTCTTCGCCAGCGCGCTCGCCCTCG
>CALUOH010000007.1 GCA_944322025.1 uncultured Bacteroidales bacterium | reverse complement strand
TCCAGAGACGGCTCAGGATTAGGTGTTACAGGAGCGGGCCTTCCGTCAAGGCCGGCCTTGACGGAACAACGTGACGAACGATTTATTTTTGTCCTATAACTGTAACGCTTATTCAGGACTAGACACCTCCCTTCCGCATCACACCCTCATCCCATCCTCATCCCCTCGCCCCGCCTTCCCATCCCTCTTGCGCCTCCCGCCAAAAATCATTACCTTTGTCTCCGCTAAACAAAAACAACTGTCACTATGGAAACTAAACTCACTATCTACAATAGCCTCTCGCGCCGCAAAGAGCTCTTCGTGCCGCTCCACGCGCCCCACGTCGGACTCTACGTCTGCGGCCCGACCGTCTACGGCGACGGACACCTCGGCCACGCACGCCCGGCCATAACGTTCGACATACTCTTCCGCTACCTCACTCACCTCGGCTACAAGGTACGCTATGTCAGAAACATAACCGATGTCGGACACCTTGAGCACGATGCCGACGAGGGCGAGGACAAGATAGCGAAGAAAGCATGCCTCGAAAGCCTTGAGCCGATGGAGGTCGTGCAGCACTACACCCTCCGCTACCACAAGGCCATGGAGCGCCTCAACGTACTCCCCCCCAGCATCGAGCCCCACGCCTCCGGACACATCATCGAACAGATACAGTTCGTCCAGAAAATCCTCGACGCGGGCTACGCCTACGTCAGCGAAGGCTCCGTCTACTTCGACGTGGAGAAATACAACAAGAAATACCACTACGGCAAGCTCTCCGGGCGCAACATCGACGAGCTTCTCGAAACCACCCGCGCACTCGACGGGCAGAGCGAGAAACGCCGCCCCGCCGACTTCGCCCTCTGGAAAAAGGCCGCGCCCGAACACATCATGCACTGGCCCTCTCCGTGGAGCGAAGGCTTCCCCGGTTGGCACTTGGAGTGCTCCGCCATGGGCACGAAATACCTCGGCGAGGAGTTCGACATCCACGGCGGAGGCATGGACCTCATGTTCCCGCACCACGAGTGCGAGATAGCGCAGTCGTGCGCCGCCCTCGGCCACGAGTCCGTGAAATACTGGATGCACAACAACATGGTCACCATCAACGGCCAAAAGATGGGCAAGTCGCTAGGCAACTTCATCACGCTTGATGAGTTCTTCTCCGGCACTCACCCCCTCCTCTCGCAGCCGTTCGCCCCCATGACCATCCGCTTCTTCATCCTTCAGGCGCACTACCGCAGCACCGTCGACTTCTCAAACGACGCGCTCATCAGTGCCGAGCGCGGCTTCGCGCGCCTCATGGAGGCATACGCACGGCTCAAGAAACTCACCCATGCCGCCGAGACCTCCAACGGGGAAATACGCACCCTCCGCGCACGCTGCGAAGAAGCCATGTGCGACGACCTCAATACCCCGATAGTAATATCGCACCTCTTCGATGCCGCCAAGTTCATCAACTCCTGCGCCGACGGCAAAGCCACTGTCTCAGCCGCCGACCTCAAAGAGTTGCAGGACGTGTTCCGCCTCTTCATTGAGGACATCCTCGGATTGCAGGTCGAAGACAACGGAGAGAAAGACGACGCATACCGCAAAGCCGTCGACCTCCTGCTTGACATCCGCCTTCATGCCAAGCAGAACAAGGACTGGGCCACGTCAGACCGCATACGCAACGAGCTTACGGCCCTCGGCTTCAGCATCAAGGACACGAAAGACGGCTTCGAGTGGTCTCTCTGATAAAACGGAACAATCAATATATCTATCACACTATGCCCGCGCGGAGCGTGTATGCCGCGCCCCGCACGGGCATACTCTTTTACAGACACACACCTGATGAGAGGAGTTTTCTATAAGATAGCATTGCTCTTTGCGGCGACTGCCCTTGCGGTCTCATGCAAGCATGACAACGAAGTGACCCTAACGCAGACCGGCTCCATGTCATATCAGGGGCAGACCTACGCCCTGCGCACATTCCGCCTTGCAATAGACACCGTAGCCGATGGACTGTACATCTCCGACATACAGTTCGCCCCGTCCATACTCAGTATCACCGACGGGCGCATCTCCGGCAACGGTCCTCTGCTCTCTCTCCGCGCACATCTTGACTCCGCCGGGCTGCGCTTCACCGACTACCTCATCGACGACAGCGGCGAGGCCAACACCCTCCTTGCCGACTCCTCCGCCGTCACCATGTACCCCGACGGCACTGGCGACACTGTCGTCAACCCCATCTCCGGCGGCGAGCTCTCGCTGACCGAATCGGCTCTCGGCTATAATGCGTCATTCCGCTTCCTAACCGCATCGGGCGACTCCATAACCGGCCGGTACAACGGGCCGCTCACCCGCAGCATCGGCATCGATGGCGACAGCGTGGGGCACATCGTCGTTGACACCATCCGCACCTCCCTGCAACCGTCCAAGATGTGGGCATGGGGCAGACTCTTCGGCGACGCATACTACTACGAGATAGAGCTGCTCTCCTCCGACTTCCGCTATCGCGATGACGGCTCCCCACTCCGTGGACTGATGTTCACCGTCGGCCTCCACACCTCCGACTCCATACGCCCCGCCGACGGCGCATACCCCATATCTGAATCCCCCGTTGCCTCAACAGCCTTCTACGGACACCGTGAGAAAAACACCACATGGGGCACCTACTGGCAACTCTTCGAGAACGGCACTGCCCGCCGCCGTGCCAACGTCACCTCAGACACCGTGCGCATAAGCTGGAACGGAAATATCTGCGCCATGCAAATCAACCTCACAGACCAATTAAACAATGTCATATACGGCGCATACAAATCAGTTACAGAAATCATAAATCCATACGGAGAATAAACATTACAGACAACACTATACGATTTATAGATTTATTTGCCGGTATCGGTGAAATACGATGCGGACTTGAAATGGCAGCTAACGAAGCTGGTTTCAGAACACAATGCGTAATGACATCTGAAATCAAGTCTCACGCCATTAAAGTTTTGAAACAAAACTATCCACATGAAAAGATATCTGGAGACATCAGGTTAATTAACAACGATGATATTCCGGATTTTGATATACTATGTGCAGGCTTTCCCTGCCAGGCCTTTTCTTCTGCCGGGTAAAGATTAGGTTTTACCGACACGAGAGGCACCCTATTTTTTGAAGTTGAACGCATATTGAAAGCTAAAAAGCCTATCGGATTCATACTTGAAAACGTAGAAGGGCTGAAAAATCACGATAACGGAAATACCCTGCTTACAATACTACGTCATTTAAGGGACATCGGTTATAAAGTATCATCTAATATCCTTAACTCAAAAAATTTCGGTGTGCCGCAAGACAGGAAAAGAATATACATAATCGGTACATTTGAAAATTCAGTATCACTTGACAACTTCCCCTCTGCACACAGCACAATAGGAGAAATCATGGAACACGGCCTACCAACGGCAAAGACTCCATTCATAAGGCAGCTCCTCTCAAAATACGCCTTGTCAGAACTGTACGGGAAATCAATTAAAGACAAGAGGGGGGGCGTATCAAACATACATAGCTGGGATTTGGAGACCAAAGGCCCATTATTGCCTGAACAGAAAGCGATTCTTAACCTGCTCCTGAAAGAGAGGCGCAAAAAGAAATGGGCACAAGAACACGGCATCGACTGGATGGATGGCAAGCCATTGACGTTAGACCAAATCAAGACATTCTATTCAAATGAAAACTGGAGGATTGGCTTAGCGACATGACAGCCAAAGGTTATCTAAAATATGAGTATCCAAAAAAACTCGTCAGGATAGAAACAGGTCAAGGCACATTAACACGTAGAGAATATGACACTACAAAAAAGAAAGGATATAACATTGTAACAGGAAAATTAAGTTTCGAAATAAACAAAATATTAGATTCCAACGACATAGCACCTACATTAGTAGCTACAGACATGGAAAAGCTGTATGTTGTAGACAATGATGGTCTAAGGCGGCTGTCTCTAAAAGAAGGACTCAGACTATTCGGATACCCCGAAAGCTATAAATTTAACGTATCAGAAAAAGAGGGTTTCGACCTGCTCGGCAACACAGTTGTCTTTCCTGTAATCAAGGCTGTAGCAGGCCGATTAATAGACTCATTAAATAAACGATAACTATGGATGCAGCAGAAAGGATATTCTTTGCACTGAAAGATGATTTCGGATTCAAATCAGCAACTGGTTCAGTACGCTTCAATCTAAACGATTTTCACATCAACGTAGAGCAAAACAATATCATAGGGAACATTTTAGAGGAATGGCGGGCAAAATGGCTTACATCCAAAGGTATACCGCACATCTACAACAGGAAACATGAGTCTCCCGACTTTTGGTTGAACCCGGACAACATGGAAACCGATTGGATGGAAATCAAATCATTCACCGGAAGCCCGAACTTTGACATCGCAGCCTTCAGAAGTTTTATCAACCTTATTATAGAGAAACCATACAAGCTACACTCGAAGTTTCTATTGATAAAGTACTCTATGGAAAAGGACATTGTGACCATAGATGATTTTTGGCTTAAAAACCTGTGGGAAATAAGTAGCCCAAGCGAAAAATGGCCTATCAAGGTACAATACAAAAACAAAGTTATAGTCAATTTAAGGCCAGCCGTATGGTATTCCAAAAATGTTGACTATCCTACATTCAAAAGTCTGGAGGATTTCCTTGCCGCATTAGAACAAACCATATACAAATACCATGATACTAACAGTTTAGCAGAGAATTGGAGCGATAGACTTTGTGAAAGCTACAAACGTTTTTACAATAGAGAATTGAATATTCCGCGATGGAATGACATCAAAAAAGATTACATTAATAAGTGAGGCAGGCTGAATATTCAGCCTGCCTCACTTATTAATGCGAATCAGGAGTTGGCTTCCTGGTTCAATGGATTAAAAATTGACAAATGTAAGTAGAGCAATGGCCAACTTTCCAAAGGTATGCACCAACAATCCTTTGGCAGCTCTAACTTTAGACGCTCTTTGAATTTCTGTTTTTTCATTCAGCCAA
>CALUOH010000006.1 GCA_944322025.1 uncultured Bacteroidales bacterium | reverse complement strand
CCGTTCCGTCAGACCATAGCGAAAGAGGGCGTGACGATGGAGGAGGCGATAGAGAACATAGATATAGGCGGGCCGTCGATGCTGAGGAGCGCGGCGAAGAACTTCAAGGACGTGACAGTGGTGTGCGACCCGGCTGACTATGACACAATCATAGGCGAGATAAGAGAACACGGCAACACGACTGCGGAGACGAGGCTGAAACTGAGCGCGAAAGCATATACGCATACGGCGGAATACGACATGTGCATCGCCACGTATATGCGAGACAAGGCGGGGCTTAACGAGAAACTGTTCCTCGAATATGACCTTGTGCAGGAATTGCGTTACGGCGAGAACCCGCACCAGAGCGCGAAGTTCTACCGTCAGGCTGAACCCGTAAGTTACTCGTTGGCGTTCGCCAAACAGTTGCATGGCAAAGAGTTGAGCTATAATAATATACAAGATGCGAACGCCGCGCTTAACATAGTGCGGGAGTTCGACGAGCCGTTCTGTGTGGGGCTGAAGCACATGAACCCGTGCGGGGCGGCGACAGGCAAGGACGTGGTGGAGGCGTGGACGAAGGCTTATGAGGCTGACACGGTGAGCATTTTCGGCGGTATCGTGGCGACGAACCGCGAGATAACTAAGGAGGCCGCGCTGCTGATGAAGCCTATATTTCTTGAAATAATCATGGCGCCGCATTTCACGGAGGAGGCTCTCGAAGTGCTGACCGCGAAGAAAAACCTGCGCCTCATAGAGGTGAACATGGAGAGACAGGATGGCAGCCCGATGCAGTATGTGAGCGTGAACGGCGGCATGCTGGCGCAGAACCAAGACGTTGCACCTGTGGATGTGACCGCCGATATGTGCGTGACTGAGAAGAGACCGACAGAGGCTGAGATTGAGGACATGAATTTCGGACAAAGGATAGTGAAGCACGTGAAGTCCAATGCGATAGTTGTTGTCAAGGACGGCATGACTCTCGGAGTGGGTGCGGGACAGATGAACCGCATAGGCTCGGCGGAACTTGCACTGAAACAGGCACACGCGAACGGGGTGAAAGAGGGGCTGGTGATGGCATCGGATGCGTTCTTCCCATTTGACGACTGTGTTACGCTCGCCCATGAGATGGGTGTTACGGCGATAGTGCAGCCGGGCGGCAGCGTGAGGGATGAGGACTCAATCAAGAAGGCGAACGAGACGGGCATT
The DNA here is from genome assembly GCA_944322025.1 of uncultured Bacteroidales bacterium. Lineage (GTDB taxonomy): Bacteria > Bacteroidota > Bacteroidia > Bacteroidales > Paludibacteraceae > Aphodosoma. Next base: position 1,608 of record CALUOH010000006.1, on the reverse strand, counting down.
GCCATGATGTTTACGGGTAAGCGTCATTTCAAACATTAAAAAGGGAGAGGGAGAGATGGAGATTATAAACAAGGTGCGCCACGAGATGACAGGGGAGATAGTGGACTTCTCAAAGGTGAGAAAGGGGGCGGAGATTGAGGCGGAGAAGGAACTGACAGTGCTTGTGGTAGGCGGCGGCGGCAGGGAGCATGCGATAGTCGATGCCCTCAGCCGCTCAAAGAGAGTGAGCAAGATATTCGCCGCGCCGGGTAATGCCGGTATAGCGGAGCAGGCAGAGTGTGTGCCTGTAAAGGATACGGATGTAGAGACTCTGCTCGCATTCGCGAAGGAGAACGGCGTGGATTTGACCGTGGTAGGGCCTGAGGCTGCTTTGGCTGCGGGGATAGTTGACCGTTTCCAGGAAGAGGGTCTGAAAATATTCGGTCCAACCAAGGCGGCGACTCGGATTGAGAGTTCTAAGGCTTTTGCCAAGGGGTTAATGAAGAAGTACGGCATACCGACGGCAGAATATGAGGTGTTCTGCGACTACCAGTCTGCTATGGACTATGTAAAGAGCCAGAGCCTGCCGATAGTGCTGAAATATGACGGGCTTGCAGCAGGTAAGGGCGTTGTCATAGCGGAGACTGTGGACGAGGCAGAGGGGGCGTTGAAAGATATGCTGCTCAATGACAAGTTCGGACACGGGGAAGTGGTCGTGGAGGAGCATCTGACCGGGCCGGAGTTCTCGTTCATGTGTTTCGTGTCGGGAGACCGTGTATACCCTATGGTTATGGCACAGGACCACAAGCGCGCATTTGACGGGGATAAAGGTCCGAACACGGGAGGTATGGGGACATACTCTCCGCTGCCTTTCATCACCAAAGAGGATGAGGAGTATGCCTATAACCATATAATGTGTGCGACGGCGCATGCGATGATTGCCGAGGGGTGTCCGTTCTGCGGGGTGCTGTACGGTGGGCTGATGAAGACCCCGAAGGGCATCAAGGTGATAGAGTTCAACGCACGCTTCGGAGACCCGGAGACGGAGGTTGTACTGCCGAGGTTGAAATCGGATATTGCAGAGGTATTTATGGGTGTCGTGAAGGGCACAGATTTCCAACTCGAATGGGACGAGCGCGCTGCTATGGGCATAGTGTTGGCCTCGAAGGGCTATCCGGGTGACTATCAGAAAGGTTTCCCGATAGAGGGCATTGAGGATGTTGACGGTACGGTGTACCATATGGGTACGGCTAAGAAGGATGGCGGTTTCGTGACTAACGGGGGACGTGTGCTGTTTGTTACCGTGATGGCCGATACGCTCAAAGAGGCACGAGAGAAAGCCAATGCTGAGATTGCAAAGATACGATGCGAAAACCTGTTCCACAGGACGGATATAGGGTGGCAGGCTATAAAATAGGCGGCTTGCCGAGTGCGTGGTGTCGAAGTGAAGCTTTGTCGTGTAGATTAAAATGAATAATGCGAATCAGGAGTTGGCTTCCTGATTCAATGGATTAAAAATTGACAAATGTAAGTAGAGCAATGGCCAACTTTCCAAAGGTATGCACCAACAATCCTTTGGCAGCTCTAACTTTAGACGCTCTTTGAATTTCTGTTTTTTCATTCAGCCAA
>CALUOH010000005.1 GCA_944322025.1 uncultured Bacteroidales bacterium | reverse complement strand
ACCGCACACTGCCGCTCAGGCAATGTACTGCCCGCACCATCAGTTAGTGTATGTTCTCCCGGATGATTTTCATCGCATCGTTTATAGTCAGCCTCTGTCCGCTGCTTACGGTGCGTCCGTCAATCACCACTGCGGGGGTCTGCATGATGTGGTCCTTGAGTATTGTCATCACGTCCTCCACGTGTTCCACGCTGATGGCGGGGTCGATGGACGCGGCGGCCTCGCGGACAGCCTCAAATGTGGCGTGGCAGGAGGCGCAACATGCGCCGTAGACCTTTATTTTCATAGCGCACATTCGAGTATGGCACGTGCGACAGTGCCGGTAACGTTCTTGCATTCACCGAGTTGCACTCCGCGTTCGTTGAAGCGGCGTTCTATTTCCGCGATGGTCTCCTCGCCGATGTTGAGTTCGTGAAGCCTTGTTTTCAGCCCGAGGAGGCGGAAGAACTGTTCGGTCTTCTCTATGGCCTTGGTTATGCGTTCGCTCTCCGAACCTTCTGTGATGCCCCATACGCGCTCCCCGTATTGCAGAATCTTCAGCTTTTTCTGTTCGCTCAGCACTGTCATTGTGGCAGGCAGCACGATGGCGAGGCTCTCGCCGTGGGTTACACCGTGGAGGGCGGTCAGTTCGTGGCCTATCATGTGAGTGGCCCAGTCCTGCGGAACGCCCATAGCGATGAAGCCGTTCAGCCCCATTGTGGCCGACAGCATGTACTGCGACATGAGGTCGTAGTTCTTGTGGTCTTCAGCTATGCCGGGGGCTATGTCGACGAGGTTCATCAGCAGCCCTTCCGCCCAGCGGTCCATGAGCGAGTTGATGCCCGTGGTGGTGAGGTACTGCTCCATGACGTGCACGAAAGTGTCCGCAATGCCGCAAGAGACCTGATATTCGGGTATGGAGTATGTCACTTCGGGGTCGAGGATGGAGAATTTCGGGTAGTATGAGTAGAAGGCGAACTTCTCTTTTGTGGCGAGGTTTGAAATCACGGCTCCGCTGTTCATCTCTGAGCCTGTGGCGGGCATGGTCATGACAGACGCGAACGGCACACCGCCCTTGACCAGAGAGTTGTCCAATACGAGTTCCCAAGCGTCGCCGTCATATTTTATGCCGCAGGCGATGAGTTTTGTGCCGTCGAGGGTCGAACCGCCGCCGACAGCGAGAATGAAGTCCACATTTTCCCGCTTCCCGAGCTCTATGGCCTTGCGCAGGGTCTCCACTTTCGGGTTTGGCTCTATGCCCCAGAACTCCACTACATCGTAGCCCTTCAAGGCTTCTATGACCTGCTCATACACGCCGTTTTTCTTCACACTGCCGCCGCCGAACGTCAGCATCAGCTTTGTCCCGGCGGGTATCTCGTCCTTGATTTTTGCGATACTGCCCTTGCCGAAAATCAGTTTCGTAGGGTTCTGAAACTCAAAGTTGTACATAGTGTTGTCCTCCTTAATTTTTATGTTGGTATTGTCAGAAACTCTGCATGTCGCACAGCCGTTTGTAGTAGCCGTTGAGCGCGATGAGCTCGTCGTGCCGTCCGCGCTCGACTATGCGTCCTTCGTGCATGACGCATATCTCATCGGCAGACTTTATTGTGGAGAGGCGGTGGGCTATCACGATGGCCGTGCGGTTCTTCATCAGGTTCTCTATCGCTTTCTGCACCAGACGTTCGGACTCTGTGTCGAGAGCCGATGTCGCCTCGTCCAGTATCAGTATCGGCGGGTTTTTCATCACGGCGCGGGCTATGCTCACTCTCTGCCGCTGTCCGCCGGAGAGCTTGCTGCCACGGTCGCCTATGTTGGTGTCATAACCGTGTTCCGTGGCCATTATAAACTCGTGGGCGTTGGCTATCTTTGCCGCCTGCTCCACATCCTCTTTCGAGAACTGGCGGCCGTCCACTCCGAACGTTATGTTGTTGTAGAACGTGTCGTTGAACAGTATTGCCTCCTGATTGACATTGCCCATAAGCTCACGGAGGTCGTGCAGACGGAGGTCGCGCACGTCAATGCCGTCCACCGTGATGCTGCCTTTCTGCACATCGTAGAAACGCGGTATGAGGTCGACGAGGGTCGATTTGCCGGAACCTGACTGCCCCACGAGCGCGATGGTCTTCCCCTTGGGTATTTCGAGGCAGATGTCTTCCAACACCCATTTCTCCTGATATTTGAACCACACGTGGTCAAGCCTGATGGAGTGGCGGAATTCGGTTATGCCCTGTGCATTCTCGCGGTCGTGCAGCGGGTTCTCCGCTTTGAGTATCTCGTCTATGCGCTGAAGCGAAGCCATGCCCTTATTCACGCTGTACGTGGCGCGGGAGAGGTCCTTGAACGGCTGTATGATGCTGTAGAAAATCACAAGGTAATAGATGAACTCCGGTGCGGTGAGCGAGCCTTTCCCTTCGAGTATGAGGTAACCCCCGTACCACAGCAGGATGGCCACGACGGCTGTGCCGAGAAACTCGCTGACCGGGTGGGCAAGGAAATAGCGCATATGCACTACATTGAAAGTCTTGCGTATGCGCTCATTCAGGCGGGCGAACCTTTCGGTCAGCTTCCCCTCCGCGTTGAACGCCTTGACAACCCTCAGGCCGCCGAGGGTCTCCTCTATCTGTGACAGCAGGTCGCCCGTCTGCTCCTGCCCTTTGAGCGAACGCTTTTTCAGCGTCTTGCCAATCAGGCCGATGAGGTAGCCGCTGAACGGCAGCAGCACTAGCACGAACAGCGTAAGCCGCCAGCTCATGCTGAACAGCACAGTCATGTAGCCTACTATCAGCACGGGGTTCTTGAACAGCATCTCGAGTGAGCTCATGATGGATGCCTCTACTTCGGCCACGTCGTTCGTCATGCGCGAGAGAATGTCCCCCTTGCGCTCCTCGCTGTAATAGCCTATGGACAGGCTCACCATCTTTCTGTAAATCTGGTTGCGTATGTCGCGCAGCACCCCCGTGCGTATGGGCACGAGTGTCGCCGCCGCCGCGAAAGTCACACCCGTCTTGATAAATGTGGCGCAGACGAGGAACAGGGCTATCCACATCAGGGCTGTCGTCGCCCCCTGTTCGCCTATCATCTGCTCGATGTAGTACATTACATTGCCCTTGGCCGCATTCACCCACTCGGTCAGCCCCTCTGTGCCGGACAGGTCGGTATAGCTGTGGGTTGACTCTGTCATTCCGAAAAGGATTTGCAGTATCGGTATGATTGTGCCGAACGATATGAGGTTGAACAGCATGGCCAACACATTGAGCAGAAACGTAGCCACGATATAGCCTCTATATCCCGGCACAAACCTTTTCAGCAGAATCCAAATGTTTCTCATCTATTTTCAAGACCTGACACAACTACAAGGCAGGCGTAACTTTTTATTGGTAACGACATAAGAGAAGTCCGGCTCCGGTTTTCTCTTTCTGGAAGAAGACCACAGGGTATTGACGGTGAAAGAGTGAAAGCCGGGCGCGATGGCAAGAACATCGTCCGGCAGGCATTGCTGTCCGGCAATGTCTCTCCTCTATTGCCGGATACAAAGTTAGTGATTTCCGCTGACAGTATAAAGGCGTGGCGTGGAAAAAGGTGATAGTGCAGGCGAAAAAGCCTTCATATTTAAGCTGATGTGAATGCGTTCATTCTCTGACGTGCGGCATTTTCCCCGCATGGCGACTGACTGCCCTAAGTGTCTGTGCCGCACCTATGGTTTAGTGCTTGTGTATCTTACAATTTCCTGTACATCAGTCTCTTTCAGCAGCACGCGCCCCGTCCGGTCGAGCAGATAGAGCGCAGGTGTGGCGGCTATGTGGTACAGCCCCTGCCGGTTTATGGCTTGTGCCGTGTCGCACCCCACCGTCCACGACTCCGGCATTGACGGCGCATGCTTGCGCCACTGTGTGAAGTCCGCATCTGGGTAGATGGCCACCACGGCCATACTCCCGCTCTCCGTCATCGCGCTGATGTGGCGCGATGCGGCTATCTCCTCTTCCGTCCTGCGGCACTCCTCGCACGACGGGTCATAGAACATGAGCAGTATGTACCTTGCCTTGATGTCCGACAGTCGCCGCCTATCCCATTCGCGTGTGAGAAACTCGAAGTCCTCCGCCTTTGTGCCTGTGCCGTTTTTCTCCATCAGTGCAAGCTGCCGTGCCGCCTCCTCCTTTTCTGCGGGGCTGAGGGCTGCGGCCGATGCTGCCGTCCCGCGTATTGCGCGGCAGACCGCTTCATCCCTGTATGGCGAGTTGGGGTGACAGAAATAGTGTGCCGTCACCTCATACATCTGCCGTTGCAATGCCGGAGTGCATCCCGCGCGGCGCAATGCTTCGGCGGTCAGTTCCGCCCCGCGCCGCGCCGGCAGCAGCTGGACGAGGGCTGTCCAGTTGGCAACGGCCTCTTCGAGTGCTGCAGTGTCTGTCGCCCATGTCGTGTCCGTCATATCCATGCCCCTCCAGTAGTGTGCGGCCATATAGTCTGTCCTCATGCTGTCGCCTGTCATCATGACCGGGGGCTTGGCTATGCTGATGCTGTGGCTCTTGGCAGTGGGTGTCGCGCTCTCTTTATCCCCTTCCCCTCTGTTGCATCCCGTCACTGCACACGTTGCTATAAGCATGATGCTTATGAACTTGCTCTTCATGTTTCTCTCTCCCTTGCTTGTTCCTATTGCTTATGCCGATATATGAGCCGCCCGTGAGGTGCACTCTGTACCTCACGGGCGGTTCGGGTTTGATTTTTGATATGTCATGAAAAGATTTTACTCAGTATAGTCCCTCACGCAGCGCACGAAGTTCTCGTATGTAGTGCCATATCCCTCCACTTTGCCGGGAAAACTTCCTGCATCTTCGTCCTTGCAGAAGCATACGCTCCATGCCGAACCTCCTATTGACGAGTCTTCTGTACCTGTCCAGTAGTATATGTGGCTGGACAATTCAGGGTGACTGCCGCTGTTCCCTGTAAACGATTCAGTTGGGATGGAATACTCTTCCGGCAGGTCGCCGTTGATGGCGTATATCATCATGAGCTCCCTCTGGGTCGGCAGTCTCCAGTCATCGTGTCCGTCCTCTGTTAGCCCTGCACAGTATGTTTTTGCCTCTGCCCATACTTTCCTTACCATGTTTTCTTCTTTGTCTGCCCTCTTTGCTATCTGTAGCTTGGCAGGTACACGGTTGAAGTCATCCTGGTTGGTGTAACCATCTTCCGGCTCAGGTGTGCCTGTGGGACGCAATTTATCTTCTGCCACTCCTCCGTTCGCGTCACGCGATACTATGATGTTTGAGCCTCCCTTGCCCCCTTGGACGTAGGGATATTTGAAGCCTACCGGCAGGTCGCTCTTGATGGCGAGCAGGTAGTATGTGGCCGATGCTTCTCCTTCTGCCGATGGTTTGATTTCTCCTAAGCCCATGTCGCCGTACCATCGGCTGTTGTTCTGTACATAGTCTATCCAATAGAAGTTATTTGTCGGGGCGGCATCATATACCCATATAAGCATCATCTCCTCCTTTTTGGGTATGCTCCAGCCCTCTGGGGCTGAGACAGCATCGGGGTTATGCTGACCGCCTTGCAGTGCCGCCACTATAAACCACGGCGAACTGTTGTCCGTGTAGTCTATGTAGTTCACCTGCTCATAGTCCTCCTCCTCCTTGCTTATGCGGGTGTCGAAGCGGTCCTGTCCCTCGATTGTGACCGTAACGGTATAGTCCGTGTTGCGCACAATGTTGTAGCTGTTGCAGTTGTCCTCACCGAGATATATGGTGTAGGTGACCATGTTGACCAGCTCCGTGGTGCGGTAGTAGCCCTGCACGCGCACGTATGTGGCATAGTCGCCCTGCCCCTCCGGCGCATGCTCTGCGTCTTTGAGCCTTTGGTTCGTTACTCCGCTTTCGCCGCGTCCGTTCTCCGGCACATACCACGGGTCGAACGTCTTTACAGCTGTGGTGAGCAACTCGCCCTTCACACCCTCGGAAGGCATCCATTGCAGGTTCTCATCGTCAGCCCATACCTCATTCTGGTCGAAAGGTGTCTCTGGATAATTGAGATATGTGCCTGTTGCCGCCGGGAAGAACGGTGTGCCGCCTGTCCCGTCAGTCGGCTCTAATTTTGCCGCGTCGCGGTAAGGGTGCAGCACATTCGGCACATTCATCAGCTGCACGCTTGTGAGCGCGAAAGCCTCACCCTCAGGCAGGCTCTCCGCCATCTTCAGCCGGAAGTTTATCCTTGCGAACGCACGGCGCATGTGGACATCCTTCAGGCTTATCTCGCCTTCACCGCCCGCATTGCCGCGCCATGTGCCGCTCATGACAGCATTGCCCTCCAGCGATGCCTCGCCGCTGATTGCCTTGGTCTTGCCCTCCACGTCTGCCTTGGTCGTCACGCCGGAGTAGAGCGAACTGTTGCCCGTGTTCGCCACGAAGACCACCTCCGTGGCCTGCGGGTCTATCTCCACATATATGGCGTATTTCTGCACATTGTCTTCCGTGAACGCCCTTATGCCGGTCGGAGTGCCAGCTGCGCCGTAGAAGTATATCGGGGCGCACTCACCGCTCTCGCCGGTGAGGACATTGCCGCTCCCGTCCAACTGAATGACCCACACGTCGTTGATTACCGTGCTCGGTTCTGTGATGCTCTTCACCGACACCTTCCGCGCCTCTTCCGGCACGAGGATTATGCCGCCCTCTTCGGGCATCACGCCGTAAAGCTCCTTCTCTGTACAGCCGCTGAAGATGCCGAGGGTGAGCACGGCGCACCACACTGCCAATACTATGTTATGTCGTTTCATATACCCTATGTTTTAAGTCGTCGTTTTATTATTCTACTCTCACTGTGGACTCTGCCGTGAGCCTCTCTATTTGCTCATGTCTATATCCCTCACGCAGCGCACTTTGTGCTGTTCGCCGGCAGCCGTCTCGACACCTTCATGGCTTCCGTCCATATCTATAGTGTAGGCGTAGCCGCTCTTATCGGAATAGAGCGTCCAGTAAATACCCGCGGGGGTCACAGTGCCCTCCTTGTCCAGTTCGCCCTTGTACTGCTGTATGAGCTGCATCTCCGCGAGGCTCGGCAGCCGCCAGTCCGCACCCAGTGCGGAACACGGGTTTGTTCCCTGCGCTGCTGTCCAGGTGTACTCCTGCGGGAGGTCTGTGACGTTCACTTCGAGTATGGCGGGGATGGAGTTCTCACCCGTATGGCTGTTGTCTGTCCACTTCTCATCCCTGATATTGTAATCCGCCGCGTCGCCGAACATGCCGCGTGACACTATGTAGTTCTCACCTTTGCGGACATACGGCTGGGGCTTGCCTACTGCCACATCCATCTCTACCTCGCGCCAATCTGTAGGTACAAGTATCACTGAATCAGGCCCCTGCTTGAACTCTATTATGGCCTTGTGCGCATGACCTGCCAAGAGTTCGAGCGTATTCTTGACTGACACCTTTATCTCTTTCCGCCCTGTCGAGGTCTCCACATCGAGCAGAAGCCCTGTCTGCTCCGTGGTCTCCCCGGCGGCGAGGGTCTGAGGCATCAGCATTATCAGTCCCGCGAACTGCCCCTCATCGTCATCGCCATTTGACAATGGTATTTCAAATGGACACTTGTCATCCATTATGGCATTGAGGGTTGTGGGTGCAGGCATAATTTGAAATTGCGAATTACCCATCATACCTCCTATGCCTAACATCATGTTTGCTGTATACTTTTGGTTCGGGAGGCTGATGCTCTTTATCTCACCCCACTGCTCCATGGCAAGCTGCGACTCCGCCTTGACATAGAATTGCAGCTGCGTCAGCTGGTGCTCGAACACAAAACGATGGTCATCCCTCCCCTGATAGTCTATCCCCCTATCGCCTATTGTGCCTGCGAGTATGTTTGACATCATCACGTCCTGTGAGCCGTCTATCGTCCACATTACCATTGCCGAAGCTCCTGCATCCATATATGTGCCTCCCTCTTGTGGATACCACCCCTGCATCTGTGTTGTCATCTGCCCGTCATAGTACTGCACGGGGTCAAATACTATATTGTAGCCTTCGAGCTCATTGTCTATCGTGCCGGGTATGGCTTGTGGTGAGACGGTTGCCATTGCGGGCAATCCATTGTAGTCTGCGCGTGCAAAATAAAAAGTCATGCCGTCGGCAATATCCCTCACCGGGCCGTCTATATCCTCCGGCGCATTGTACACCACTGCCGGGCTTATCTGTCCCGGGTCGGGCCTCCTGCCGTTGTCGTCTATCTCCTCCGTCCGGTCGGTGCAGGAGCAGAACGCTGCCGCCAGCAGAGCCGGCAGCGCGGCGCGGCGTAATAGTCTGATGTATTTCATATCTCGTTGCTTTTTGATTTCTTGTGGCATGGCGGAGGGTCAGCCCCGCCATGCCTGTGGGCTCTTGGCCCGCTATTCTCGTTTTATGAAAGAGATTATTCTATCTCGATGATTGTGTTGCCGCCCTCTACCCACGGAGATACAGTGGCCTGTGCCATAATCTCATCAACATCGAATATGAGTGTGATAGTGAACGCGTGACCGGCGGTCGCGCCTTCAAAAGCCACCTCTGTAGTTGCGGTAGATGTCTCGTCCATCAAATCTACTGCTACCTCTTTCGGCTCGCCGTATTTCGGAGTGAGTCTTATTTTGTACTCCGGGGTTGCGGGGTCTTTTACCGCAGTCGTCGGCTGGCAGAGTATGTATGCCGCATTGTAGGTCTTCGTATCGTCAAATTCATCCTTCTTGGTGTAGTCAGTGATGAGACCATCGAATACAATTTCATTTGATGTTTCTACGATTTTATCGTCTGTGAAACTAGCAGAAGTCCACTCGAAGAAAGGCAGTTCTTCACCATCACCAGTAAAAGCCACTGCGCCGGTCGATGCCGTAGCCGTGATACCTGTTTTCGGTTTCTCTGTTCCAGAACCTACAGCAATGAGTTCAAGTTTCTTGATGCCTTCCCATGACTCCACAGCAGTCTCGTCCGTAGCAGCCACTTTCACTTTGAGCTGTGTAAGCATATGGTTGAACGCGAGTGTCTGTGCAGGAGTGGTCTCAGCCGTCTCCTTGCTTGTTGTGACCTCTTTGGCTACCATCACGTCTTCACATCCGGTGATTGTAGCGGTTGCGCCATCCGCCGTGAGCATCCAAAAGTCATCGGCATCTGCTGTTATGTGGACAGGGTAAAGTCCGAAAAGCTTCATGTCCTGACTCTCTCCGCGCGGATAGTACTTCGGTGCTTTCGTTTTCGACGCATCACAGAAACTTGTTGCATTGCCGTTTTCGAATTTCATGAAGTCACCTCCGTCATTGGTGATTTCATTCTTGTAGGGTTGAGTGTAGTCCGCAGTAGACAGGCAGATGGGTACGAGCGCAAAGAGTTCTTTTTCTCCTGTACCCGGAACTCCGTCCTCGTTCTCATACGGAGCTTTCGTGATAAGGTTCTGTGCTGATGAAAGCATGATTTCGTCACCTGTCGGGACAACCTCATTGTTCTGGTCGTTGCAGCTGATGAGAAGCGCTGCTGCCATAAGAGGCAATAGTACTTTTTTCATAATCGTGTGAATTTAAGTTGTTTGTAATTTTATTTTTGTTTTTCTCTTTTCTCTCCTCTTAGAGTATGGTGCCTGAGCCTTTACCTGAGTTGTCCCACTCGGTGACAGTGGCTGTCAGCTCCACCTCCTCCTGTATGAAGTTGAGCGTGATGGTGTACGCCTTTCCAGGCAGGAACGAGGCGTCGCCGTCTATCGTGGCGGTCACGCCCTCATAGAGCGCATTGTCGGTCTTGATGTCGAGTGTGACGGTATTGCCATCCATGGGGCGTATCATCACGGGCTGTCCGGCAAGGACACCCTCCTCAGTGATGGCGACACCCGCCGCCTCCGGCACATCGAGGTCGGCAGCCGGGGAGCAGATGAGCGCATCGGAGGTCAGGTCTATACCCACGGGCAGCTCAGCCCCCTTGATGCGGATATACTCCACTGTCGTCGGCAGCACGAGCGACTTGTCCACGAGGTTGAACTTCAACTGCGTTGTCAGATGGTTGAACACCAGTTCCTTTCCTTCTTTGTCCCACTTCGAGCCGACTATCTCCGAAGCGAGCATCACGTCCACAGAGCCGTCCGCGTTAGGGAACGACACTTCGCCACCCGTCGGCAGACTGTCCGGATACCATGCCTTCATATATGTCTTATATGCGTCGTCCGGCTCATAGACCTGCGCGGGTGTAAGTGTGACGGGGGCTTGTTTGGCGTTCCCCGCTATGGACGAAGTGCGCGAGAACCAAGTGGTATCCTGCGTGTAGTCCACAGTCCCGTTTGTAGTCCATCCGCCAACGGCGGCTATGAAGTTGTCCGTGCTCTCCACGGGGGCTTTCGTCTGCACGCCCGCCGGCTGCACGCCGTTTCTCATCCCCGCGCTGAGTACTATGGGTGTCTCCGCCTCGTCCCCTCTGCGGTCTCCGTTCGTCTCTGTTATGTTCTCTGAGCAGCCCGCTAATACAGCAGCTGCCATCATTGCTAATGCTAATTTCTTCATTGTTCTCTCCTCCTGTTACTTATGCCGTTGGTTAGTCGAGTTCTATACCGCTGTTGCCCGCCTGTATCCAGTCGGTCACTGTGGCCGTGGCCTTTATCTCCTCACGCACGAACGTGAGTGTCACCTCGTATGCGCGTCCCGCTTTGAGGCTCTGGTCTGCCGTGCCGCCGTCCTGCTCTATCGTGATGAGCTGGTTCTCGTATGTCACGCCGTTGGCTACAATATCCAGTGTGAGACCCGTCTGCGGTGCTATCATCATGATGAACGTGTTCTTCTCGTCGGCATCCTCCGCTCCCTCAGGCACGGTCACATCCCCTGCCGTTGTCGCTATGCCCGTGTTGTCCGTCAGGTTCACGCCCGTTATCGTTGACGCTCCGTGTATGGTGATGCTCTCTATGTCCAGCAGGTCGGCCGACATCCCTTCGCCCGCCTTGCCCACGAACTTGATTTGGGTGCACAGGTGCTCGAAGTCCAGCTGCTTCGCGCTCCCGTTCAGCTTGTTGCCTACCACGTAGCTGCGCCCCTTCTCGTCCTCTTTGAGCAGCAGCACATCGACAGTGCCGTCGTTGTCAAACTCCGCCACCACCTTGCCGTTGTCGTCTATCCTCAGCTGCCCGTCCTTGTCGTATGGGTGCCATGCCCTCATGTACGTGCTGTCTCCGTTGGCGGGGTAGTACTGCAGGCTCCCCCCTGTCCATGTGACCGCTTGCGGCGTGGGCTGTGCCGTGAACTCTATCGAGTCCGCCCACGTCGGGAGTATGTTGAACAGCTCCCCCGCAGGGTCTGCGCTCACTGTCGCGTCGCTCTTGGCCGTCTCCCAGCCCGCCACCTGCGCATACACCTTGTCGCCGCTGAATATGGGTGCTTTTGTCGATGCCCTCACTCCTGAGCCGAGGCTGATAGGCACGGCCACATCATCTACAGGATTCGGGTCGGTCTCCGGCCCGTTCTGCTCTGAACATCCCGCCAACAGCGCAAGCACGGCTATCGGCAATAGAATCTTTTTCATAATCACTTATCTTTTAATTCATTATTATCGTTCTCTATCCTCTCTCTGTTCTCCCGTTCTTAGGGGGTTCTCCGCCTTGGAGGCCTCCGTTTTCAGCATCGGGTATCTGTGCTCTCCAAAACACACATCGCTCTTCCGATACCCACTGCCGCAGGCAGCGTTTTTATTTCTGTAACGCTTTGAGCCATAGGGTCTTGTCCTATCCTCTCCTTACCTTCCCGCTATCCTCCCGCGACCCTCAACCAAGCAAGCCGTTCTTTTCGCGCCTTATCTGTTCAAAGGTTGCCAACGTTTGCACCCTGTCGTCCCGATGCCTCTTTTGCCCATCCGGTCTCTCCCGTCCGGCGGCATGGTTTCCTCTGTCCGCACTGGCGCGTAGCGTCAAATCACATCGCCCGAGCCTGTACCCTCTTCCCACGGGGTCACCGTGACGGTCAGACCTATCTCGCCCCCGTCGGGCAGGGTGAGCGTCACGTCTATCTCGCCCCCCTCTTCGGGCAGCTCTCCGAGTTCGTCCGATATGTCGTTAGGCACTGTCTCCTCCACACTCCCGTCCTCGTAGGTGATTGTCGCGGTCAGTATGTTCTCCCCGCGCCATCCGAACACTGACATGTCTGCCGTGTAGTCGCCGTTCTCCTCACGTTCTGCCGGGGCTATGATGCTCTGCAGCGTTTCGGCGGTCTCGCTTCCGTCCATCATGTAGACCGACGGCACTACGCCTGTCATGCGTATCTCCATGTCGGTTATGCGGGTGATATACCCCGGGTCGAGGTTGAAGTGGAGATACTTCACCACGTTCTGCGGGTAGAGGGTCACCTCTGTGGGTATGTTACCCCGCTTGACTGTCACGCTGTCAGTCCCGGTCACATACACGCGGTACACATGCTCCACTACCCCCTGTACGCTGTCCGCGTCGGCGTGCATGCAGCACTCGTGCTCGTCGCTCTCGTCCTGGCATGTGGCGTTCATACAGTCGGCGTTCACGCAGAGTATGGTGTATGTGTCCGCCGGGACACGCTCTTCGTGACCCTCCGGTGCCGACGTTATGTGCTTGTAGAGTGTGCCGTCCGATGCGTACAGGTAAATGTCTGCCCCGGTCACGGTGTGGCTCGTACCCTCCGTCGCCTCTGTCCAGTCGAGGTTGATGATGAGTGGCCCGTCTGCTGGCCTCTCTGAGAGCTTCCGCTCTGTGCAACCGGCGAGTGCGGCGGCGGTTAGCAGGGCTGCCGCACTGTATAATATTGTCTTCTTCATATAGCGTTACTTAGAAATTGTTCTGATTCTGCCGTCTACGTTCTTTGTGTCGGACAGCCCGCGCGCATTCTCTTGTCTTGTCATGGACAGTGCTCTGCTCCTTCATGGGCATGATGGCGGGGACAGGTCCGGCTGTTCTCTCAATCAATAGGCGAAAACATATTGTTCTTTGACATTTACTCTTCTCTCTATGGCCAAAAACTGCATTTGAGTGAAATCAAGACAGTCTCTTACTTGTTTTTCTTCCCGATACGGTAATATATCGAAGCCTTGATGCCAGTCACTCCCCAGTGGTTGTCCGTCGTCTGGTAGTCGAGGAAGTAGTCGGGCGCTTCGTATGAGTATGCCCTCACTATGGCGTTGCGGTAGCCCGCCCTTATGCCTATTTCGCATCCCCAGTGCTTCGTGAACGGTATCACCGCGCCCACCGACAGGCCCGCGCCCCACATCTTGCCCGTGTTGCCGTCCCGGTCCACTCTGTCGTTCTGCACGTCGTAGTCGCCCACTTGGCCGTACACGCCGAGATATATCCAGCGGAACTTCGAGTCTCCCCATATCCACCAGCGCGGCTCTATGCTCCATGACGACACGCCGAACCAGTCGCCGCCGTTGTAGTCCCACAGCGCGAAGTTGCCCAGCGCGGTGAGCGACCACCTCTTGGCGAAGAACCACTCCACTTCCAAGTTAGGCACGAATGTGTAGCTGTTGAAGTCGGGCATCACCGTAGCCCAGTAAAGCAGGTTGGTCTTTATGCCTATGATTGGAGTGAACTCCGGTTTCTCCTCATCCGGTTCTTCTTTCTCCGGTGCGGGCTGCTTCTTTGCCGTAGTGTCGGCCGCCGCCGGCTCCTCGACTGGAGCTGCGGGCTCTTCCGGCACTACCACCGGTGCAGGCTTCTCCTCCTTCACCACCGGCAGGGGTGTGGGGGTCGCCTTCTCCTCTTCCTGTTTCATCTCTTCCACCTTCTCCTCTTTTATGAAGAGGGTTGCCGCCACACTGCTTCGCAGGTCAGGGAAATAGACTTCGAGCATATAGTTGTACGGACGGCCTCCGCGCAAGTCCATCAGCCGCTTCTTGCGTCCGTCCACCGGCACTCCGTTCTCGTCATATATGAACACCGGCACTGTGTCGAGTATGGCGATGGCCTCATCTTTCCACTCGTGGTCCGACGCAGCGAGCATCGCGCGCAGCCCGCCCCATGCTATGCCGTCTGCATGTTGCTCTATCAGGCTGCCGTCCACACCGGTCCGCTCCACTATGTACATCTTCAGCTTCTCCGCCCTCAGACGTGCCAGCCTCTCGTTGGCGCGGTTCGAGCCGTCTGGCGAGGCGTATGAGCGGATGACTATCCCCTCCACCGCATCGTGCGCCGCTGCGCGCCTGATGGCTTCGGTGAAACGACCCAGCTCAGCGCGGTTGTCGCGCAGTGTCGTGTCTATCTGGCTGTACCCTCTGCGGTAGAACACCTGCGCCGAGTCCTGTGCCACCTGCGCCTTTATGGCGGGCACGGCTGCTGCGCACGCCATTAGCATCAATACGAATATCCTCCTTTTCATCTCGTTTGTGATTTTCCTTTCGTTGTCAGAGGCTTCTGCTTTTGCTGAAAGCCTTTATTTAAGGCAATGTCGATAAGTGTCGTACTATTGTAGTATTGCACATACCATTGCATTGACAAAGATATGAAAGATTATCTGTACCAAGGATAACTAACATTCAAAAAAAAAAAAACGGTTTGAAAAAGTGTTAATAAGGAGTGCCCGAAAGGGTCTAACTGGCTGAATGATACTAAGTAAGACGGTGTGTTAATTAACACTTGATACAGGTAGTACAGGCAATTAACATTTCAATGACAACACTTCTGCCGCCTCTCCTGATTGCTGTGTTTGCAAAAAGCAAGCCCCTACGTATGTGTCTCATACGTAGGGGCTTATATTTGAAACATTGCTGCATGGCAACCATCCTTTTCTCCGCGAAAAAGGCTTGGCTGCGCGCTTCTCCTATTCAAACATGTTCCTGATGTGCGAGAAGAAATTCTTGGCAGTCGACGCGTTCGGCTTGAAGTTCTTCGACTCCGCCATCTTCTCGAACATCTTTTTCTCGTCTGGCGATATGCTTTCCGGTATGTAGATGCCTATGTTGACGAGCAGGTCTCCCGTGCCGTAACGGTTCATGTCAGGCAGACCCTTTCCACGCAGGCGGAGCACCTTGCCCGGCTGTGTCCCTTTCTCTATCTTCACCTTCACCCTCCCGTCTATGGTCGGTATCTCCACCGCGCCGCCAAGCACTGCCGTAGGCAGGTCGAGAAGCAGGTTGTACACGAGGTTGTTGCCGTCGCGTATCAGCTCCGGATGCTGCTCCTCCTCTATCACCACAAGCAGATCTCCGTTCACGCCGCCACGACGTCCCGCGTTGCCCTTGCCCTGCATCGACAGCTGCATGCCCTCTGCCACTCCGGCAGGTATGTTTATGGTGATTATCTCCTCTTGGCGCACTACGCCCTCACCGTTGCAGTAGGGGCATTTGTCCTTTATGACGCTGCCCTCGCCGCCGCACGTGGGACATGTCGTCTGCGTCTGCATGTTGCCGAGGAACGTGCGCTGCACTTTTGTCACATAGCCTGAGCCGCCGCATGTGGGGCACGTGCCTGTGCTGTGCGCGTCCTTGCCCCCCGTGCCCCCGCAGTGGGAGCACGCCACAAACTTGTTCACCTTTATCTTCTTCTCGCATCCGTTGGCTATCTCTTTGAGTGTCAGCTTCACCCTCACTCTCAGGTCTGACCCGCGGTGTACATGTGCCGCACGCCCGCCTCTGCCGCCGCCTCCGAAACCGCCTCTGCCGCCGAACCCAGTGTGGCCTCCGAATATGTCGCCGAACATGGAGAATATGTCGTCCATGTTCATGCTCCCCCCGGAAAAGCCGCCCGCGCCGTTCATGCCCGCATGGCCGAACTGGTCATAACGCGCTCGCTTGTCCTTGTCGCTCAGCACCTCATACGCCTCTGCGGCCTCCTTGAACTTCTCCTCCGCCTCCTTGTCGCCCGGGTTCTTGTCCGGGTGATACTGGATGGCCTTCTTCCTGTAAGCCTTCTTTATTTCGTCGTCGGTCGCGTTTTTAGGCACGCCCAACACTTCATAGTAATCTCTCTTTTCCATAGCAGTTAGCTCCTCTACTGATTGCCCTCTGTTCCCTGCACCTTATGCACCCACAACCACCTTGGCGTGGCGTATCACCTTATCGTTCATCTTGTAACCCTTTGTCGTGCAGTCTATTATCTTGTCTTTCAGCTCAGGCGACGGTGCCGGTATTGTCGTGATGGCCTCATGCAGCTCCGTGTCAAACGGCTTTTCGGCTGTCTCTATGACCTCCACGCCGTTCTTCTTCATCATCGTCATCACCTGATTGTATATCAGCTCCACCCCCTCGCGCACGGCGGCAACGTCCTCCGCCGTCTCCATCGTCTTCAGCGCGCGCTCGAAGTTGTCGATGATGGGCAGAAACTCGGTGATTATCCTCTCACCCGCGTTCTTTATCAGGTCGGCCTTCTCCCTCATCGTGCGCTTGCGGTAGTTGTCGAAGTCCGCCATCAGCCGCAGGTGCGAGTCGTTCAGTTCGGCGTACCGTTTCTCCATCTCGCTCTGCCCCTCCTCCTTCGCCTCCTCTTTTTCCTCGGCCTGAACCTCTGCCGCCTGCTCTGGCTCTTGCTCTCTCACTTCTGTCTCTGACGCTTGCGTCTCCTGCGTCTTCTCCTCCTGTTCTGTCTTCTGGTTTTTCTTGTTGGCTTTCATATTGTGTCTCTTTTTCATTTCCTTATCCTCCTTGGCACATTAGGCTCCTTGCGACTGTCTCTGCCTCGTCAGCCTGTACGCCTCTATGCACAACAACGCTGGCGGCAAACACTTTTGTCGCTGCCCCGTCTCAATCAAATACCTTGCCATCCGCCTATTTGTCACATTTTGTCATGCGCCTGACACACTTCTCTCTGCACTTTTGTCATGCCTGCCCCATAAAAACCGGACATGCCCCTCTCTCCTCCACGTCCGCGATGCCTTTCCTTGTCTCTTCCCCTCTCAGTCATCATATTCTATCACCAGGAAATCCCTGTCGAACGTTATTTCAAGGTGTATGCTGAGCTTCACCTCATATCCGGTCCTCTTGCGCTCCAGGCCTGTTATCCTTGCCTCCGGATGGTGCTCCTTCACATAGTCGCTTATCGGCTTCGGGATAACCGGCTCCGGCAGGCTGCCCGTCCTGTTCTTAATCTCCTTCCACTCACCCTCCTTGCCGAAGACTATCTTCGTCCCGTCAGTCAGGAACACGTCGTACTCCACATGGATATACCCCTCGCTCTCCCTTTTCGCGAACGCAACCTCCTGCCCCTTGAAATGTGCGGCAATAAACGTGCGCGCCGCCTCGGGCAGCATGCCTGCCTCTATCGGCCGGTCATCCGCCAGACACACTGCCGTCACCGCCGTGAGCAGCAGCGCGGCCAATACACTCTTTTTCATCATACCTCTCATCGCTTTTACTGTTTATGGCACACTCTATCCTTATGGCACACTCTATCCCATGTTGCAAAATTACAGCCCGATTCTGAATAGAAACTGAAATCCCTTCGCCCGCTTTCCCATCATCCGACCCAAAGTCTTAAACGAGGTTAAAAACACGTACTCTCGAGCTAGCAGCTACGGACACTCTCCGAAGCCCCTCCCTATCCTCTGCCGTGCCTCTTCCCCGTGTTGCCCGTCTCGCCTATAATCCCTATCTTTGCACCTCCAATACTCTCATGAATGAAACATAGGCTTGCCCTCGTTATTGCTCTCTTCTGTTTGAATACTGCCGTTCTCTCTGCTGCGGACTGTGACACTGTTGATGTCCGTTCCGACGGTGGACGTTTCCGTTTTGAAGGCTATTCTGGCGGCATGCTCCTGCACACGGGCTATGTCCAGAGCCGCAAATTCTCCATGCTCTCACCCGACGGCTCTGCTTTGACCGACATGGTCTTGCGCGGTGCACCCGTGGGTATAGGCGGTGCGCTCAGGATCAACTTCGGCGCGCATCTGCGCATCGGCACTGAGGGCTATGTGAGCACCCTCTACGGCCGCAACGGCAGCTATCAGAAAGTGGGGTGGGGTGGGGTGCTGGCCGACTGCGCATGGGAGCGCGGACGCTGGACACTCTTTGCGGGAGCTACATTTGGCGGCGGCGGGGTCACCAACCTCGTCTCCTCAAGCTCTGACCACGACGACTATCTGGTGGAGGATGGCAGCGTGCTGTACAGGAAATATGCCTTCATGCTTCTCTCCCCATTCTTCGGCGCAGAGTACGCCATAACATCTAAGGTGCACCTCATGCTCAAGGCGGACTACCTTTGCAATCTGACCAATTGGGAAGATGACTATGTATCCGGCCCGCGCATCTATTTCGGCTTCATGTTCTGCCACTAAAAAACCGTTTGGATTTTCCACAAACACCGTTTTGGGGTGTGACAGGGAAATCGAAACGGCTCCTGACATACAAAAAAGGCGGGCGGGATGAAACACTACGTCTCATCCCGCCCGCTCTTGTCTTCTGCCTCAGCTCACAGCAGTTTTTCTATGCGCTCCATCGCCTCAGCCGTATTCTCGTATGTGTTGAACGACGTGAGCCGGAAATACCCCTCGCCGCACGCCCCGAACCCCACGCCCGGTGTGCCGACCACGTATGCCGTGTTCAGCAGCCAGTCGAAGAACTCCCACGACTTCATCCCACGCGGGCACTCCATCCAGATATACGGCGAGTTGACCCCGCCGCTGTAGAATATCCCCTTCTTGTCGAGCACATCCGTTATCACTCTCACGTTACGCTTGTAGTAGGCTATGTTCTCGTCCGCCTGTGCCATACCCTCCGCCGAGAGTGCCGCTTCCAGTCCGCGCTGTGTCATGTACGGCGCGCCGTTATACTTCGTGGTCTGTCTCTGCTGCCACATCCGTAGTAGGCTCATCCCCTCGCGTTCGAGTTCTTTCGGTATGAACACATAGCCGCTCCTCACGCAGGTAAACCCTGCCGTCTTCGACAGCGAGTTGAACTCTATGGCACACGTCCGCGCCCCTTTCGCCGCGAATATGGAGTGCGGCTTGCCCTCCTCGCTGATGAAACGCTCGTAGGCGTTGTCGTACAGGATTATCGCCCCGTGGCGGTTCGCGTAGTCCACCCACGCCTGCATCTGCTCCAGAGACAGTGTCGCCCCCGTCGGGTTGTTCGGCGAACAGAGGTACACTATGTCTGCCGCGAAGTCGGGCGGCTCCGGCAGGAAGCCGTTCCCCTTGTTGCACTCCAGGTAGGTGATTTTCTGCCCGTCCATCAGCGATGTCGCCTTGTACAGCGGATACACCGGGTCGGGTATCAGCACATGGTTCTCCCCGTGCGCGAACAGGTCGGTCACGTTCGCTATGTCCTCGCCTATCCCGTCCCCTATTGTAATCTCCTCCTCTTCAACCTCTATGCCGTATGTCGCGTAATACCTCTGCACGGCTCTCTTGGCGAAGCCGTAACCCAGCTCCGGCCCGTAGCCGCGGAATGTCTCCACGTGCTTCAGCTCCTCCATCGCCTTGATTATCGCGTCTGCCGCCACGGGCGCGAGCGGGCGCGTCACGTCGCCTATCCCCAGCTTTATCAGCGGCTTCTCTGGGTGCGCCTTGGCAAACTCCGCCGTCCGCTTCGCTATTTCAGTGAAAAGGTAATTCTCCTCTAACTTCTTGTAATTCAGGTTCAGCTTCATCTCTCGTCTATCTTTGTGGAAAATCAAAACACTCTCTCATATCTCTATCGTCCCACGGAACACCTCCACGGCCTCTCCGCGCATCAGCATCCGCATGTCGCGGCGGCAGGTGACGCTCAGGCTTCCGCCCCGCAGCTGCACTCTGACGGGGGTATCATACTCCACCTTGCCCGTCAGCGCGAACGCCGCCACCGTGGCGCATGCACCCGTCCCGCAGGCCAGGGTCTCTCCGCTCCCGCGCTCCCACACGCGCATCCTTATGGCGTTACGTCCTGTCAGTTGGGCAAACTCGGTGTTCACCCTCTCAGGGAACAGTTCGTGTCTCTCGAACAGCGGCCCCGTGCGCTCCATTTCCACCGTCTCCGTGTCTGCCGTCTCTATCACTAAGTGCGGGTTGCCCATCGAGATTGCCGTGCCGGTGTACGCTCTCCCCCCTGCCTCTATTCGTCCGGCCACGAGTGGTGCTTCCGCCCTCATCGGTATCCTCTCCGGGTCGGTAGCGGCATAGCCCATATCCACCTCCACCTCCTCTATCTTCTCCCCTTCGCCGAATAGCGTCAGCCTCTTCACCCCGCTCAGCGTCTCCACGGTGATGCTCCTTTCCCGCGTCACGCCCGCCTCGTAGACATACTTTCCCACGCAGCGTATCGCGTTGCCGCACATCCGTCCTTCCGAGCCGTCCGCGTTGAACATCCTCATGCGGCACGTCGCTTCACTGCTTGGCAGTATCATCACAAGTCCGTCGCCTCCTATGCCCTTGTGGCGGTCCGAGAGCCTCGTGGCCAGCTCCGCCGGGTTCTCCGGCGCGGGGGCGTCGATGCAGTCCAGGTAGATGTAGTCGTTGCCCGCCCCGTGCATCTTTATGAAGTCCAGTCTCATGGCTGTCTCTCTCCTCTCTCCGGTATAAAGAAAGCTGTCTCCTCTCCGCGTGCGGTACAGGGGACAGCCCTCGTATTTCTCTCTTATGTAGCCTTTTTATGTAGAACGGCTACTCGTATCTCGTGACTTTATCTTACTCCTCCTCTTCGGGCTCTGCCATGTTGGTGAAGACGTTCTGCACATCCTCGTCCTCCTCTATCTTCTCCACGAGCTTGTTCACGGCTGCCATCTGCTCCTCGTTGAGTTGCTTCGTGTCGTTCGGTATGCGCACGAACTCCGATGACGTTATCTCGTAACCGTTCTCCTCGAGGTACTTCTGTATGGCGGCGTTCTGTGCGAACTCCCCGTAGATGACAAGCTCCTCGCCGTCCTCCTCTATCTCGTCCGCCCCGAAGTCTATCAGTTCCAGCTCCAGCTCCTCCGGGTCCATCCCCTCTTTCTTGGCTATGTGGAACACGCACTTGTGCGTGAACAGGAATTCGAGGCTGCCCGTCGTACCGAGGTTGCCCCCGAACTTGTTGAAATAGCTGCGTATGTTCGCCACCGTGCGTGTCGTGTTGTCCGTTGCCGTCTCCACGAAGATGGCAATGCCGTGCGGGCCGTACCCCTCGTAGTTCATCTCCTTATAGTCCGTATAGTCTTTTGAGAGAGCCTTCTTGATGGCGCGCTCCACATTCTCCTTAGGCATGTTCTCCTTCTTCGCCGTCGCCATAAGGGCGCGCAGGCGCGGGTTGGTGTCAGGGTCTCCTCCGCCCGCTTTCGTGGCTATCGTTATCTCTTTACCTAACTTCGTAAACACGCGGGCCATGTTCCCCCACCGTTTCAGTTTCCTTGCTTTGCGGTATTCAAACGCTCTTCCCATATCTGTCTGTTCTGTGAAAATAAAATCCGGCTGCAAAATTAATAAATAATCCTGACTTCCCAACACACCCTCCCCCTCA
The DNA here is from genome assembly GCA_944322025.1 of uncultured Bacteroidales bacterium. Classification (GTDB taxonomy): domain Bacteria; phylum Bacteroidota; class Bacteroidia; order Bacteroidales; family Paludibacteraceae; genus Aphodosoma. The sequence continues at coordinate 80,502 of CALUOH010000005.1, read as the reverse complement.
TTTTTCTTCCGCCCCCTCCCTCCCGCCTCCATGCCCCTCCTGTCCCAACCCCCTTCTCTTCCCGTCCCCGCCCCCTTTCCATTCCGTCCCCGCCCCGTCCCCTCCCATCCAATTCCCAAACTGCAAAAAGTGGTTAAAAACACGTACTCTCGACGGAACGGCTACGGACACCGTACGGAGCCCCTCCATACACTCTCCCCGTCCATTCCCCCTTCCGCACACCTCCCTCCCGTACTTTCCTCACTTCCTGTTGGCTGCCGGCAGAAAATAAAAAGGGTCAGGCATCACCTCCGATGCCTGACCCTCTATATAATGGGCTTGTGCGCCCCCTTACTTCTGTCCTATCTGGTCGAAGCCCTTGCCGTACACGCCTATCGCCGCGCTCTGCGATATGAAGGCGTTCGGGTCTATCCCCTTGACTATGCGGAAGATGTTGGTCGACTCGCTCTTGCGCACTAGCACCGTCACCACCTTCACCTGCTCCTTGGTATACCAACCCGTGCCGTCCAGCAGCGTCACGCCCCTGTGCGCCTCCTGCGAGATGGCCTCCGCTATCTCGTCATGCTTCTTCGAGAAGATGAAGAACTGCACCGACTGGCGCATACCGTTGATATACATGTCTATCGTCGTAGTCATGGTGAACGACATGATAAGTCCGTAGACTATCTTCTCTATGTTACCCTCAGGCGTGAAGCCCACCGAGCAGATGACCACGAGGTCACAGAGCAGCAGCGAGCGGCCCAGCGTCACGTTGCAGTACTTGTTGATTATCTTCGCGATGATATCCGTACCGCCCGACGAGCCGTTGTTCGTCAGCACGAAGGCCATGCCCACGCCGGCTATCAGACCCGCGATGATGGATGACATGAACACGTCATCGAACTTCGGGAAGTGCAGTCCCGTCAGGTTTATCAGCAGTTGCTCATACGGTATGGCAAGCCATATAGAGAGCATCACCACGCCGTACACCGAGCGCAGGCTGAACTCCCAGCCGAATATCTTCACGGCTACGCCCAGCAGTATGACGTTCATAAGCAGGAAGGTGACAGACACCGGTATACCGTTGTCCACGGTGTACATCCCGCCGAACAGTTCGCCGAGCCACGGTATGGCAGTGAGCGCGCCCCGTGTAGCGTACATGACTATGGTCGCCACACCCGTGCCGCCGCCGCCGGCCACGTGGTGCGGGTAGAGGAAGATGTTCCATGCCAGAGCATAGAGCAGCAGGCCAAATGCTATCATCACATAGCTCTTTCCCTGTCTCAGAATCGAATTCTTTTTCGTACTTGTCATCTGAATAAATGAATGATAGAGTTAAACTAATACTATTGTAATTACCTTTATATGACGAAATTGACTATCTTACCCGGCACTACTATCACCTTCTTGGGCTCTTTGCCGTCCAGCTGCCTCTGCGTCTGCTCCGCAGCGAGTACGGCTTTCTCTATCTCCTCCTTGGAAAGCCCTGCGGCAAGTTCGAGAGTGAAACGCACCTTGCCGTTGAACGACACGGGGTATTTCACCGTATCCTCCACGAGGTATTTCTCCTCGCACGCGGGCCATGCCGCGTCGCACACGCTCGACGTGTGGCCCAGCGCGCACTGCCACAGCTCCTCTGCCATGTGGGGCGCGAACGGGGCTATCAGCACGGCAAGCGGCTCAAGCACCGCGCGTTTGTTGCATTTCATCGCGCCAAGCTCGTTGGTGCATATCATGAAGGCGGAGACCGATGTGTTGAACGAGAAGTTCTCTATGTCCCAAGTGATTTTCTTTATCGTCTTGTGCAGTGTCTTCATCTCTGCGGCTGTCGGCCCTTCGTCCGAGACGGAGAACGATTCACCGCTCGAATATAGCCCCCAGAACTTTTTCAGGAAGCGGTGCACGCCGTCTATGCCGTTGGTGTCCCACGGCTTCGACTGCTCCAGCGGGCCGAGGAACATCTCGTACAGGCGCAGGGTGTCCGCGCCGTAACGCTCCACTATGTCGTCAGGGTTGACCACATTGTACATCGACTTCGACATCTTCTCCACTGCCCATCCGCAGATGTATTTCCCGTCCTCCAAGATGAACTCCGCATCGGCGTAGTCGGGCGACCATGCCCTGAACTTCTCAATGTCGAGGATATCGTTGGAGACTATGTTGACATCCACGTGGATGGGCTGTGTCTCGTACTGCCCTTTCAGTCCGCAGGAGACGAAGGTGTTTGTCCCGATGACGCGGTAGACGAAGTTCGACCGCCCCTGTATCATTCCCTGGTTGATGAGCTTGCGGTACGGCTCGTCCTCGCAGACGATGCCGAGGTCATAGAGAAACTTGTTCCAGAAGCGGCTGTATATCAGGTGGCCGGTGGCGTGCTCAGTGCCGCCTATGTAGAGGTCTACGTTCTGCCAGTAGTCGTCCGCCTCGCGGCTAACGAGAGCGTCGGGGTTGTGCGGGTCCATGTAGCGCAGATAGTATGCCGACGACCCGGCGAAGCCCGGCATGGTGTTCAGCTCCAGCGGATACTCCTTGCCGTCAATGTTCACGCTCCATCCCTTGGCGCGGCCGAGAGGCGGCTCGCCCGTCTCGGTAGGCAGGTACTTGTCTATCTCAGGGAGCATGAGGGGCAGGCGGCTCTCGTCAAGCATGTAGGGCATGCCCTCCTTGTAGTAGACGGGGAATGGCTCGCCCCAATAACGCTGACGGCTGAATATGGCATCGCGCAGGCGGTAGTTGACCTTCACGCAGCCTATTCCTTTCTCCTCGATGTATTTCTTCATCGCTGCAATGGCCTCCTTGACCTCCAGGCCGTTGAGGAAGCCGGAGTTGATGACCTTGCCCTCCTTGGCGTCATAGCTCTCCTCGCTTACGTCACAGCCCTCGATGAGGGGGATGACGGGCAGGCTGAAATGGCGTGCGAAGGCGTAGTCGCGGCTGTCGTGGGCCGGTACGGCCATGATTGCGCCTGTGCCGTAGCCTGCCAGCACATAGTCCGACACGTATATGGGTATCTGCTTTTCTGTCAATGGGTTTATGGCGTATGCGCCGGTGAATGCGCCGGTCACGCGGCGGTCGGCTATGCGTTCGCGCTCCGTGCGGCGTTTCACCTGTTCGAGGTAGGCGTCCACTTCGGCCTTGTGCTCCGGGGTGGTGACGCGGGCGACATATTCGCTCTCAGGTGCGAGAACCATGAAGGTGACACCGAAGACGGTGTCGGCGCGTGTGGTGAATATCTCCAGTTCGACATCAGAGCCCGCCACGCGGAACTTCATCTCCGCCCCCTCGGAGCGGCCTATCCAGTTGCGCTGCGTCTCTTTGAGCGACTCGGACCAGTCGAGGCGGTCAAGCCCGTCGAGAAGCCTCTGTGCGTAGGCCGAGACGCGGAGGCTCCACTGTCGCATGACGCGCTGCTCCACTGGGTGTCCGCCGCGCACGGAGAGGCCTTCGCTCACCTCGTCGTTGGCAAGTACAGTGCCCAGCGCGGGACACCAGTTGACTTTCAGGTCGGCGAGGTAGGCGATGCGGTAGTTCATCAGCACCTCCTGCTGCCTGCGCTCGTTCCAAGAGTTCCACTCTTCGGCCGTGAAGAGGGGTGTCTCCGTGCATGCTGCCTTTACGCGGCGGTTGCCCTGCTCGCTGAATATCTGCACGAGTTGGGCGATGGGGCGCGCGGCGTTAGCGCGGAGGCAGTACCAGTGGTTGAACATCTGGATGAAGGCCCACTGCGTCCATTTGTAGTATTCGGGGTCGCAGGTGCGAATTTCCCTTGACCAGTCGTAGGAGAAGCCTATCTTGTCCAGCTGCTCGCGGTAGCGGGTTATGTTCTTTTCCGTGGTGACGGCGGGGTGCTGTCCGGTCTGTATGGCGTACTGCTCGGCGGGGAGGCCGTAGGCGTCGTAGCCCATGGGGTGGAGCACGTTGAAGCCATTGAGCCTCTTGTAGCGGCTGTATATGTCGGAGGCTATGTAGCCCAGCGGATGGCCCACGTGCAGCCCCGCTCCGGAGGGGTAGGGGAACATGTCAAGCACGTAGAACTTGGGCCGGCTCTTGTCTATCTCCACTCTGTATGTGGCACTGGCGCGCCACCACGCCTGCCACTTCTTCTCTAACTCCCTGAAATTGTATTCCATAGACAGTCTGAATTTGTTTCCTTAGAATTAAGGTGCAAAGGTACAAAAATTATGGCGAGTTGTGGGCAATAGTCCGCAGGAAAGTGGGGAAAGGGGCGAGGAGGGGGGCTGGTTGTCCCGTAGAGACTCCGTAGGGTGTCCGTAGCCGCTCCGTCGAGAGTACGTCTTTTTAACCTTGATTAACGTGGGAGGGTGAGGTGGGAGGTGGAGAGCTGTGCGTGGAGGGGATGGAGGGAGGGCAGAGACGGGACGGGGAGGGTTGGGCTGAGGGCAGGGTGAAGGTAGGGAGCTGCTCCGTAGGGGCAGGCTGCCCGCTGGCGTGAGAGTACGTGTTTTTAACCTTAGTTAATACATGGGAGCGAGAGGTGGTTTTGGGGGGGAGAGGGAGGCTGAGAAGGAGGCTTGGAGGGGAAGGCGGTGGAGCGTGGAGAGAGGAGAAGGTGACGGCAGGAGGGGAGCAGAGGAGGGCAAGGGGGGAGGGGAAGCGCCGTCATGTGTCTCAGATGTGCGGCAAGGAGGCAGTTATCGCATGCAGATTTTGCACGGTTAGAGGAATTGTTGTACATTTGTCCTGAGATTTGCAGGGGGTGCGCGTGGCGGAGAGCCGGCGTGCCAGAAAGAGAGAGACAGAATGAAGAGAGTATCAGCACCGTATATTCGCCGCGCCATGCTTGTCCTCGCCGTGGGGGTGTGGGCGTGGGGGGAGTGCGCCGCGCAGCTGCGCACGGTACAGGAGTCGGCGAACAAGATAGCGCAGGTGCTTTTCTACGTCGACCAGATGTATGTGGACACCACTGACATCAATGCCCTTGCGGAGACGATGATAACGAAGGGGCTGCAAAGCCTCGACCCACACTCGGCGTATATCCCCGCCGAGGAGGTGGAGGCGATGAGCGAACAGATATACGGCAACTTCGAGGGGATAGGGATAAGCTACAATGTGTTCAAGGACACGCTGCACGTGATACAGACTATCCCCGGCTGCCCGTCGGAGAAGGTGGGAATATTGCCGGGCGACCGCATTATCCGCGTGGACGGTAAGACCATAGCGGGGGTGAACATCAAGCGTTCGGAGATACCGAAGCTGCTGCGGGGGCCGAGGGGGAGCAAGGTGAGCCTGGAGATAGAGCGGCGGGGTGAGAAGGAGTTGCTGCCGTTTGTGGTGGAGCGGGACAAGATACCCCTCCACTCGGTGGACGCGGCGTATATGCTGAGGCCGGGGATAGGCTACCTGAAGCTGAACTCTTTCTCCGTGACCACGGCCAAGGAGGTGGAGGATGCGCTGGAGCGGCTGACGAGGGAGGGGATGGAGAGCCTCGTGCTGGATCTGCAAGGGAACGGCGGGGGCGTGATGTCGGCGGCGATAGAGCTTTCGGACCAGTTTCTCGACGCGGGCAAGCTGATAGTCTACACTCAGGGGGAGCACCAGAGGCGGCAGGACGCAGTGGCCACGGCGAAGGGGGCGTTCGAGAAGGGGAAGGTCGCGGTGCTGATAGACGAGTATTCGGCCTCGGCAAGCGAAATCACTGCGGGGGCGTTGCAGGACTGGGACAGGGCGACGGTCATAGGCCGCCGCTCGTTCGGCAAGGGGCTTGTGCAGCGGCCTATACCGCTGAACGGGGGCGCGGAGCTGCGGCTCACCGTGGCACGCTACTATACGCCGTCGGGGCGCAACATACAGAAGCCGTACAGCGGGGGCGTGGAGAGGTATTACAAAGACCTCGAGAGGCGTTACCGCCACGGGGAGCTTGTGCACGCGGACAGCGTGCAGTTTCCCGACTCGCTGAAATACACCACGCGCGTGGAGGGGCGGACGGTGTACGGCGGCGGGGGCATCTGGCCAGACATATTCATACCGATGGACACTACGCTCTATTCGCCGTATTACCGCAAGGTGCTTGCCAAGGGGGTTCTGCTGACGGAGATAGCGCGCTATACGGAGACGAACAGGGAGCGGCTGCTGGCGGAGTATCCGGACTTCAGCCGTTACGAGAAGGGGTTCACAGTGCCGGAGAGCCTGATGGAGAGCATCGTGGCCGAGGGGGAGAAGGAGGATATAGCCTACGACGAGGAGGGCTACCGCCGCTCAGAGCGGTACATGAGGATGCAGATAAAGGCGATAATAGCGCGCTCGATATATACGCCCGACACGTACTACCGGGTGGTGAACGGGATGAATGAGCCGCTCATCCGCGCCGTGGAGCTGCTGGAAGCGGGGGACGGCAAGCGGGAGCAACGATAAACCCAACACTGTTTTTAATATACTCACAATCAGAAGATGAAAGAATTTCCATTAGTGGCCAAGACCTATTTCGGACTGGAACAGGTGCTTGCCAATGAGCTTGTAAAGCTGGGGGCAAACGACATAGAGCTTCAGCGCAGGGCAGTCTCCTTCACGGGCGACAAGGCATTGATGTACAAGGCGAACCTCTCACTGCGTACGGCCATCCGCGTGCTTCGCCCCATCGTGACATTCGATGCGCGGAGCGCGGACGAGGTGTACGAGAAGGTCAAGGCGATAGAGTGGGAGCAGTATATGACCGAGAAGAATACGTTCCAGATAGACGCAACGGTCAACTCGGAGGTGTTCCGCCATTCGCAGTACGTGACGTACAGGGTCAAGGACGCGATAGCCGACCGCTTCATGGAGAGGGGGGGCAAACGTCCGTCGGTGAGGCTCAACAACCCGGATTTCTATATCAATGTCCATATATCGCACTACACTTGTACCATCTCGCTCGACTCGTCGGGCGAGAGCCTCCACCGCCGTGGCTACCGCACGACGCAGAACGACGCGCCCATCTCGGAGGCACTGGCGGCGGGGATGCTGCTTCTGGCGGACTGGGACGGGCAGTGCAACTTCGTAGACCCCATGTGCGGGTCGGGCACGTTCCTCATAGAGGCCGCGCTCATCGCGCTGAACATCCCGCCCTGCATCTACCGCAGCGCGTTCGCCTTCGAGAAGTGGAACGACTTCGACAAGGAGCTGTTCGACGAGATATACAACGACGACTCGGAGGAGCGGGAGTTCCATTTCAAGATAGAGGGCTACGACGTGAACCCGAACACGGTGCGCAAGGCGCAGGAGAACATCAAGGCCGCCGGGCTGGCGAAGTACATCAAGGTGGAGCGACGTTCCATAGCGGACTTTGAGCAGCCGGAGGGTAAGTGGCTCATGGTGACCAACCCGCCCTACGGTGAACGCCTCGTGAGCGACGACATGATGAACCTGTACAGCGAACTCGGCACGGTGCTCAAACACCGCTTCTCGGGCAACGAGGCGTGGGTCATATCGTCCAACCCCGACCTGCTGGCAAACATAGGGCTGAGGCCGTCGGAGAAGATACCGCTGGTCAACGGGGCACTGGAGTGCGAGTTCCGCAAGTATGAGCTTTTCTCCGGCAAGAGGAACGACTATCTGAGGGATAGCAACGAGTTTATGCGCGAGAACAGGGAGCTGTTCGAGTGAACCATAGAGGCGGGGGCGGCACGTCCGCCAGTGTCAGGACATAGCGGCAGCGCGTGAGAGGGTCATGCGCTGCCGCTCTTTTTGCGGGCGTATGGTGCGAGTGAAACGTAAAGGCACGCGCATGAGTGACAGGTAGGCTGCCCATTGGCGGCAGACCACCAGTTTTGCTTGTAGAGAGGGGTGATATAAATGCTAATTTGAGTTAATAGAAGGAGTGAAAGAGGAGGTCTCAATCGCACTGTCAATAGTCCGGTCAGTTTTGGAGGTACGCTTAAAGTGTTGACGGCTTGTTGATGGTTTTCAGCTAATGGGCTGATACACAAGTGCGGCATGTTGACGGACGCGCTTTTTTACGGTGTCTGCCGATGCCCCGAAAAATCTTACTTTGTCAACAGCAAGAGAGCGGCGGAAAATTTGCAGGGGTCAGGACTATGCCCGACCTTTGCGTCCGGAAACAGTTTCCAAGTTATTAACTTGAATCCGGATGCCCTGTTGCTCGCGACGGCAGGGTGTCAAGAAGAACATTTAAAAAAAGCAGTATGAAAAAATTTTTTTATTATGGGAATGACTATATTGACGCTGTTCTCTTGCGAGAAGAAAAATGAAGTTTATGATGTAGAGCCCACTGGCGAGCTTGCGACCAAGGGGGCGTGCGATGCGGAAGAGCAGACCATAGTAGACGCTCTGCGAGACCGTATGGTGGTATTCAGCAGTATTGACGAGTATCTTGCAAAGGCAGACGAACTGTCAGGTGACATGGACGTGAGCTATGAAGCCCTTAAAGCATGGAAATAGGCCAATCGCTGTGTGCTTCCCGGCGTGGAGGGCGAACTGTTATTCATGGAGAGCGACATGAAGTTCGGCAATGACCTTGACGGCTCTATCGACTGGCTACTCGCTAACGGGGGTAAATATGTAGAGTACCACACTCCGGAGCATGAGACATACGCCGCTGAGTCAGGAGAGCGTTATCTCGAGCCTGTATATTCTCATCTGGCAGACCGCTTTTTTCTCAATGAAGACCGTATGTTCATTGTAGGTGATCAGGTCATAAAGAATGTAGAGGATGAGATGCTGGCCGTCAATGTAAAAGAGTACAAGGATATGCTGGGTGTAAACTCGGTTGCCGAGTATGAGGCCAATTATGCTCCTGTTGAAGTGATGGCATATATTCCTGAGCACCCAAGTCCTGATGATGCTAATCTCGCTTATGGGCAGAGCCAGTATCATGAATCGGTAAACGGCAATTTCAAAATGACGTGTGAACCCTATGTGAAAAATTATAGGTGGGCACTTTATAAGGCTGCAATCACGGGTTTTAAGATGCACAACTATGAATATTCTTCTTCAAGAAAGACTTGGAAGAATAAGAGAGCCAAAACCGATTATTTGAATAGTATCCTTATGGGGTATTATTTTGCAGATATACTTTATTGTCGTAGCGGAAACAAAAACGGGTCTTTTAATGCTGCATCCAAAAAAGCATACCAAAGGCATTATCATAAAAACATAGGTATGGCTCCGAATTCGTACCCATTTATGAATTCTTACACGATTAATATGTCCAATAGTAAAGGGTGTATAATTCAGATTGTAAAAGAACCTATTTTCAAAGAATGGAAACCATGAGAATTCTTTGTATTTGGATGTTGTGTGTGGCCTCATTTCTTTTGGCCTCTTGTGATGAAGAAAGTGATGCGCAGTTGTATATGCTGGAGAACAATACGGCAAAGACACTCAGTTTTGAAGTCGGCGCATGTAGAGGTGAATTGCCGATAGCTATTGAACCCGGGGCAATGGCGCAGCTGACACCCCGCTATTTCTGTATGGGCAGGTCTGTCGGGCTGGAGAAGAAAAAGTTGTTCGGCAAGCAGCCATACCTAATCCCTATGCCCTCAGAGCTTGAAATCGTGAAATACTATTACAATGACAGCGTGTATGTAGATGCCAATACAGGATATGGCGACCGTTATACAGTATTCAGGCTGGAGAGCTGGTGGAACGATAGGGTATTGCCCGGCGGAATTATAGAGAAGCACCATTGGAGTGATGATGTTCATGTTTTCTCCATAGATGAGGCTTATCTGTCGACGTTGCCCGCTTTCCCGCTGTCGGACAGCGCTTCGGTGAAGAGCTATGTGCAGCGCGTGGCCGGGAGGGCAGAATGACATCAGAGTAAATACAGCGGTTCGGGGCAAAAGGAAGCCCCGAACCATTTTAATAACCGTTTGATTTATGCAGTTATGATGGACAATGAAGTTTTTGAAGAGATGAGAGAGCTGTTGGCGGGCTACGCCGTCTCCGGCAGTGCGGGCCGTTTCGGCGCATCGGCATACAGCGGGGCTTTCACGCTCAGCAACCGTGGCATGCTCGAAGTCGTCACCTACACCGTAAGGCGCAGGGAGGAGAACGGCGTGGAGGTGATGTATCTGGAAGATGAGGAGGATGTGAAGTGCGAGGTGGCCTGAGCGGTCGGGCCGTCAGAAGAGAAGAGCGTCCGGACAACCTGAATAAGGCGGCTGTCCGGACGCTCTTCTTATACGGCGGGTGAGCCTTTCGTGCCGTTGTCCCGCCCGTCTGCCGGGGCAGTACGGCTGTCGAGAGAGCGGAACTCCGATGCGAACCAGCTGTCGACAGTCTCGCCCTCGCCCAGTCCCAGTTCGGATTTCAGCCGTGAGAGGCGGGCGTGCAGGCTCTGTGTGTTCTTGTATTTGAGCAGCCCGGATATTTCGATGCTTCTGCACCCGGTGTGGCGCAGGAAGAGGATTACCGCGTCGCGCTCCTTCACCTTGGGGTGCCGTTCCATGAGGAGCGAGGCTGAGCCGCGCGTGTAGGCGTCGATGACGTCGAGTATGTGCCTGTCGCTTTTCCCGTCCAAGGTAAGCAGCTTGTCGTGCAGCAGCCTTATCTTCTCCTCAGTGAGCGAGGCCAGCCGCGTTTCGGCATCGTGGCATGCCTTTTCCTTCTCCCGCACCATCCTGTGCGCGGCATCGATGGCCTCCTCCTGCTTTTTGTTCTCCTTGCGCAATATGCTGTTGTTGCGGTGCAGCCAGTAGTATATGACTATGGATGTGACAGCGAAGAGCAACGCCACAATGGCGACGGACATGACGATGAAGGTGTAGCGCACCCTGTCCCTCTTGTCCTGCCGGAGATATATACGCTGTGCCATGGCGTGCTCGTGCGACTCTATGTTGACGAAGGCGTTGTGGCGGAAGTTCATCTCGTCCTCGGTGTCGTATTTCACATATTCGTCGGCGGCACGGCGGTAGTCGCCCTCACGCATGCACTTCTCGTACATCAGCTTGTGCCACAGCGGGTGGAGGCTCTCCTCCTCCTTCACCTGCCGTATGTACGGTTCGGCCTTTGCCATGTCGTCCGACTTTATGTGACCGAGGGCGAGGTAGTAGGCAAGATTGGCATCGGGGCTGAGGCTGTATGCGGGGGCTGTGAGCTCCACTATCGAGTCGCCGCCGAGCGTGTTGCAGAACCTCATGGCGTAGGCTGCTCCGGTGTGTATGCGCATCAGTGTGTCGTCGGGGCTGATGAAGCTGGCCGCCATGTCGGCGTAGGCTTGTGCCGTGCTGTCGTTGTCGGAGGCCATCATCAGTTCGCGGTAGCAGAGCGACTGCCCGGTGCTGTTGCCAGATGCGGCGTATAGCCCGGCGGCCTCTTCGAGCAGTTCCGCCTTGTGGGCGGTGGGCATGTCGTTGCGGTAGAGCCTTGCGAGCGAGAGAAGTATGCGTGCCCGTATCTCCGGGTAGCCGTCGGGACACCATAGCTGGGCGTTCTTGAAGTTCCACACCGACTTGATGATGTCGCCGCCGCAGAGCGACCCGTGTTCGCCCCTGCACATGTAGGCTATGGAGGTGTAGAGTGAGTCCCGCCTGTTTTCGAAATATATCAGGGCGTGGTTCAACTCTTTCGGTTCGATGTCGTTTATAGGGCAGAGGGTGTTTTCCAAGAGGATGTATAGATAAAGTTCCCGCCGTCCGGGGTTTTTGACGGTGTCGACCCCTGCATCGGCCAGTGTTATCTCTTCTCCTGTTGCAGGTCGGCCGTCATGCCCAGCCTTCAGCAGCGCGCCGCGCACCTGCCGCTCATATCCGTCATTGCCGCTGCACGCAGTGAGGAGGAGCGACGCAACGGCCAAGACCACAACGGAATAACGTATGTGTTTCGCCATAGTATCGGATAAGGTTTGTGCATACTGTGGTTATGACAGCAATATGCCATACTGGATACCTGTGTGAGGCATCCTGTATGGCAAAGTTAGTACATTATTTCCGTCCGTACAACAGTCACTGCTGTTGTGGGGCGGTCATGGCTTACGTTTGTGGCGGCTGTTCCCCGTTTCCCCTGTTGCGGTTGCGGCGGGGCAGGTCACTCCTGACCTTGGCTGCCTGTATGCTTTATGATTTTCGCATCGATGAAGAAGACTATCTGCTCCGCTATGTTGGTCAGGTGGTCTCCCGTGCGTTCCAGCTTGCGGAATATGCTGCCCAGACCCATCAGCATCGGGATGGCATCCAAGTCTTTCCGTGCATGTTCCACGAGTATGGCGTTCGACTTGGCGTTCAGTTCGTCGAGGGTGTCGTCCATGGCGATTACCGATATGGCGTGTGCGGGGTTCATCTCTTCCAGTGACTGTTTGAGCGCGGTCATCATCTCCAGCACTGTGGAGAACATCTCTTCCAGCCTGAGTTTGCCGAGCAGCTCCGCGTCCGGCTTGCCGCAGTCGCTCTCGCTGATGAAGCGCGCTATGCTGTATGCGTAGTCGCCTATGCGTTCGAGGTCGTTGTTTATCTTGAGCATGGCGAGCATGAAACGCAGGTCGATGGCCACCGGCGTGTAGAGGGCTATGAAGTCCTCTATCTCGCTGTCTATTTTCAGCTCAAACGCATCTACCAGACGCTCCCTGATGGTGATTTGCTGTGCTATGTTCTTGTCGAAGCCGAGCACTGCCTGCTTGGCACGGTCCATCTGGTCATAGACCAAGGTCCACATGCGGATGATTTCTGCCTGGATTGATTCCAGCTCTGTATCTACGAATTTTACCATTGCCTTGTAATTTGCTTGTGAGACATTATGTGTGGTGACGGCGGCTGTTAGCCGAACCTGCCCGTGATATAGTTCTGTGTGGCCTCCTCATGGGGGTTGGTGAAGATGGTTTTCGTCTCGTCGTACTCCACCAGTTCGCCCATGTAGAAGAACGCTGTCATGTCGCTCACGCGCGATGCCTGCTGCATGTTGTGCGTCACTATGACTATCGTCACCTCCTTGCGCAGTTCGCATATCAGCTCCTCCACCTTCGCCGTGGATATGGGGTCAAGGGCGGAGGCCGGTTCGTCCATCAGCAGCACGGACGGCGAGACGGCCATGGCGCGGGCTATGCAGAGGCGTTGCTGCTGGCCTCCCGACAGAGCGTATGCCGAGGCGTTCAGCTTGTTTTTCACCTCGTCCCAGAGTGCCGCGCCGCGCAGCGACTCCTCCACCCGCTGACGGATGAACTCTTTGTCTTTTATCCCGTTGACCCTCAGCCCGTAGGCTATGTTGTCGAAGATGCTCTTCGGAAAGGGGTTGGGTCGCTGGAACACCATGCCCACGTTCTTCCGCAGGTCGTCCACATCTGTACCCGGCGCGTATATGTCCCGCCCGTCTATCCTTATGCTGCCGTCAAGCTGCGTGCCGGGTATGAGGTCGTTCATCCTGTTGAACAGTCTGAGGAATGTCGACTTGCCGCAGCCGGACGGCCCGATGAAGGCGACTACTTTGTGTTCCGTTATATCCATCGATATGCCTTTCAGGGCATGGAATGTGCCGTAGTGGAAGTGCACCTCCTTGGCTTCTATCTTTCCCATTGTCGTATCACTGCTTTGTTTTTACTCTTTTCTCGAAATATCTCCTGAACCATCCCGCCAGCAGGTTGATGACCAGCACTATGGCTATCAGCACCAGTGCCGTGCCGTAGGCTATCGGCTGCTGCGCCTCTATGTCCGTCCCGCTTGTCGAAATCACATACAGGTGGTACGGCAGTGCCATGCACTGGTCGAATATGGAGGTCGGCAGCTGCGGGAAGAAGTATGCTGCACAGGTGAACAGTATGGGGGCTGTCTCTCCCGACACACGGCCGAGCGACAGTATAAGCCCCGTCATGATGCGCGGCATCCCCATCGGCAGCACAACCTTCCATATCGTTTGCAGCTTCGTTGCCCCCAGCGCGAGGCTCCCCTCACGTATGCTGTCGGGTATGTCTTTCAACGCCTCCTCAGTGGTTCGTATCACCAGCGGCAGCGAGAGCAGCCCCAGCGTGAGCGAACCCGCGAGTATGCTGTCGCCGAAGCCGAGGTATTTCACGAACAGTGCCATGCCGAACAGCCCGAAAACGATGGACGGTATCCCGCTGAGGTTGTTGGTCATCAGCCTTATGAATTTTACCACCCAGCCGCTCTTCGACGCATATTCGTTCATGTACACCCCGCTCATTATCCCTATGGGGAACGCCACTATCGCGCTCCCCAGCATGAGCAGCAGCGTCCCCACTATCGCCGGGAAGATGCCCCCGTCCGTCATCCCGTCAGTCGGGGCTTCCGCCAGAAACTCCCAGCTTATTACCCCCGCCCCTTTGTAGATGATGAAGCCGAGTATGGCGAAGAGCGTGAATACTATGATGAGGCTCAGCGTCCTGAATATGCCGAACGCTGCCCTCTGGGCGCGCCTCTTGCTCTGTCCGTAGCCTGTAGGGTATGTGGGTGTTGTGTCCATTGTCATCTATTTTTAGCCCTGTTGCGTGCAGAGATGTACTCCACCGTCAGGTTGATTATGAATGTTATGAAGAACAGGATTACTCCCAGCAGGAAAAGCGACTGGTAGTGCGCCCCTCCCGCAGGGGCTTCGCCGAGTTCGGCGGCTATCGTGGCAGGTATCGTGCGCAGTGGCTCAAGTATGGAGGTAGGTATCACAGCCGCGTTGCCCGTGACCATCAGCACCGCCATCGTCTCGCCCACAGCGCGCCCTATGCCCAGCACCACACCCGAGGCTATCCCCGACATGGACGAGGGTATCACCACACGGTAGATGGTCTGCCACTGTGTCGCCCCCAGCGCGAGGCTCGCCTCTCGCAGTGTCGTCGGACAGTTGCGCATCGCGTCCTCCGCCACCGACACTATCGTGGGCAACGCCATGATTGCAAGCACTATGCTGCCCGCAAGCCCGCTCTCGCCCACCGGAAGCCCGAACACCTGTTGCAGTATAGGCACTATAACTATAAGCCCGAAAAAGCCGTACACCACCGACGGGATGCCGTTCAGCAGCTCTATCACCGGCTTCAGGAAGCCGCGCACCCTCGGCGACGCCACCTCCGCCATATAGACCGCTATGCTTATCCCGAATGGCAGCGCGAACAGTATGGCGAAGAAGCTCACCCACAGCGTACCCGCCAGCAGCGGCAGCATGCCGAAGAGCGGCGCGGGTGTGGCCGTCGGGAACCACTCCGTCCCCGCGAACACCTCCGCGGGCGATATGCTGTTGTCCTCTATGAAGTTCAGCTCCGCACCATCCACAGCCATCGACTCCGGAATGAAGCCTATCATGCCCGGCCGTGAGCCTATCAGCTCAGAGATGAGCGCACCCGCGTTCTCATACTGCGCCCCAAGCTGCTCCTCCGTGAAATACTTGTCCGCGTCCTCCAGCCTGAACGTCTCTATCGGCACATCCGGCCCCCCGAGTGCCGTCCATGAGGTTATGTCCTCGTCAAACACAGCCTTGATTTCCGCAGCCGTCATCTCTCTCACCGGATTGTCCGGATGCAGTGCGAGCACATACCCCTCCTCTATCACACGTTCGCGGAACAGCCCCGCGCCCTCCGCGAACAGAAACGCTATGATCAGCAGTATCACAAGGCTTGTGACAAACCCGCTTGCTGTCAGAAGCCACTTTACGACCCTTTCAAGAACCTTCTTCATAAGCCGTGGCGTTATTTCTCAAAATCGACAGGAATGAACCCCTGACCCAGCACAGTCTCCTGACCCTCTGCCGACAGGGCGTATGTGACAAACGGCGCGGCGGCCTCCTCCTTCCCCGCGTCATAATAGTAATACAGCGGCCTCACTATCGGGTATGAGCCGTCCGCCGCATTCTCCACCGAGGGCATAGCGTAATGCTCGCCCCCGTCATACGACACCGCAAGGGCCTTCACATACGGATTGAGATATGCGAGACCTATGTACCCTATCGCCCCCTTCGTCTGCCTCACCGACTGTATTATCGCACCCGTCGCGGGCATCGACAGTATGCTTGCCATGTAGTTCTTGTTCTCCAGCACGCTCTCCTTGAAAAACTCGTATGTCCCCGACGATGTCTCCCTCGAGTAGACTATTATCTTGCCGTCCGTGCCGCCCACCTCTTTCCAGTTCGTTATCTTACCCCTGAATATCCCCTCCAGCTGCTCCCTCGTGAGGCTGTCCACCGGGTTCTCCGGGTTCACCACCACAGCGAGCGCGTCGTATGCCACTATCACCTCCTTCGACTCCACTCCCGCCTCGGCAAACTTCATCTTCTCCCCGAACTTCATTCTCCGCGATGCCATGGCTATATCCGTCGTGTTCTCCATCAGCGACGCTATCCCCACGCCCGTGCCTCCTCCTGTCACAATCACCTCCTCCGAGGGGTTCTTTCCAACATACTTTTCGGCAAGTTCCTGTGTCAGTGGCAGAAGCGTGTCGCTTCCCTTTATTCTCTGGGCGCATCCCTGCCCGTATATGCAGAGTGCGATGAAGATGGTGATAAGTGGCTTTTTTCTGTTCATGTGGTCATCCTGCGGAGGACGTTTGGCCTTCGCGACTGCAAAGGTAGCCCGCTCCCGCAGAGCCTGCAAGGGGCGCGGAGCGGTTTAATACTCCTGCAACTGAAATTTCACAGCTTTGTAACATCCTCTCCCCGCCCCTCTCTGCTGCTCACCCCTTGCTCTGCTGCCCCCTCCCTTTCCCCTCTCCGCCCTTTACCTCACCCACTGTCCTCCCGCACCTTTTCCCTCTCTTCCCCCTGCCTCACCCTTCATCTCCCCCTCTCCGCAGGATGGCGGTAAGGAATATTTTAGCTACCTTTGCCCTCTGATAAGCAAAGCATGATGAAGACAAAGACGAAGATAGAGATAAAGAACCGCCGCGCGTCGTTCGACTACGAGCTATCTGACAGGGTAGTGGCGGGCATAGTGCTGTACGGCACAGAGATAAAGTCCATAAAAGAGGGCAAGGCCAGCATAGCCGACACGTTCTGCACCTTCGACAACGGCGAGCTGTGGGTGCGTAACATGCAGATATCAGCCTACCGCCTCGGCACATTCTATAACCACGAGGTGAAGCGCGAGCGCAAACTGCTGCTCAATAAAAAGGAGCTGCGCCGCCTTGAGCGCGCGACTAAGGAGACGGGCTACACCATAGTGCCCACACTCCTCTTCATCAACGACAAGGGACTGGCCAAACTGGAGATAGCCCTCGCGCGCGGCAAGAAGCAGTACGACAAGCGCGAGAGCATCAAAGAGAAAGAGGACCGCCGCGACATTGACCGCGAGATGAAACGCCGCCTCTGACCCCAACCCCTAACGTCATCGCTTATGGAGGATTTCAGGCTTAAAGTGTTCGTGTCGGCAGCCAGGCATCTGAGCTTCACGAAGGCATCGGAGGAGATGTTCATCTCCCAGCCCGCTGTCACCAAACACATCAGGGAACTGGAGGAGCACTACAAGATGCGCCTCTTCGAGCGCAACGGCAACCGCCTTACGCTGACACCCTCCGGCAGCCGCCTGCTCTCCCTCGCGGAGGAGGTATTGGAGCGGTACAGGACACTGGACTACGAGATGAACCTGCTCAACGGCCTCTATAAAGGCGAACTGCGCCTCGGCGCGAGTACCACGATAGCGCAGTACGTGCTGCCCTCCTACTTGGCAAAGTTCCACAACCGCTACGGCGACATACGCCTCACGCTCATCAACGGCAACAGCGCGGTCATAGAGCAGGCGTTGCTGCGGCAGAACATAGACCTCGGCTTTGTCGAGGGGCAGAGCCGTCAGGCGGGGCTGAAATACACGCCGTTCATGCGTGATGAGCTTGTGGCTGTCGTTGCTGCCGGGAACAGCATGGCCTCTGCCGATGAGATAGGGCTGGACAGGCTGCGGGAGATACCTCTCGTGCTGCGGGAGAACGGCTCCGGCACACTGGATGTCATCAAGGAAGCCCTCGCCGCGTGCGGGCTGGCTGCGGACAGCCTCAATGTGCAGATGCAGCTCGGCAGCACGGAGAGCATCAAGCGTTATCTTGAGAACGCCGACGCGATGGGCATAGTCTCCATACGCTCAGTGGAGCGTGAGGTGGCGGCAGGCTCATTGAAGGTCATCGCTATCCCGGAGCTGCACATGCCGCGACGCTTCGCCTACGTGCAGCGTCTGGGCAAAGAGTCCCCTCTCGTGGAGCTTTTCTTGAACTACTCGTCTTTCGGGACGGAAACCGATACGATATGAACGGTACAGATCAGCAAGGTAAGAAACTCTCATCGGTGCAGCAGGACAATCTGCTGTTTGAGGAGTTGCGCTATGTAGGTACATACGATGTGACTACCGAGTGCGAACTCATATCTTTCCGTCAGGATAATGACGGTGTGACGACAGCCGCCGGGCAGGACGAAATATTGCGATGCCTTGACGACGGGCGCGTACACTGGCTGTCCGTGCGCGGGCTGACCGACGTGAAGCGAATCAATGCCATAATGGAACATCTTGGTGTCTCGTACCTTTGGCGGCAGGACATACTGAACGGCCGTCACATGGCCAAAGTAGAGACAGTCTCCGATATGGTGCTCGTGCTTATGAACAGGCTGAACCGCGGCCGAGACGGGACAATGGGCAAGGAACACATTGCGCTGCTGCTACTGAAGAACACGGTAGTGTCGTTTCAGGAGAGCCATGACGACTATTTCCGCGAGATACGCGCCGCCATACTCGGCAGGCAGTCCGTGGCCGTACGCCACAGTGCCGATTACCTGCTTAACCTGCTCATGAGCTGTATAGTGGACAACTATATGAATGTGCTCGATGCCCATCGTGAGCAATGGATGGATATTGAGGAGGAACTGATAGATTTCAACGGACAGGAGGGGTTCAATTCGCGTATTCAGCGCATGAGGAAGGACTACCTGTTCATTCGCCGCAATATCAAGCCGTTACAGACGCAGATGCAGCCGCTCCTGATGCGGCAGTCTGATGTGCTGAAGCCGTCGAATACGCCCTATTTCCGCGACACGAACGACCATCTCATGCAGGTGTTCCAGATACTCGACTCGCTTGACGGCATAATAGCCTCTGTTGTCGATATGTATATGGCTACCAACGATATGAGGCTTAACAGGATAGTCGGGCGGCTCACGGTGCTGTCGGCGGTGTTTATCCCGCTGACCTTTATGGCCGGGATATGGGGCATGAATTTCAGGGCGATGCCTGAACTCGAATGGCCTTACGGCTATCCGGTTGCCTTGTTGTCGATGGTTGTGGTGGCTGTGTCGGTGCTTATATACTTCAAGCTGAAGCGTTGGATTTGACACTGCCATGATAAAGATGCGGGCGCACATCCTACGATGTGCGCCCGCATTCTTATTGTCCACAGATGGGTTATCAGATGTTCTCCAGCACGTGGACTATCAGTTTCCAGAACTTCTGCGTGTCGCCGATGTGCAGCTGCTCGTCGGGCGAGTGCACGCCGCGCATGGTCGGGCCGACGGATACCATGTCGAGGTGCGGATACTTCTCGAGGAAGAGGCCGCATTCGAGTCCGGCGTGGATGGCTATGATTTTGGCTTTCTGCCCGAACAGCTTCTCGTATGTGGAGGCCACTATGTTGGCTATGGGCGATTTCGGGTTGGGCTTCCATCCGGGGTAGCCCTCGCTGTGCTCTACCTCCGCTCCCGCGAGGGTGAAGACGCTCTCCACGGTGCGGGCTATGTCTTTCTTGGCCGACTCTACGGAGCTGCGCTGGCTTGTGGTGACGAGTATGCGGTCGCCGTCGAGCATCTTTATGGCGGCGAGGTTAGTGGAGGTCTCCACTATGCCTGGCATCTCGTCGCTCATGCGCTGTACGCCGTGGGGACATGCTATGAGGGCATAGAGCAGACGCTTCGTTGTGCCGGTGTCCACCATGGAGGCGGGGCGGTCACAGCTTTCGAGGTTGAGGCGCACGCCGCTGTCGGCTATGGCGAGTTCTCCTTCTATGTCGGCGGTGAAGTGGTTGAACTCCACTCGCAGGGTCTCCTTGTAGTCCATCGGCACGGCGCATACGGCGCGGGCTTCGCGCGGTATGGCGTTGTGCAGGTTGCCGCCCTCGATGAGGGAGAGCTTCATGTCTGTCTCTTTCATGGTCTGCCAGAGGAAGCGTGCGAGTATCTTGTTGGCGTTGCCTCGGTTCAGGTGTATGTCGCCGCCGGAGTGGCCGCCTTTGAGTCCGCTGACCTTTACTTCAAAATAGAATAGCCCTTCGGGCATCTCCTCCTTTTTATACGGGAATGTGGCGGTGGTGTTCATGCCGCCGGCACAGCCGATGAAGAACTCGCCGTCGTCCTCGGAGTCGAGGTTGATGAGTATGCTGCCTTTCAGCAGTGCGGGGTCTATGGCGAACGCGCCGGTCAGTCCGGTCTCCTCGTCCACGGTGAAGAGGCATTCGAGGCGGGGGTGTCTGAGGTCGCTGCTGGCGAGTATGGCGAGTTCTGTGGCCATGCCTATGCCGTTGTCAGCCCCGAGGGTGGTGCCGCGCGCCTTGACCCATTCGCCGTCTATGTATGCCTGTATGGGGTCGGTGTCGAAGTTGTGCACGGTGTCGTTGTTCTTCTCGCATACCATGTCCATGTGGGACTGCAGTATTACCGTGGGCTTGTCTTCGTATCCGGGAGTTGCGGGCTTGCATATAAGCACGTTGCCTGCGGCATCGGTGCGGGTGTCGAGGTTGTGCCGTTTGCCGAACTCCTGCAGGTAGGCTATGATTTTGCCCTCTTTCTTTGAGGGGCGTGGGACTTGACAGATGTCGTAAAACTCTTTCCAGAGCCTCTGCGGCTCTAATGATTTGATGTCCATAACTGAATT
Organism: uncultured Bacteroidales bacterium; assembly: GCA_944322025.1. Taxonomy (GTDB): domain Bacteria; phylum Bacteroidota; class Bacteroidia; order Bacteroidales; family Paludibacteraceae; genus Aphodosoma. The sequence goes on along the minus strand of CALUOH010000005.1, from coordinate 59,804 downwards.
ATTTTAAGGTTAAACGTGTTCCTTTCCGTTGAGCGCGGGGGCATGTGCCGCCGGGCTGTAATGGCACAAAGGTACAAAAATATGGGCGGAGGGGCAAGAGGCGGGGGTGTCTTTCCGTTTCCCTACGGCAAAGTTAGGGATAATGGAGTGCAAACAGGTTGCAAAGTTGCGGGAGTCCGTGGAGTGGTTCCGTAGGGTCTCCGTAGCCGCTCCGTCGAGAGTACGTGTTTTTAACCACTTTTTGCAGTTGGGGCTGGGGTGGGAGGGAAAGGGGGCTGAGACGGGAGGAGAAGGGGGGCGGGGAGGGAGGGGCATGGAGGTGGAAGACAGGGGGCTGAAGAAAAATGAGAGGGAGGGTGTGTTGGTAAGTCAGGATTATTGAGTACTTTTGTTATACAGACTTTAACCCAAAAAGGTCATTGGAAGGTCATGGCTAAGTCTGAGGCCGATTGGGGGTTTAACTATGAGTCTATGGGAGATGGAGGCATGTCTGTATATGAGCTGGCGGAGGAGTTTGTGGAGAACACGGACTGCTCTGTGTTTCTGACCGGCAAGGCCGGGACGGGCAAGACTACGTTTCTGAGGCGCATCAAGGAGAGTACGCGGAAGCAGACGGTGGTGGTGGCGCCGACGGGCGTGGCGGCGATAAATGCGGGGGGTACTACGATACATTCGTTTTTCCAGATACCGCCCGCGCCGTATGTGCCGTCGATGTCGGAGAACGCGAATTTCTTCGCGAAGCAGAGGATGACGTCGGTGAGGCGTAACCTGCTGAGGCAGCTGGAGCTGCTCATCATTGACGAGATTTCGATGGTGAGGGCTGACCTGCTGGATCAGATAGACCTGATATTGCGCCACTACCGATACAGGCCGAGTGAGCCGTTCGGGGGGGTGCAGGTGATTTTTATAGGGGATATGTATCAGCTTGCGCCTGTGTGTACGGCGGAGGATTGGGAGATGCTGAGGCATTTTTACAAGAGCCCGTATTTTTTCCACAGCCGTGTGCTGGAGGCGCACCGGCCGGTGTATATAGAGCTTGACAGGATTTTCAGGCAGACGAACAGGATGTTCATCGACCTGCTGAACGAGGTGAGGAACAACAGGCTTACGCCGATGGGGATGTCGCTGATAGAGAAGAGGTATAATCCGTCGTTCCCGAGGGAGGAGGCTGACGGGTATATTACGCTCACGACGCATAATGCGAATGCGGAGAGGATTAACCGGGAGGCTCTGGCGCGGATTGAGGGGGCGGCGTACGGGTATGCGGCGGAGGTGAAGGGGGATTTCCCGGAGAAGAATTATCCGGCGGAGAGCGAGCTGCAACTGAAGGTGGGGGCTAAGGTGATGTTCATCGCGAATGACAAGGAGAGCCCGCGCCGCTATTATAACGGTAAGATAGGGCGTGTGGCGGAGCTGGATGAGGAGTGGGTGACGGTGGAGTGCGAGGGGGATGGGGAGACGATAACGGTGGGGCGGGAGACGTGGAACAATGTGCAGTACCGCCTGGACAGGGAGACGAACGCGATAGAGGAGACGGTGCTGGGGACGTTCAGCCAGATACCGCTGCGGCTGGCGTGGGCTATCACGATACACAAGAGCCAGGGGCTGACGTTTGACCGCGTGATAATAGATGCGGGGGCGGCGTTTGCGCCGGGGCAGGTGTATGTGGCGCTGAGCCGCTGCCGGACGCTGGACGGGATAGTGTTCACTACGCCGGTGAACCCGGAGAGCCTGCATGTGAGCAGCCATATAACGGAGTATGCCTCGACGCGCCTGCCGGCGGGTGAGCTGGAGAGGATGGCGGAGGAGATGAAGCGGCAGTATAATTTGCAGATACTGATACGGCTGTTCGGGATGGAGGACATTATGGGGAGCGTGAGGGACTTCACGGAGATGTTCCAACGTCTTGCGCAGGACTTTACCGGGGGAGCTGAGGAGTATCTGGGGCGGGTGAGCGAGTGCGCCATAGACATCTATTCTGTGGCGCAGAAGTTTATCATACAGCTGGACGCGCTGGCGCACGCCCGTTCGCCGAGGATGGGGGAGAGGGTGGCGGCAGCGTCGGACTATTTCACTTCGCGTCTGGGGGAGTTGCTGTCGCTTTTGGAGGCATCGCCGCTGACGACGGATTCGCGCACGGAGGCGGAGGAGTATGCGGAGCGGCTGAAAGGGCTGTACGAAATGGTGGCGCAGCGGGAGTGGACGGTGAAGGGGATAAGGGACGACTACTCGGTGTCCAACTATTTTGAGGTCAAGGCATCGTTCCGTACGCCGAGGTTTACGGTGAGGGCCTATGCGGGCGAGAGCGTACGCGCACTTATCAAGACTGAGCATCCGGCTCTGTACAAGTTGCTCGCGGCGAAGCGGAACGAGATATGCGAGGAGAGGTCGCTGCCGGTGTATATGGTGGCATCGACAAAGATGCTTGCCGCGATGGCGGACGCATTGCCGGCGACGGTGGAGGAGCTGATGAAAATAAAGGGCTTCGGCAAGGCGAAGGCCAACGGCTTCGGGGTGGAGTTTTTAGAGATAATAAAGGAGTATTGCGAGGAGAACGGGATAGCGCGCGGGGAGAAGGAGATGAATTTCGACGGCGGCGGGACGGAAAAGGCGGACGCGCCGAAGCGTGAGAAGCGGAGGAAGGGGCAGTCGCTGGCGGAGAGCCTCAAGCTATTCAAGGAGGGGAAGTCGGTGGATGAGGTGGCGGCGGCCAAGGGGTTGGCGCGCACGACTATCATGGGTCACCTGCAAAGGCTGATAAGGGCGGGGGAGTTGTCGGCGCACGACTATGTGCCGGAGGAGAAGTACAACGCGGCGCGGGACGCGCTGATGGAGAGCGGGGGAGAGATGTCGCTCTCGGCCGTGCATGAGGCTCTCGGCAGCAGCCTGACGTATGACGAGTTGCGCCTCGTGCGGGCACAGATGGAGGCCGACGGGGTGATGGAGTGAGTGGGAGAATTCGGGCGGCCGGTGTGTGCCATACGGTATGCGTAAGGTCACGACCAACCCCATGTGATGAAAAAGTGATGTATTTCATGTAGCATTGCGCCCGATTTTTAGTACCTTTGCGTCTTGTGACGCAAGATAATACAGTGTGAGATATGCAGAAATACCTTTTGGAGGAAATAGAATATCCGGCAGATTTGAAGAGGCTGTCCGTCAGCGACCTTGAGAGGCTGTGCGGGGAGCTGAGGCAATATATAATAGAGGAGCTTTCGCAGCATCCGGGTCATCTGGGTGCAAATCTCGGCGTGATAGAGCTTACTGTCGCGCTGCATTATGTGCTGAATACGCCTTACGACCGCATTGTCTGGGACGTGGGTCATCAGGCGTATGCGCACAAGATACTGACCGGAAGAAAAAGCCGGTTCCATACGAACCGGCAGTTCAAGGGTCTGAGCGGATTTCCGTCGCCGAAGGAGAGCGAGTACGACGCTTTCGGTACGGGTCATTCGTCGACATCAATCTCGGCGGCATTAGGCATGTCGGTGGCTGCGGAACTGAAAGGCGAGGGGGAGAGAAATGTGGTGGCGGTGATAGGCGACGGAGCGATGACGGGCGGACTGGCGTTCGAGGGTCTGAACAATGCGTGCATCAACCCGAATAACCTGCTCATCATACTGAACGATAACAATATGGCCATAGACCCGATAAGGGGCGGCTTCAGCGAGTTTCTTTCCAACATACATGTTTCTCCGACATATAACAGACTGAGGTACAAGATATACCGCGTGCTGCGGAGTATGAACCTCATGTCGGAGACAGACCGTTCGCGCATAATCCGCTTCGGGAACACGATGAAGGGGCTGAGGATGAAGGGTTCGAAGAACAATATCTTCGAGGGACTGAACATCAGGTATTTCGGCCCGATAGACGGGCATAACGTGGAGCTGCTGGTCAACACCATAAGGGAGCTGAAAGGACACAGAGGGCCTAAGGTGCTGCACATCATCACGAAGAAGGGGAAGGGCTACCGCCCGGCGGAGGAGGAGGTGACGGCATGGCACGCGCCAGGGGAGTTTGACCCGAAGACGGGCGAGCGGATAAAGAGAGACACTTCGGGGCAGCCGCCGCTGTTCCAGGATGTGTTCGGGCACACACTCGTGCAGCTGGCACGCAAGGACGGGCGCATAGTGGGCATAACGCCTGCCATGCCGAGCGGGTGTTCGATGGTATATATGATGAAAGAGATGCCCGACAGGGTGTTTGACGTGGGCATTGCCGAGGGGCATGCGGTGACGTTCTCCGCCGGGCTGGCCAAGGAGGGGATGATACCGTTCTGCAACATATATTCGTCGTTCATGCAGAGGGCATACGACAATGTGATACACGATGTCGCGCTGCAAGGGCTTCACGTGGTCTTCTGCCTTGACAGGGCGGGGATAGTTGGAGCTGACGGGGCTACGCACCAGGGACAGTTTGACATGGCCATGTTCCGCTGCATACCGAACCTGACCATCTGCGCTCCGCGCAATGAGCATGAGCTGCGTAACATCATGTATACGGCTGTCAGTCCGGAGGTCGGCCCGATTGTCATCCGCTATCCGAGAGGGCGCGGCATACTCGTGGACTGGGAGAACCCGATGGAGAGGGTGGAGATAGGCAAGGGCGTTAAAATCAAGGCTGGCGATGATATGGCGGTGGTGAGTGTAGGCCCGATAGGATATGCGGTAGCGGAAGCCATCGAGGTGGCGGAAAGGACGACGGGTAAGAGCATTGCTCATTATGACCTGCGTTTTGTGAAGCCGCTCGACGGAGATATGCTCGAAGAAATAGGCGCGAAGTTCGACCATATCGTTACAGTGGAGGACGGGGCTGTGAGCGGAGGTGCGGGCAGTGCCGTGATGGAGTACCTGTCGGATCACGGATACCGGACTCGGGTGACGAGGATAGGGCTGCCGGACACGTTTGTGGAACACGGCACTCCGCAGGAACTGTACCATATGCTCGGTATGGACGCTGAAGGCATAGCAAAAAAGATAACGGATATAATCACTATCAAAGAGAAGATATGAAGATAATCATTGCCGGCGCGGGTGCCGTGGGCTGCCACGTGGCCAAGATGCTTTCTCACGAACAGCACGACATAGTGCTGCTGGACATGGATGAGGACAAGTTGCAGGATATAGGCTCGCAGTGCGACATCATGACCGAGGTAGGCTCGGCCACATCGTTCGCTGACCTGCTGTCGTGCGGCGTAGGCTCGGCCGACCTGTTCATTGCGGTGACATCGCTTGAGAGTGTGAACATGACTGCATGTATGCTGGCCAAGAACCTCGGGGCGAAAAAGACGCTCGCCCGGATAGACAACTACGAGTATCTGCAGCCGAAGAACAAAGAGTTTCTTAATAAACTCGGAATAGACTCGCTGATATATCCCGAAATGCTGGCGGCAACGGAGATAGTGCAGATACTGCGCCGCAGCTGGATAAGGGAATACCGCACGTTCGGCGACGGCGCATTGGTGCTGGTATGCGTGAAAGTGAGGAACAATTCGGAAATAATAGACAAGGAGTTCAAGACAGGTTTTTTCAACCATGACCGTTTCCGTATAGTGGCTGTCAAAAGGCATACGCAGACCATCATACCGGGCGGAGATGACCAGATACTGGCCAATGACCTTGTCTACTTCATCTGCCCGAAAGAGAACCTCGAAGTAGTGCGCCGTGCTGCCGGCAAGTCCGTATTCGACATCAAGAACATCATGATTATGGGCGGGAGCAGGATAGCTGTCAAGACGCTCCAATACTTGCCTGACGACGTGAATGTCAAGATTATAGAGAAGGACCGCGAGAGGTGCTATGAACTGACGGAGAAACTCGATGTGCTGGTGATACACGGCGACGGGCGCAACATAGACCTGTTGCGTGAAGAGGGCATAGAGGACACCGATGCGTTCATAGCCGTCACTGACGACTCGGAGACCAACGTACTGGCCTGCCTTGCGGCGAAACGCTTCGGCATAAAGAAGTCAGTGGCCGATGTGGAGAACCTCGACTACATAGACCTCGTAGACAATGTGGATATAGGTACGCTGATAAACAAGAAGCTCATAGCCGCGAGCCATATCTATCAGCTCACGCTGGATGATGATGCGCTGGACGTGCAGTGCCTGACATTTTCCGATGCTGAAGTTGTGGAGTTTGTCGTGCAGCCGGGCGACCGTATCACACGCGCCAAGGTGCGCGACCTTAATCTGCCGGAAAATATCAACATAGGCGGAGTGATACGCAACGGCAAAGGCTTTGTGGTCAACGGTAACACGCTCATACAGCCGAATGACCATGTGGTGATATTCTGCATGGCGGCCGGCGTGAGGAAACTGGCCAAATATTTTAACCGTTAAGGAGGGCAGCCGCATGACAAAGACGCTCAACTGGAGATATGTCGTCAAGGTACTGGGGATGTTCATCCTCTTCGAGATAGCATTTCTGCTTGTGTCGACCGGAGTCTCCATATTCTACGGCGAGGACGACCTCAACGCCTTTATCTGCACGATAATGCTCTCCGCTGTAATCGCGGCAATATGCCTGCTGACAGGGAAAAACAGTCCTTCAGTTCTTGGCCGGAAGGAAAGTTATCTGATTGTCTCGTCGGTATGGGTGGTGTTCTCTCTGATTGGTATGCTGCCGTTCATGCTGAGCGGGTACATACCCTCTGCGGCCGATGCTTTTTTTGAGACCATGTCCGGTTTCACCACGACAGGCGCGACGATACTGAACAACATAGAGGATTTGCCGCACGGGCTGCTTTTCTGGCGCAGCATGACCCAGTGGGTGGGCGGAATGGGTATAGTGGTGCTGTATCTTGCCGTGTTGCCTATGCTCAATACCGGTACACAGATGTTCTCCGCAGAATCGCCAGGCCCGCAGGTTACAAAGCTTAGACCGCGCATAAAGGAGACGGCACGCCGCCTGTGGGGAATGTACCTCATTTTCACTCTGGCAGAGACTGTGATGCTCGTAGTGTTCGGCATGAGTCTTTTCGACGCTCTGTGCCATTCGTTTTCCACACTGGCCACTGGCGGCTTCTCTACGAAACAGGCCAGTGTGGCATATTGGGATTCGCCTGCCATAGACTATACGATAACGCTTTTCATGATAATAGGAGGTACGAACTTCGCGCTCATGTACAGCGCGGTTGTGAAACGTTCGTCCAGACAGATTTTCAAGGATGAGGAGTTCAAGGCTTACCTCTGGATCATAGGCATCGCGACTGCCATCATATTTCTTTCTCTGCTTAATGACAATGGCATAAGCTCGTTTGCGTCAGTGGAGAAAAGTTTCAGGGACAGCCTGTTTCAGGTGGCGACATTGGTGACTACCACGGGCTTTGCCACAGCCGACTATATGCAATGGCAGCCGATGACGCTTGTCGTCATAGCATTCCTGATGCTTTTCGGTTCTTGCGCCAACTCTACGAGCGGCGGCATCAAGATAATTCGTATACTTGTCACGGCTAAGAATGCATTTCTGGAGTTCAAGCGTCTGATACATCCCAAGGCTGTAGTGCCTGTAAGAATTAACGGCCATGTGGTGCCGGAATATGTGGTGAACGGCATTCTTGCTTTTGTGACAATATATATTGTAGTGGTGAGTCTCAGTGTCCTGCTGCTGTCCATAATCGGCATGGAGGTGTCAGAGGCTATCGGCGGTGTGCTTACTTGCATCGGTAATGTCGGGCCGGGCTTCGGTGATCAGGGACCGGCGGGGTCGTTTTCTGGAGTACCGGTTTTCGCCAAATGGTATCTGTCGTTCCTGATGCTTCTCGGCCGTCTGGAGCTGTTCACGCTGCTGCTCATGTGTACGCCTGCATTTTGGAAAAGGTGATGTGTGCATAGACCGGTCGGGTGCGGTGTGTGACTTTTGGCTATTGTGTACTTTAACTAAACAATAAAAAAATCATATCATTATGGCACGAATTAATTCTCAATTGAAGGAGTGGATTTTCTGTGTGGTAGCACTTTTGGTGGTAGAGGCTGTAGGAATATTGATAAATAACCAGCTGACTTCTCCTGTGCAGATTTCCAGCACTGTCACGTATGCCGCGCTTGTGATGCTCTATTTCCTGACCTCATACCGGTATGCGCGGCGTCATCCGAAACGTTTCTATCTGATAGGCGTACCCCTGCTGCTGGTCATTCTCGTACTGCTTTATATGTCCATGTGCGGAGTGACGCTCGGCAGTCTTTTCGTGGGCTTTGTCATGACGCTTGTCTCCGTTGCTCTTGTGGAGCTTATGAATTGGTTGGTTTTCCGGATTATGACCAAGAAGAGTGAGCCGAAAGGCGATGAGTAGGGCTGTGGCGGCGGGTTGCCGCAATGATAACAGAAGCGTCCGTGACACCTCGCATAGTGTCATGGACGCTTCTGTATTTTATGCAGCTACTGTCGTACGGGAAATCATCTGCATCATCCGAACAGTATGCGGAATGCCTCCTCTACTTTCTGTACACCTACGACTTCTATGCCGTCTGTTTTTGAGGACAATTGCCTGCGGTTGAATTCCGGGATGAGTATTTTCCGGAAACCGAGTTTGCGCGCCTCGGCTATGCGCTGCTCTATGCGGTTGACGGGGCGTATCTCGCCGGAGAGGCCTACCTCGCCGGTCATGCAGACGGTGTGGTCAATAGCCATATCAAGGTTACTCGAAAGAATCGCGGCTATGACGGCGAGGTCTATGCCGGGGTCGCTGACCCTCAGTCCTCCGGCTATGTTGAGGAACACGTCTTTCTGTGGTAGTTTGAAACCCGCACGCTTTTCCAGTACTGCAAGCAGCATATTCATACGGCGGATGTCGAACCCTGTGGCGGAGTGCTGCGGAGTGCCGTAGGCCGATGTGCCGACAAGCCCCTGAACCTCTATTAGAAACGGGCGCACACCCTCTATCATGGCGGCTATGGCTACGCCGCTGAGACCTTCGTTCTCCTGATTGAGAAGCAGTTCGGAGGGGTTGCTCACCTCGCGCAGCCCGTTGTGCTGCATCTCGAAGATGGCCAGTTCGTCTGTACTCCCGAAACGGTTCTTGTGTGCGCGGAGTATGCGGTACATATAGTGGCGGTCGCCTTCGAACTGGAGTACCGTGTCGACTATATGTTCCAGTATCTTAGGCCCGGCAATGCTGCCTTCCTTGGTGATGTGGCCTATGAGCAGTACGGGGATGTCCGACTCCTTGGCGAATTTGAGCAGCGATGCCGAGCATTCGCGTACCTGCGTGAGGCTGCCCGGCGATGAGTCGGCAGTCTCGCTCTGTATGGTCTGAATGGAGTCTATGATGACGAGATCCGGTGCCACATTCTTTATGTGGGTATATATCTGCTCCAGCACGGTCTCGCTCACGATGTAACATTCGCTCTGCATCTCGCCGAGGCGTTCGGCTCTCATCTTCAACTGGTTGATGCTTTCCTCCCCGCTCACATAGAGAATCTTACGCCCCGCCATGCGCAGGGCAACCTGTAGCACGAGGGTCGATTTGCCGATGCCCGGTTCTCCGCCAATCAGCACGAGACTGCCCGGCACTATGCCTCCTCCGAGTACGCGGTTCAGCTCCTCGTTTGATGTGTCGATGCGCTTCTCTGGCCTGACCCCTATCTCGTCGATGCGTTTGGGGGTTGCCGTGCGAGTTTCCGCCAGACCGTGCTGCGCCCTTTGCGTGGGTTCTTTTCTTACAACCTGTTCCACAAAGCTGTTCCACGCTCCGCAGGTTGGGCATTTGCCGTATGCCTTGGGGTAGTCTGCGCCACAGTTGGTGCAGAGGTAAACTATCTTGTCCTTTGCCATAGCCGTTCTATGAAAAGGGGGCGAAAGCAGAGCCTCGCCCCCTGTATGCCAGTTGTAGTTTTTTGCCCTTATCCTATGAAGTCGAACCCGCAGTAAGGCACGAGGACTTCAGGTATGCGTATGCCGTCCGCAGTCTGGTTGTTCTCCAATATGGCTGCAACGATGCGCGGCAGCGCGAGCGCGGAGCCGTTGAGCGTGTGGCACAGCGTGATTTTGCCGTCGGCGTTGCGGTAGCGGCATTTGAGCCTGTTGGCTTGATAGCTCTCGAAATTAGACACTGAACTGACCTCGAGCCAACGCTCCTGCGCTGCGGAGTAGACCTCGAAATCGAAAGTGATAGCCGATGTGAACGACATATCGCCGCCGCACAGGCGCAGTATGCGGTAGGGGAGGCCTAGCTTGTTCACGAGGCTCTCCACGTGGGCAATCATTTCATTGAGACTTTCATAGGAGTGTTCCGGAGTGTCGATGCGTACAATCTCCACCTTGTTGAACTGGTGCAGGCGGTTGAGGCCGCGCACGTCCTTGCCGTAGGAGCCTGCCTCGCGGCGGAAGCATGCGGAGTAGGCGCAGTTTTTCACCGGCAGATCCTTTTCGGAGAGAATCACGTCGCGGTATATGTTTGTCACGGGGACTTCCGCCGTGGGGATGAGGTAGAGGTTGTCCGCAGTGGCGTGGTACATCTGCCCCTCCTTGTCTGGGAGCTGTCCTGTGCCGTAGCCCGATGCCTCATTGACAACGTAGGGGGGCTCAATCTCGAGGTAGCCGGCATCGCGTGCCTCGTCAAGGAAGAAGTTTATCAGTGCGCGTTGGAGGCGTGCGCCCTTGCCCTTGTAGACAGGAAATCCGGCACCGGTTATCTTCACTCCAAGCTCAAAGTCGATGAGGTCGTATTTCTTTGCCAACTCCCAGTGGGGCAGCGGCTTGAAGCCCTCGAAGACGGGGTTTGTCCCGCCCATGCGCTCAACCTTGTTGTCCTCCGCGCCATAGCCATCGGGGACTGTCTCGTTGGGCAGGTTGGGTATCTGGAGAAGGAGGTCGCGTATGGAGTTTTCTGACTCGTCCATGCGTGACTGCAAGGCTTTTATCTCTTCCTTGTACTCTGCGGTCTTGGCTTTGGCCTCGTTGGCCTCGTCCTTTTTGCCCGCCTGCATGAGCGCGCCTATTGATTTGGAGAGCTGGTTCATCTGCGCCTGCTTTGCGTCGAGTTCTTTCTGTGTCGAGCGGCGGTCTGTGTCGAGTGTGATGACGCGGTCAATCATCTCTGCCGCCGGCTTGAAGTGCTTTTTTCCGAGGCGGCGTACTACTTCGTCGCGGTTCTCGGTTATGAATTTTAGAGTCAGCATATTGTGTTGTCTATTTCTTGGTTTCGGGTGTAAGAGGCGGGGCTGTCCCGCCGCTCTGACTTGCAAAATTACAATAAATCTCATAAAGTAGGGGGAGCGAAGAATTAAAATATGTATAATCCGGCGGACGGGGAGAGGAAGACGGACGGATGGGGTATGTGCAAAATGAGTCGTGCCGCGATGGGTTGCCGACTAATTAACTTTCTGGTAAGATAATGCGAGAGAAGAGCGAACCGCTTGGTTGAGGGTAGCGGGGAGGTAACTGAAAGGTAGCTGCGGGGCAGGTAAATATTTTGATAATCAAATGATTATGGGTGTGAATTTGTAGGTGATGAGAGTGGTGATTTTGCAGGTGATGTGTAGAATGAGAGGTGTTGATGTGTTGATTGGATGGGAGTAAGTGAGGGGCAGGCGTGGCGTGAGCGGGGGTATTTTGCCCAAAAGTTTATTTTTTGTCTTTTAGAGGAGTGTTGTTTGGGAAATTTCGTATCTTTGTACCTGACGGTACAAGACAGGCTGCACCTCAACAAAAGCTACAAACGAGTTTGCGCTTTTGTGTTCGGTTTGCACTGTTTTTGCGTGCTTGACGATTCAAGATAGGAGGCAGTCCTAGTCCGGCGGAGGTGGGGCGGGGCTTTGTGCCGCAATGGAATAATCTATAAAACCTTATATACTATGAAAAGAATAATGTCTCTAATTACGGCCGCATTGACAGGCGTAGCGGCTATGTACGGGGCGGTGAGCGAGGACAGGGATTTGGGCAAGTTCAGCGCAGTGGTCGTTGCCGGGCCTGTCGAGGTGGTCTATTCACAAGATGAAGTGTGCGGCATCTTTGTCGAGAGCGCGGTGGACGGGCGCATGAAAAACCTTGTCACTGAGGTGGATAAGACGGGGTGTCTGACTATCAAGCCCAAGCCTATAAACAAGAGGCTCGTGGAGGATGTGCGCGGCATAAAGGTCACACTCTCATCTCCATATCTGTTCAAGATACACTGTTCGGGCGAATCGTCGTTTACGGCTTTGACTAATATAGAGAACGGTGAGCGTCCGCTTGACATAAAGGCATCGGACGAGGTCACTATGAAACTCAATGCTCTGACGGCGAGTGACATGAAGATAGTCACGGAGGGGTATGCGCGCTGCACCGTGGACGGCGATATAGAGGCCGGTACGCTCTCGGTGGAGACGGCGGCGGAGGATGGTGTGATGCTGCAAGGGGTTTCGGTGGAGTATTATGCCAATTTCTCGGTCAATATTATCTCGAAGATACAGCTGGCAAAGGATCTCGAATGCGACTCGATGAATGTGACGGTGCTTGGCGCGAGTGGAGTGCCGAGCCGCGTGGATTTCAACAATGTGACTACCCGTGCGTGCAACATATATGCAGATGAGAATGCCAAGGTGAATGCGGACATTCTGGAAGTGAACAATATAGGCATAGAGGCCAACCGCAGTGAGGTAAATATACAGCAGATACCGGAGGCCGAGTTCTTCTTTGTCATAGCCGACAAGGGGGCTAAGGTTAAGGTGGGCAATGTCACTTCGGAACAGGCCAACTTCAATCTGCGCCGCAGCAGCCGGCTGGAGACGGCGGGTGTCATAGGCATCATACAGAAGAAACTGGACCGCACGTCCAAACTGGAATACACTGACCTTACGCCGAAAGAGGAGCTGGAAAAGATAGACGAGAAGGACGCTGAGGCCGCACTAAATGCCGCTACGGGCGAGGGTCAGAGTGTGCAGAAGACGGCGACGAAGGGAGGAGATACAGGTAAAGAGACTGTGTCTCAGGGTGATGATTCCAAGAAAACTACCGTGGACAAGAAGAAGGATAGCAAGAAAAAAACTGCAAAGAAGAAAAGGAGACCACGCCGCCCAAGGGGATTTAGATGATATACATGTCTTTTTGCCAATTGCCAATATAGACGGTGTATGTCTTGAAAACCATAATACTCATATTCCTACTCATGTTCTCCGCGTTGTCCCTTTCCGGGCAACGCGGAGATATTGTACCCGGGAGTTACGCCCCCGGCAGGGCTGCGGCAGCCTATAAAGGCCGCTGGCAACCGCTGCATAACCCTTCCGCCGCCTCGACTGCTGACAAGGTATGTCTGTCTGCCGTATATGAGAACCGTTATATCACAAGGGAGCTGTCGAACAAGATGGTGGCGGCTGTCGTCCCGACACCGTATTTCAATGTATCAGTAGCGTTCAACCATTTCGGTTACAGCGTTTACAATGAGATGCTTGCGGCAGTAGGCTTCTCCCGCGATTTCGGGGTATGGCGGATAGGGGTGGAGGCAGATGTCTATATGGTATACCTTTCGCCGACGGAGCGTTATGTGGCTACGGTGACCGCCAATGTCGGGGTGCAGGTCGATGTCTCGCCTGCGGTCACAATCGGCTTCTCCATGTTTAATCCCTGTTTCTCCGCCGTGCGCTCGTATCCCATGCAGTATCTGCCGGTCACTGTGGCGGTAGGGGTCAACTGGCACATTCATGACAAGGTGGACTGGCTTGTTGAGATTGACCGGGAGATAAGCACCCTTTTCCATTGGAAAACAGGCTTCGAATACCGGCCATTCGATGTGTTCACACTACGGGCGGGAGTGTATGGCGCGGACTATGCGATACCTACTCTGGGTGTGGGCTTTCGTGTCGATGATTTCAGATTCGAGTTGCACAGTGAGCTTAACCCTAAGCTCGGAGTGACACTCTTAGGGTCGTTGGGCTATGATATATAGGCTGGCATTCATCGTGTCGGCCTTGTCCCTTGCCGTCCTCCTGCCTTGCTGTGCAGCGGCACAGAGTGTGGGCAGTTTTTCCGCAGATGAAATAGTTACACAGATAGCCATATACCTGTCGGAGGAGGAGAACGCGGAGGCTGTGGATTATGAGGCACTCGAAGAGAGGCTATATGCGTTGATGGACAACCCCATAGACCTCAACAACGCCACGCGCGAGGATTTGGAGCGGCTGCCGTTTCTCAATGATGTGGAGATAGAGCGGCTGCTCTATTATGTATATGTTTACGGGCCGATGCAGAGCATATATGAGTTGCAGCTGGTCGAGAACCTGCGCCCGCTCTCCATCCGTTTCCTCTTACCCTTTGTAAAAGTCGGCAGCACGGACGGCGGCATCACGTGGGACAGGGCTTTGCGCTCTGCGGGGCATACGCTTTTCGCACGTGTCGGCACAGAGCTGGAACGGCGAGCGGGTTATGCCACGGGGCGTTATCCCGGTGCGCCGGTCGGCGGACAGTTGAAATACAGGGTACAGGCGGCTGACTGTCTGTATGCCGGGGTGACAATGGAGCATGACGCGGGAGAGCCGTTCTTCTCTCACGGGGCGGGAGGGTTTGACCTGTACAGGGCGTATGCCGAGGCGCGCGTCGGGAGGCATGTGTCGCTCTATGCAGGGGATTTCCGTGTGTCATTCGGACGGGGGCTACTGTTCGGGGAGAGGGCATACGGCGGCAAGATGGAGGGGCTCAGACGCAGCGGGGCAAACGGCCGTGGCATATCGCATTACGGCGGGACGGACGAGACTGACTTCTTCCGTGGGGCTGCCGTGTCCGCATCATGGGGCGGGTGGAGGCTTGACGCATTCTACTCGTACAGGAGGTATGACGCAGATACAACAGGCGGCATCTTCTCCACATTCAGGGAGGGCGGTCTGCACCGTACTCCATCGGAGAGAGTGTCGCGTCATGCGGTGGGCGTGCATTCAGCGGCGGTTCATGCTGCATACGCAGGACGGCATTTTGAAGTGGGGCTGACGGCAGGGGGCGCGTATCACAGGATAAGCCGCCGGAGGCCAGACGAACCGTATTACAGGCACATGTTCTCGGGCAACATGCAGGGGGGCGTGAGCGCGGATTACCGCCTGTTCTTCCGTACCGTGCGCCTATACGGGGAGACGGCAGTCAACCAGAATCTGGCAGTCGCCACGGTCAATACGCTCGCCATATCGCCAGTCTCTTCACTCGATATATACCTTAACCACAGGTATTATTCCCCGCAGTATGACATGTATTTCGCCCGTGGCTTCAGCAGCGGTACGAGGGTGAACAACGAACACGGTGCGACATTCGGCTTCTCAATAGCACTGCCGCGCCGCTGGACACTCGACGCATACGCGGATATGTATAAGCGTCCGTGGGTGTCGTATCAGATTGCCGCCCCGACTACGGGATGGGAGGCGAGGTGCGACGCGGAGTATGGCGGCGTGCGGGGGCTGACTGCCCTGCTTTCCGCGCGTTACCGTCAGAGGGAGAGGGAGGTGGCAGGGACTACGGGAGGAAGCATGAGCCAGAGCGTGTTTTCACTCCGCGGGGTGGTGCGCTACGGGGCAGGCTGTTTCCGCTTCACAAGCGGGGCAGAGGGCCGGGCTACGGCGGGGGACGGCACGGCACGCTACGGCATGATGCTGGCGCAGGATGCGGTGTGCGAGTTGTTTGCCGGGCGGATGAACATAGCGTGCAGCGCGGTACTGTTCGACACGGACAACTGGGACAACCGTTTCTTCTGGTATGAGCGCAACTTCCCCGGCAGCGGTTATTCGTCGGCACTGTACGGGAAGGGATGCAGGTGGTATGTGATGCTGACGGGGCGGCCTGTGGAGGGGTTGTCTCTCGGCGTGCGCATGTCGCAGACATGGTATGCCGACGGCAGGGCAACGGTGGGCAGCGGAGACGACATGACGCGGGGCAACCATCGTACAGATGCGGGAGTATATATACAGTGGCGGTTGTGAGGCGCAGTGCTGCCAGACGGAGCCGTCCTGCATACATTATCCTACAATGGTCAGATGCTCTACGGCACTGCTCAGGCGCATGGCTCCAAGCTGAGGCACTATGCGGGTGAAATGTGCGCTTGCGTTGTGAGCCTCAATCGCCTGACTGTCTTTCCATTGCTCAATGACTACAAACACGTTGGGGTTGTCCATAGAGCGGTGCAGCGTGTAGGCTATGCAGCCCTCCTCGCGGCGCGATGCGCATTCGAGTTCCTTTGCAAGACAGATGTATTCCTCGACCTTATCGGGCATGACCTCTGCCCTTGCCATGATTACAATCATAGTGCATTACCATTCGTTGATGTGATACTTTTTCTCGTCCCATTTCACTTTCGGGGTCTCCACTCCTGCGGGCTGTCCTACTACAATAACGCTGAGCGGGATGACATAGTCGGGCAGTGAGAGTATGCGGCGGACATCATTGACGCGCTCCGTGACGGGGTAGATGCCGTTCCACACAGCCCCGAGACCAATGGCCTCGGCGGCAAGCAGTATGTTCTGTGTGGCGGCAGAGCAGTCCTGTACCCAGTAGTCGCGGCTTGCGCCTTCGAGGGCGAGTGTCATGTCGCCACAGACGACGAGGGCTGCCGGTGCTTCGAAAATCATCTTGGTGTAGGGCAGGGCAGTGCCCAAGGAGTCGAGCTTGGCGCGGTCAGTGACCGCCATGATTTGCCACGGCTGGGCGTTCTTTGCCGACGGGGCTGCCATTCCGGCCTTTGCCAGTGTAAGCAACTGTTCGTCAGAGACTTTGCCATCAGTGTAGTGGCGCACGCTCTTTCGGCTGTGTATCACTTCGAGTGCGGTTTTGTCGCTGTTATCCCTTGTGCCTGAGCTGCACGAGAGGAGAAGGGACGAGGCGGCGACGGCCAGTGCCGCCCCTAAGATTGTCAGTCCGGATTTCATGAGATTATCGTTATAGGATTAAGGCGGGAGAGATGATGTCCTCCCGCATGCAAATGTAGTGTAATTCCGGGGAAAATGCAAGGGGAGGAGTGCGGGAGATTGATGGGTGAAACAGGTATCCGGACGATGGGGTGTGCGTTTTGATACGATAAGACCGATTAAGGAGAGAAAGTAACGAACCGCTTGGTTGAGGGTAGCGGGAGGGTAGCTGGAAGATAGCTGGAGGGTATTTAGCAAATTGGGTTTCAGTGGGTTATGGGGAAAATGCAGCGGGTGGTGAGAGTGGTGATATTTTGGATGGTGTTTGTTTTGAGGAGTATGAAAGGGTGAGAGACGTGGCGGGTTTGCTTATGGAAGAGGGGGGGCGCCGTGAGGGGGGATGTATGCCGGGTGTGGGCATGACGAGATTGGGGAATGCGGCAGTTTGTGCGATGTGTTAGTCAGTTGTGGATATTATTTTCAGTCTGCATGGGGGCTGAGTGCGAAAAAAAGAGTAATTTTGGCCTTCGCAAAAAACGAGGTGATTATGGAAGGAGCATCGTCTGGCAGACGCAGCAAGAAGACAGACATCAGACAGATAGATTTCGGGAAGGTGCCGCCGCAGTCGGTGGAGCTGGAGGAGAGTGTGCTCGGCGCGCTCATGATAGAGAAGGACGCTTTCACTGTGGTGGCTGACATACTGCAACCGGAGTGTTTCTATAAGGAGGCACACGAGAAGATATTCCGCGCCATCATGTCACTCGCCGCAAGGGAAGACCCTGTGGATCTGTACACCGTGACGGAGGAGATGCGGAAGGAGGGGACTCTGGACGATGTGGGCGGGGCGTACTATCTTGCCACGCTGACGGCCAAGGTGGTGTCGGCCGCCCATCTGGAATACCATGCCCGTATCATAGCGCAGAAGTATATAGCGCGGGAGCTGATAAGGGTGACGACCGATGTGCAGACGAAGGCGTTCGACGAGAAGATAGACGTGGACGAGCTGCTGCAAGAGGCTGAGGGACAGGTGTTCGAGATAAGCCAGAGGAACATGAAGCGCGATGTGCAGCAGATAGACCCGGTGATACGCACGGCTATAAAGCGCATACAGGCCGCCGCCGCGAGAAAGGAGGGGCTGAGCGGACTGCCGTCGGGTTTCCATGCGCTGGACAAGGTGACATCGGGCTGGCAGAAGTCTGACCTAGTGATTATAGCCGCCCGCCCGGCGATGGGTAAGACGGCGTTTGTGCTGTCGATGGTGAAGAACATGGCGGTGGACTACAAGATACCGTGTGCGGTGTTCTCGCTCGAGATGAGTGATGAGCAGCTGGTGACCAGGTTGATAGTGAACGTGTGCCAAATCACGGCGGAGAAGATAAAGAACGGGCGGCTGGAGGACTACGAGTGGAAGCAGCTGGACGTGAAAATCAAGGAGCTGGAGGGCGCACCGATATACATAGACGACTCGCCGTCGCTCTCCATACTCGAACTGCGCACGAAGGCGCGGCGGCTGGTGAGGGAGCATGGCGTGCAGTTGATAGTGATAGATTATCTGCAACTTATGAATGCCCAAGGCATGACGGTGTTCAGCCGTGAGCAGGAGGTGAGCACTATATCGCGCTCGCTGAAAGGGCTGGCGAAGGAGCTTGACATACCGATTATCGCGCTCTCGCAGCTGAACCGTAATGTGGAGAGCCGCGGGATGGACAAGAATTCGGCGGAGGGGCGTAAACCCCAGCTGTCAGACCTGCGTGAGTCGGGAGCGATAGAGCAGGACGCGGACATGGTGTGCTTCATACACCGCCCAGAGTATTACAAGATATATGAAGACCCGAACACGGGCAAGGATTTGCGCGGGGTGGCACAGATAATCATAGCGAAGCACAGGAACGGCGCGACGTGCGACGTAGACCTGCGTTTCAAGGGCGAGTATGCGAGGTTCATGAACGAGGAAGAGGAGCTGAATAGTACGTTCGTGTCTAAGACAAACGAGGCGGGCTATATATCGTCACATGCCAATGAGATGCCCCCTCCGGCGGTGATTTATCCGGACAGCATGCCCGTAGCGGATGAGGCGGGATTTCACCTGCCGGACGACCCGGGGGCAGTACCGTTTTAGAGGATATGAACAAACCAATTAATAAATTCTTAATCAGTAATCTATGAGTGAAATAGCTCATGAGGCGTGTCAGAAGAATAATGAAGGCCTGAGCGGCCTGCCATCGGGATTTTATGCGCTCGACAAGGTGACCTTCGGCTGGCAGAAATCCGACCTCGTGATTATCGCTGCCCGTCCCGCGATGGGTAAGACTGCATTCGTGCTCTCCATGGTGAAGAACATGGCCGTGGACTACAAGATACCTTGCGCCGTATTCTCGCTTGAGATGAGCGATATGCAACTCGTGAACCGACTGATAGCCAACGTCTGCCAAATCACCGTGGACAAGATAAAGAACCGGCGGCTGGAGGACTATGATAGGAAGCAGATCGACGTGAAGATAAAGGAGCTTGCGGGTGCGCCTATATATATCGACGACACCCCGGTGCTCTCCATCCTCGAGCTCCGCACCAAAGCGCGACGGCTCGTGTGTGAACACGGCGTGCAGATTATTGTAATTGACTATCTGCAACTTATGAATGCTCAGGGCATGACAGTCTACAGCCGAGAACAGGAGATCCGCACTATTGTACGTTCGCTGAAAGGACTGGCAAAGGAGCTTGACATACCAGTCATCGCGCTCTTCCAGCTCAGCCGTTACGTCAAAATCCGCGGCGCGGCGGGCAACGGCAATTCGGTCGACGGCAAGAAGCACCTGCTCTCCGACCTCCGAGAGTCCGGCGCGATAGAGCAGGATGCCGACATGGTGTGCTTCATACACCGCCCAGAGTATTACAGGATATATGAAGACCCGAACACGGGCAAGGATTTGCGCGGGGTGGCACAGATAATCATAGCGAAGCACAGGAACGGCGCGACGTGCGACGTAGATCTGCGTTTCAAGGGCGAGTATGCGAGGTTCATGAATGAGGAGGATGTTAGTGATGAATTGTCAAATGAATATAAAGACGCAATTAGAGATTGTTTCTCATTGCCGGACAATCCCAGTTCAGTGCCATTTTAGAAATATGAATAATCCAAATTAATAAATTCTTAATCAGTAATCTATGAGTGAAGAGAAACAACAGATTGACTTGCCGGAGAACGCACACCGGGAGTTGAAACCGGGGGAGAAATATGTCCCAATACTCCCGCCGGACAAGGCAGTGCCGGAGGTGAATGTGCGTTCGGTCTCGATAGGTCTTGTCATGGCGGTCATCTTTTCCGCCGCAGCCGCGTACCTCGGGCTGAAAGTGGGTCAGGTATTTGAGGCGGCTATCCCAATCTCCATTATTGCCGTCGGGCTTTCAAACGCGACGAAGCGCAAAAACGCCCTTGGGGAGAATGTGATAATACAGTCGATAGGCTCGGCATCGGGCGTGATAGTGGCCGGCGCGATATTCACACTGCCTGCGCTCTATATATTGCAGGCGAAGTATCCGGAGATAGCGGTGAACTTCTTCGAGGTGTTCCTCAGTTCGTTGCTTGGCGGAGTGCTGGGAATACTGTTCCTCATCCCGTTCAGAAAGTATTTCGTGTCTGACATGCACGGCAAATACCCATTCCCTGAGGCGACGGCCACAACGCAGGTGCTTGTCTCCGGAGAGAAGGGGGGCAATCAGGCCAAGCCTCTCGTGTTTGCGGGACTGGTGGGCGGTCTGTATGATTTTGCCGTGGCAACCTTCGGCACTTGGAGTGACACGCTGTCGACCCGCATGATGGGATGGGGTGAGGCTGTGGCTCAGAAGGTAAAGATGTCGCTGTCTGTGAACACGAGTGCGGCGGTACTCGGTCTCGGCTATATCATAGGTCTGAAATACAGTCTGATAATATGTGCAGGCTCTATCTTCGTGTGGTTCTTCGTGATACCGCTGCTCGGCATGACGGGAGAGATGAGCGCGATGGATCCGGACGTGATATTCTCGCAGTATGCGCGTAATATCGGTATCGGCGGTATTGCCATGGCCGGCATTATCGGCATAGTCAAGTCGTGGGGCGTGATAAAGAGTGCCGCAGGTTTGGCAGTCAAGGAGTTCGGCGGAAAGGGTAAGGCAGTGGCGGCAGCAGTGCCACGCACAGAGCGCGACTTGTCGATGAAGTTCATCGTCATATCCATAGTGGCCGCTCTAATCATAGTATTCATCTTTTTCTATGTGGGGGTTATACCCAATCTGTTTCAGGCTATTGTGGCATTCCTTGTAGTGACCGTGATATCGTTTCTGTTCACTACGGTTGCGGCAAACGCAATAGCCATTGTGGGTTCTAACCCGGTGTCGGGCATGACGCTCATGACGCTCATCATCGCGTCGGTTGTGCTTGTTGCCGTGGGCTTGAAAGGAACGACCGGCATCGTGGCCTCGATGATTATCGGCGGTGTGGTCTGCACGGCTCTCTCCATGGCTGGCGGCTTCATAACCGACTTGAAGATAGGTTATTGGATAGGCACTACCCCGGCCAAGCAGGAGACTTGGAAGTTCCTCGGCACACTCGTGTCGGCGGCCACAGTCGGCGGTGTCATCATCATCCTGAACAAGACATACGGCTTCACGGGTGAGAACGCACTCGTTGCTCCGCAGGCAAATGCGATGGCGGCAGTCATAGAGCCGCTTATGATGGGGCAGGGCGCGCCGTGGCTGCTCTACGGTGTGGGCGCGATACTCGCACTGCTGCTCAATATGCTGGGCGTGCCGGTGCTGCCTTTCGCTCTTGGAATGTTCATACCTCTGCAACTGAATACCCCGCTGGTGGTAGGCGGTCTTGTAAGCTGGTTCGTCTCGACGCGCAGCAAGGACAAGGCGTTGAACGACGCACGCATGGAGCGCGGCACGCTCATAGCATCGGGCTTCATAGCCGGAGGCGCGTTGATGGGGGTTGTCTCTGCCATACTTAAATTCTGCAATGTAGACCCTTATCTCACCGAATGGCATGCATCTGCCGGAGCACAAATTCTCGGTCTTGTGATGTACATTGCCATTATAGCTTACCTTTGTGTCATGAGCATGAGGGCTAAGAAAGAGTGACGGATGGTCATACGGTAAGGAAAAGAAAGAGGGTACTGCCTGCATGGCAGTACCCTTATGCTTTTTGTGTCAATGTCATTTGGTGTACCAGCTCTTGAATTGAGAGGCCTTGGCCCGGCTGACTATGATGTGTTCCGGTGTGTCTATGTATAGGGAGACGGAGAGCTTGCCGGCAAACCAGACCGTTATCTCCTTGATGGCGCGGTGGGCAATGATGTACTGCCTGTTTGCCCGGAAAAACTCATCGGGCGGAAGGCTTCTGCCTATGTTGTCGAGTGAGCTTTCAGACGTGTATGTGCGCCCGTCGTATGTGGTGATGTGCGTCTGTTTGTCTGTGGCATAGAAGAACGCCACATCCGATGTGGCCACGGGCAGCAGCTTGTCTTTGTATGCTACGAGGAAACTGCGCCTGTACGCATGGTTTTGAGTGCCAATCCATTCGAGCAGCCTGTCGATGTTTTCGGAGCGCGTGAGGTTTCCGATGGAGTCCAGCTTTTTCATCGCGCGGTTTATCTGCCGTGGCGTGATGGGTTTGAGCAGATAGTCTATGCAGTTGACCTCAAAGGCTTTGAGCGCAAACTCATCGTAGGCGGTGACGAAGATGACAGGGCAGGTTATCTGCACTCGTTCAAAGATAGAGAATGATGAGCCGTCGCCCAGATTTATGTCCATGAATATGATGTCGGGCATTGGGTTTGCCGTGAGCCACGCGACGCTTTCCGTTATGGTTTTGGCTTTCCCTATCACTCCTATGTCGTAGTCCGAGGCGTGTATGGCGTCGGTCAGGGCGCGCATGGCAATCTCTTCGTCTTCTATTATCAGTGCATTCATCTGTATCTTATTTTTTAAGAGGAGACACCAACGGTACGTCCACGGTGAATGTCTCATCTGTGCGGTTTATCGATATGTCTCTGCCCGTGAGGAGGAGAGCACGTTCGGAGAGGTTGAGCAGACCCGTCCCGTTGCTCTTCACGGGGTCTGTTTTGGGCATGCGGCCGTTACTTACCCGTACAAACTCTCCCTCCGCCATGCTGATCGTGATATGAAGGGGTGTGGTGTCGCTGATGACATTGTGCTTGGTGGCGTTCTCCACAAGCGTTTGCAGGCTCATGGGTGGAATGTACCAGTCGTCGTATTCAGAGCCGCAGTCTATTTCGATGTGCAGGGCTGAGCCGAAGCGCACGAGCAACAGGGCACTGTATGCCGAGAGGAAGTCGAGTTCGTCTCGCAATGTCACTACGCTCTTTTCCTGAAGGGTGTAGCGGAACATGTCGGCGAGATTGTCCACATAGTCTATTGCCCGCTCATCGTCATTGCCTATCAGCCCGCGCAGGGTGTTGAGCGAATTGAAGAGGAAGTGCGGGCTCAGCTGTTGCTTCAAGGCCAGATAGCGGTTCCGTAAGTTCTCTATTACCAGAGCGTTAATCTTTTGCGTCTTCTGCCTGTTGCGTATCCATATGACTATCACCGTACATTGGAGGAAGAGGAATAGCGCGGTGATGACATAGACCGAGCCCGTGGACAGAAACTTGAAGCTCTCTATCGGGTGTATCGGTTCGTCTAACACTGAATTTTGCAGGAGTATGGTCAGGTAGACAACCGGGCCGCCAGTGAGTATGGCACTGCATACGGCGGTGAGCACTTTCCATTTGTCTGCCATGCGGCTGCGCAATATGGTGAATGTGGTCAGGTAGAGCCACAGGGCGATGATGATGTGGCTGCCTATTGCCGTGAATGCCCGGTCGCTGTGTGAGTTTCCATACGAGATAAGTGCAACCAGCACGACAACGTGGATTGCAACGATAAATGCCGTTGCTGATATGAAGGCCAGCGGATATGTGAATATGTTCCTCGGGAACAGGCTCTCTCTTTCCATACTGATGGTAAACTGAGGGTACGTGTTTCAGGGCGATTTCGTGAGATAGCGGATGGCGGGCGCAATGGCAAACGGACGAGTCCGTTTACCATTGCCAAGCCGCATCCTGTCACCCAATACAAATATACTGCTTTTTGTCCGATACGCCAATTGGCGGACAGTTTGCTCCCGTCATTTGAACCGGTAGGCTATGCCCACGGACGTAGAGTAGGGATATGTGCAGTACGGGCGTTCGTGTTCATAGCCTATTATGTCGGTCAGGCTCATACGCGCGCTTGCGTTTATCTGGAAGCCGAATGGGAATTCATAGCCCACCGTGATGCCTAAGCCGGAGTGGTTTCTTTCCAGCGCGAACACATCGCCCTCCTCTGTCTGGTCTACGACCCTTTCAAAGGGGTTGCTCTTGCCGTTGGCGTTTGACAGTGTGCCGTCCAAGATGAATTCGGTGTACGGACCGCCGCCGAAACTGATGCTTGAACCGTCGGCAAAGCTGTACCGCCCGAGGAAGTAGATTGGCAGTTCGATACTCCAAGTGGACATGCGGCTTTGCTGTGTGTCGTAGAGGTCGGTCTGTTTGTATGCACCGAAGAGGTTGACCTGAATTACAAAGTGCTTGGAGACATTGAAGTCTACAAATCCGCCCAGCGCGCCTCCTACGTTCATGGAGCTGCTCATGGGAAATCCGCCGATGAGGTATGAAGAGCCGACGGCCTCCAGTTTGAGGCCTCCTGTTGCCACTTTCTCTTTCTTTGTCTCTTCGGCCTCGCCCGTGGCTGCTGCCGGAAGTGCGGTCAGTGCCATTAGAATCATGATGCAAATGGTCTTCTCATAGTGTTTATTAAGTATTTAGTTTGACAAATGGATGTTCCGGGTGTTCAGAGTGTAAATCTGAACGAGAGCCGTACTCCGTTTTTCTGTATTCCGGGAACATTGTTGTAAGTCAGCCTTCTGACGTAGTCTATTCTTATGAACTTCAATATGTTCTCCAATCCGACTGTCAGCTCCATGTACGGCATGTTGCCGAAGGTGCCAGTGCCTGCCGGGAGCGCGTAGAGTCCGGTCGGCGATATTGCCGGGTTGTTTTTGGCCGAAAGCCCCCCGTATATCGCGCTGAAAGAGACCACCTCGCGCAGTTTCAGCCGGTTGATGCCCGGTATGCGGTTGAGTATCCACCCTTTGAGGTAGTAGGTCGCGAACAGGGCGACGTACTGGTCTGAGATGAATTCGAGCGGGCGCATCATGTTGAACGAGTTCGGTTGCAGGATGAATGACTGGTTGGTGTTCGGGGTGAACAGCATGGGGAACGGCACTTTGTTCCAGACAACGCCGCCATGCAGAGCCACGTCGATATGGCCGAACGAGGAGAGCCAGAACCTTTTCGCCGCGCTCATCTCCGTGCGGTTATAGAAGTATCGGTTGTCCATGTAGCCTATGGCGTGCGACAGCACGAAGACCGGGGCATCCTTCGAGAGGTTGAAGATGGACTCGCGCCCCATGCGGTTGTTGTAGTAGGGCTCTCCGGGCGCATAGCGCAGCGTGATGCCTCCCTGTATGTTCTCGAACTTGTGCACATGGCTGAGGCTGCCGTCGGCGAGTATCCGGTCGTAGCTTAGTTCGCCGACCGCCTCGTTGTCCTCATACAGGAACCATCCTTTGAGGCTCAGGCGGTTGGCCCACTCCTTTTCGTACACTATCTTCTGTGTCCGCAGGTACTGCATGTGGCGGATGGGGTTGCCTATGTTGATGGACATGAAGATGTTGTCCTGTTGGGCTGTGGAGAAGTGTTGCCCCGGTGTCACCACGTCATACGACGAACTGAAAGTGAGGCTGTGGCGCAGCGACTCGAACAGATGGTACTCCTTCTCCGAAAAGGAGTAGATGATGGAGCTGTTGTATTTGAAGCGGTTGTCCCGTGTGCCGTACGCCACATAGCCGTTCACGAACCAGTGGCTGCTGAGGTTGGCCGTGGTCATGCCCCCTACTCTCAGACGCACGCCCTCTATGGCGTTGTAACTGATGGTCGAGTATATCGGCCCGAAGTCGAAATAGCTCTTGCTGCGCTCCTTGGCGGTGGGCACATAGCCCGAGGCCATTATCTCCACGGTCTTTATCACCGCCCTGAACGATGGTATCCTGTTCAGCTCCACGAGCAGGCTGTCTATCACTGCCTCTTTGGGCGTGAGCGGGGTGGGACGCACGCTCTCCCAGTAGGCGCGGTCTCTTTTCAGCGCATTGTCCGGCATGGGCTTGTCGTTCGTGGACGTGAATACGGAGTCGAGCAGCCGTGCAGGGAGGTCTGTCTCCGGCTCTTCATATATCCGGGTCTGGTGGGCGTGTAGCTGACGCATGTTTTTGAAGATGAAGAACTTCACGTATGTGTCAGTCCTCTTTGTGCTCCACATGCCGTCGGCGTTCAGTTCAAACTCTGAGTCTATCGCGATGTTGCTCACGAAGTTGAGGTTGATTTTAGTCGGGACGTTGAGCGTGAACCGCTTGACGGCGTATGAACTGTCGTTCACTATGTAGAGGTGGCCTGTGAAACCGTAGCTCTCGCTGTTGACCGGCACAAAGGTCATGTGTATGCACTCCGTGCCGGCTATGTAGGTGGTGTCCATGATGTAGTATTTGTAGTAGCTCACGCCGAGGCTTGACGAGAGCGGCGACACGAACGTGTTGAGCAGTATGCCGATGTTGTCGTCGAATATGTCCACCTCGGGAAACATGCTTTTGAGGTTCTCGCGCAGGCTCTCTTTCTCGAGCACCTTGTCCACGCCCTGCATCCTCTCGGCGCGCGTGACGCTCACCGTGCGTCTGGGCGAGTTGCGGTAGTAGATGTCCGAGAGGCTTTCGCGGAGCGATACTGTGAGGATGGGCTTCCCGTCAAAGGCAGATGTGTCGGTGTATTTCGTTATGAACTTGAATTTCTGCCTGAACTTGTTCTTGTCGAGGTCTATGTCGAAGTTGTCGAGCGACATGACGAGCTTCTCATAGCACGATGTGCTGTACGACTCCACACTCTCTATGCGGTTGTTCCCTTTGGCGGCTATCACGTTCTTAATCAGGTCGACTGCCGGGTTGTTCTTGCGCCTGTACCGCTCCCTGTTCTTCCGTTTGGGCGATAGGACTATCTCGTCGAGCATGAAGTCCTCCGGTGCGAGCATGATTTTCAGCCTCCCTCCCGTGCGCCCTTCGAGAGGGATGACTTTGCTCTTGTAGCCCATGGTCGAGATGACAAGGTTCTTGTATCCGGCGTTGTTGTCGAGTTCAAACTCCCCGTTCTCGTCGGTGAATGTGCCGGTTGTGGTCCCCTCGAAGAATACGTTGGTGTAGAACAGGGGTTCGCCGCTCACGGAGTCGCACACAGTTCCCTTTATTGTATTGTTGTCGGCAAGGGCGGCATGTGCCGTCAGGACAGCGCAGACAATCAGAATGATATGCTTCATGACAGTTTCGCGTGGAATTTTTCCGCAAAGGTAGGCCGTCCGGTTGGCGCGGGATGCCGTTCCCCGACGAAACGGTTAAAATGGAGCGCGAGGCGGCAGGGGGATATCTGTTGAGGCTCCTCCCTCTGTCTGCAAATTAAGGTTAAAAACACGTACTCTCGAGCCAGCCTCAGGCCAGCTCCAAGCCAGCCTCACCCTACCTTGCAGCCCGCATGGGGCTTCGGAGGGGCTTCGGCTAGAGTACGTCTTTTTAACCTCGATTCACATTTGCCCGTTTCACGGCACAACAGCCCGTGAGCAGACAGGGCAACTTTGCACTGCGGGGCACGCAGAGAGTTGCCCCGTTGGCCCGGACAAAGGAAACGGAAACTGAATACAGTGAAGATGGTAGTGGAGAGTTGTATTGGTCAGGCTATTGGCTGCTCCTGCCGCAGTTCGCGGCGTAGCATGAGGGCGGAGACTATGAAGGCGAGGATGTTGGCGGCGGGCTGCGCCATCCATGCGCCGTCGAGGCCGAAGATGGGCGGCAGCACGAGCAGGCACGGGACGAGGAAGAGTATCTGGCGCGTGAGGCTGAGGAAGATGGATATGCCGGCCTTGCCTATGGACTGGAAGTAGTTTGTTATCACGATTTGCGCCCCTACGAACATGTGCACGCTCATGAAGATGCGTATGGCGTGGGCTGTCAGCGCGGTCAGTTCGGGGTCGTTGTTGAAGCAGAGGGCCATCTGGCGGGGGAAGAGCTCACTGCACAGCCATCCGAGGGTGGTTATGGCAGTGGCCACTATTATGCCGTAGCGGAGGGTGCGGCGCACGCGGTCGAAGCGGCGGAAGCCGTAGTTGTAGCCTATGATGGGCTGCATGCCCTGATTGAGGCCTACGATGGTGGTGATGATGAGTGTGGCGAATGTAGAGACTATGCCGAACGCTCCTATCGCTATCGGCCCGCCGTAGATGCGCAGGGTGTGGTTCATCACTACGTTGACGAGGCTGATACCCACTTGGAGGAAGAAGGGGGAGAGGCCTATGGCGAGTATCTTCATCATGGTGTCCCAGCGCAGGCGCATGTCTTTGAGGCTGAGGTGGACGGTGTGGCGGCTGTCGGCGAAGTGGAGCATGACCCATGCGCAGCTGACGCTCATGGAGATGACGGTGGCGATGGCCGCGCCGCGTATGCCCATGTTGAGGGCGAAGATGAATATGGGGTCGAGTATGACGTTGAGCGCAGCTCCGATGACGAGTGTCCACATGGCCTTGCGGGGGTAGCCTGAGGCGCGCATTATGTTGTTGGTGCTGAAGCTCATGGATGTTATGACGTGGAAGGGGAGTATAATCTGCATGTATTCGCGGGCGTAGGGTATAATCTCCTCTGTGCCGCCGAGGAGTATGAGTATCTCGTCGAGGAATATGTACATCAGTGTACTCACTACGGCGAACATGATGATGCTCATGACCACAGCATTGCCGAGTATGCTGTTCGCGGTGCGGTTGTCGTGGCGGCCGAGGAAGAGTGATACCTGTGTGGCGGCACCCTGTCCTATGAGCATGCCGCACGCGCCGAGTATGTTCATTATCGGGAATGTGAGTGCGAGGCCGGCTATTGCCATTGTACCGGCACCCTGTCCTATGTATATGCGGTCGACGACATTGTAGAGCGAGTTGACGAGTGTGCCCACTATGGCCGGGAGCGAATAACGCCACAGGAGGCGCGCTATGCTCTCGTTTTCCAGTTCCTTATGTCTGTCGTAGTCCTGCATGTGTAGTGCGGAGTGAAAAATGAAAGGGCACACATCGGCCTGATGTTGCCCTTTCAATTATTCCCAGTCTATACGGCGTATGTCATCATCCGAGATAGACTTTAAGCAGCTTGTTTTTTGAGTTGTTGCGCAGACGGCGGATAGCCTTCTCCTTTATCTGGCGTACGCGCTCGCGTGTGAGGCCGAATTTGTCGCCTATCTCTTCAAGGGTCATCTCCTGTTGGCCGATGCCGAAGAACATTTTTATTATTTCGCGTTCGCGTTCTGCCAAAAGAGTGTCCAGCGCACGGTTGATTTCCTTGCTGAGCGACTCGTTCATCAGAGTCGAGTCGGCCATTGGGGAATCGTCATTCACCAGCACATCAAGGAGGGAGTTGTCCTCACCCTCAACAAAAGGCGCGTCGACCGATATGTGCCTGCCCGATATTTTTATGGTATCCGATATCTTGTCTATCGGGATATCCAGTTCTTCGGCCAGTTCTTCGGCTGACGGGCGGCGTTCGTGCTTCTGCTCGAAGCGGGAGAGCGCCTTGTTGATTTTGTTGAGAGAGCCAACCTGGTTCAGCGGCAGGCGCACTATGCGCGACTGCTCGGCCAAGGCTTGCAATATGGACTGCCTTATCCACCATACGGCGTAGGAGATGAACTTGAAACCACGGGTTTCGTCGAACTTTTCAGCTGCTTTAATCAAGCCGAGATTACCTTCGTTAATCAGGTCGGGCAGAGATAGCCCCTGATTCTGGTACTGTTTTGCTACGGATACGACGAAACGCAGGTTTGCACGTGTCAGTTTGTCCAACGCGGCACGGTCACCCTGACGGATGCGCTGAGCCAACTCTACTTCTTCCTCAACCGAGATAAGGTCCTCACGTCCGATTTCCTGAAGGAACTTGTCGAGGGAGGCACTCTCACGGTTGGTGATTGACTTAGTGATTTTTAGCTGTCTCATTCCTTTGAATATATTAAGCCTACAAAGTTAATACAACTTTTTCGTATGTGCAATAGGCCTGTCAAAAAACATGCCAAAACGGAGATGCCGCAGGACAATTGCAGATGCAGTCCTGCGGCATATTCATAAAATCCTGTGCAGGTGTGCGTGTCAGTCAAGGCTGATGGCGTAGTGCGCCATTTTGCCATTGGGGTATGCCCCCGTGACGAAGAGCACGCGGTCGTCATTCTCGGCGTTCATGGCGTCGTTGACCACGCTTTCGAGGTCTTGTTCCGAGCGGATGACTGCGCCGTTGACTTTCAGCACTATGAAGCCTTTCTCTATGCCGGCCTTGTCGAACTTGCCACCACGCTCCACGCTCTCTACTTCTATGCCTGCGGCAAGGCGGAAGCGGCTGCGCGTCATGTCATTGACGGGTTTGAATTTAACTCCGAGTATCGAAAGGTCGCCAGCCTTGACAATATTGGTGTTTCCGGAGCGGTTTTTGAGTTCTACAGTGAGGGTCTGGCTCTTGCCGTCGCGCTCGATGGTGACATTGATTTTGTCGCCGGGGCGGTAGCGTCCAACCTGCTCCTGAAGCTGAGAGACAGTTTTGACAGATACTCCGTTTATGGCTGTCAAAACGTCACCTTCCTTTATGCCGGCATCGTGGGCTGCGCTGTTTTCGTCGACGGCAGCCACATAGGCGCCGGCAAGGGTCTTGAGCTTCATTTCCTTGGCAAACCCGGCGTCGATGTCACGGATGCGGGTGCCGAGCACTGCACGCTGTACAACGCCGAACTCCCTGATGTCGGCAACGACTTTGCTTACGATGCTGATGGGTATCGCGAAAGAGTAGCCGGAGTAACTGCCCGTGCGTGAGGCGATGGCGGTGTTGATGCCGACAAGTTCGCCCTTGGTGTTGACAAGCGCGCCTCCGCTGTTGCCGGGATTGACGGCTGCGTCGGTCTGGATGAATGACTCAATTTTCATGTCGGCACTGAGTATGTTGATGTTACGTGCCTTTGCGCTTACGATGCCCGCCGTCACGGTGGATGTGAGGTTGAAGGGGTTGCCTACGGCGAGTACCCATTCGCCTACTTTCAGATTGTCGGAATTGCCAAATGTCATTGTTGGTAACTCTGAGGCTTCTATTTTAAGGAGCGCGATGTCGGTGCTGGCATCCGTGCCTATGATTTTGGCCTCGAAGGTGCGCTTGTCGTTGAGGACTACCTCAACGCTGGACGCGTCCTCAATGACGTGGTTGTTTGTCACGATGTATCCGTCGTCCGAGATTATGACACCGGAGCCGCTGGACATCTGTTCCTGCGGCTCGATGGGCTGTGACGGGCGGCCGAAGAAGAATTCAAAGAAGGGGTCGATGTTGGCATAGCCCTGCTCGACTTTCATTTTCGCTTTCACGTGGACTACGCTCTCGATGCTCTTTTCCGCCGCGACGGTGAAGTCGGTCGGCATGGCCTCGACAGTGCTCATAGTCGTGAAACTTGTGGGGCGCGAAGTCTCCGTTGCGGGTTGGCTTTCGTTCCCTCCTGTTTTCCTGTCTATCACGGCTGTGGTAATCAGACTGGTGCATACGGCGAGCAGTATTACTCCCGATGCTAAGAAGATGTTTTTCCTTTTCATAATGCTACTTGTTTTTATTTGGTCAGCTATTCAGTCAGTGTTTTGCGTCACGGAATGGCCGTGTATGTCAGCCGCGATGCGGCAAATCTTTAATTTTAACTGTATAACGAGACAGATGTACTGATTATTCTGTCTGTTGTGTTAAATTTTATGGTAAATAATCTTAATCTGGTCGCTGCTTTAACATGAACGGGCTTTAAATCGCGTTATAGATATGGCTACAAAAACCGTGCCTAACAGGAAAGAGGTCCGGAGAGGCGGCGAGTGGGCGGAATGCGCAACAGGAAGATGGGGTATATGATTTGAACGTTTTTGTCGCGATAATGCTAAAGAATGAGGATTTGCTGGCTTGAGGGTAGCGGCGGGGTAGCGGGAAGGTAACGGCGATGTGGCTAACTGCTTTGTACATCAATGGGTTAGAGGTGGATTGGAGCGGTTAGTGAGAATAGGTGTTTTTGGATGAAGGTGCGTTTGGGTGAATGCGGGTGTGTCTGCTGTAGTGTGACGGAATGGCAGCGGGGAGATGGCAGGGAGCTGGCGGGATGGAGGCGAGTTGCCGCCGGTTTCGTGGTAAACATATATTAAAAAGGTGTCGGCGACTTGCGGCAGTAAAAATAAATACATACATTTGTACGGGCGCAAGACACGCTCCGGCGAAGCAATGACAGTCAGACAGCTCTGTTGCCGTGGTACTGCATTTGAAGAGGGGCAAGATAAGAGGTTTCAAAACAGGTATGGATATATTTCTCTTTGTGGTGGCGGGACTGCTGATAGTGGTCAGTGTGCTCGGGTCGGTGCTTCCTGCGCTGCCGGGGCCTCCGGTGGGGTATGTGGGGCTGCTGTTGTTGCAGTGTACGGAGAAAGTGGACTTTTCCACGGCTTTTCTGCTCGTGTGGCTGGCCGTGGTGATAGTGGTGACGGTGGCAGACAACTTCATACCTGCGTGGGCGACAAGCCGTTTCGGAGGCTCGAAGTGGGCTGCGTGGGGGAGCATGATAGGCCTTGTGGCGGGTATGTTTTTCGCGGGGATAGGCATAATAGTGGGCACGCTGTTGGGAGCAGTGGTTGGAGAGCTGCTGTCAGGGAAGCCGCTGGCACATTCGCTGAAAGCGGGGTTCGGGGCGTTTGTGGGTTTCATGCTTTCCACGGGGCTCAAGCTGATGGTCTGCGGATTTTTCGTGTACTACTATGTACGGGAGCTGATAGCGTGAGAGTTAAAAGGTGTTGGGTTCGTGCGTGTGTTAAACTTTGCGGGCGCGGTGGAGTCAAAATGGCAAGAGCGACATATTTGATAAGCGCGACATCATTAATTTGTTATATAGAAAGGAGGAACGGATATGAGACGATTAATTTTGACGGCATTGTCTGTGCTGGCGGTCATGGCGGCTGCGGCGCAGAGGTATGACTATGATGATATCTATTTCAATCCGAAGACAGATATTGTCGTGGAAGAGAAGGCTGAGGCGGATGCCGCTGCTGCGGAAGCAGAGGCTGTTGAGGCAGACGCGGAAGCGGAGTATGCGAAAGCTGAGGCAGAGGCCGGGGGAGTGTCAGTCTCAGTGCTTTCTGGAGAGCCGTATGAGTACTCGCGGAGAATACAGAAGTTTCATAAGGAGCAGGATACGAGTGGCATTTCGCCATATATCGCGGATACCAATTATGTGAACATATTCATGCTCGGGGACGGTTCATACCGTCTGAATGTGGATGGTAATAATGTGGATATAAGCGCGTATGACGGTTATGACTATGACCGCTGGGGTTATCCGTATGATCCATATTGGGGCTATTATGATTCGTGGTTGTGGTACCGCCCGTGGTATACGGGATTTTACTGGGGCTGGGGGTATGACCCATACTGGGGCTTCAACTGGGGTTGGGGCTATTATCCCGGGTGGTACTACGACCCGTTCTATTGGGGATGGGGGCATCACCATCACTATTGGCATCATCACCATCATCATTGGGACTATGGACATCATCATCACTATGCCGACCGCTGGCGTTATGACGGTTCGGAGAACGAGAGACGCAGGGTGAATGCGAGCAACCGCATGCTCAGCAGCGGAGGGGGCGCTGCGGCATATTCTTCTCCGGCGCGCCGCCAGTCGGGTTCAGTGTCGACCGCGACCACAACTGGCGGGCGGCGTGGCGCAACATCGACGTCCACCCGGAGCGGGGCAGTGGCGAATAGCGGAGCAAGACGCGCCACTTCGACTGTGTCGACAAAGAGCACTACAGTGAAACGCAGTACGGCGATGCGGGCAAGGCCTGTGGGCGGCACAACGACAAGTGGGCGCAACAGCGGTACGTCGACACAGCAGAAGAGAGTGACCACGAGTACGAGAAACAACAGGGCGACAGCGTTGCCAGCACGCCCGACTAACAGTGTACGCAACACAAGCACTGCGGTGCGCAATACGGGCACGATGCGCTCCACATCTACATCGCGGGGCTCATCGGCTATGACATACCGCCCGTCGTCGACACGTACCACATCACGCAGCACGACATATACGAACCGTACTTCGTCATCGTCACGTAGCACATATACGACACGCTCATCATCGCCGTCGCGTCAGACGACAGTGCGTTCGTCGTCGCCATCAACACGTAGCGGAGGTATGTCAGGAGGCGGGTCGCGCTCGGGCGGAGGCGGTGGAGGCGGCCGCCGCAGATGAGGATGCAGAGTCTTTCATCCATGAATATAAGTCGGTTTTTTTTGAATTAAATGAGTAGAGATATGCGTAAGGTAATAATATCAATATTGGCAGTGTGGGGCGCGGTGTCACTATCCTATGGACAGGGAGTGACGGACGCTACGCACTTCGGAGACAACGGCATAATGGGAACGGCGCGCTACATGGGTATGGCCGGCAGTTTCGGCGCGTTGGGCGGCGACCCGTCCGCAATAATAGACAACCCTGCGGGGCTCGGCATATACCGGGGCAGTGAGCTGTCGTTTACACTGAACCCCACAATAATAAATACTACGACGGGCAACAACGGGGAGTATGGAAAGGCGAGAGACTTTTTCTTCAACTTCAATCAGGCGGCACTTGTGCTGGCTTTCCCATCGGGGAGGGACAAGGGCTATGTGTCGTCCAATTTCAGTTTCACATACAACCGGCTGAAGGATTTCCACCGCAGCGTGCAGTATGTGAATAATGCGCCCTCCGGTTCGTTGTCGGGCTATCTCGCCGGGTTCACGAACGGGTTTGAGCCTTCGTCTATCACGGAGGATAATGTCTATGTCCCATTCCTTTCTGTATTGGGATATAACGCCTATTGTTTTGACCCCAATCCGCAAGATACATTGAACTATCTGCCATATGGAGATCAGAATTCTACTTCGGCATACAGAGGTACGGAGTATGGAAGGGTGGAGGAGTATAACTTCTCATATGCCGCAAATATAGGCCATGTGGTCTATTTCGGTATGGGTCTCGGAATACAGACGCTTGACTACCGTATGGTCTCGGACAACGGAGAGGTGTTCAGCGCGGCTGACGGCTCTACGCCCAATGTAGTACTGTCCAATTCGTACAGCGCGTACGGCGTGGGTGTGAATTTCAAGGCAGGTCTTATAGTGCGCGCCGCTCCGTTCCTGCGCCTTGCGGCTTCGATTCATACTCCGACATATTACAGCATGACGGAGAGCTGGACCGGGCAGATGACTTCAGTCGGGATGATAGACCGTGATGCACAGGCTCAATATTCTCTTTCTTCTAACAG
Source organism: uncultured Bacteroidales bacterium (assembly GCA_944322025.1). Lineage (GTDB taxonomy): Bacteria > Bacteroidota > Bacteroidia > Bacteroidales > Paludibacteraceae > Aphodosoma. The sequence goes on along the minus strand of CALUOH010000005.1, from coordinate 24,502 downwards.
CTATTTCGACTATAACTCGCCGTTGCGCTTTCAAGCAAGCGCAGCATTCATAATAGGTAAGTCGGCACTCATCAATATAGATTATCAGTTGGCTGACTATCAGCATATGAGGCTGCGCGACGAGTCGTCCGACGGGCTTTTTTCAGGAGATGCATTCGGATATGAGAACAGCGAGATAAACCGTTATGCCAAGCTCTCGCACCTTATCAAGATAGGCGCGGAGTACCGTATTGCGTCTACATATTCTCTGCGTGCAGGATTTGCATACCAGACTTCTAATATCGCGGAGAGCGCACCGTATAACCTGATGGGTAACTCTACCCGTACGCGTACAGACTATTTCATAGACAAGGGTTCAGTGTATGGGGCTGTGGGTTTCGGATACAGGTATAATGGTTTCGGCATTGACATAGCATATATGCTCAGATGCAAGACCGATGGTTTTGCCACATATCAGCGTGATGCCCAACTGTTTGCAAACAACGCTTATTATGGCGTAGATGAGAACATGGCGCAGCAGGTGCGCACGATGACAGATGTGAAGAGCATGTATCACAATATAGCGGTTACGCTGTTATATAAATTCTGATATCCAAGATATGAGGGGATAGTTTTTATATATTAAGTGTTGCGAAGACGGCTTGTCCTCTCGGACAGCCGTCTTTTTGTGCAAGGGAGTAGTACAGGGTGGAGGTGATTGTGTGGCTGTATCACGTTGTGTCATTCCAAATTTTCCATGCCTCTTCGGCCTGTACTTCTAACATGCGCATACCGTTTGCCGTGTATACACCATGGGCGAGGCAGAGTTTCATGAACTTTGTCTCTTGCGGGTTGTATATAAGGTCGAGAGCAATAGAGTGCGGCTGTATAGCATCATAGTTTATGGGCGGTGCGGCATCGGTATCAGGGTACATGCCCAAGGGAGTGGCATTGACGATTATGTCCGTGTGGTACAGTATGCTGTCTGTGAGTTCAGAGTAAGAGGCTTGCTTGTAACCTGCCTTTTTAATCCAACCAAGCGGGGAGGTGGAGCGTGATATGAGTGTGATATCGGCGTTGTGTAGAGACAGGACGTAGGCAACCGATTTTGCAGCTCCGCCAGTGCCGAGTATGACGGCTGATGGTGTACTTTTTCTCGGTCTGTACCAATGCTTTGCTATGGCACTGTTCAGCAGAGCGTCAAACCCGTCTATGTCAGTATTGTATCCGGTGAGGGTCGTATCATCAGAAACGGAGACGGTGTTTACCGCTCCTATGGCACGGGCTTTCGGGTCTATGCGGTCAAGCAGGGGGATGATGGACTCCTTGTAGGGTATGGTCACATTGAAGCCGTTGAGTCTGTGCTGTCTTACTATGTCGCGCACCTCCTTTATGTTTTCCAATTCATACATAGCATACTCGCCCTCTATGCCCAAAGCGGCGAACTTTTCTGTGAAGAGGAAGCGAGAGTAGGAGTGACCAAGTTTGCGGCCTACCAGACCAAGGCGTATCATTTCTTTTTCTTGAACGCTTTTTTAGCTATCATATAGATGATTGCGATGCCGAGCAGTCCGAGTATGATGTAGCCTATTTCATGGGCGTAGAGTGTGATGAGCTCCATGTTGTCCCCGACAAGATATCCTATGATGGCGAGAATTATGTTCCACAGTCCAGCTCCGAGGGCTGTGTAGATGAGGAAGATGTGGAACGGCATGCGTGCCAGTCCCGCAGGAATGGAGATGAGCTGCCTGATGCCCGGCACGAGGCGGCCTATAAATGTGGAGACTTTGCCGTGGTCGTTGAAATATTCCTCGGCTTTCCGGACTTTCTCGCTGCTCAGCAGGCATAGGCGGCCTATGCGGCTGTCGGCGAATTTATAGATGATAGGCCGACCGAGCCAAAGGGCAAGCACATAGTTGATGATAGCACCGAGGAGTGCGCCTATGGTGGCGAAGAGTATTACAAGGAAAAAGTTCAGGCGACTGCCTTCCTGTACCGATAAGGCTGCTGCGGGAGGGACGACTACCTCCGATGGGAATGGGATGAACGAACTTTCTATGGTCATGAGAATCGTGATACTCGCGTAGTTCATGTTTTTGTCATACCATCCTACAACCTTGTCCACCCATGTGGTCTCCGTAGCTACGGTGTCGGTAACCTCTTGTGCTGCCACGATGGACGGGAAAGTGAGTAAGGCGATGAGGAGAAGCGTTACAGTCGTCTGTTTCATGAGTTGTTTTTGTTATACGGTTTTGTGTTTATTCTTGAGAGCCTGTCACTGTCATGTCTGTGGCGCTGTCTATCCACTTTGCCGCATCGGGGAATATGCCAATGATGATGTTCCTTGCGTTGGGATATGTCCCGCACGCTTCTTTGTAATATTTCATAAAGGCTTTCCTGTCGTCAAGGCAGTAACAAGTCATGGCGAGCATGACCGTGAGCTTTTCCCCAGCGGGGTTCAGGGTGTATGCTATCTCGTAGAAGTGGCGTGCTTTCTCGTAGAGAGAGAAGCGGAAATAGATGTTGCCGGCCTGCATCCAATGGCGGTCGTTCTGGGGTTCGAGTTCCATGCAGCGCAAATAAAGTCTCAGTGCACGGTCGTAGTCCTCGTTACTGTCGTTGAGGGCTGCGCGGCGGTCATAGTTGTCTGCGAGATGAGAGACTATCTCTACGTTGTCTGGGTGCAGGAGGTATGCCTCTTCGGCATAGTTCAATGCCTCTGCCTGTCGTTCGTCCATTTCAAAAGAACAAGCGCATAGCCCTGCCCACCCGTCGGCGAGCATAGGGTCCAGCTTCACAGCCTTTTTATAGAGTTCAATCGCTGTATTATAGTCGTCAGTATTTTCATAGCACTCGGCATAGAATGAGAGCGCGAGCGCATCGGATTTGTTGTATTCCAGATATTGGCGGTAAGCCTCCTTTGCCTCTTCATACCGGGAGAGGTTGAAGAGGCAGTGAGCCTTTTGAAGGACAGTGAGCATGTCATCGCCATTTATGGCGAGTGCGAAGTTGAAAGCTTCAAGTGCTTTCTCCATGTTCTGGGTCTTGAAATATACAGAGCCCAGATAGCACCAGCTTTCGCTTTTATAGGGGTCTATGTCGATGGCACGGTTGTAGCTTTCCAGTGCACTGATATCGTTCCCGCAGAGGTCGTATGAATATCCGCGCTCGTTCCAAAGCTCTGTGCTGTCGGGATATAGCTGGCACGCCTCGTCAAGGAATTCGGCGGCGGCGGCGTATTGTCCTATGGTGTTGTAAAAAGTCGCTATGTCCATATAGACCGTACTTATCTCGTCGGGATGGCAGTCCTGCAAGTATTTGCGGAAAAGCTCTTTTGAACGGTCTATTTCTCCTTTGCGGGCTATACATTCGGCCCATATACCGATATAGTCGCCCTCTATAGAGTCGAGGGAGCGGAGTATCTTGTCCGCTTCCGGGTAGCGTTCCTTCAGCAGGTGTATTTTGGCAAGTCTGAGTTTTATGGCGCGGCTGTCAGGATGTATGGCTGCACCGTATGCCTGAGCCTCTTCGGCCTTGTCGAGTTTGTCAGTGGCGATGTAATAGTCTATGAGTGTCTCCATCTCGTCGCTGTCGAAGTATGTGTTGCGGTCATGGTTTCTGACCATGGCTTCATACCTGGCTGCGAGAGCGGCACCCTCTTCGTAAAACTCCTTGTCGTCATCCATATCCGCCATTGTACTCTTTGGCGCAAAGTTATTACAAATTTCTGTATCGGGCAATAGAGGAGTTGTGTATGTATGGCCTAATCCGCATATGTGCATAGATGCATAAAAGCCTGCCGCTTCCACAGCGGCAGGCTTTTATGACAGAGTTATACAGTATGAAAGTTACTCTTTGTTAGCTTCCTTGGCAGCCTCTTTTGCTTTCAGCTCCTCAGTAGCCTTAGCCACCATCTTGTCTTTCAACTCAGAGAGTGACTGGATGTCGCCGAGAGTAGTTTTCTCGATTACGGGAGTCACGATTTCCTCTTTTGAGGATTTCTTAGACTTCTTCTCTGCAGCCGCGCTCTCTTCGAGAGATGCTTTTGCAGCGTCCTCGTGGATGCGGCTGTGGGAGACGATGATGCGTTTAGCGTCCTTGTTGAACTCGATTACTTTGAAGGGGAGTTTCTCATCGACTTTCGCCATCGTGCCGTCTTCCTTCACAAGGTGTTTCGGTGTGGCGAAGCCTTCTACGCCATAAGGCAGAGCAATTACCGCGCCTTTGTCAAGCATCTCCGTTATAGTGCCTTCGTGTATGCTGCCCGGCAGGAATATAGTCTCGAATACGTCCCACGGGTTCTCTTCAAGCTGTTTGTGGCCGAGGCTGAGGCGGCGGTTCTCCTTGTCGATGTCAAGAACGACAACCTCTATCTCAGAGCCTATCTGGGTGAACTCGGACGGGTGTTTGATTTTCTTTGTCCAGCTGAGGTCCGAGATGTGGATGAGACCGTCGATGCCCTCTTCTATCTCTACGAAGACACCGAAGTTGGTGAAGTTGCGGACGCGAGCGGTGTGTTTGCTGCCTACAGCGTATTTTGTCTCGATGTCAGCCCATGGATCCGGTTTCAGCTGCTTAATGCCGAGAGACATTTTGCGCTCTTCGCGGTCGAGTGTGAGGATGACTGCCTCTACCTCGTCGCCAACTTTCAGGAAGTCCTGCGGGCTACGGAGGTGCTGGCTCCAGCTCATCTCGGTCACGTGGATGAGGCCTTCTACGCCCGGTATTATCTCAACGAATGCGCCGTAGTCAGTAACGACAACCACTTTGCCTTTAACCTTGTCGCCCACTTTGAGGTTAGCGTCAAGAGCATCCCACGGATGCGGGGTGAGCTGTTTCAGGCCGAGAGCGATACGCTTCTTCTCGTCATCGAAGTCGAGTATGACAACGTTGATTTTCTGGTCGAGCTTGACAATCTCCTCCGGATGGCTCACGCGGCCCCAGCTGAGGTCTGTGATGTGGATGAGGCCGTCTACGCCGCCGAGGTCGATGAATACGCCATAAGAGGTGATGTTCTTAACGACACCTTCAAGCACCTGTCCCTTTTCGAGCTTGCTGATGATTTCCCTCTTCTGCTGCTCAAGTTCCTCTTCGATGAGTGCCTTGTGTGAAACGACAACGTTTTTGAATTCCTGATTGATTTTTACTATCTTGAATTCCATAGTCTTGCCTACGAATATGTCGTAGTCGCGGATGGGCTTGACATCAATCTGGGAGCCGGGCAGGAATGCCTCGATGCCGAATATGTCAACTATCATACCGCCCTTAGTGCGGCATTTAACGAGGCCTTTTATCACTTCGTCGTTGTCCATAGCCTCGTTTACGCGCGCCCAGCTGCGGGTTGCGCGAGCCGATTTGTGGGAAAGGATGAGCTGTCCTTTCTTGTCTTCCTGGTTTTCGATGTAGACTTCCACTTCGTCACCGACTTTGAGGTCGGGGTTGTAGCGGAATTCGCTCATCGGGATTACACCGTCTGATTTGAAGCCGATGTTCACTACCACCTCGCGTTTGTTCATCGAGATGATTTTACCCATGACTACCTCTTTGTCCTTGACTTGGTTGAGGGTCTCGTCATACTGTTTCTTGAGATTTTCTTTCTCTTCCTGGGATACGACAACGCCGTTTTCGTACGCGTCCCAGTCGAAGTCGGCTACGGGAGCCGTGTTTTTGTTAAGTTCTTCCATTTTTGTTAATGAGTTAGTTTACAAACTAATGGGTTAGACATTATGTTGTGTAAAAAATCGGATGCAAAGTTAGTGTAAATTTCTGGTTTACACAATAGGTGCGATGAGCAAACCCGGTGTATGCCTATGGCTGTGCAGCGGGTGCTGACGGGAGGGCGGGATGAGCCGGTCTTGGCTATGTCATAGGTTTTGCCTACTTTTGTCCACGATTTGGCAGGCTACGGGGGTTGTGGGGAATCGGTGGCGCAGGGGCTGCCGGATGTGTAAAAGAGGTAGCGCGGCGATGAGGTGCAGGTTTTGGTGCTTTTAGACGCAATAATGCAAAAGAATACCGACTTGCTTGGTTGAGGGTAGCGGGAGGATAGCGGGAAGGTGGCCGGAGATTAGGTGGAAGCTTGTAAATCAGTGGCTTGTAGGGATGTTGCAGTGGTGCGTAAGAGTGGTGGTTTGAAGGTTGGTGTATATTTTTGACATAATGGATATGTGTTTATTGGAGACGTGTGTGCGGTTGGATTGAGCCGGCGTGAGAGGGGGATTGGAATGACAGGTATGTGGATATATATGATAGTTGCGGTGCTCCTGAGCATTGTGTGCGCGGGGGTGCTGATACCGAAGATACTTCTTATTTCGTTCAGGAAGAGGCTGTTTGACAGGCCGGACGAGAGGAAGATACACCGGTGTGCGGTGCCGCGCCTCGGAGGGATGGCGTTTGTGCCGGTGATATTGTTCACCGTGCTGCTGCTGACGGGCAGTGCGCTGCTGGCGGATGACGGCCGCCTGTCCGCGCAGATGGGTGAGGGGGCGGCGGAGCTGGCGTTTGCCTGCTGTGCGCTGATAGTGCTGTATCTGGTGGGTATAGCGGATGACCTGATAGGGGTGAGGTACAGGGCGAAGTTCGTGGTGCAGATAGTGTGCGGTGTGCTGATGGTGGTGTCGGGGCTGTGGGTAAACACGTTGCAAGGCGTTGCGGGGATAGGGAGCATACCGGCATGGGCGGGGTGGCCTCTGACGGTGTTCATTGCCGTGTTCGTGATAAACTCGATAAATCTGATAGACGGTATAGACGGCTTGGCGTCGGGGCTTAGCGCGGTGGCGCTGCTGTTCTACGGGGTGGTGCTGGCGGCTCTCGGGGAGTATGTCCATGCGCTGCTGGCGTTCGCCACATTCGGTACGATAGTGCCGTTCTTCTATTATAATGTGTTCGGCAATCCGCAGAGGGGGAGGAAGATATTCATGGGGGACACGGGTTCACTGACGATAGGGTTTATACTGTGTTTTTTAAGTGTGTATATATCGCGTGCGGATATAAGCGGTGTGTTGCCTTCGGGGGTGAACGGCATGATAGTGGCCTTCGCGCCGCTCTTCATACCGTGCTTTGACGTGGTGAGGGTGGTGATACACCGTCTACGCTCAGGACGCAGCCCGTTTACGCCGGACAAGAACCACATACACCACAAGCTTCTCGCCGCCGGGATGAGCCAGAAGCAGGCCATGGTGACCATAGTGTCGGCGGCAGTGGTGTTCACCGTGTGCAACATGTGGCTCTCGTGCCATGTGAATGTGAACGTGCTGCTGGTGGCGGACATAGTGCTGTATACAGTGGTGAATATCTGGCTGACGCGCAGGATAGGCAGACGGCAGGCGGCGTGACGGGAGAGCCGGTCTGTGCCGAGAGGAGGCGCTGTCCCCGTTGGGCGGATGGCGCAGCGGGGAACAAGAGGGCAGTGGTAAAACACGAAAGCGCCCCGCACATCCGACTACAATCGGATGTGCGGGGCGCTTTCGTGTGTATTGCGCCGAGAGGGATGTCCGTCAGATGATGCCGAACGCTACCTCCATCATGTTCGTAAAGCCGGTCTGCCGCTGTTCGGCGGATGTGGCTTCGCCAGTGAGTATGTTGTCTGAAATGGTGCATATCACGAGGGCGCGGTTGCCGCTGCGGGCTGCGTTCATGTAGAGCGCGGGCGCTTCCATTTCTACCGCCAGTACGCCCATCTTCTGCCATGCGGTGGTGCTCTGCGAGTCGTCGTAGAACGTGTCGCTCGAGAAGAGGTTGCCAACCTTGTATCTGATGCCGAGGCGTTCGGCTTCTTCGGCTGCCTTGCGGGCGAGGCCAAAGTCGGCAATGGGGGCGAATGTGCCCGGCAGCTGGAACTGGTCGGCGAAACGGCTGTTTGTGCATGCGCCGAGACCTATCACTATGTCGCCTATCCTCAGGTCGGGGTCTATCGCGCCGGCAGAGCCAACGCGGATGATGGTCTTGACACCGTAGAAGTTGAACAGCTCGTGAGTGTATATGCCAATGGACGGTATGCCCATGCCGTGTCCCTGAACAGAGACGCGTTTGCCGCGATAAGTGCCCGTGTAGCCAAGCATTCCGCGCACACTGTTGTATAATACCGGGTTTTCGAGGTATCTTTCCGCCATGAACTTGGCGCGTAGCGGGTCGCCCGCCATGATGACTGTCTCTGCAATCTCTCCGTATTTAGCCCCGATGTGGGGTGTCGGTGTCCTGTCTTCCATAATATATCTGTTTTAATTGTGTCGGGACAAAGATACGAAATGTTGTCTGTAATAGATGCGCTGCACGGATTTATTTTGCCCGGCGGATGGTCATTTCACAGTTTTTACAGTCGAAGTCGAGGCGGAAGCGGTTACTGCCGTTGGTTATGTAGAGGGGCGGCGAGTAACGCTGTACGGCGCGGCCGTCTTTCAGGCAGATGCCGAGTTCGTAGCGCAGGCAGTATTTAGTGCGCATGAGTTCAGCATCGGCGACAGGGGCGAGCTCGAAAGCGGGGGCGACGGAGTGAATGCCGTGGCGGAGATAGAACTGCCGGGCGGCGCGGTTGGCGCAGTTGGCCTCATAGCCGAGACCGGAGGAGGAGGGAGCGGGGTATGGCACGGGGTTTTCCGTCCGAGGAGCGTAAGGGCGCGGGCGGAGGTTTTCGCGCTCATTGGCCAGTGCGGCAGCAAGGGCACGCCGCCAATTGCCTATCTTCGATATGGGGATGAACCAAGGAGTGGAGAAGCGGAGGGTTATCTCCCGTGCGGCGAAAGTGGTATCGCCGAAGCGGGAGAGCTGTTCGCGGTATGACGCAAGAGTGCGGTCGGGATTGGAGGCTACGGCCTTTTCCTCGGCGAAAGAGAGGGAGGCGGAGACGCCGTCCTCATCTGTGGCGGAGATGCAGAAACCGTCCGGGGTTTCGGAGAGAGTGAGGTCTATGGTGATGCGGCGTTCGGCAGAGCGTTCGCTGGCGAGGAGCTTTTCAAAAGAGGCATCGGCGTTGCGGTAGAGGGGTGTGCCTTTGGTTATGGCGGGCATTTTCAGAGGGAAGAGGCGGCTACCCTCGGCGCGGTTTACACGGAAGCCGGAGAAGCAACCGTTGCGGTCGAGGAAGCAGAGGCCGTCGCCATTGGCGAAGGTTGTGCCGCCGGAGACCGTGAGCGAGTTGCCCGCAACAGTCTCTACCGTGCCAACAGGTTCGCCGAGAGACTTCGGGGTGTCGAGCGACACCATGCCGCGCTGTCGTCCGGAGAGGAAATAGTCTGTCGCGCCACGGTAGAATGTCTTTTGTGGATTGGGGGTGAAGAAGAAGCGTGTGCTGCCAGACGAGGAGGGGCGGCGCACATCGCTGCCGAGGAGGGAGTCGATATGTCGGCGGTAGTAGGCCGTTATGTTTTTCACATAGGGTATGTCCTTCAGCCGTCCCTCTATCTTGAAGGAGGATATGCCGGCATCAATCATGGCGCGGAGGTGGGCGGAGGCATCGAAGTCTTTGAGCGACAGGAGGTGCTTGTCTTTCATTATAATCCTGCCGTCGGCATCGGTCAGTGTGTAGGGCAGGCGGCACATCTGCGCACACTCGCCACGGTTAGCACTGCGGCCGGTGACCGCCGCGCTCATGTAGCAACGGCCGCTGTAAGAGACACAGAGCGCGCCGTGGACAAAGGCTTCGAGGGCAACGGAGGTGCGGGAGGCTATCTCGCGCATGAGGCTGACGGGGGTCTCACGGGCGAGGACAACCTGAGTGAACCCGCACTGTTCGAGGAAGCGTACCTTCTCCACAGTGCGGTTGTCGCACTGAGTGCTGGCGTGCAGCGGTATGGGCGGAAGGTCGAGGGCGAGCAGCCCCATGTCCTGAACGATGAGGGCATCAGCCCCGATGTCGTACATCTGTTGCGCCAAGGAGCGAGCCTCTTCAAGTTCACGGTCATAGAGTATGGTGTTGAGGGTCACATAGACCTTGGCGTAGTAGCGGTGGGCGTAGGCGGCAAGCCTTTCTATGTCGGCCACGCTGTTGCCCGCTGCAGCGCGAGCTCCGAATTTGGGTGCGCCGATGTAGACGGCATCCGCGCCGTGAGATATGGCGGCTATGCCCGTGTCGGCGTTCTTGGCCGGGGCGAGGAGTTCGATGGTCTTATTCCTTATCATAGAGATGTCTTATGTTTTTAGGCAGGCCAGCAATCACGCATGAGCGGGAGTGGCGTATGAGTTCGTATATGAGTTCGTCAGGGACATCGCTGTCGAGGTAGACGGAGTTCCAATGGCGTTTGTTCATGTGCCATCCGGGGCGTATGCCCGAATAGCGTTCGCGTAGCTCGACAGCGCGGTCGGGGTCGCATTTGAGGTTGGCGAACTCCGTGTAGTCAAGGGCTATCATGGCGAACATCTTGCGGTTGACCTCGAATACGAGGGTGGTGTCGTCGAAGGGGAAACGCTCCTGAGTCCCATGGAGGGAGAGGCAGAAGTCACGGAACTGTTCGATATTCATAATGGTTTGTGTTTAAGTGCATTGTACAGTATCTGGACGGGGTGGAGGGCCGTGTGGCCGGTGCCGTCCTTAATCTGTTGGCGGCAGCTTGTGCCGGGGGCGGCGATGAGGGTGTATTTGTCCGTCGCGCCAATACGGTCGAAGAGGGGCTGTCCGATTTTCATGGAGAGCGCGTAGTGACGCTTCTGGTATCCGAACGCGCCAGCCATGCCGCAGCACCCGGTGTCAAGCATGGTGCATGTGTAGTTGGGAGGCAGGGAGAGCATCTCCTGAGAGGGCCGGACAGAGGCGACGGAACGCTGGTGGCAGTGGCCGTGGAGGAGGATGTGGCACTCGCGGTCGGTGAACTGGTGCGGGGAGATGTGTCCGGCATGTATCTCGCGGACGATGAACTCGTCGTACAGCAGTGTGTTGACGGCAAGCCGTTCGGCAGAGGCACGCCATTCAGGGCCTACGAGGTCGGGGTATTCATCGCGCAGAGTGAGGAGTGTGCCGGGTTCGAGGCCTACGAGCGGAGTTTCGGGCGTTATCCTGTCGGAGAGCAGGGCGACATTGCGCCGAGCCGTGGTACGCGCCTTTTTCAACATCCCGGCACTTATGGCGGTGCGTCCGCTCTCGCCGTGGGGTGGGAGTATGACTTCATAGCCGAGAGCCCAAAGGAGGCGGATGAAGTCCTGTCCGGCCGCCACATCGGTGTGGTCGGTGAATTCATCGACGAAGAGATACACCTTGCGTGGGGAGGTGAGGGGAGACTGGGCGGCGAACCATCGGCGCAGGGTGGTGCCGGCGATGCGGGGGAGTGTCCTTTCGCGGGCGAAGCCAGCAAGGCTCTTTATGAGGGAGGAGGCGAGAGGGGCGGAGACGGCAAAGTTGTAGAGGTGCGGGGCTTTTGACGCAAGGCGGAGGATGCGGGGCGTGGAGGCAACGAGGCGTGCAGAGAGCGGAGTGCCGCCAAGGTCGTAAGAGTGCTGCAAGTATTCGGCTTTGAGACGCGCCATGTCTATGCCGGAGGGGCATTCGCTCCTGCACGCCTTGCATGATATGCAGCTGTCGAGCGCGCGAAGCAGCCCGGCATCGCGGAACTGTCCGCCATCGGTGCGGTGGAGGGTGGCGCGCATGAGGTTGGCGCGTGCGCGGGTGGTGAAGAGTTCATCGGCAGTGGCGCGGTATGTGGGGCACATGGCTCCGCCGAAGAGGCGCGACTTGCGGCAGTCGGCTGCGCCGTTGCACTGCTCCACGGCGGCGAGCCAGCCTTTCTGTGCCGAGAAGTCGAAACAGGTGGCTGTGTCGAGTGCGGTGGGGGTGTAGCGCAGCGAGGAGTCCATGGGTGGCGTGGCGGTGATTTTGCCGGGGTTGAGTATGCCACGGGGGTCGAATAGCCGCTTGATGTCACAGAACCAGCCGTAGACTTCGCTGCCGAACATGAGGGGTATGAACTCGCCACGGAGACGGCCGTCGCCATGTTCGCCGCTGAGCGAGCCGCGATAGCGTTTCACGAGGAGAGCCGTCTCAGTGGCCACACGGCGGAAGAGGGCGCGGCCTTCGGGTGTCTTCATGTTGATGACGGGGCGGGTGTGGAGTTCGCCCGTGCCGATGTGGGCGTGGAATACGCAAGAGAGGCCGAGGGAGGAGAGCATGGCGCGGAAGTCGGCCATGTAGGCGGGCAGGAGGGCGGGGGGAACGGCGGTGTCCTCGATGACGGAGACGGGACGGGCATCGCCGGGCATATTGGAGAGGAGGCCGAGCCCGGCCTTGCGAAGCTCCCAGACACGGCGGCTGTCTTCGCCGCGCAGGAGGGGGAAGGCATAGCCGAATCCGTTCTGTACCATGTCACGGCGCAGGGCATCGGCTTTGGATATGAGGCTTTCCTCCGTCTCTTCGGCGAACTCCACTATGAGGATGGCGGCGGGGGAGCCGACGACAAATGCGCTGTTGTCGCGCTGGGCGATGGAGCGGCGGCTGAGGGCGATGATGTTGTCGTCCATGAGTTCGACGGCTACGGGGGAGTGGCGCAGCGCGACGAGGTTGGCGCGGAACGCCTCGTCGAGCGAGCGGCAGTGGACGCAGACAACGCCTTTTTCCCGTGGGGGAAGGGGTGAGAGGCGGAGCGTGAGTTCGGTGATGAAGGCGAGAGTGCCCTCGCTGCCGGCAAGGAGGCGGCAGAGGTTGAGCGGGAGGGAGGAGGCGGGGTCGAAGAGGGAGCAGTAGGTGAGGAGGTCGAGCGCGTAGCCGTTGTTACGGCGGCGCAGGGATATGTCGGGGGCTTCGCGGCGGAGGGTGTCGCGCACGCGGGGTGAGGAGAGGAGGCCGATTATGCCTTTGTATATGCGGCCTTCGAGTGTGGGCTCATTGGCAATGCGGCGGGCAGTGTCGGCATCGGTGTCGCCGAATGTGGCGACAGAGCCGTCGGAGAGGACGGCGCGCATGGAGATGATGTGGTCGCGGGTGGAGCCGTAGACGAGGGAGTGGGAGCCGCAGGCGTTGTTGCCCGCCATGCCGCCGATGCAGCAGCGGTTGGATGTGGAGGCTTCGGGGGCGAAGAAGAGGCCGTGGGGGCGGAGGGCTATGTTGAGTTCGTCGAGGACGACGCCGGGCTGGACGCGTACCCAACGTGCGGGGGCGTTGATTTCAAGTATGGAGTTCATGTGGCGGGAGATGTCGGCTACGATGCCGGGGCCTACGACTTGTCCGGCGATGGATGTGCCGGCGCAGCGTGGTATGACGCTCATGGAGTGGGCGGCGGCGTGGCGGATGAGGGCGCGGACGTCGGCTTCATCGGTGGGGAATACTACGGCTGCGGGCATCTCCATGTATGCGGATGCGTCCGTGGCGTAGGCCGTGCGTGTGGGGAGGTCGGTGTGTATGCCTCCCCGGAATGTGCGGCCGAGAGCTGCGAGTGGGCTGTCGTGTTTCATCGGGTACAAAATTAGCAATAAATCGCGGAAGAGTTGCCGTGCGGGGCGGGGATGTGACGGGGATGGGGGAGAAAGGGGGCGGGTTGGAGTTGGGTGAGGACTGGGAAGGACTTCGGTGGGGCTGGCCTGTTGCTGGCTTGAGAGTACGTGTTTTTAACCTTGATTTAGATTTGGGGACGGGGCGGAGGTGGGGAATGGTACGGGGGTGGGACTGTCGGAAACTGTGGGGCTGTGAGTAAATGAAATGGGCGTGTCATAATGGGCAATCTGCGGCGTTACTGTCGACATTTGGTTTCAGTCACTTACATCGATATGCTCCTTCAACCAAAGTCTCTGTGCCTTGTATCTAACCCATTCTGGCACGCCCGAAATGGCGTGTGCCAAATACAAGCTTTGACACACGCCATTGGATTGTGGGGCGAGGGGGGTTATTTGTAGAGTGCCTTTGCGAGCTCTTCGAGGCCGGCTTCGCCGGGGAGGGATGGGTAGGCCTGCTTCATGGCGAGGACGAATGCCTGCGGGGAGATGCTGGAGGCGAGGAGCTCTTTCATGGTTTTGAGGTAGGCGATTTTGAACTCTACGGCATCGCGCCTTGCCGCGCCGCCGTGTCCGCCGATGAAGAGGACGGCTCCGGAGTCAAGGGAACGTCCGGCTTCGTCGATTTCAGCGTCGATGGCTGCGGGAGAGGAGACCTGCAAGTGGCTGACGTGGGCCTTTGCGGGAGTCCAGTGGGTGTAGTATGCCTTGCTGCCGATGAGGATGCTTGCGCCGGGGAAGTCGGATGCCGCGCCACGGCGGAAGCTGAATGTGATGCCAGCCCATGTGCGGGTTGAGCCGAAGGGGATTTCGGTGGCTTTGCCAGTGGGCATGTCGGTGAGCGCGTCGCCGAATGCCTGGGCGAAGCCCTGCATCATGCCGCCGTAGATTTCACCATGTGTGAAGGAGGGCATGCCTTCGGCCATTACGATGTCGTGGCTGCCAGTGCCGCCCACGTGGTAGTCGGTGATGCGCTGTTCTACTGTTTTGCCGAGGGAGGCGAGGTAGGTGTCGAACTCTGCCACGTTGTCCTTGAAGAGGGGCTGTTCCATGGTGACGAGCGCGTCGTTGCCCTCGATGATGTAGCTGGTGTCGCCAAGCGCGTCGTTGGTGTAGTACACATGGAGTTTGAAACTGCCGAGGTCATGTACCTCGAAATGTCCTTTTGTCTGTGCCATAGCTGTAAAAGTTAAAAGATTAAACAAAATGAGAAACAGTTTTGATTTTCCACAAACACTGTTTATGAAGTGTTTGAACAGATGTCCATTATATGGTTTTCGTCTATGGATTGTGCGCCCCGCCGGTCCTATCCCGTCCTCATGCCCTTGCAATAGCCCGCTATTGCATCGGACATGAGAACAGGATATGCCTCGACGGTGCATCTCAATCCATTTAGACGGTAAAATCAAAACTGTTTCTAATAATGCTTTTTTCATAGTCAGTTAGTTTTTATGTTGATAAAATAGAGTTTCCGTTTGACCGATGGCGAGCGGTGCGCAGGGGGCGGATTTGAGTGTGCGGGCAAGGAGAGGGTGAGGTTCAAGGAGCTGCAACGGGAGATACCCGACATCTCGCAGAAGATGCTGACTGTGACCCTGCGGACACTGGAGGAGGACGGTTATGTCACGAGGATGGTGTATCCGGAAGTGCCGCCGAGGGTGGAGTACGGGCTGACGCCGCGCGCGCACTCACTGCTCCCGCATATCAACGCGCTGATAGGGTGGGCGTTGGACAATAAGGACGCTATCATAAGCGACAGGAAGAGGGCCGTGGGGCACAAGTGATGGGGCATGGACGGGGGCCTGCAGGCGGTTTGAGGGTTGAGGTGAAATCAGTATCTTTGTGCTATCGCACAAGATAGGATGCATCTCAACAAAAGCCGCCAAACGAGTTTGCTGCTTTTGTATTCGATTTTCACTATCTTTGCACGAATGAAACATGTATATGGACAGGCGTAAGTTTCTCAAGCAAGCGGGGGCATCGGTCTTGGCTCTCACAGTTGGCGGCAGCTTGCGTGCAGCCAATGCTGATGATGTGTCTTATGATAATTCGCAAGTTGAACATAAAGATATAAGGATGAAACACAAGTGTAAGATAACAGTCCTGAAGCGTGAATGCTATAAGGATTTGCAGGAGAAGTATCTGGCAGACCCGAAGTCAGGGCCTTGTCCCTATTTCCGTGAGGGGCAAGTGATAATGGTGGACAGCGACAATTTCTTCCGTATGCTCAATGGTACATTCTGCGCGGAGGCATGGGACTGTATCAGCCGTTATGTCTATGCAGCTTTACAGGGCGGTTCTATAATGCAGGGCTGGACAAACGACGAGAGGGTTATGATAACCTGCTGCAATGATGGTACTCGCCCTGTGGTATTCAAACTGGAGCGGATAGACGAAGAGGATTGAGTCTCCGAAGATGAGATGAACGGCGTGCGGTGCTGCGTCAGTTGACCGAACAGCGGTATTCGCCGGGTGCGACACCTGTTATCTTCTTGAACAGGAGGCTGAAATGCTGTACGCTGGTGTAGCCGAGCTGTCTGGCGACGGAGGTGGGGGTGTTGCCGGGTTTGAGGAGCATCCGCTTGGCCGCTTCGAGACGCTTCAACTGGAAGTGCTCATCGAAGGTACGGCCGGTCTCGAACCTCAGCAGGTCGTTGAAATAGGGGACGGAGAGCCCCAGCCCGGCGGCACAATATGCGGGCGAGGGCAAGAGGGCATCACGCAGCCTGCCGGAACGGATGTAGTCGTCGAGGAGAGAGTCAAGCTCTTCGAGGATGGTTTTATTGCGGTTCTCGCGGGTGATGAACTGCCGTTCGTAGAAGCGGGTGCAGTAGTCCAGCATCAGCTCGATGTGGCGTGAGAGGATGGTTGCGGTGTGCGTGTCGATAGAGTGGTGCAACTCTTCCTCTATGTTTTCGAGGCAGCAGGTGATGGTGGCCGTCTCCCGTTGAGAGAGGTGTAGCGCCTCGTCTTTGCCGTAGGAGAAGAAGGTGTAGTTTCCGATGTGGTTGTTCAGGGAAGTGCGGTAGAGCAGGTCGGGATGGAACGCCAACAGCCATCCCTTGTCGGGCAGTGCGCCAGCTTCACTCATACGGAAGATTTCCCCGGGCTTGAGGAATACCATAGTGGCGTAGGAGTAGTCGTAATATTTGCGGCCGCAGCAGCTGCCGGGGCATTCCTCGATGAGCAATACGGCATAGAACTCGAACTTCACGGCATCCTGCTCAAGGTCAGGGTGTTCAAGATTGATGATGCTTGCCTGAGGGTGCAGGGTCCTGCACCCCAGACAGCGGTTGCATTCGCACACGCTCTTTATGTCCAATGTCTTTTTCATCTGCCGGTCCAGCCAATGGTCTTAGGTTATTTTCCTTGGGTCGCAAAATTAGGGGATTATACGTGGGCGGGCATAACCTCAATTACTGATAATATAACCAAGGCTACAGATTTATGCCGTCCGTCCGCAAATCATGTAATTGGGGTTATAATATCTGTAATTCATCTACACTGAATTTCCGGGCATACGCTTAACTTTGCAGTACGAAAGCAGGAACTGTAAATTTCATAAAATCAAGAGATAATGAGACGTATATCAGCTATCATGATTGCAGGTTTATTTGTTATCGGGACAGCGGCAGTGGAGAAGCCCGACCGTGTTCCCGGAGGAGACGGCAATAAATATGTACCTTACGAAGAACGTACGGGCAATGAATCTGTCGTTTATTTCACGCGTAACCTCAGTGCCGAGGGGATTGTCAAAGCGTATGAGCAAGTGAGCGCGAACATAAAGGGGCATACCGGGGTGAAGCTACATACCGGGGAACAGCATGGGCCAAATATCATACCGCGAGAGTGGGTCAAGACATTGATGGAGGAGAAGTTGCCAGACGCGAACATAGTTGAAACCAATACCTATTACAAGGGCGACCGCTATACGACCGCACAGCACAGGCGGACATTGGAAGTGAACGGCTGGACGTTCTGTCCCGTGGATATTATGGACGAGGAAGATACCTTGACATTGCCCGTTCACGGCGGCAAATGGTTCGACAGGATGTCAGTGGGCAGCCATACGACCGACTATAATTCCCTTGTGGTGCTTACCCACTTCAAAGGGCATACGCAGGGAGGTTTCGGCGGCAGCAACAAGAATGTCGGCATCGGCTTTGCGGACGGACGCATAGGGAAAGCGTGGATTCATACCACACCTGGGCAGGATAATCAATGGGACATCAAAGAGGAGGAGTTCATGGAGCGCATGACCGAGTCGACAAAGGCAGTCATCGATTATTTCGGCAAGCAGATAACGTATGTGAATGTGATGCGTAACATGTCCGTGTCGTGCGATTGCGAGGGTGTGAACGCCGCTCCAGTAGTGACACCGAACGTCGGTATACTTTCTTCTACCGATATTCTGGCATTGGATCAAGCGTGCGTGGATTTGGTGTATGCCATGACGGAGTCAGAGCATCACGACTTGGTGGAAAGGATAGAGAGCCGTCACGGGTTGCGTCAGTTGTCATATATGAAAGAGTTGGGGATGGGCAATGACCGTTATATCCTCATTGATTTGGATAATGGCGGCAAGCGCATAACCGCCGCAGAAGCCGTCAAGGGGCTGAAACCGTTTGTCAAGGAGTAAATGTACTATAACTATAACAGATAAAGCCATGTCAAAGAATATTCTGATTTTATCGTCCAGCCCCCGTCGCGGCGGCAATTCGGACATGCTCTGCGATGAGTTCATGCGTGGAGCCATAGAGAGCGGAAACCGTGTAGAGAAGGTGTTTCTGCGAGACAGGAATATACATCCATGTCTGGGATGCA
This sequence comes from uncultured Bacteroidales bacterium, assembly GCA_944322025.1. Lineage (GTDB taxonomy): Bacteria > Bacteroidota > Bacteroidia > Bacteroidales > Paludibacteraceae > Aphodosoma. Next base: position 6,292 of record CALUOH010000005.1, on the reverse strand, counting down.
ATGTGTGCAGCCAATATAAAAAGCCGTGCCCTCAGAAAGATGACGCAGCCGAGATAATAGAGAAGATGCTGGCGGCAGATGTCATTGTGATGGGAACGCCGGTATATTTTTATGCCATGAGCGCTCAGATGAAAATGATGATAGACCGTTGCTGCGGGCCTTATACCGAGATGAAAGACAAGGAGTTCTATTTCATTGCCACGGCAGCCGAGGATGATGACGCGATTATGGACCGCATAGTCGCCAACTTCATGGGATTTCTCGACTGTCTGGAGAATCCGAATGTAAAAGGCACGCTGTTTTGCGGGGGCGTATGGCATGTGGGAGAAATCAAAGGAAACCCGAAGTTGCAGGAGGCGTACGAAATGGGGAAACAGGCATAGGGAGAGGGGTATGACACTTGATGATTTTCTGAAGCATGTCGCGGCCGGCGGGGCACTCAATACGCCGGAAATCTACCAGTTTATGGATGAGATGAGTGACAATGCCCGGCGCATCACCTGCGAGATAAACAATACGTATCATCCACAGGAGGAATTGCGCGTGTTGATGTCACGTCTGCTCGGTAAACCAGTGGATGAAACGTTCAAGATGTTTCCTCCATTCTATACTGACTTCGGCAAGAATATTAACATAGGGCGTAATGTGTTCATCAATGCCTGCTGCCATTTTCAGGACCACGGCGGCGTGACATTGGGTGATGGCTGTCTCATCGGCCACAACGTGGTATTTGCCACACTCAATCACGGCATGGAGCCTGAAGAGCGAGGGAAGATGTATCCAGCCCCTATCAGATTAGGCAAAAACGTGTGGGTAGGCTCAAACTCTACCATACTGCGGGGTGTGACCGTGGGGGACAACGCCATTATCGCGGCAGGGTCGGTGGTGACGAAAGACGTGGCTGCCAACACAGTAGTGGGAGGTGTGCCGGCAAGATATATCCGGGACATAGACAGGAACGAAAGCCAATAGTCTATGAAATCGGAGTCAGCAACCAATCATACGGCTATTCCCGTCAGGTCATCAGAGCGGTATGTCATACTGGACGTGCTGCGCGGATTTGCTTTGTTGGGTATCGCAATTGCCAACTTTCCGGAGTTCTCGTTGTATTCATTTCTGCCAGCCGAGGCGGCAGAAGCCATGCCGACTGCGGGAACAGACCGTATCGTACATTATCTGCAATATGTCTTTATCGACGGCAAATTCTATACGATATTCTCGCTGCTGTTCGGCATAGGCTTCTCCATTATCATTGCCAACGCGGCAAGGAGGGGTGCCAACGGCTTCCGTATTTTTTACAGGCGCATGTTTGTCTTGCTGCTGATAGGCTTTCTGCATCTGATGTTTATTTGGAGCGGCGATATACTTATGCTATACGCTTTGCTCGGGATGCTATTGCCCCTGTTCCGCAATGTCCCGAACCGGGCGTTGCTGGTGTGGGCATCCCTTTTGATGGCGATACCTGTGGCGGTGGATTATGCGGTGGAGTTGTCCGGTATCAGTCCATCAGCTCCGGTTGTAGAGCTGCAACAGTTCTACTGTGACAAGTACGGCATTACGGATGAGAACTTCGCCTATTGGTTGCGTGATGCGGAGCATTACAGTGGGACTTTTGAGTTCCTAATCCAAGGCGCGCTGGTACGTGTGCAGGAGTTTATAGACGGAAACCGTTACTTCAAAGTGATGGGGCTGTTCCTTTTGGGCTTTTATATCGGGCGTAACCGCTTCTATGCCGATTTGGGCAACTTCATGCCGCAGCTGAAACGCATCGCCCGTTATGGATTCATTATCGGGTTGCCGCTGTCGCTTATCTATGCATGGAGCGCAATGAACGGCCGTCCGTGGGGACTGGGCACACATGCCGCGCTATACTTTGTCAGCGTATTTCCATTAGGTTTCGCCTATGTGGCAGGTATATGTCTCTGTTACCTTCATCGTCCGCAATGGAAAGGCTTCAGTGTGTTCGCGACACCGGGACGCATGGCTCTTACCAATTATATCGGGCAATCGGTATTCGGTATGCTACTTTTCTACGGCATAGGGTTCGGTTTAGGAGCCGGAGTGGGATTGGTATATGTGGTATTGATTGCAGCAGGGGTATGGCTCATGCAGGCACTGGTCAGCGGAGTGTGGCTACATTACTGCCAATTCGGCCCATTGGAGTGGATTTGGAGGATGTTCACTTACGGGAAAGTATTCAAACTCGTCAAAGAACGGAACAGATGACTGCACAGGCGGACAGTACGAATGCTCTACTTGCGTTAATCCGTGACGGTAAAAAGATGAGGCTCGGACAGCAGCTGCATTTAGCCGTGTGGCTCAGTATACCGGCTGTAATTGCACAACTGTCCTCCATTGTCATGCAGTATATCGATGCGGCAATGGTGGGACACCTCGGGGCGGAGGCATCGGCATCCATAGGTCTGGTCTCGACGACTACATGGCTTTTCTCGGGGCTGTGTGTGGCGGCTTCCGCCGGCTTTTCCGTACAGGTGGCACATGAAATAGGAGCGGATGATATGCGGGGAGCGCGTACCGTGTTGCGGCAGGCACTAACCGCCACACTTGTTTTCAGCATGTCACTGGCGGCACTTGGTGCGATAATCAGCGGTGCGCTTCCCGGCTGGCTGGGAGGCGATGTGTCCATCTATCGTGATGCGTCACTGTATTTTCTCATTTTCGCACTTTTCCTGCCGGCATTGCAGATGAATATTCTTGCGAGCGGCATGTTGCGGTGCAGCGGCAATATGCGTGTGCCGAGTATGCTTGGTGTGGCGATGTGCGTGCTGGATGTAGTGTTCAATTTCTTTTTGATTTTCCCATCGCGCGAGTTGCATGTTGCGGGAGCTGCTTTCACGATGCCGGGTGCAGGATTGGGGGTAGTCGGTGCGGCATTGGGTACGGCGGCCGCTGAAACTGTGGTTGCCGGAATACTGCTGTGGTATCTTTGGATTCGTTCCAGTGAATTGAAACTGGCGGGAGAGCAGGGGAGTTTCAGGCCGAAGAGGACAACATTGAGAAAGGCACTACGTATAGGCCTACCAATGGGTATTGAGCATGTTGTTATCTGCGGGGCGCAAATCATGACGACAGTCATCGTGGCACCGCTGGGAGTTTTTGCCATTGCGGCAAATTCGTTTGCCATTACGGCCGAGAGTCTCTGCTATATGCCGGGCTACGGGATTGCGGATGCCGCCACGACGCTGGTCGGGCAGAGTGTCGGGGCACGACGCTGGCGACTGACCCGCAGTTTCGCCTACATTACTGTGTTGATGGGAATGGGGGTTATGGAAGTGATGGGTGTACTCATGTATTTATTCGCGCCGCAGATTATCGGCCTGATGACTCCAGTTGAGGAGATACGGGAATTGGGGGTGATGGCATTGCGTATAGAAGCGTTTGCCGAACCTATGTTTGCCGCTTCGATTGTCGCCTACGGTGTCTTTGTCGGTGCTGCCGATACGCTCACTCCGTGCATGATGAACTTCTTCAGCATTTGGGCGGTGCGTCTGTCATTGGCTGCCTTGCTCGCTCCGTCATTAGGGCTTAAAGGAGTGTGGATTGCCATGTGTGTCGAGTTGTGTTTCAGGGGTATTATTTTCCTTGTGCGCCTGAGGCGGGAGCGGTGGTTGAGAAAATGTATGAGGCAGAGTCTGTAATTGGGGTTATACATTCTGTAATCCGTTTACTGTGCATCTTTATAATATGCTGTAACTTTGCAATGTAAGGAGGATGAACTTATTCACTGCCATATTACTCCGCCTTTTCGGGCCGGCGAAGTCCGCCAGTTATCCAATAAGAGGGTGTACAGGCTGGTCCGACTTCCGAAGAGGCGATGAGACTATGACTTTTGAAATCGATAATAATTTACAACTAAAACAATATTCAAATGAGACTGATTAAAGATACTGAATTCGGGGGCGAACGTCCCTTGTTTGAGTCACATGACCTCCGACTGGAGAATGTGATTATCAGAGCCGGAGAGTCGGCTATCAAAGAGTGCAGTAACATAGAGGCGTACGAATGCCGTTTCGAGGGTAACTATCCTTTCTGGCATGTACACGGATTCAAGATTGAGCGTTGCTATTTCGACGTAGGGGGGCGTTCTGCCCTGTGGTATTGTGACCATCTGAAAATGACAGACACGGTTATCGATGCGCCGAAGATGTTCCGCGAGATGAGTGAAATCGATATAGAGAACGTGACCATGAACGACGCCGATGAGGTGTTCTGGCGTTGCAACGGTATCCGTGTCAAGAATCTCAAGCTGCATGGGGGTACATACCCTTTCATGTTCAGCAACGACATTTACGTGGACGGTCTGGAGAGTGACAGCAAGTATGTATTCCAGTATGTGAAGAATGTCGAGATTCATAACGCCAAGATTAAGACCAAGGACGCGTTCTGGGAGGTGGAGAATGTGACAATCTATGATTCGGAGCTCAATGGCGAGTACCTCGGCTGGCACTCGAAGAACCCGCGTCTGGTCAATTGCCACATTACCGGCGAACAGCCGCTCTGTTATGCCCACGACCTGATACTGGAAAACTGTACCTTCGGGCCGGACTGCGACAGGGCGTTCGAGTACAGCACGCTGCATGCGGATATCCGAGGGGCTATCACGAATATCAAGAACCCTATGTCGGGGCGTATTGTGGCAGACGAAATCGGCTCCGTAACCATAGATGAGAACATCAAGGCTCCTGCCGACTGCGAAATACGCATCAGGGGCTAATGTGACTGTCTCACAGACTAATCAATGAGGATATGAGATACGACTTCGACAAGCAGATAACGCGGCGGGGGACAGGTTCGTATAAGTGGGACAGCGCGGAAAGCGAAGATGTATTGCCGATGTGGGTGGCCGATATGGATTTCCATACAGCCCCCGCCATCACCGATGCCTTGCGCAGACGGGTGGAGCACGGCATATTCGGTTATACCCTTGTGCCAGACAGTTATTACAAGGCAGTAACGGATTGGTTCGCACGCAGGCATGGCTGGCAGATTGACCGTGAGTGGATTATCTATACGTCGGGGGTAGTGCCGGCCATCTCGGCGGTCATCAAGGCATTGACACAGCCGGGAGACAAGGTGCTGGTGCAGACACCTGTCTATAACTGCTTTTTCTCCTCTATCCGTAATAACGGGTGTGAGATGGCGGCTTCGCCATTGGTCTATGCGGACAATAGTTATACTATCGATTACGAGGATTTGGAGCGTAAGGCGGCAGACCCGAAAGTGAAGGTCATGCTGCTGTGCAACCCGCACAATCCTGCCGGGAGAGTATGGCGGCGTGAGGAGCTGGTGCGCCTCGGCGAAATCTGTATCCGTAACGGGGTCACGGTCGTGGCGGACGAGATACATTGTGAACTGGTATTCCCGGGACACAGGTATACGCCGTTTGCCTCAATCTCGGAAGAGTTCCTCCGGCATTCGGTCACCTGTATATCCCCAAGCAAGGCGTTCAATATAGCGGGGTTGCAGATAGCTAACATAGTCTGCGCCGATGCTGACCGCCGGGCGAGGATAGACCGCGCCATCAATGACAATGAGGTCTGCGATGTCAATCCGTTCGGAGTGATAGCCACGCAAGCGGCTTATAATGAGGGCGAGGAGTGGCTGGATCAGCTCTTGGAGTATTTGCAGGCCAATTATCAGTATATGCGGGAGTTCTGCGGGGAGCAGCTGCCGGAGTTTCCTATTACGGTGCTGGAGGGGACTTATCTCGTCTGGATGGACTGCCGGAAATGCGGCATGCCGTCGGAGGAGCTGGAGCGGCGGCTGGTGAAGGAGGCCGGTCTGTGGCTTAATGCAGGGACGATGTACGGAGCAGAGGGCGAGGGGTTCATGCGCTGGAACATAGCCTGTCCGCGCACGACACTGACGGAAGGGCTGAGGCGTTTTACGGAGTTTGTGCATCGGTCAGCAGCACGTTGACTGGAGGCTGTATGCCAAGTGCCTCAGCAGGAGGGGTGCTAAGAGTTGAGGTGTCGCAAGGTGGGCCTCTGACGGCTTTTGGATAGATGGGTTGTCATCCGATAAAGGGATGATGAGAGAAAGAGGCCGACCCAAAAGAGATTTTGGTCGGTCTCTTTTTCTATACTATTTACCCGAGCAGGAAGTCTCCGGGAAGGGATGGTTTACTAATGCCTCTGATTTTCGTCCTTCATGTGTGTGTGTTTTTTTTTTTGGGGGGGGGAGCTATGCCATTCCCAATGACGGACAGTCGTCAGACACACTCAAGAGTCCGTCGCGGACATGCGCCGCATATTTTCTGAGGTTATGGGCG
>CALUOH010000004.1 GCA_944322025.1 uncultured Bacteroidales bacterium | reverse complement strand
AACCGATGGCAAAGTAAGGCAATATTTTCTGAACCACCAAATATTTTTATCGTTTTTCGATAATAAAATCCACTCGCCTCCCGCCTCCCCTCACTTTCTCCCGCCATCTGCCCCTCCAATGCCCCACCCCCTCCCCGCGCCCCCGTTCAGCGATCTCCCCCCCCCCCTCCCCGTCCCCTCATATCCCCCTGCCTTACACAACTGCGCCCCCATCCATCTCATATGTAAAAAGTGGTTAAAAACACGTACTCTCGACGGAACAGCCAGGGAGCCCCTACGGACGCTCTCCGCCACCATTTGGTGATTTCACAGGAAAGGGATACCTTTGTACACGCCTCCGGAAGACATACCCTCCGGCCGAGGCAATAGAGATACAGTTATGAAATACACGTTCGATAGGGTTACCCGTCTGGTGATAGCGACAGTCGTCGTGGTTGCCCTCCTGCTGCTGGTCAACAGGTTGAGCAGTGTCCTGCTCCCCTTCCTCGTAGGCTGGCTCATCGCCTACATGATGCACCCCCTCGTCTGCTTCATCCAGAACCGGATGAGGGTACGTAGCCGTGGCGCTTCCATTGCTATCGCCATGGTGGCCATCATAGCCGCGCTGGCCGGCCTCGTGATGGCTCTCATCCCCGCCATAGGCGAGGAGGTCAGCAAGGCCGCCACTCTCTTCGCGCGCTACACGCAGGACAGTGACGGAGTGCGCCGCCTCCCCCCGATTGTGGCCGAATACCTCAGCTCACTCCTCGCCGAGGTAGACCTGCGCGAGTGGCTCAGCATCGACAAGGTCGAGGAGCTCCTCAAACGCCTCCTCCCTCAGGTCTGGACACTCCTCTCCGGCACTTGGCAGGCCATAGCGGCCGTATTCGTCGTATTCATGGTGTTCCTCTACACCGTATTCATCCTCTTGGACTACAACGCCATAACAAGCGGCTTCCGCCACATGATACCCCCCAGGTACAGTCCCTTTGTCAATGAGTTGATTGACGACATGGAGTTTGGCATGAACCGCTACTTCCGCGGGCAGGCTCTCGTGGCGGCCATAGTGGGAGTCCTCTTCGCCGTGGGCTTCAGCATCATAGGCCTCCCGCTGGGCATCACCGTCGGACTCTTCGTCGGCCTGCTCAACCTCGTCCCCTATCTTCAGACCGTCGGCATAATCCCCGTCATTCTGCTCGCCGCCCTCCGTGCGGCCGAGACAGGGCAGAGCTTCTGGCTGATAATAGCCCTGTGCGCCGTGGTATTCATCGTGGTGCAGTGCATTGAGGACATGGTGCTTGTCCCGAAGATTATGGGAAAGGCCATGGGGCTTAATCCCGCTATAATACTTCTCAGCCTCTCCGTCTGGGGCGCACTAATGGGCATAGTCGGCATGATTATCGCCCTACCACTCACGACATTGATGATTTCCTACTACAAGCGTTTCATCCTTAAAGAGTCGGGCGGTGACGCGCCATCCCGCAATGCCGGACAGGCCGATGCCCCCGCCGTAGAGGCTGGCACCGACAGCTGCTCCGGGTCGGATGGCGAGGCATGACGGTTGAAGGGAAGAATTTGCCCCGGGACAAACGCATCTGAATTTTTCGTACACGCCTGAAATCTCTATTTTTCAAGAAAACAGTATATTTCAGCCCGATAGGCGTGGGGTGTTGGGCTTTTTGCGTACCTTTGTGCAGCCGTGCGGGAAAGGCTGAGACTTTAAGCTGCCCCTGACCTTCGCTATCCTTAGAGAAAGGAGGCGGAGCATGGCGGTTGCTTCCTCTGTGGAGGTGACTGTCGGGGGTAATATAATTGGTGTTTTATGGAAAAGAAATTATATATAGAGACATACGGCTGTCAGATGAATGTGGCTGACAGTGAGGTGGTGGCTGCTGTCATGCAGTCGGACGGTTTTACTCTGACGGAGAATCTGGATGAGGCCGATGTGGTGATAGTCAACACATGTTCGATACGTGACAACGCGGAGCAGAAGGTGCTTTCGCGCCTGCAATATTTCCAGTCGCTCAAGCGTAAGCGCGGTAACTTTGCAGTCGGGGTGATAGGTTGCATGGCGGAGCGGATACAGGGAGAACTGATAGAGAGGCACGGCGTGGACTTTGTGGCCGGGCCTGATTCGTACCTCGACCTTCCGAACCTTGTGGGCGCGGTGGAGGCGGGCGAGAAGGCCATCAACGTGGAGCTTTCGCGGACAGAGACCTACCGCGACATTATCCCCGCGCGGATAGGCCGCCCGGTGTCGGGCTTCGTGAGCATCATGCGCGGGTGCGACAACTTCTGCTCATACTGCATAGTGCCATATACGCGCGGGCGTGAGCGCAGCCGCGATGTGGAGTCGGTGCTGCTAGAGGTGCGTGACCTCCATCAGAAGGGTTACAAGGAGGTGACGCTGCTGGGGCAGAATGTCAATTCGTACCGCTTCGAGCGTGAGGGGGAGACAGTTACGTTCCCGCAGCTGCTGGCGCGTGTGGCCGAGGCAGTGCCGGACATGAGGGTGCGATTCACGACTTCTCATCCGAAGGACATGAGCGATGAGACACTTGAAGTCATTGCGGCGCACGACAACCTGTGCAAGTTCATACACCTGCCCGTGCAGAGCGGGTCGGATGCCGTGCTGAAAGCGATGAACCGGAAGTACACCCGCGAATGGTATCTCGGCAGGATAGCGGCCATAAGGCGCATACTGCCCGATGCGGCGATAGGCACTGACATCTTCTGCGGTTTCCACGGCGAGACGGAGGAGGACCATGCGCAGACGCTCTCGCTCATGCGTGAGTGCGCGTTCGACTCGGCATTCATGTTCAAATACTCCGAGAGGCCGGGCACATTCGCGTCACGCCATCTGCCGGACAACATAAGCGAAGAGGTGAAGGTGCGCCGCCTGAACGAGATAATCGCGCTGCAAGTGGAGCTGAGCCACGAGAGCAACAAGCGCGACGTGGGGAGGGAGTTCGATGTGCTCGTGGAGGGCTATTCCAAGCGCAGCCGCGAGAGCTTCTGCGGACGCACATCGCAGAACAAGATGGTGGTATTCCCGAAAGGGGGGCACCATATAGGCGAGATTGTGAGGGTCAGGATAACGGACGCGACACCGGCGACACTCATTGGCGTGGATGCATGAATACAGTGATAGATAACTAAAAAGGCGGAGGGTTTATGTCGTTAATAATGACGATGTTCATGTTACTGCTGCTACTGGTGGTAAGTATAGTTGTTTCCATTGCGGGGGTGCTGCTCAGGCTCAAAAGGGGCGCGGGCGGAGCATTCCGCAGGCGCGGGGACGGCAGTGAGTATGATGATGAACCTGACGGCAACGATATCCGTACTGCGGCTAAGCCGCGCCGCAAGGGCAAGGTGTTTGACGACGACGAGGGTGAATATGTTGATTTTGAAGAGATAAAAGATTGAGGTTATTTATGGTAAAGAGAGTGCTTTTTATTTGCTGTCTGCTGGCGTCGCTGATGCTGGCGGGGTGTGACAAACACGACTATTGCAAGAACACGAAGCTGTATGTGGTGAAGAACGAGTCGCAGGACACGGTCTATTATAGCCTTAAAGGGTTTGACGATGAGGAGTTCGTGAGGATAAGGCCGGGGTATTCGCGGAATTTCCTGCCTATATACGTCACGGAGTCGAACGACGGGCCGGACATCGACATAAAGGTGTCCGACATAATAGGGTCGTTCGACTATCTGCAAGTGGTTTATTTCGAGATAAACGGACGCAGGTATTACGACACCAAGGGGCGGGAAGGGTCGATGGTCAACCCCGACAGCTACCGCGAACTGCGCGGGGCGGACATTGACCAGTATGTGGACAAGCCGCTGCAAGAGAGGTACACGCAGTATTATATCTTCATCATAGACGGTACTTATCTGGATAGCCTGCGGGAGGTGAAGTGAGCGTGTGCCGTTCGGCTCTTCCACGATGAGCCATGCAGGCTGACTGTGATGGATAAACCCAAATCGGTCATTAGGATTTCTCGGTGTCGTACGGCAACGAGAAATCCTTTGTTTTCTCCCAAATAGCAAGGAAAGCTTTCCTTGTTTTCAAGGATCTTGCCAGATAAAGAATATGCTTGTCTTTTGTCCTGCCCAAATAAGCCGGTATGGAAATCAACTCGTAACGTATAGTTTTGAG
>CALUOH010000003.1 GCA_944322025.1 uncultured Bacteroidales bacterium | reverse complement strand
AGGCTTGCGATAGACTGAAAAGCGAAGTAAATTTAGCAAAATTCATACACCAAACAATAATGCGTTTGGTATATATAACTTTGGCAAGAAAAATTCTTTGTTATGGAAGTTTTCCCGCCAAAGTTTTGTTAGGTACTAATGCGTATAATTCCCTTTTTGTACAGACATTTCCATTATTGCCTGTGAAGGGCAGAAACAGTTTGTGGCAGCTATATGCCCCCCGGTCGGATATTCGGAAACCGTTATCTTTCCGCCCGTAACGGAACACTCTACCTTGCAGCCGTCAATATTGCATCCCACAATGAGGTTGTGGGTCAGTTCGATGATACCGTCAGTGTAGTTGTACTCAATAAATTCTGTGGCGTTTACATTGTCTGTCTCCGCAGCCGCTTGCTGCATGTCGTCACTCGAACATGGTACATAGCGTGTGCTGACGCTATCATTTCCGTTTTCGCACCCCGCCATCATCATCATCAGCGGCAGCAGCGCGAAGAAAAGTAATCTCTTCATAATATTTCATGTTTTAGATTGTTGTGGTTTGTCGTGACCCTTGTGTTGTGGAGAGCCTCGCCGTGCGGCGTGGCGGCATGGGCCATGGATTCCCCCGGCCTCATGTATGGTCGCGGCGGCTTCCTCTCCTGACCCTGCGGCTTATGGACGGCTGTTCGCCTCAGGAGGAAGACTGCTCTATGTGCTGAAGGCAGATATGCGCGGTCTGCAGGCGCACGCGCTCTCCGGCGCGTGCTGCGGGAAGCCCGCCGTATAATCTGGGTAGGTATGCCCGTGTCCGGGGCTGCGGGGTGCGCCGCCGTGCCTTCAGTGCGCGGTCTCGGGAGGGTCACTGTCCCTCCTCCGCGCCCTCGGCAGGCGTCGCCGCCTCTTCTCCTCCCCCGCCCTGTTCACGGGCGGGCTGTGGGCCAGGCCAGCGGGTGACCCTGTGCGTAGTGCGTACTCATGGTCTAAAGCGGATGTGCGCCGTAGCCGCGCATTGTTTTGTGTGTGTGGGTGGCTGCGGGTTCGCCTCGGCCGGTATCGGCCTCATGCGCGGCGGCGCGGTCTCTCTTTCCCGTCCATGTCCCACACCGCAAGTATATACACATCTTTTTAAGTATCCAAATTTCTCAGGCCAAAAATTTCAGAAAAAATACCCCATCCTCTGCATATACTGCCAATATTTCCATTAACTGCCGTAAAAAACTTCAAATACGCACCCTGCCGACATCACCTCCGCCTCCATTATGCTGTTTTGTAAAAACAGGTTAAAAACACGTACTGTCGTCTTACCTCCCAAGTTTCCTCCCCCTTATGAAACACGTACCCTCGCCCTAACCTCCTCCTCTCTCGCCGCATATCCTCAGCCTCCCCCTGCCCCGTCCTGCATAAACGCCCCTGTCCCCCCCTGCCTCTGTCATACCTCCCTCCCCGTTTTTTGTATTTTTTATGTTTTGTCTTTGCCGGGGAGAGATTAATTTTGCGCCGTTAATAAAGCTATTAAATAACCTGCCGGTGCGACTGCTGTTTATAATAAGTGCACGCATCCGCAGAAGAACCCGTGACACGATGGTCGAAAACAACAGAAAAGACGCTAAGGACAGCATGGAGGAGATTATCCTCCAGACTGCGGAAGACATGTTCCTCAGCAACGGCTACAACGGTGTCTCAACAACAGACATAGCCAAGAGAGTGGGCTGCAATCAGGCTCTCATACACTACTACTACCGCACAAAGTCCAACCTCTTCACCAAAGTCCTCGAGCGGAAGACAGTCTCCGTCATAAAAATGATTAAACTGAGGTTCGATGACGGCATATCCTTTGAGGAGAAAATAACGGGCATCGTCGACTTGCACATAGAGTTCCTCAGGGAAAACCCCCGCCTCCCCCTCTTCTTCCTTGAAGAGGCGCGCAACAACGACGAGGCCATTTCTATCATCAAGCGCGCCTTCTTCGACTACAAGGACGAGCTTATCGACAGCTTGCAGGAGAGCCTCGACAAGGAAGCCGCAGTCGGCAACATAGCGCAGATGGACGCATTCGACCTCGCTATGGACATAGTTTCCCTGAACATATTCCCGTTCCTGGTTGACCCGATAATAAAGAACGTCCTGAAAATGGACACGGCCGCCTATGACACCTATCTGGATGGCCGCAAGAAGGAGATAGTGAAACTGATAAAGTGCCGTCTTAAAAAATGACAGACAGAAGGAGATGACAATGGCAGAGAAAATAAGGGTAGGCATAGACGTTGGCTCGACCACAGCCAAAATAGTGGTCTTGGCTGAGGACAACAGCACCATTTACAGCGAATACACGCGGCACAACGCCGACGTGAAAAATACGATACTCGGTTTCTTTAACAGATTGCGCGACAGGCTGACCGGCGCGGCCGTCGCCGTAAAATTCACAGGCTCCGCCGGCATGGGCGTGAGCGAACGCTACGGCTTCCCGTTCATTCAGGAGGTGCTTGCGCTCAACTGCTTCGCACGCCGCGAGTGCAGCGGCCTGCGCACTATAATAGACATAGGCGGCGAGGATGCCAAGATAGTGTTTCTCGACGACAAGTCGCTCCCCGACATGCGTATGAACGGCAACTGCGCCGGCGGCACGGGTGCGTTCATCGACCAGATGGCAGCCATACTCGGCATGACCATCGGGGAGATGGACAGCGCGGCGGCCAAGGCGGAGCACACCCACCCCATAGCATCCCGCTGCGGTGTCTTTTCCAAGACCGATGTGCAGAACCTCGTTGCCAAGAACGTGCGCCGTGAGGAGATATGCGCCTCGATATTCCACGCCATTGCCGTGCAGGTAGTGGCTTCGCTCTCCCGTGGCCGGGAGATAACGCCCCGGGTGCTCTTCTGTGGCGGGCCGCTGGCGTTTATCGCCTCCCTCCGCCGGGCTTTCATGGACTATCTCCATCTCTCCGATGACGATATACTCCATGTGGACAACGCCAATATCCTGACGGCCAAGGGCTGTGCCCTCTCGATTGACGCTGACGGGGAATACAGGTATGATATAGACACTGTCATAAACCTTATAACTAACGCCCCCGATGTCAAGGTCGGCGGCGGACAGGCGTTGCCCCCGATATTCGGTAGCGATGAGGAGATTGCCTCTTGGCGTCGCCGCAAGGCGGAGACGGGCGACCTGACTGCCCCCTTGAAAGATGGCGATGCTCTCGTGCTTGGCATTGATTCCGGCAGCACGACTACTAAGATAGTGCTGGCAAACATGGACGGCCGCATAGTCTTTTCTGACTACTCGAAGAACATGGGCAACCCCATACTCGCCGTGCGCCGTGGGTTGGAGAAGTTCTCCGCCATACTGAAAGAGGGCGACATGCAGTGCCGCATCATCTCCGGCTGTTCCACTGGCTATGGCGAGGAGCTTATTAAGGCTGCCTTTGGCCTCAACCTCTCTATGGTGGAGACCATGGCGCACTACACGGCGGCGAAACGCATCTGCCCCGATGTCGATTTCATACTCGACATAGGCGGTCAGGACATGAAGGCCATGTTCATCGAGGACGGGGTGCTCAACCGCATAGAGCTCAACGAGGCATGCTCCTCTGGCTGCGGCTCGTTCATAGAGACCTTTGCTAACTCCCTAGGCTTCACCGCTCAGGAGTTCTCCGACAGGACTGTCCGCTCGAAAGCCCCCTGTGACCTCGGCACTCGTTGCACGGTCTTTATGAACTCGAAAATCAAGCAGTCCATGCGTGAGGGGGCGGCCGTGGAGGACATAGCCGCCGGGCTTGCCTATTCCGTGGTGAAGAACTGCTTCTACAAGGTATTGAAAATACGCGATGCGAACATAGGCAAGCACATAGTGGTACAGGGCGGCACTATGAGGAACGATGCTGTGGTCAAGGCGTTGGAGAACATCGTGGGGCATGAGGTCTACCGCAACTCCATGCCCGAACTGATGGGCGCATACGGCTGTGCTCTCTACGCGCTTGAACAGATAGACGCGGGCGTGCCTGTGGCTGACATCGAGATAGGCCGTGAGATTGAGTACGACCTCTCGCACACTGTCTGCAAGGGGTGTGAGAACAACTGCTACATAGACATATACAACTTCCGCAACGGGCGCAGGTACTACTCCGGGAACAAGTGCGAGAAGGTCTTCTCGTTCCGCGCTAAGGGCGAGAAGGGCGATAACATATATACTTATCGGCGTGATAGGGTCTTTGCCGTGCCTGAGGTCAAACATCCGGTTCTGCGTCTGGGTGTGCCGCGTGTGCTGAACCTCTATTCCGACTTCCCGTTCTGGGCGGCATTCTTTGCTGAACTGGGCATAGAGCTGGTGCTGAGCGACATATCTACTTACTCGACCTACGAGAAACAGCTCCGCGAGGTGATGAGTGACAACATCTGCTTCCCCGCAAAGCTCGTCCATTCGCATATACACAACCTCTGCACTAAGGACGTTGACCGCATATTCTTCCCCTATGTCGTGTACGAGAACAAGCACGATGCCACCGAGGCCAACTCCTACAACTGCCCGATAGTGTCGAGTTACAACACTCTGATAAAGAACATATACCGTGGCTCTCTGCCTCTCGATAACCCCGTCTTTACGCTGAAAGACAGGGACTTGACTGTAAGGAACTGCATGAAGTACGTCTCCCTGTTGGCCGATTTGCACAGCAAGCCCGGTGCGGAAATACCCTCTGACCGTAAGAGTGTGGAGCGGGCTGTGTATATGGCGTTTGCCGCCCTCGACAGGTTCCACGAGGATATGCGGCTGAAAAACGAAGAGTACCTTGCCAAGGCGAAGTCCGAAAACCGTCTTGTCGTGTTGCTCGCAGGACGGCCCTATCACACCGACTCGCTGATACAGCACAAGCTGAGCGACATGATTTCCGACCTCGGCGTGACGGTGGTCAATGAGGAGATTGTTGATGCCGGGACGGACATGAAGATGGAGGACACATACATACTCTCCCAGTGGAATTACATCAACAAGATTGTCAAGGCCGCAAAGTGGGTGGGCCAGCAGGGCGACGATGTACACTATGTGCAGATGACCTCGTTCGGCTGCGGGCCTGATGCCTTCCTCCTCGATGAGGTGAGCAATATGCTCCGCCGCTATCACAAGTCGGCCACGATAGTAAAGATTGACGATATAAACAACCTCGGCTCTATGAAACTGCGCATCCGCAGTCTCATAGAGAGCCTGAAATACAAGAGCGCGAAGAGGCAGGAGGTAGCTCCGTTCGTCTCGACAAGGCTATTCACTAAGGAGGAGAGCCATAGGGTAGTCCTTGCGCCCTTCTTCACCGAGTATCTCTCCCCGTTCTTGCCCGAACTGTTTGAGATAAATGGCTACCATCTCGAAGTCCTCCCGATGAGCGACAAGGAGTCTGCCGAAATGGGGCTGCAATACGCCAACAACGAGGTATGCTACCCCGCCACACTGATAGTCGGCGACGCTATAAAGGCATTGAAGTCCGGCCGCTATAACTTGGCCGATGTCGCTATCGGGATAACGCAGACGGGAGGCCAGTGCCGTGCCTCCAACTACTACCCGATAATCAAGAAGGCACTTGTCGATGCGGGCTTTGCCGACATACCTGTCATATCGGTCAGCTTCGGGTCGAGCATCTCTAACAACCAGCCGGGCTTCAAAATCAACTGGTTGAAGTCTATCCCGATAGTGCTTAACGCAGTGCTCTACGGCGACAATCTCTCCAAACTCTATCACGCCACAGTAGTACGTGCTGCTGACAGAAAGACTGTCGATGAGTTGAGGGACAGATATTTGGCCGAGGCGAAACCGATTGTCTTGAAGCGCGACTCCGACGCCCTGCTGCGTCTGCTTTCATCGGCCGTGGAGGACTTCAATGCCCTGCTGCCCGCAGAGCGCATAGAGCGCGAGAAGGTCGGCATCGTGGGCGAGATATTCCTCAAATACCACCCCTTCGCCAATAAGTTCACTGAGAAATGGCTGATAGAGCGTAACTTCGAGGTCATACCGCCTAATCTGCTGACATTCTTCATCCAGAGTTTCGTCAATGCCGATACTAAAAAGGCGAACGGGACTGACCGCATAGCATTGCCGAGACCCATCATGAACTTCCTCTACTCCCTCGTGAAGCAGAGGATACGCAAGTACGACAGGGTGATGTCGCAGTTCCGTTATTTCTCGCCGTCTGAGGATGTATTCGATTTGGCTGCCGATGTCAGGGAGATACTCCCGCTTGTCGTGCAGTTCGGTGAGGGGTGGCTGTTGCCGGCGGAGATAGTGGCATTTGCCAAACAGAAAGTCAAGGCCGTACTCTCGCTCCAGCCGTTCGGCTGCATAGCGAACCATATCATTTCCAAAGGGTTGGAAAACAAAATCAAGCAGAAGTACCCCGGCATCAACATTCTCTCCCTCGACTTCGATTCCGGGGTGAGTGAGGTGAACATCGAGAACCGTCTGCGTCTGCTTCTCGATGCGGTCTGACGTGCGGCCTTCCTGCCTGCCGTGAATTCTTCTCACGCTGCGGGTTTGCCAAGTCGCGGAAAGATGTTAACTTCGCGGTAGAATACATTATTGTAAAACATATCCATAATGGTATATCTTAACAAGGATATTCTTCCGATAGACGAAATCAACGGCATGTGGAAAGGTCTCAGCCGTGAGGAACGTGTCTATCTGCGTGAGAATACTGAATATGAAGAGATTAAGCGTGGCGGCATCATATACCGAGAAGGTGAGGTACCCACGCAAATGTACTGCCTTATCAGCGGTAAGGTGAAGATTTTCAGGGACTCGGTCGGAGGCCGCAGCCAGCTTGTGAGGATAATAGGCCCCGGCGAATGCTTCGCGTACAGGGCATATTTCGCGGGGGAGAACTTCATGACGAGCGCGGCGGCGGTCGACAATTCCGAAATCTACTCCGTGCCGCTCTCCGTGGTCAGTCAGATATTGAAGTCCAACAACAGCCTCGCCCTCTCGTTCATCAAAGTCCTCTCATGCGATTTGGGCGTGATGGACATCAGGGTCGTCAGCCTCTCGCAGAAGCATGTCAGGGGGCGTCTTGCGGAAACTCTCGTCTTGCTGATGGACAAGTACGGCACTGAGGCGGACGGCAAGACCCTCTGGGGCGGCATGCCGCGTGAAGACCTCGCCAGCTTCTCCAACATGACCATATCAAATGCCATACGTACACTCTCCAATTTCGCCGCCGAGGGCATCATAGAGCTTGACGGGCGGAAAATAAGGGTACTCGACGAAGAGCGGCTGCGCAAAATAAGCCTTCTGGGATAATATCCGCTCCCGGATAACCGCAGTGAGTGGCTACTTATGATGGGGCTGTTTCAAAATAAAAGTTTTGAAACAGCCCCTTTAGGTAAGATGTGTAAGAATTAGCAAAATGCAAGGCATTGAGGATGAGGGCGACAGGAGTTTACTGAAGTAAATGACTGAGCCCGAACTCCGAAAATAACGCAGCAGTTTGCAATTATGACACATCGTCATTTTGTTATGTGCACGGGTTACGCATCGCTTCTGCCCGCCTCCCCCTCACCGTCCCTCCCATTCCCGAAACACGTACCCTCGCCCTATCCTCGCCCTGTCTCCTCCTTATCTTCCCCCTCAC
This sequence comes from uncultured Bacteroidales bacterium, assembly GCA_944322025.1. GTDB lineage: Bacteria > Bacteroidota > Bacteroidia > Bacteroidales > Paludibacteraceae > Aphodosoma. Next base: position 17,054 of record CALUOH010000003.1, on the reverse strand, counting down.
GCCCGCCCGCCATTCCCCTCTGAAACACGTACTCTCGCCCTAACCTCAACCTTACTTCACGCTATTGCTTAAACTGTCGGCGGATTTGTGCGCTATCTCACTTTTTTGTATTACCTTTGCTGATGCGAAGACGTGTTTTGCCATGCGCCGGCCCTTTGAGCCGCGTCACTTGGTGGCGGACACGCAGCGGAGAGCATTATTCCTAATCTTAAATATAATCATTATGGCAACAACAGACATCAGAGACCTCCAGCCGCAGGAGTTGTGGCGCAACTTTCACAAGATATGCGAAGTGCCACACCCGTCGCACCATTTGGAGCAGATAACAAAAATGCTTGTCGATTTCGGTAAGTCGCTCGGTTTGGAGACACTCACGGACAAGGCGGGTAACGTGCTGATACGCAAACAGGCCACTCCCGGCATGGAGGGCGTGACCCCGGTCGTCCTTCAGGCGCACATGGACATGGTGCCTCAGAAGAACAGCGACAAAGTGCATGACTTCGAGAAAGACCCGATTGAGACTGTTGTCGATGGAGAGTGGGTACGCGCCAACCAGACAACGCTCGGTGCCGACAACGGCATAGGCGTGGCAACTGGCATGGCGATACTCGAAAGCAAGACGCTGAAACACGGGCCGATAGAAGTGCTAATCACGGCAGACGAGGAGACCGGTATGTTTGGCGCGTTCGGACTTGAACCCGGATTTATCAAGGGCAAGACCCTCATAAACATGGACTCTGAGGACGAGGGGGAACTCTATGTCGGGTGCGCCGGCGGACTGGATGCCACTATCACTTGGAAATACAAGAGCGCGCCGGTAGAGAGCGATGACATAGCTTTGAAAATAAATATATCGGGACTTAAAGGCGGGCACTCCGGCCTCGAAATAAACACCGGACGCGCTAATGCCAACAAGCTGCTGTTCCGCTTCCTGAAAGAGGCCATATCGCGCTACGAGGCACGCCTGGCGAGAGTCTCCGGCGGTAATATGCGCAACGCCATCCCGCGTGAGGGCTATGCCGTCATAACCGTTCCCGCCGATGTGAAAGAGGATATATTCAACCTCGTGGAGGAGTACGGCGAACTGTTCAACGAGGAGTACGCCGCTACGGAAAACCGCATCAACTTCACCTGTGAGGAGACCGGGATGCCTGCCGCGCTCATCCCTGAGGAGATACAGGACGATATGGTCAATGCCGTGACGGGCTGCCCGAACGGCGTCTTCCGCATGATACCGGCAATGCCCGACACTGTGGAGACCTCGATGAACCTCTCCATCGTTGAGGCCGATGCTGAGAGCATAGACATCAAGTGCCTGCTGCGCAGCTCGGTAGACAGCAAGAAAGAGGAACTGGCCTCCATGGTGGAGAGCATCTTCACCCTCGCCGGCGCGAAAGTGGAGTTCTCCGGCAGCTATTCCGGCTGGAATCCCGACCTGAACTCGCGCATACTGAAAGTGATGAGTGAGGCCTATGAGCAGCAGTTCGGTGTGAAACCTGCTGTAAAGGTTGTCCATGCCGGATTGGAGTGCGGCATAATAGGCGCGATAGAGAGCGGCCTCGACATGGTATCTGTCGGCCCGACCATCCGTCACCCGCATTCGCCTGACGAGAAGGTGAACATTGCGAGTGTGAAGAAGTTCTGGGACTTCATGACGGCTACATTGGCAAATATGAAATAAATACAGGTTAGATACTATGAGGGGTGTATGCGCTATGCTATGGGTGCGTACACCCCTTTTTGATGAATGTATGCTGATATGAAAACCGAGATAGTCATTAATGACATGGAGTTTTTCTCTTACCACGGCTTCTACCCCGTGGAACAGAAAGTGGGCTGCCGCTATACAGTCGATTTGACCATGAGGCTGAAAACGGACGCTCTGGAGAGCGACAGGCTCTCCGATACGCTTAATTATGAGGAGGTTTACCGTGCCGTACGCGAGGAGATGGAGAAGCCGTCCAAGCTGATAGAGCATGTGGCGAAACGCATTGTGGAGCGTCTGAGGGGCGATTTCCCTATCATCGAGGGAATGACATTACAGCTTTACAAGCACAATCCCCCGCTGGGCGGACAGGTGGGCAAAGTGTCAGTGCGCCTGACTGACTGAATTGAATGATTAAAGTACGTACGGCATACGTCTGTGCAGCAGGAGCATCTGCATCGCTCCGCGCGTGAACAGGTATGTGACGAACGCCATCCAGAGCGCGTGATTGCCGAGCGTGGTGTGCGCCGCAGCATAGACGGCGAAGAAGAGCGCGACGGATATGAACATCGACAGGAGCATGATGCGCGTGGCTGTCGCGCCGATACATATCCCGTCGAGAATGAAGGCCGTCACTCCTGCCAGAGGTATGGCAACAGCCCATGCGTAGTACGATGCCGAGGCGGCTATCACGGCTTCATCGTCTGTGAGCAGACCAAGGAACGGTTGCCCGCCGGCTATATATAACAGCGTGAACAGCAGTGCGATAGAAAAGCCCCATGCAAATAGCCGGTGCACGGAGGTACGCAGCGCGTTTCGGTCTCCCGCCCCTATATGTTTCCCCACGAGTGCCTCTCCGGCGTAGGCGAAGCCGTCCATGATATAGGAGAAGAGCGTGAACAGCTGCATCAACAGGGTGTTGACCGCCAGAGTGATGTCTCCGTAGGATGCACCTGCTGATGTGAAGAACACGGTCACGCAGACGAGACAGAGCGTGCGCAGGAATATGTCGCGGTTGACATTGAAAAAGCGGTTGAGCGCACCGCGTTCAAGTAGCCTGTGGTCGATGAGCGGCCTGCCGAGGCGGCGGTAGTAGCAGACCATGAAGAACAGTGCAGCCATGATTGCCCCGGCGTATTGGGCTATGACAGTGCCCGTTGCCACGCCATCCACTTTCATGCCGAGGCAGTAGACACAGAAAAGGCTTACGGCTATGTTGACTACGTTCTGCACTATGGCTATGTACATGGGGAAGCGCGTGTTCTGCATTCCGATGAACCACCCCGTGAAGCTGTACAGGCTGAGCATGGCGGGAGCTCCCCATATACAAATACGGTAATAGGTTATGGCGTGCCTCTTTACTTCGTCGCTCGCGTCAATGAGGTGCATGGCCACTTGGATGACAGGGGTTTGCAGCACTATGAGCAGCAGGGCGACTGCAATGCCGATGAGAACTGAGCGTACTAAGAGGCGCATCAGTTCGCCGTTGTCCCCGCGCCCGAATGCCTGTGCCGTAAGCCCGCTTGTCCCCATCCGCAGGAAGCCGAATATCCAGTAAATCATATTGAACAGCATGCCGCCAAGAGCGATAGCCCCGATGTAGGCGGCGGAGCCGAGATGCCCCGCTATGGTCACATCGACAAGGCTGAGAAGCGGCACTGTGATGTTGGACACTATGGACGGCAGGGCTATGGATAATATTTGCCTGTTGACGGATGCGGGTTTCATTGTGTGCTGGGATTGTTCTTGAAATCCGGCCACAAAGATACGAAGTTAGGCAAGTAGAGCAGTGGTTTTTACGGGATTTTATGATATTATCGGCTAAGGCTGTTCTTATCCGCAGGTCAGGGCGAGGGGCGGGCGAGAGTGGCTTGAAGTCAGGGTGAGGATAGGGCGAGAGTACGTGTTTCGTGCGCGGAAAGCCGCAGCGGCGGAGGGGACAGTGCCGTCCAAAGGAGCAGTGCCTCCGCAGCCTTTCAGATGATGTGTTCAAGGAAGTAGGAATGTCCTTCTCTTAATATTTGATAAAGCCAATGTCGAATGAATTTTTTTCGTACCTTTGTGTGCTGTCGCACACAAGATAGAAAAAGGTTACTGCTGTGATATCATTTCCAAATGCCAAGATAAATATAGGGCTTAATGTCATAGGGAAACGCCCTGACGGTTATCATGATTTAGAGACGGTGTTTTACCCTGCCGGCATTAAGGACGCATTGGAGTTCCGTCCTGCCGTGGGGGGGAAGACCTCGTTGCGCATAACGGGCAAGGCGGTTGATGCCGGACTGGAGCATAACCTGATAGTCAAGGCTCTGCGTATGATGCAGAGGGATTTTGATGTGCCTGAGTTGGAAATGTGCCTGCATAAATGCATACCGATGGGTGCGGGACTTGGGGGAGGCTCGGCTGACGCCGCTTTCATGCTCAAAATGATAAACGAAGAGTTCGGCCTTAATCTGACCGATGAGGAGCTGGAACAGCGTGCCGCCGCCCTCGGTGCGGACTGCCCATTTTTCATTAGGGACAAGGCTGTGTTTGCGGAAGGTATAGGCGATGTGTTTTCCCCTGTGGAGGTGTCGCTGTCGGGTTACACTCTTTGTGTGGTCAAACCGGATTTACATGTGTCCACCGCCGAGGCTTACGCGCAGATAACCCCGCATAAATGGGAGCTACCATTGCGCGAGGCTCTGAAACATCCGCTGACGGAGTGGAAAAGGCTGGTGTCCAACGATTTTGAACCGGGAGTCTTTGCGCGTTATCCGCAGTTGGGTGAAATCAAGGAGGGCATGTACAGGTGCGGTGCGGTATACGCCTCGATGTCCGGCTCAGGTTCTGCCATATACGGCATATTCGCCAAGGATCCTGTGCCGGGTATGGTATTGCCGGACGGCTGTGAGACTTTTATGCTTGAAATGGAATAGTGACTTGATATACAAATTGATAGCGCGTATGAGGAAACTGGCTTTTATTGTTGTTGCAGTGATGCTCTCTATGGTCGGATGCGAACCTTTGGAAGTCCCACAAACGGATATTGCAACGTGTGAGACTGACGGTATCAGGTTCTCTCTTTACCTGACGCAGAGAGGGACATTGATGAATGACCGGACTGTGGAGTTTGAGAGTGGCGATGAGGTGATAGTGAATTGCCGTATAGAGAATAGGACAGGCGATACGCTCTATTTTGCTCCGTATTTTTCAAACGCCGCGGCGAATGCGGACTTTGCGGCTGTCTATAACGCTAAGAATGACGAGTGGGTGGGCAGGCCGTTTTTCTATGTGGCGGACTCGGTGGTCTGCGATACTCTTTTCCCCGGTGGAATCATACACGAACATGTAAACTATCCGCTGGACGATATGCGTTTCGGGCTTGGGCTTGACAGTCCTGTAAAATATCTGAAAAGGGGGAGGTATTATACTAAGGTGGCTCCGAGGTTTGGTTATTTTCCGGTGGACAACTGCAAATGCATAGAGGAGGGGAGTGTCTCCAGGGACACGATGGTAGTGGTGCAGTCGTCCGAGTTGCGGCTCGATTTCGTAGTGCAGTAATCAGGATATAAAAAGAGTGCCCTCCTGTTTGTTTGCATGGCTCAAACATAGGAGGGCATTTCCCTTTTGGTAAGACAGGAACGGCGTTAAGACGGTGGAGTTACTGCTGTTTCCACTTGTCCGCCATCGATGGTTTCCTCTCTTCTCCGTTTTACTAACTAATACTCAAACTTTCTGTATGCAAAGATATTGCAATCCGTATGTGTCGGCAATACCTAAATGTTGTGGTTTTTGCCGAGTATAGTGTCGCGCCGGTCACAATGTGTTGTGATGCAGTGATCGAATAAGAGGCGAAGTGATGCTGTGTATGCGTATCACTTGCATGTCTGACCCTTACTCCTCTGTCTCGTCTTCCTCGCCCCAGTCGCTCTCATCGTCGAATGCCGCCAGCTGACGGTTGAATATCTCATCGAGCGACATCTGGAATGTCTCCGTATTGCCTACACCTTCTATCGATGTAATCTTGTCAAGGATGATGTTCAGCAGGTGTTTGTTGTCTTTCGCATAGACCTTTACGAGGATTGCGTATTTGCCTGTTGTATAGTGGCATTCCACTATTTCGGGAATGGCCTTTATCTTGGCTATGACATCGTTGAACAGTGACATGTCGCTGATGTTGATGCCTATGTATGCGCATGTCTGATAGCCTATCTTGTAAGTGTCGATGATGAACTGCGAGCCTTTTATGACACCGAGGTTCATCAGTTTCTGTACCCTCTGGTGTATGGCCGCACCAGATACATTGCACTCACGGGCTACTTCAAGAAACGGTATGCGTGCGTTCTGCGAAATCAGTTTGAGGATTTTCTTGTCTAAATAGTCAATCTGGTGTTTCATCTTTCAGGTATCAAATTTGATTTTGTTAGTGAATACGATACTATAACGGCATGTATGGACTGTCGTACGAGAGTGATTATACGCTGCGTAGGACTGTTCGCTTATCTGAATATGCCGTTAGGACAACTGCAATGGCAATGGGCAGCCTTGCCTGTTTTAGCAGTTTACAAAACAAAGGTAGTGATTTTCTGCTTATCAACCAATACCTGTATGTCATTTTCTTAGTTGATACAGGTAATATGGTTCTGTCTGTCAGCAGGGAGAGCCTATTTGTGCAATATTGCAAGCGGCGGGAGTTTACATGCAGTTACCCATGCGCGAACGTGATGTCCCAACGTAACAGCACGCGGTCAACCCTATGGCCGTGATGTCTCTTCTGCCCAGATGGAGCGGCAGAGTCCGAGTAGTGCGTTGTTGTCGTGGAGCAGTGCGCGCAGGCTGGCGAGGTTGGCGACGTTACGCGGAGAGGAGAGCGGCAGGCGCACATAGCCCTCTTCGGAGTATTTGTTTGTGAGGTGTTCTACCGCTCGGCGATAGTGGAAGTCAAAGCCATGCTCATCGGGATAGTGGCTTAGGCCGTACTGTATAGTGCGGCGCACTACGGTCTCAGGCGAGAGTTCGCGGTCGGCTTCCGAGACTATGGCTCCGTATATGCTTCGGGGCTTTGACGAGGATGAAGCCCGATGGTCTTCCACGGCTTCTGCCATCTGCTCTATCTGCGAGGGTGAGAACCATTGCGGAAGTGCTTTGTCTGCACGCAGTATGGCGGCAGAGTGCAGGTGATGTTCCTTGCGGCCGAGTGGCATTCCGATGTCATGGTATGCCGCCACTGTATAGGCCATGGCAATATCCGTCCCGTGTTCTTGTGCAAGCGCGAGACTCTCTTCAATCACGTGCCGGACATGCTCTGTGGAGTGTGCACGGTCGAACGTGGCATATAGCGGTATGATGTGTTCTTCAACATACAGCCTGAGTCGGGGCGGTATGCCCTTCAATTCGGATGTGGTCATTGCCCCAGACTGTCAAGCAGTTGTTTGACTGCGGTATATCCTGGATATACGGTCAGTATTTCACGGCAGTATTCCGCCGCCTTTTCCGGGCTCTCCACCTTCTCATAGGCTTCGGCTATGCAGAACAGCATACCGGCCTCGTTCCATTTGTATAGAGGGTTTGCCTCGCGCCTGAAAGCGTCGAGCGATTTCAGATAGAAGTCGAGAGCTTCACGTTTGTTGCCTCCGAACATTCCGGGGGCGTAGAAAAGGGTGTTGCCTTTCAGTCCCAAAGTCAGAGGATTGTCCGGCTCAAGTTTAAGGGCTTTGTTCGTCAGCGACAGGCACTGCGGGCCGAGTGTCATCATGCTCAGGCTGTTGAGAGATATCTGTGCCGAGAGCATCGAGACCCGGTAGACCATACACAGCGCCGGAGCAAGCCCCGCCTTCTCCACTTCCTCAATATAATCTTTCATTAGGTCGATGTAGTATTTGGCCTCACCGCGTTTCTCTTTGATTTCCACTATCGTGGGTACGTATCCATAGAGATAGTTCAGTACTTCGAGTTTCTCTTCTACAGAGAGAGGCATGGCTGTGGCGCGTTTTATCTCTGCGCCCCAAGTGTCCATGTCGCCTGCTATGTATGCGCGGAGCATCTTTTCGTGGTCCATGACGGAAGCGGCGGAGTGCACTACTGCCAAAATCAGTAGTAGGGGCAATGTTATCTTGCTTTTCATAACCTGTGAATGATATGTAGGAATGAATTAATCGGGAGGCAGTCAGCTCCCTTTGTGTACCGTGAGTTGCGGGAACGGGAAAGCGATGCCCTCTTTGTTGAAGCGTTCGTAGACGATACGGTTCAGGTCGTATGTCACGTCCCAATAGTCGTCTGTTTTAGTCCACACTTTCAGCACTATGTCCACGCTGCTGGCAGACAACGCGTTGACCCCGATGAACGGAGCGGGAGTAGTGAGTATGCGCCCGTCGGCGTGTATTATGTCTTCGAGCACGCTCTTCACTTTCTCATATTCTGTGCCGTACTCTACGCCCACCACCATGTCCACGCGCCTCGTCTCCTGACGGCTGTAATTGGTCATCACCCCATTAGAGATGGATGAGTTGGGGATGAAGATGGTCTTGTTGTCGTAGGTGGTCAGTATAGTGTTGAATATCTGTATGGCCTTTACTGTCCCCGACTCCTCGCCTATCTCTATGAAGTCCCCTATCTTGTATGGCCTCAGCAGGAGTATGATTAGCCCTCCGGCAAAGTTCTGCAAGTTGCCGCTGAGAGCCATACCGATGGCCGCGCCGGCGGATACGAGCAGTGCGGAGAATGAGGTCATCTGTATGCCCAGCGCGCCTATTACCGAGAGTATCAGCAGGACTTGGAGTATGATGTTGACCGTGCTGCCGACAAACGATTTGACCGCCGGGTCGAGCTTCCGCTTGTTCATCGCGTTCGTCACGAGGCGGTTGAGGAAGTTTACTATAAAACGCCCTATGATGTATATCACTATGGCCATCAGGATATGCTTGCCCAGCGATATGCCCTCTGACACAAGTTTGTCTATCAGGTTGTCTATCATGCTTATGCCTTGCTCTTTTTCCATCGTTGCGGTTTTTGTTTTCCGGTCTCCGGATATAAAACGTCCTTATGACCCGTTTATTATATGATTCGGTACTAAACTTGTTCCGGTATGCAGGGGGTCTCTCCGGCTATGCCTTGCGGCACATGGCCGTCAGTTCGGCGAACCGCTTCTGCATCTTCACCCCTTCCAGTTTTTCCTTGTGCGGAAACCCAGAGTCGAACGCCTCTGCGGCAGCGGGATTCACATTGTACACGCTGTGCTCTCTATACCTGCCTGCCAGCGTCTTTCCCTCTGCCTGCGGCAAGACGGCTATTTGCAGCGCGGCGGCAAACATGCCGTCGGCGGTCCTTATGCCATACAGCTCGGCGGGTTCAAAGCCGTGGCGGACATAGTAGTCCGGGTCTCCGCACAGGAGTATGGCATCCGGTGCGGGGTCACTCTTTGCCGTGTCTATAATGTGCCGTATCATGGTGCTGCCTGCCCCCATGCCTTGCCACATGGGTAATACGCCTATCGGGCCGAGAGTCCATACCTTGTGGCTATGGCCGTCGTCGCCCTCGATATGCCCCTCCATACACGCCGCGCACCCCACGATGCTCTCTTTGTGTACCGCCACTATGTCGGTCTCCGGGACAAGGCCGTCGCTCCCGCGCATCAGGTGCAGCAGGTAGTGTTCGCAGCATCCGGGGCAGAACTGGTCCCAGAACGCCTCGCGTATGATATGTTCCGTCCTGCCGTACTCTTCGGGCGCGGTGCGCCTCACGGCAAACTCTACGTGTTGGACTGTCTGCATGGTTATGCTCTTTGTATACCGGTTATAGACCCTGCCTTTTAGCCTCGTCCCAATAGTGGTCCATCTCTTCGAGTGTCATGCTGCGCAGGTCGCGCCCCTGCTTGATGGTCTTCTCTTCGAGGTAGTTGAAGCGGCGGATGAACTTTTTGTTCGTGCGCTCCAGCGCGTTCTCCGGGTTTATTTTGTAGAGGCGTGCGGCGTTGATGATGGAGAACAGCACATCGCCCAGCTCGGACTCCATGCGGTCTGCGTCCATCTTGTCCACTTCGGCCTCAAACTCGGCGAGTTCCTCTCGCACCTTGCCCCACACCTGAGAGCGTTCCTCCCAATCGAAGCCCACGTTGCGCGCCTTGTCCTGTATGCGGTATGCCTTGATGAGCGCGGGCAGTGCGTCCGGCACTCCGGATAGCACGCTCTTGTTCCCGTCTTTCTCCGTGAGCTTCAGCTGCTCCCAGTTCTCCTTCACCGCCTCGGAAGTCTCTGCCGACACATTGCCGTAGACATGAGGGTGGCGGTAGATGAGCTTGTCGCAAAGGGCGTTGCACACGTCGGCTATGTCGAACTCGCCGCGCTCGTCGGCCATCTTCGAATAGAAGACTATGTGCAGCAGCACGTCGCCAAGCTCCTTCTTGATGTTCATCATGTCCTCGCGCTGTATGGCATCGGCCAGTTCAAAGGTCTCCTCTATGGTGTTGCTCCTCAGCGACTGGAATGTCTGTTTCCTGTCCCACGGGCATTTCTCCCTCAGTTCGTTCATCACGTCAAGCAGACGTGAGAATGCTTTAAGCTGTTCTTCTCTCGTGTGTGTCATTTCTTGTTTTGCAATTAGCTCTCTTCTCTCTCCTCAAAAATAGGGTGTCCTGTCTTGTCTCCCCCAGCACACAAAGTTACAAAAAAATCCTCACTCGGGCATAATGTCCGGCCCCCATTCCGCTCCTCAATCCACTATGTTAATTGAGGTTAAAAAGACGTACTCTCGAGCCAGCCCATAGGGAGCGTCTCCATAGCGGCAGGCGAGGGTGAGGTGGCTTGAGGTCGGGGTGAGGATAGGGCGAGAGTACGTGTTTCGGGCTTGTGAGGGTACGGTGCGGAAGAGGACAGGGCACCCAAACGGCAGGAAGGGGTACTGCCTCCGTCGCCCCTCTGAACGTGTCTCCCGCGAGGCGGCATGAATATTCTTGTCCGATACCCCATCGCGCCGATGCCGATAGGAATTTTTTCACTAACTTTGTACCTCACGGTACAAGATAGGGTGTGGTTCGGCAATGACAAACAAACAAGTTTGTTGCCATTGCGCTCACCTTTCACTATCTTTGCGTCAGATCCAAGATAGATTTGTATATGGCAGAAGCGGAGTAGATATTGGCACGTAAGGGCGTGAAGCCCACCGCGAACCGGATACTGGTGCTGAGGGCGATGCTCACGGCGCAGTATCCTGTGTCGCTGCCCGAAATGGTGCAGACGCTCTCGACTATGGACAAGTCGAGTATATTCCGCGTGCTTAGCGTATTCCAGCAGCACCATGTCGTGCACTCGATAGAGGACGGCAGCGGGGTGCTGAAATATGAGGTGTGCGGCGGCGCGGACGGATGCACCCTGTCGGACATGCACACCCATTTCCACTGCGAGGTGTGCCGCCGCACGTTCTGCTTCAAGGCCATACATATCCCCCCGATAGAACTTCCCGAGGGTTTTTCGATGGAGTCGGTGAACTATCTCGTCAAGGGCGTTTGCAGCGACTGCGCCAAGAAGCCCCGCTGACCTCCGCCCGCGTTTCCCATGGCAGGCTGCTTGAGTGTACTCCCGGACGTTTTGCAACCCGGGTGCATGGCTTTATTTGTACTTTTGCGCCGGAAAAGCAGGACGGGGTGCTCGCAGGCGAGAGTGCCGGACAGATATCCCGCTTCCTCATACGGCTTTCCACTGCCGGTGTAATTAACAATAAAAACAGGATACTATATGAATTGGAAATTCTTCTTTGCAGGGCTTCTGTCGCTTGCTCTGGCGGTCTCATGTCAGGGCGGAGGTGAAGAGAGCCACAACCACAGTCACGAACACGAGGCGCACGACCATGAGGCGGAAGGGTATGACCATGAGCATGACGGGCATGAGGCGGAGGCGCATGGGGCAGACGAGATAGTTTTGCCTGTGGAGAAAGCCAAGGCTGCTGGCGTGAGGGCAGAGGTGGTCACGCCGGGCGACTTCCACGCGGTGATACGCACGAGCGGGAAGATACTGGACGCACAGCGCGGCGGCGAGAGCAGTGTGGTGGCGAGCGTGGCGGGCGTGGTGAGCTTCGCACGGCCGCTCACGGAGGGCGCGGCAGTAGAGGCGGGTGCACCGCTCATATATCTCTCGTCGGCGCACATGCAGGACGGAGACCCGGTGCAGCGCGCATATATAGCATACGAGACGGCGCGCACCAACTATGAGCGCGCACAGCGTCTGCTGCAAGATACGATTGTGTCGGAGAAAGAGTTCAACGCCATCAAGGCGGAGTATGAGAATGCGCGCCTGTCATACGAGGCATTGTCGAAGAACAAGAGTGCAGCCGGTGTGGCGATAAACGCGCCTGCGGGCGGATATGTGAAGGAATGCCTCGTGAGAGAGGGGGACTATGTGGCTGTCGGGCAGCCGCTCCTCACGCTCACACGTGGCGGCGGGCTCTATCTGCGGGCCGAGGTGTCGGAGCGTTATCTGCCGCAGCTGCCACAGGTCAGGGCGGCACAGTTCATGACTTCGTACAGCGACCGCCTGTACAATACGGACAGTCTCGGCGGCAGAGTGCTGTCGTACGGCAGGGCTTCGGACGCGACATCGTCATATATCCCGGTGACATTCGCCATCGGGGCTGACAGCGGCCTTCTGCCGGGGGCGTTCGCGGAGATATATCTCATCGGGGAGAAGAGAGAGGGGGTAATCACAGTGCCTGTCAGCGCATTGACCGAGGAGCAGGGCGCGAACTTCGTCTATATTCAGGAGGACGAGACGTGCTACCGCAAACAGGAGGTGCGCACCGGCGCGACCGACGGCGGGCGCGTGGAGATAACATCGGGGCTGAGAGGCGGCGAGAGGGTTGTCACGGCGGGCGCGATACATGTCAGGCTCGCCTCGGCAAGCAACGCCATCCCGGCTCATACGCATAACCATTAAACCGCACGGATATGCTTGACAAGATAATACATTTCTCGTTGCAGAACAGGCTGCTTATACTCGTGGCCTCTGTCCTGCTGATAGTGAGCGGTGTCTACACGGCGTATAACACGGAGGTGGACGTATTTCCCGACCTCAATGCCCCGACCGTGGTGGTGATGACCGAGGCCAACGGCATGGCGGCGGAGGAGGTGGAGCAGCTTGTGACGTTTCCGATAGAGACGGCGGTGAACGGGGCGACAGACGTGCGCCGCGTGCGTTCGTCTTCGACGGCGGGTTTCTCTGTCGTGTGGGTGGAGTTTGACTGGAATACAGACATATACCTTGCCCGTCAGATAGTGTCGGAGAAACTCGCCACGGTGGGCGACGCGCTGCCCGACAATGTGGGTAATCCGACACTCGGCCCGCAGTCGTCGATACTCGGTGAGGTGCTGATAGTCGGTCTGACGGCGGACAGCACTTCGCTGCTTGACCTGCGGACAATGGCCGACTGGACCATACGTCCGCGCCTGCTGTCCACGGGCGGCGTGGCTCAGGTGTCGGTGCTCGGCGGCGACATCAAAGAGTATCAGGTGCTGCTCCATCCGGAGAAGATGCGCCACTACGGCGTGTCGCTTGGCGAAGTGATGGCAGTCACGCGCGGCATGAACCAGAACACCAGCGGTGGTGTCATCTACGAGTACGGCAATGAATACATAGTGCGCGGCGTGCTTTCCACAGACGATGTGCAGCAGATGGCCCGTGCGGTGATAAAGACAGTAGACGGAGTGCCGGTGGTACTTGAAGACGTGGCCGATGTGCGGATAGGGGCGCAGCAGCCCAAGCTCGGCCTCGCGTCGGAACGCGGCAAGCCGGCGGTGCTGCTGACAGTGACAAAGCAGCCTAACACGGGGACGATAGAGCTGACGCACCGGCTCGAAGCCGCGCTCGCTGACGTGCAGAAGAACCTGCCGCCCGACGTACACGTATCGACCGACATATTCCGCCAGTCGCGCTTCATAGACAGCTCGATAGACAACGTGCAGGAGTCGCTCTACGAGGGCGCGATATTCGTAGTAATCGTGCTGTTCGTCTTCCTTGCCAATGTGCGCACGACGGTCATATCGCTCGTGACGCTACCGCTGTCGCTGCTCGTCACATTGCTTGTGCTTTATCTTATGGGACTGAGCGTCAATACGATGAGCTTGGGCGGTATGGCGATAGCGATAGGGTCACTCGTGGACGACGCGATAGTCGATGTGGAGAATGTATGGAAACATCTGAGGGAGAACCGTAAGCTTCCGGAGGGTGAGCGCAAGCCTGTCATCGATGTGGTGTTCCGCGCGTCGCGAGAGGTGCGTATGCCGATATTGAACTCCACGCTCATTATAGTGGTGAGCTTTACGCCGCTCTTCTTCCTGAGCGGCATGGAGGGGAGGATGCTGATACCGCTTGGCGTGGCGTTCATAGTCGCGCTGTTCGCATCGACCATTGTGGCACTGACGCTTACGCCTGTGCTGTGCAGCTATCTGCTTGGCGGCAAGATGAAAAAGGGCGACGGGCTGCCGAAAGAGGCGTTTGTTGCCGTATGGCTGAAAAAGCACTACCGCAGTGCGCTTGTATGGGCATTGGAGCATAAGAAAGCGGTGACTGGCGCGACACTTGCGCTTTTCATCTCGGCACTCGGCCTGTTCTTCACGCTGGGGCACAGCTTCCTGCCGCCGTTCAATGAGGGGTCGTTCACGATAAACGTCAGTTCGATGCCGGGCATATCGCTCGAGGAGTCGGACAAGATAGGCCGCAGGGCGGAAGAGCTCCTGCTTTCCATCCCGGAGATAAAGACCGTGGCGCGCAAGACCGGGCGTGCGGAGCTTGACGAACATGCCTTGGGCGTGAATGTCTCGGAGATAGAGGCACCGTTTGAACTTGACGGGCGTTCGCATCAGGAACTTATGGATGATGTTCGCGCCAAGCTGTCGACCATAGTCGGCGCGAACATAGAGATAGGACAGCCGATAAGCCACCGTATAGACGCGATGCTCAGCGGCACGCAGGCCAGCATAGCCATCAAGGTGTTCGGCGACGACCTCAACCGACTGTTTTCCATAGGCAATCAGATAAAGGAGGCTGTGGGCGATGTGGAGGGGATAGCTGACCTGAATGTCGAGCAGCAGATAGAGCGTCCGGAACTGAAGATAGAGCCGCGGCGGGAGATGCTGGCGCGATACGGCATCCCGTTGCCGGACTTCAAGGAGTTCGTCACAGTGAACATGGCGGGGGAGACAGTCTCTCAGGTGTATGAGGACGGCAAGTCGTTCAACCTCGTAGTGCGTGCAGATGAGGATAACCGTGGGCAGATGGAGCGCATCAGAGACCTGATGATAGACACACCTGACGGCGGCAAAGTGCCTCTGTCATACGTGGCGGACGTGCGTTCGGCTACAGGTCCGAACACCATTAACCGTGAGAACGTGAAGCGCAAGATAGTGGTCTCAGCCAATACAAGCGGACGCGACCTGCGGAGCGTGGTGAACGACATACAGGAGCGTGTGGATGAGAGGATTGAGCTGCCCGAAGGGTATCATGTGGAGTACGGCGGGCAGTTCGAGAGCGAGCAGAGCGCAAGCCGCACACTGCTTCTCACATCGATAATCAGTATTGTGGTCATATTCCTTTTGCTCTATATGCAGTTCCGCAATGCGGTGCAGAGCGGTGTGATACTGCTGAACCTGCCTCTTGCCTTGATAGGCGGCGTGTTTGCCCTGCTGGTCACGTCGGGCGAGGTGAGCATACCGGCCATAATAGGTTTCATATCGCTGTTCGGTATAGCCACGCGAAACGGTATGCTGCTAATCAACCAATATAACATATTCTACCATGAGGAGAAGATGGGGCTGAGGGAGAGCATTGTCAGCGGGTCGCTCGACAGGCTTAACCCGATACTGATGACCGCGCTCACATCGGCACTGGCACTCATACCGCTCGCCTTGCGCGGTGGCCTGCCGGGCAACGAGATACAGAGCCCGATGGCGAAGGTGATACTGGGCGGTCTGCTTACATCCACATTCCTCAATGCGTTCATCATACCGATAGTCTATGAGTGGATGAACGGCAGGAGAGGAAAGCCTATACGAAATATGAAATGACAAACAGGATGATTATGAGAAGGATATATATGGCCGTATGTCTCGTGCTCGCATCGGCCTCTGTCATGGCACAGGACTTGACCGATGTGCTGCTCAGCGTGGAGCGCAACAACAAGGAGCTTCAGGCGTTGCAGAAAAGTAATGAGTCCCAACTGGTGGAGTACCGTTCGGGGAACATACTCGAAGACCCCACGATAGAGTACAGCCCGTTTTTCGCTCCGGGTACGAAGGGGGTGGCGAGTTCGGAACTTGTAGTGAAACTTGGATTCGATTTTCCGACGCTTTATGCGTCGCGCAATAAGGCGGGCAAGATGCAGCAGACAGTCCTCGATATGCAATATCAACTGCGCCGGCGCGACATACTATTGGAGGTCAAGAAGATATGCCTCGACCTGATACGCTTGAATCAGGAGCGTGCTCTGCTTGACGAACGTATGCGCAATGCGGATGAGCTGCTCGTGCTGTTTGAGCGCAGGCTTGCCGAGGGGGATGCGTCACTGTTGGATGTAAACAAGATACGCATGGACCGCATGAACGTGAATACGGAGGTGGTGCAGAATGAGACGGAGCGTGCAGGGCTTATGCAGTCGCTCACTGCACTGAACGGGAATGAGCCGCTGGCGTTTGACGCGGCGGCATATCCTGCAGTGCCGGAGATAGCCTATTCAGACTCGCTGTGCGACACTCTGGCCAATGCCGATTTCGCAGTGCGTGTGGCGCGTGCCTCGGCGGAGCAGGCTGTACAGGAGGTGAGTGTCAACCGCCAGAACTGGATACCGAAACTTGAAGTGGGGTACAGGCGCAATACGGATATGGACGATGCGGTGAACGGCTTCCTTATAGGAGGCTCAGTGCCTATCTTCACAAGCGCGAACAAGGTGAAGTCTGCCAAAGCCAAGGCTGTGGGGGCGAACCTTGAAGTAGAAAACGTGCAGATGCAGACCGAGGCTCAGGTTCGTTCACTGCTCAATACGGCAGTACAGCTCCGCCGCACGGCTGATACATACGACACTGAACTGATGTACAGTACGTTGCGCCTACTGCGTACGGCTGTGGAGAACGGAGAGCTTTCAATCATAGAGTACTATGTGGAGGCGGACAATATATACAAGAACCTACAGGCTTATATGACTGTGGAGAACCAGTATCAACAGACAGTGGCTGAGATATATAAGAACGTGATGTTATATTACTAATGCGAATCAGGAGTTGAAAATAGCATCTGATTCAAGTTTTAAAAGTTTGTAATTCAGTTGATTATCTCATTGTTTTATTTTGTAATCTCCTTGAAAATCAGTATATTAGAGCAATAATTCCACT
>CALUOH010000002.1 GCA_944322025.1 uncultured Bacteroidales bacterium | reverse complement strand
AAGATTAAGATTAGAAAGCGGACGGTGGCGAACCTGTCAGCGTCCGAGATGATGGGGGTACACGGCGCCTCCGTCGCAGAAGGTGACTGTATGGGCAGTTACAATTGTTCGGAAAGGGTATGTGTGTCAAACGACTGTCCGACAGGCGGATGTTTACCAAATCCAGAAAGGACAGACCTTGTGTGTACACTGTCTTGTCCAGGCACAGAGGTTGATTGTGCAACTAAAATTACTTGCCAAGAAATCACTAATGCCACATGCAGGTGTCTATAAAAGTGACCTCTTAACTTTCCGTCCTGGCGGGGAAACCTGCTTTCCCCGCCAGGCGTTTTAAGGCATGGGGACAAAATGTAACCTAAAAAACGATATCATGAGACTAAGGAACTACAAGCTAAGGGACTGTATGGTGCTGGCGGCGATGCTGTTGCTGCCGGTGCACACGTCCGCACAGGGTGCAGGCAACTGCGAAGAGTACAGGCTCGACAACGGCCTGACGGTCATACTGCTTGAGGACACCACCGCCACTGACGTGCACGGCGTGGTGGCCGTACGGGCAGGCAAGGCTGACGAGGCCGAGGACGGCATAGGGGCGGCGTCGCTCCTGAGGCTGCTGCTCGAAAACGGTACCGGGAAGATAGGCGCGCTCGACATTGAACAAGAGAAGCCCCTGCTGGAGGAGATTTCACGGCTGTACGACTCCCTCGCCGTGGAGCGCGGCCCCGCTCGCAGGGCCGACCTCGACAGGCGCATAAACACAGCAAGCGCGGAGGCGGCCCGGTATGCAGTACCCACGGAGTACGGCCGCCTGATGAGGAGGATAGGAGCTACGGAGACGGGAAGCGAAGTCTCCTGGGACGGCAGCCTCTACTGGAGCAGCTTCCCGAAGGAATCCACGCCCCAGTGGCTGGAGCTCAACTCCGAACGCTTCATCAAGCCCGTCTTCAGGAACTTCCGAGGCACGCTCAACCTCCTCATCGAGGAGTACAACCGCGAGCAGAACAGGAGCCGCAGGTACACAGTCAGTGACGCACTCCTGTTTCAGGACGAGCGCAACTTCGGAAACCGCGTGCTGTACGGTGGCACGCCCTACGGGCGGCAATACGCCGACGCGGCATACGCGGACAACATACAGAGGCTCACCCCGTCAGCGGTACAGGAGTACTGCGACAGATGGTACGCGGCGAACAACATGGCGCTGGTGCTGGCGGGCAACTTCGATGCGGACACGGTCAAGCCCCTCATCGCGCGGACGTTCGGGCGGCTGGAACAGAGGGAGCTGCCCGCGAGGGAGACATACCCCGCGCCCGACCTCTCCGGCGGCAAACTGATAGAAAAAAAGACCAGTTACTCCGACAATCTGAACCTCTACTTCAACGGGGTACACTGCGACAGCCCCGACTACATACCGTTGAAGCTCTCCACGTATATGCTGGCCAACAGGTACGGGGCTGGCATACTGGACAGCATCGGCACTTATGACTACCACACGTCCAACTGGACAGACTACCTGCTCCGCAGACGGGTTGAGGGAGGCATCGTGCAGATAGCCCTGTTCTCCGTAAACCGCGAGTTCGACAAGCGGATGGTAAGGCATGTGAAGGAAGACGTGTCCAGAAAGATTGACATGCTGAAGTCCGCGGAAAGCATCCCCGGCATACTGTTCTCCCTTGCCAAGAGGACTCTCCTCGGCGACATGGACATAGCCGGCTTCGGCTCTACCGCCAAGAAGGCGCGGACGCTCGCCCGAGGCTACACATCTGGAGTCAGTGCGTCGCGCATGCTCGGCTTCGGGCGGCAGATAAGGGAGGCGACAAAGGCGGACGTGGCACGCTGCGTGGACAGGTACTTTACGGACAATTGCCTGTCCGTCATATACAGACTAAACAATTACAGTCTAGACAATCTAGGCATCCCCTGTCTGGCTGAGAGTGCGGCAGCCCCCGCAATGCCCGTCCCGGACGTGTCATCGCCCTATGCGGATGGGTTCGCGCCGGGCGAGGTGATACCCGCCGGAATAGAACCGCCCGACAGCTCGCCGAACATAGACAGGAGAATAGGCCGCCACGCCATGATGCACTACTCCCCAAACCGCAGGGACGGCCGCTTCTCGCTGACCCTGCGCTACTACTACGGCACACGTGACGACCAGTTCCTGCCCTGCTCCGTAGATATTCTGGCGATCAGCGGAATAAGCCCGGACATCAGTGAATACACGCGCCGCCAGATGTTCGCCGCACTC
Organism: uncultured Bacteroidales bacterium; assembly: GCA_944322025.1. GTDB lineage: Bacteria > Bacteroidota > Bacteroidia > Bacteroidales > Paludibacteraceae > Aphodosoma. The sequence goes on along the minus strand of CALUOH010000002.1, from coordinate 20,558 downwards.
GGGGCTACGGTGCGGTTCAGGACGGACGAGAACTACTTCTTCATCGACATCGAGGGCGACGACATGTACCTCGACCTGATACTGGCTCTCCTGTCGAGGCTGCTCCATGAGCCTATGTGCGACCCGTTTATAGAACAGTCGATTGTCATGGGAGAGGGCAGGATCAGGTACGACCAATGGTACAGCCGGACCGCCATGGGCGACGCGCTTGACGAGTACGTCAGGTACGGCAGAGACTCAAGGTTCATAGACCGCCTGCCCAAGGATGCGCTTGTGGCTTCACACCTGTCCGCAGACGGGACCCACTACGAACCGGTCTACATCATGAACCTCGACATGGCGAAGAACACCGTATACAAGGCCATAAGCCGCCCCGTCGACATCTTCTACTACGGCAGCCGCCCAGTGGAGGCGGTGGAGCGCTCATTGCAGGCCGTGCCTAAGGGGGCGGACGTGCCGAACGTGGCGAGGCCGGAACGCAAGGAGCTGATGGACTACGACGAGACCCGTGTCATGTTCCTCCACGAGAACTCGTCGCCCTACGCCAAGGCGTACTTCTACGTGAAGATGGACGCGCCCGACGTGGCGGGGCAGGTGAGGTGCCAGGCGCTGAACTTGTACTTCTCGTCCCTGCTGAGGGAGAGGCTGCGGGACGAAAGCGCGCTCGACACCGACCCGGAAGGCGGCATAGAAATACCCCCGTACATGGGCGGCGCCGCATACTTCCACGGGGAGGTGGAGACGGGGCACCGCAACATGAACGAAGCCGTGGACATATACATGGACATGCTCGACAGCCTGCCGGAGAGGCCGGAGGAGTTCGACGGCATAGTCCGCACCCTCTACGCCTCTTACATGAAGAGCGACCCCGACATGCGGCGGCAGTCCATGAGCTACGAGGTCTACAAGCAGGTATACCCGGACGGCTTCCCGCTCGACATCTGGCTGGCCGAGCTCAGACGGCTTACATACAAGGACATGATGGACTATTACAGGGAGCACATCAAGGGCAGGCCCGTGACCATAGCCATCATGGGCAACCCGAAAAAGATGGACCTCGGACAGCTGAGGGAGAAGTACGGCAAGGTGAAATGGGTAATGAAGAACGACCTGTTCGTGGACAGTTTTAGCGACAATCTATTGTGACATGGACATATTCAAAAACCACATGTGACATGGATAAAGGAAATGACAACACTATTCGATACAGGCAGCAGGGCCGATTTGTCTTGCGGATACCGTTCCTGCCATTCAACCGGCTGGAAGAAGCCTTCCGTGACAGAGACAGCCTCATGAACCTGTTTTCCGTTCCGAAAGTCAATGAGGCGGTCTATGTCGCCTCTCCTGTCCTGCATGGCGAGATATGCAAGGCGATGGCGGACACTAGTGCTACAGAAAAGGACAAGACACGCATGGAGAACTCTCTGGCGCGATATATCTGCCGCATGGTGACGCGGTGCACGCCGTTCGGCCTGTTCGCAGGCTGCGCGGTCGGCAGTATCGGCCATGAGACGGAAATAGAGGTGGGGGAAGGCATAGTGAGGCACGCCAGGCTTGACATGGACTACCTGTACCGGCTTTATTCGGAGATGGTGAGGATACCGGATATACAACGCACTATCAGATACTATCCCAACACGACCATATATCATGTCGGCAGCAAGTTACGCTATATAGAGATGAGGTTCATCGGGGAGGAGAGGGAATATCATGTTGTGGAGGTTGAGCCTAACCTGTACTTGCGCAGGGCTCTGAAAGCCGCGGGCAATGGCGTCACTGCAGACGGACTGGCGAAGACACTGACAGGAAAGGGCGTTGACGCGGAAACGGCAAGGGATTTTGTCAGGACACTGATCGAGGAACAGATATTGCTCCCGGAGATGAACCAGTCAATAGTCGGGCCGGATTTCCTGGGACGTATAATAAAACTGGCGGAACGGTCAGGAGACGCTTCCGCATTGGCCGGCCAACTGAAGGAGATAGAATCAGAAATATGCGTCATGAACTCAACGGCCGCGTTTTCCGTGGACGGTTACAGGAAGATTGAAGGGGTGGTGAAAGACATCAATGTCCCGTACGACAAGAGCCGCCTGTTCCAGGTAGACTGCTCGTTTGATGTCAGGCGTGCCACGCTGGGCGACGATGTCGTGGAGGAAACCCGGCGTACGATGTCATTCCTTAACCGCCTGTACGGTTTCCGCGGGAATGCCACGATAGACAAGTTCAGGAGGGATTTCCAGGAGAGATATGAGACACGGGAGATTCCTCTGATGGTGGCACTTGACCCTGAGGCGGGAATAGGGTATCCGTCAGGGATACACTCTCCGAACGAGTCGCCCCTCATCAGGAATTATATGCAGCTCCAGGGGAGCGGTGACCGGGAGGTTCGGCTTTCGGGGGTAGAATACATGCTCCTGAGGAAAGTATTGGAGGGCAAGGGGCAGGCACGGACAATAACGTTGACAGATGATGACGTGAAAGGGTCAGCGGAGGACTGGAGCGCGTATCCGTCCACGCTGTCCGCCATGATAGAACTATACAAAGATGAGGACGGCCGTTATGTCAGGTTCATATCGGCAGGAGGAGGCTCTGCGGCGAACCTGATAAGCAGGTTTGCGCATATAAGCGACGACCTGTATGATGTCGTCGAATCTATCGTAGACTATGAGCAGGCCTCGGAGCCGGACAAATGCGTGGCGGAGATAGTACATCTGCCGGAGGGGCGTACCGGCAACATACTGGCGCGCCCGGACATTCGCGGCTATAAGATACTGTACATGGCCAGCCCGACAGGAGACGCACATGAGATACCCGTCAATGACATCATGCTCTCGGTCAAGGGCAACCGGCTCGTGATGCGCTCGGGGCGGCTGAACATGGAGATAGTTCCGCACCTTACATCGGCACACAACTATACACTGCGGACCATGCCCGTCTACAAGTTCCTGTGCGACATGCAGCAGCAGGCTGGACTGTCCTTCTCGTGGGGCGCACTGGACATCATCCTCGATTATAAGCCGAGGGTCATGTACGGCCGGAGCATATTGTCTCCCGCGTCATGGAAGGTGGAGAGACGGGAGATTGAAAAGTGGCTGGACGCGGAAGATGATGCGGGGCTGCTGGACCTCATATCGGAATGGCGCGGGATGAGGGGTATCCCCGACACTGTCCTGCTTGCGGACGGGGACAATAAGCTGTTTGTGGACTTGGGAATGCCCGTATCGGTACGTTCGTTCCTGTCCGCAGTGCACAGACGCCCGTCATTCATGCTGGAGGAGAGCCTCCTGTCGGAAGAAAGCCTGGCCGTGAAAGGTAAGGACGGCGCATATGCGAACCAGATAATAATACCATATATAAAGGAATGAGACAGAGTACTATACAAAGGATATACACGGTCGGCAGCGAATGGATGTATTTCAAGATATATACCGGATTCCGTACCGCCGACGATGTGCTGGCGCGATTCATATACCCCACCGTCAGGAAACTGGAGAGCGAGGGTGCCGCCAGAGACTGGTTCTTCATAAGGTATGCTGACCCGGAGCCGCACATAAGACTCCGGCTGCATATAAGCGGCAAGGAGTGTATAGGGACCGTGATATCCCGTTTATACGGCAGGCTTAACGGCCTTGTGCAGCAGGGTGTCATACACAAGATACAGATGGACACATACGTCAGGGAACTGGAAAGGTACGGCAGGGAGCGCATAGCCGGGACGGAGCGTATGTTCGGCATAGACAGCAGGTGTATAACGGACATATTGAGGGTTTCTTCAGATGAGTATATGCGCGGGATTGCGGCATTCAAGCTGATTGACTCGATATATTACGCATTTGGATTCGATATTGAAAGGAAGAAGGACATGGCTGGGATTTGCGCGGAAGGGTTCAGGCGCGAGTTCGGCCTGGACGGCCAGAACGCCAAGATATTCAACCGCGAATACCGCAAATATCAGAATGTAATAAGGGAAGTCCTGGAAGACAGGGTTACTGATGACGGCCAGAGAAGGATGAACCGTATAATAGAGAGATATTACAATAACGACATTACCGTGAGACTTATCGACGGCATGTTTTCTGCCGGGGAAGGCGAGGTATCTAAGGATGACTTCATAAGGAGCTACATGCACATGTCCCTGAACCGCCTGTTCAGCAGTGACAACAGGAAACATGAGATGGTCGTGCATGAATATATGTACCGGTATTATAAAAGCGTGATAGCAAGGGACAGTGCTGGATTAAGCATATAATGGGACAATGTGAGTCATACGGAGTATGCCGGAATTGACTATGAAACTAGCGAATATTTATATAAAAAAAAAGAAAAACGACATGTGATTTCATATCATATGGATCTGACAAATATGGGAGTGAAAGAGTAAAGTAAAAGACTCGTAAAGGAGGAAGATGAAGCGAAGATTTCCTACATACCAGCAGCTTGACGCTATGGACTGCGGTCCTACGTGCCTGCGTATCATAGCGGAGCACTACGGGCGGCGGTGGAGCGCGCGGACGCTGCGTGAGCGGTGCCACACGACCCACGCGGGAGTGTCGCTCCTCGGCATCAACGACGCGGCGGAGAGCATCGGGCTGAGGACGGCGGGCGTGAGACTGACGTGGGAACAGCTGCGGGACGAGGCACCGCTGCCCTGCATTGCGCACTGGCGGCAGAACCACTTCATCGTGGTCTACAGGATAGAGAAGCGGCGCGGCGGATGGAAAGTGCACGTGTCCGACCCGGCCGCGGGACTGTTGGTCTACTCCGAGGAGCAGTTCCTGCGCGGGTGGCGGCAGAGCCATGAGAAAGGCGAGACGGACGGTGCGCCCACGTGCGGCATAGCGCTGCTGGCAGAACCCACTCCGGAGTTCTACCGCGAGGAGGGCGAGAAGGAGAAGCGGCTGTCGTTCCGGCACGTGGCGGGGTATCTGAGGCCGTACGGGAGCTACATAGTGCAGCTGGCGCTGGCGATGCTGACGGCGAGCGTGATAAGCCTGATACTGCCGTTCATCACGCAGAGCGTGGTCGACAAGGGCATCGGGATGAGCGACCTGCCGTTCGTGGTGATGCTGCTGGCGGCGCAGGTGGCCCTGACGGTAGGACAGACGGCGAACGGGCTGATAAGGTCGTGGCTGATGCTGCACATGACAACGCGGATAAGCATCTCGCTCATATCCGACTTCCTCGGGAAACTGATGCGCCTCCCGATAGCCTTTTTCGACTCGAAGATGGTCGGCGACATCATGCAGAGGATAGGAGACTATTCGCGCATACAGAACTTCCTGACAGGGTCTCTCCTGAGCATGGGCATGGCGGTGGTGTCGTTCGTGATATACGCGGTCATCATGGCGGGCTACAACGCGGTGATACTGGGCGTGTTCCTCGCGGGTAGCGCGCTGTATGCGCTGTGGATACTGCTGTTCATGAAACGCAGGAGGAAGCTGGACTACATGCGTTTCCAGGAGTCGGCGTCGAACCAGAGCAACATAGTCCAGCTGATAAGCGGCATGCAGGACATCAAGCTCAACACGTGCGAGAGGCAGAAGAGGTGGGAGTGGGAGCGGATACAGGCGCGGCTGTTCCGCGTGTCGGTGAAGAGCCTGACGCTGGGACAGACGCAGGAGGTCGGGGGCGTGTTCATAGACCAGACCAAGAACGTGATAATATCGTTCATAGCCGCCTCGTCGGTCATCAGCGGAGAGCTGACGCTCGGCATGATGATGGCGCTGCAGTATATCATAGGACAGCTGAACGCGCCGCTGTCACAGTTCATACAGTTCGTCCAGGCGACACAGGATGCGAAGATCTCGCTGGAGCGCATGAGCGAGATACACGAGAAGGACGACGAGGAGCCGGGCGGCGGCGAAGGTATGATACGCGACATACCGGACGCGGCCGACATCGAGTTCCGCGACGTCGTTTTCCAGTACGACGGGCCACATTCGGACAGGGTGCTGGACGGAGTGAGTCTTAGAGTCCCGGCAGGCAAGGTGACCGCGATAGTGGGGGCGAGCGGCAGCGGCAAGACGACGATGATGAAGATGATGCTGGGGTTCTACGCCCCGGTGTCGGGCGAGGTGACGCTTGGCGGCACGCCGATGGGGAGCTACAGCCCGAGGTCGTGGCGCGGGCGGTGCGGCACCGTGATGCAGGACGGGTACATATTTTCGGACACGATAGCGGGCAACATAGCGGCGTGCGACGAGCGGCCCGACATGGCTCGTGTGCGCGAGGCCGCGCGGACGGCCAACATAGACGGGTGGGTGGCGTCTCTTCCTATGGGCTACAACACGAAGATAGGGGCTGACGGCCACGGCCTCAGCACGGGGCAGAAGCAGCGCATACTCATAGCGCGTGCGGCATACCGCAGGGCGGACTACCTCTTTTTCGACGAGGCGACGAACTCGCTCGACGCGAACAACGAGAGGGAAATCATGGGGCGTCTGCATGAGCTGTTCGAGGGGCGTACGGTGGTGGTCATCGCCCACAGGCTCAGCACGGTAAGGGACGCGGACAACATAGTGGTGCTAGACCACGGGCGCATAGCGGAGCAGGGGACGCACGGGGAGCTGACCGCACGGCGCGGGATGTACTATAATCTTGTAAGAAACCAGTTGGAACTGGGAAGTTAGGACATATAAAGAACACTATGCCAAACAGGGACGATTCAGACTTTTACAGTGAGGAGGCCCAGGAGATAATGGGCTCCATACCTCCGTGGGTTGTGCGGTGGGGCGTGACGGTCATAGCGGCGATATTCGCGGGCATCGTCATAGGGTGCTGCATAATCAAATATCCGCAGACGGTCTCCGCACCGATAACCATCACCACGGAAAATCCGCCCTCTGACCTCGTCTCCCGCTACAGCGGGCTGCTCGACACAGTGTGCGTGGCCGACGGCGAGAACGTGGAGCGCGGCAGGCTCATAGCCTTGCTTGCGACCCCGGCTTGCTATGCGGATATCGTGGCGTTGCGCGACAGCGTGATGGCAGGGGAAGGCATCGCCACGGAGAGTTTTGTACGGGGAAGATGGATAGTGCGGCCGTACGCGTTGGGCGAATTGCAGTCAGTATGGGAGGAGCTGGCACGCAAGTGCATGGATTACAGGCACTATATAGAGACCGACTATATCGGGGAAAAGAAAAGGCTGCTCACGGCGCAGATAGAGAAGAACGAGGAGTATTATGCCGACCTTACGGAGCAAAAGCGGCTGATGGACAGAGATATGCAATATGGGGTGAGCGCACTGAGGCGTGACTCCATATTGAGGGAGAAAGGAGTGCTGTCTGATGCGGACTATGAGATATCGACACAGAACTACATAGCCAAACAGAGCAGCAGCGCGGGTTTCGAGGCGACGCTGACGGCGACCGAGCTGACGATATTGCAGACACGGCAACAGCTTGTAGAGCTGACGATGGAGGAGGAGAACGAGATGGCGGAGTACCGCCGCACGATAGGGCAGTTGCGGCAGCAGTTCCTGGCTCAGGCCGCGCAGTGGATGGAGACATACGCCATAGTGGCTCCGGCGGACGGCACTGTCTCCCTGCACGGACGGGGGCGAGGGGGCGAACATATAACCGTGGGCGATGTGGTGGCATCGGTCACGCCTGACACTGCTCTCCGTGTGGTCGGGCGGATGCAGGTTCCGTCGGCCGGGTTCGGCAAGATAGCCGCAGGGCAGACGGTCAACGTCAGGCTGAACGGTTTCCCCTATATGGAATACGGTGTGCTCAGGGGTAGCATAAGCGCGATATCGGCAGTGCCAGAGGAGGTGCAGACACAAGGCGGCACGACAGTGGCCTATGCCGTAGAGGTGGAGTTCCCTGACGGACTGAAATCCACATACGGGAAGAATCTACCGTTCATACAGAGGATGGACGGAACAGGAGAGATAATAACTGAGGACATGAGGCTTATCGAGCAGTTTATCCAACCGGTCGTGTCACTGTTCAAGAACCGATAAGCACTTATAATATTATCGCCATAGGAAAGTCTACAGAAGTTAAAAGCGTTGATAAGTCTATGTCTTATGAAACCTCGCTTTGTAGCGGGGTTGTGGAGGCTTGCGTATAAGAAATAAAAGCGTTATCTTAGCGGGGCATAATGAGTGTGCATAATCTTTGTGATAATCAGGTGCTTAGTATGAAGAATAATTATTGCGTGATAATGGCCGGAGGGGTGGGCAGCCGTTTCTGGCCTTTCAGCAGGAATGAGAGGCCGAAGCAGTTTCTGGACTTTTTCGGTACGGGGAAGTCGCTGCTGCGAATGACGTTTGAGCGTTTCAGGGATGTTGTGCCGGTGGAGAATGTGTATGTGGTGACGAATAAGCTGTATAAGGGGATGATAATGGAGCAGCTGCCGGAGCTGTCGGAGAATCAGGTGCTTCTGGAGCCGATGAGGAGGAATACGGCACCGTGCATAGCGTATGCGACGTATAAGATAATGGGGCTGAACGAGAGGGCTAATATCATAGTGGTGCCGTCGGACCATCTGATAACGAATGAGGGGGAGTATGTGAGGGTGGTGAAGGAGGGTCTGCGGTTTGTGAGCCTGAATGAGTCGATATTGACCCTTGGGATGAGGCCTACGCGGCCGGAGACGGGATACGGGTATATTCAGGTCGGCACGGGGGGCGGCGAGCTGCGCAAGGTGAAGACGTTCACGGAGAAGCCGAATGCGGAGATGGCGAGGATTTTCTATGAGAGCGGTGAGTTTTACTGGAATTCGGGGATGTTTCTGTGGAGGGCCGATGTGGTGGTGAAGGCATTTGAGACGCTGCTGCCGGATGTGGCGGAGAAGTTTGAGGCGGGGAGGGAGTATTATAATACGGAGAGGGAGCAGAGGTTTATTGACCTCGTGTATCCGCTGTGCCCGAATATTTCGATTGACTACGGGATTATGGAGAAGGCGTCGAACGTGTATGTGATGATGGCTGATTTCGGATGGAGTGACCTTGGTACGTGGAGTTCGCTGTATGAGCTGTCGGAGAAGGATGCGCAGGGGAATGCGGTGCTCAAATGCGAGGCGAATATATATGGGGGGAAAGATAATATTGTGGTGTTGCCGAAGGGGAGGCTGGCTGTGGTGGACGGTCTGGAGGGGTATCTGATAGCGGAGGAGGGTGATGTGCTGCTTATCTGCAAGAAGGATGATGAGGCGAGGATACGCCAGTTTGTGAATGATGTTGGGGAGAAGTACGGTGAGAGGTATGTGTGACGGTAAATAAATGATGGAAGCATGAGGATATATTTTTTCAGGACTCCGAAGCCGAGACGTTTTGTGCATAAGCCGATATACTGGGATCCGGAGGCGGATGAGCGCAAGGAGAGGGAGGAGCGTGTGAGGAAGGAGCTCGGGCTGCCGCCGGAAGACGGTAAGTTCCATACAAGTATCAAGCGCGGCACGTTCAGGAAGTTGCGTGAGGGGGGCGATGTGAAGGATCCGGCGGAGGCGAGGCGTGAGCGGCGTAACGCGAATGTGCGTCTGCTGATTATCATAGGCGCACTGCTGGTTGCGGCATATCTGCTGTATGTGACAAGCGGCGATTTTCTTTCGCTGTGAGAAGGGGGTGTAGAGAGTTAGATTACAGATATTATTACTAGTATTGTGAAGAGCCGGTGAAGTGCGTCCCAAGAGGGGCGGTGCGTGCCGGCTTTTCAAGTCTTGTTTTATTCGGGATATGAGCGATATAATCCATCTGCTGCCGGACTCGGTGGCGAACCAGATAGCGGCGGGCGAGGTGATACAGCGGCCGGCTTCTGTGGTGAAGGAGCTTGTGGAGAACTCAGTGGACGCAGGGGCGCGGCATGTGAGTGTCATCATCAAGGGTGCGGGGCGGACATCGATACAGGTGATAGACGACGGGAAGGGCATGTCGGGGACGGACGCGCGGATGGCGTTCGAGCGTCATGCGACATCGAAGATACGTGAGGCTCAAGACCTTTTCGCGCTTCATACGATGGGGTTCAGGGGCGAGGCACTTGCGTCGATAGCAGCTGTGGCTCAGGTGGAGGTGCGGACGCGGCGCGAGGAGGACGAGGTGGGGACGGAGATAGAGATAGCGGGGTCGAAGGTGGAGAGGCAGGAGCCTGTGCAGTGCGCGGTGGGGACATCGTTTACGGTGAACAACCTGTTTTTCAATGTTCCGGCGCGGCGGAAGTTCCTCAAATCGGACGAGACGGAGATGAGGAACATAGTGCAGGAGATGCAGAGGGTGATGCTGGCGCACCCGGATGTGGCGTTCACGCTGTATAACGGGGGTGACACGGTGTATGACGCTCCGCAGGGGACGTTCAAGCAGCGCATAGTGTCCGTGATAGGGAAGAAGAGCCGGAATGTGGCGCAGCACCTGTTGCAGGTGGATGCGGAGACGGTGATAGTCAAGATAACGGGTTTTGTGGGGACGCCGGAGGCGGCAACCAAGAGCGCACCGCAGTTCTTTTTCGCCAACGGGCGGTATATGTGCCATCCGTATTTCCGGCGCGCCGTGCTGCAAGCGTATGAGCGTATGCTGCCGGGGGAGGTGACGCCCATGTTTTTCCTGTCGCTGGAAGTGGATCCGGCGACGATAGACGTGAACATACACCCGACCAAGACGGAGATAAAGTTCGAGAACGAGAAGGAGATATGGAGCATACTGTCGGTGGCGGTGAAGGAGGCGTTGGGGAAGTTCAATGTCACGCCGTCGATAGACTTCAATACGGAGGGGCAGATAGATATACCCGTGGCGCAGGCGGGCTATGTGCCGCAGCAGCCGAGGGTGGAGTATGACCCGTCGTACAACCCGTTCAGGGACGAAGAGCCGCGCAGCCAAGTGAGGAGGTGGCGCGACATGTTTGACGGTCTCGAAAGGGACAAGGGGCGCGAGAGCATCAGGGGCGGCGCGGAGGTCGATATGCCATTCACAATCACGGAGATGAGCGGCGGCGAGGCGAGTCAAGGACGGCTGTTTGACGAGGAGAGAGAGAGCGGATACGGCGACATGTTCGTGTACAAGGGGCGTTTCCTGTGCGCGGCGATGAAGTCGGGACTGGCGTTCATAGACATGCAGAGGGCCATGCAGAGGGTGATGTATGACGAGATGATGGTGCAGTTCGGCGCACATACAGGCGTGGCGCAGAAGCTGCTTTTCCCTGAGGTGCTGGAGCTTTCGGCGGACGACTACTGCCTGTTCACGGAGATTGAGCCTGACCTTAACTCGATAGGGTTCGAGCTGTCGCCGTTCGGCAAGCGGATGTACTCGATAGACGCGGTGCCGGCGCAGTTGTCCGAGAGTTCGGACATTATCAAGGTGCTGGAGGATATGCTGCTGTGCGTGAAAGAGCGCGGGGGCGACGTGAAGGCGGAGTTGCAGGAGCTTATGGCGGAGTCGCTGTCACGGTCGGCGTCGTCGGCGCGGATGAAGAGAGAGCTCACTCAGGACGAGAGGACGGCACTGGTGGGGAGGCTGTTCGCATCGACGAACCCTAACCTTACGCCGGACGGCAAGGTGATAGTCTCCGTGCTGACGGACAAAGAGATAGAGAGGAGGTTTTGAGATATGGAAAGAGAACTTGAAACAGTCGTGGCACGATACCGCGCATTGGGGATTGACCAACAGATAGATTATGAGAAATTCTATCTGTATTCGCTTGTCACACATTCGACTGCCATTGAAGGGTCGACAATAACGGAACTGGAGAACCAGATAATGTTTGACCAAGGCATAGGACTGAAAGGCAAGAGCATAGAGGAGCAGAACATGAACCTTGACCTGAAACGCGCATACGAGAAGTCGATAGAGTTTGCGCGGACACATGCCCCTATAACCATAGATATGTTGAAAACGTTGTCAGCAATGGTCATGAAGAACACGGGCAAGGAGTATAGGACAGCATTGGGTGACTTTTCTTCTATGAACGGGGATTTGCGTCTGTTGAATGTGACGGCCGGGATAGGGGGAAAGTCATATATGAATTACAATAAAGTGCCGGCCAAGCTGTCCGCACTGTGCGAGGCACTGAATGAGGGGCGGAAGGATTATGCCCATAAGAATATGGAGCAACTGTATGAATTGAGTTTTGATGCCCATTATAATCTGGTCACCATACACCCTTGGGCTGACGGGAACGGCAGGATGGCGCGTCTGCTAATGAACCAGTTGCAATTTGAGTTCGGACTAATACCAACAAAGATATTGCAGGAGGATAAGGAGGAGTATATCAAGGCTCTGGTGGCGACACGGGAGAAGAAAGATATGGGGATATTCAGGAGATTTATGCTGGGGACAATGGTGAAGAATCTGAGGAACGAGATTGAGGCCTACTGTAAATCGGTCGGGGAAGAGCGGTAGGAGGGCGGAATGCCTTGTATTAGAAAACGGCGGCTATGCTGACATCAGGCATAGCCGCCGTTTTTGGTTTGTGGGGGAGGGATCAGAGTTCGGATTCTTTGAGGCGTTCGGCGTTTTCGGCGACGATGAGGTGGTCGATGCAGTCTTGTATGTCGCCGTTCATGAAGGCGGCGAGGTTGTAGACCGTGTAGTTTATGCGGTGGTCGGTGATGCGCCCCTGCGGATAGTTGTATGTGCGTATCTTGGCGGAGCGGTCGCCGGTGGAGACCATTGTCTTGCGGCGGGATGATATGGCAGAGAGGTGCTCCTGCAACTTTATGTCGTATAGCTTGTTGCGGAGCATCTGGAGTGCCATTTCTTTGTTGGCTAGCTGTGAGCGGGCTACCTGACACTGTATCATGATGCCCGTGGGCTTGTGCGTGAGCTGTACTTTGGTCTCTACCTTGTTGACGTTCTGTCCGCCCGCGCCGGAGGAGCGTGCGGTCTGGAATTCGAGGTCGGCGGGGTTGATTTCCACGTCTACCTCTTCGGCTTCGGGGAGTACGGCTACTGTGGCGGCGGATGTGTGGACGCGCCCCTGTGTCTCGGTGGCGGGGACGCGCTGTACGCGGTGTACGCCCGACTCGTATTTGAGAGTGCCGTAGGGGGAGTCGCCTGTGACATTGAATATTATTTCCTTGTATCCGCCTGCCGCGCCTTCGGTGAGGGATGTCACTTCGGTCTGCCAACCTTTGGATTCGCAGTATTTGGTGTACATGCGGAAGAGGTCGCCGGCGAAGATGGCAGCCTCGTCGCCGCCGGTGCCGCCGCGTATTTCCATTGTGCAGTTTTTGGAGTCCTCGGGGTCGGCGGGGATGAGCAGGAGCTTGATTTCCTCTTCGAGTGGGGCGACACGTGGTTCGAGTTCCTCGATTTCGGCTTTCGCCATTTCGCGCAGCCCGGGGTCACTCTCGGTGGCGAGCAGCTCTTTGGCCTCGGCTATGTTGTTGAGCGTGCGGCGGTATTCGTCGCGGCGGGCGAGGATGCGTTCGAGTTCGCTGTATTCCTTGTTGAGCTTGACGAACCGCTTCATGTCGGCTATGACCGCCGGGTCGGTGATGAGGGTGGATACTTCCTCGAAACGGGCGGAGAGGCCGTCGAGCTTGTCGAGCAGGGTGTTGTTCATACGTGTTGTTGTCTGTTATGTCTGATGTGCAAAGTTAGCGATTTTCCGGGAGGTGGGAAAGGGGCGGAGGGGATGGGGCGCGGAGAGGGTGGGGAGAGGCTCCGTATGGTGTCCATAGCTGCTGGCTTGAGAGTACGGCTTTTTAACCTTTGTTTGCGTTTGGGGTGTGGATGGGATAGGGAGGAGTTTCGGAGGGGCTGGCTTAGGGCTGGCCTGCTGCTGGCGCGAGAGTACGTGTTTTTAACCTTGATTAACAAGGTGGGGTCGGGGGTAGATTTTTATGGCGATGGGGGATGATGCAAGCAGATTTTTCACTAACTTTGCGCTATCGCACGTCAGACGCGGGCGGGCAGTGAGGTGAGCCGCTTTGGGGGCAGGTCAGTGCTGTCATGCAAGCTGGGGGACGGCGACGCATCCCCGCCGTCCGGGCATACGGCAATGTCAGGAGCGGACGGGGGCTGAGAGAGGATACAACAGGTAAAAGACGAGATAATATTATGATGACTTCTAAGGAGATACGGCAGTCGTTCCTTGACTTTTTCGCGGGGAAGGGACACAAGATTGTGCCGTCGGCACCGATGGTGGTGAAGGATGACCCGACGCTGATGTTCACGAACGCCGGGATGAACCAGTTCAAGAATATCATACTGGGGAATGACCCCATAAAGTACCCGAGGGTGGCGGATTCGCAGAAGTGCCTGAGGGTGAGCGGCAAGCATAATGACCTCGAGGAGGTGGGACACGACACGTATCACCACACGATGTTCGAGATGCTGGGAAACTGGAGTTTCGGGGACTATTTCAAGAAGGAGGCGATAGCGTGGGCGTGGGAGTATCTGACGGAGGTGCTCAAGCTGGAGAAGGATAGGCTGTATGTCACCGTGTTCGAGGGCGCGCCGGCGGAGGGGCTGGAACGCGACAATGAGGCGGCTGAGATATGGGCGCAGTATATCGCGAAGGAGAGGATAATAGACGGGAACAAGCATGACAACTTCTGGGAGATGGGCGACACGGGGCCGTGCGGGCCTTGCTCGGAGATACACATAGACCTGAGGAGCGAGGAGGAGAGGAAGAAGGTGGACGGGCGTGAGCTTGTGAACAAGGATAACCCGCAGGTGATAGAGATATGGAACAATGTGTTCATGCAGTATAACAGGAAGGCTGACGGGAGTCTCGAACCGCTGCCGAACAAGGTGATTGATACGGGGATGGGCTTCGAGAGGCTTTGCATGGCTGTGCAGGGGAAGCATTCGAACTATGATACGGATGTGTTCCAGCCGCTGCTGAGGGCAGTGGGTGAGACGTGCGGGTGCGAGTATGGCAAGGATGAGAGGACGGATGTGGCGATGAGGGTTGTGGCCGACCATCTGAGGACGATAGCGTTTGCCATAGCTGACGGTCAGCTGCCGTCGAACGCGAAGGCGGGCTATGTGATAAGGCGTATACTGCGGCGGGCGGTTAGGTACGGCTATACGTTCCTCGGGCAGAGGCAGGCGTTCATTTACAGGCTTGTGCCCGCGCTGATAGAGAATATGGGCGAGGCGTACCCGGAGATAAAGGAGCAGAGGACGCTGATAGAGAAGGTGACGAAGGAGGAGGAGGAGGCATTCCTGCGGACACTGGAGACGGGGATAAGGCTGCTGGACAAGGTGATGGCTGACGCGAAGGCGGTGGGGCACAAGGAGATAAGTGGTGTGGACGCATTTACGCTGTATGATACATACGGCTTCCCGCTCGACCTGACGGAGCTTATACTGAAAGAGAACGGGCTGACGCTCAATGTGGATGACTTCAACACCGAGATGAGGAAGCAGAGGGAGAGGGCGAGACACGCCGCGTCGGTGGAGACGGGCGACTGGGTTACGCTGAGAGAAGGGGAGACGGAGTTTGTGGGCTATGACGTGTTGCAGTGCGAGGCGCAAATATTGAGGTACAGGAAGATGGCGCAGAAGGGGAAGGAGTTTTTCCAAGTGGTGATGGACCGTACGCCGTTCTATGCTGAGATGGGCGGCCAAGTGGGGGACACGGGCTGGCTTATAGCCGAGAACGGAGAGAGCGTGGATGTGGTGGACACGAAGAGGGAGAACAATCTGCCCGTGCATATACTCAGGAAGTTGCCTGCGGATGTGACGATGCCGTTGCTCGCGAAGGTTAACGGGGAGAAGCGGCGCGCGTGCGAGGCGAACCACACGGCTACGCACCTGCTGCACGAGACCCTGCGGGAGCTGCTGGGGACGCATGTGGAGCAGAAGGGGTCGTATGTAAGCCCGGAGGCCCTGCGCTTCGACTTCTCGCATTTCCAGAAGGTCACACCGGAGGAGCTGCGGAAGGTGGAGCACGCGGTGAACAGGAAGATAAGGGAGAACATCGCGCTGGACGAGTGCCGGGATATGCCGATAGCGGAGGCGAAGGCGATGGGGGCTATGGCTCTGTTCGGGGAGAAGTACGGCGAGAGTGTGCGGGTGGTGCGCTACGGCTCGTCGGTGGAGCTGTGCGGCGGCACGCATGTGAGCGCGACGGGCAACATAGGGCTTTTCAGGATAGTGTCGGAGAGCTCGATAGCCGCAGGCGTGAGGAGGATAGAGGCCGTCACGGGGGAGTGCGCGGAGACGCTGATGGACGATATGCAGGATATGGAGGGTGCGGTGAAGGCGTTGTTCAACAATGTGCCGGACGTGGTGGCCGCCATAAAGAAGAACATAGAGGAGAGCGCGGACCTGAGGAAGAAGGTGGAGAACTTCATGCAGGAGAGGGCGATGCAGATGCGCGAGAGCATGCTGCAAAGGGCAGAGGAGATAAACGGTGTGAAGGTGATAAGGCATACGGGGAGCGAATCGCCGGATATGTACAAGTCGATAGTGCCGTTTTTCAGGGGCAAGTTCACGGACGTGAAGTTCATGTTTGTGGGCGGTATGGTGTATGAGGGGAAGCCGTCGCTGACGGTGTTCCTGAGCCAGCCGATGGTAGATGCGGGCTATAACGCGGGTAAGATGGTTCGTGAGGCGGCGAAGTATATCCAAGGCGGAGGCGGCGGACAGGCGTTTATGGCGACGGCGGGGGGCAAGTACCCGAACGGCATGGACGAGGCGATAGACTGTCTTGTGAATATGATAAAGTGAGGAGAAGAGGGAAGAGTTTTTCCCATTGTGGAGCCTCCAGTGTAATGGGAGAGGCTTCGCCCAAGCAGCGGCAGAGCGCCGTTTGGCAGTGCCGCCGGTAAGTATGGCTTTTTCGCTGTGAGATATATTGCGGAAAGGAGGCAGGTTGGGAGTATATCTCTTCCCGCTACGCGGGCGGGGATATAGTAAAGAAGAGGCAGGATGATGCTCACATCATCCTGCCTCTTCTTTTATTAGCGGAGGAGCTTGTAGGTGCGGGAGCCGAGGGTTAGGAGGTAGACCCCCGGGCGGGGGAGGTGTATGGGGCGGACGGGGCCGCGGTAGATGAGCTGGCCGGAGGCTGTGTGCAGAGCCATGTGCCCGCCGTGGTGTCCGGAGATGAGGAGCGTGCCGTCGGGGGAGAGGGAGATGGTTACGCCGTCGGCCACGGGGTCGAGGCCTGTTCCGTCGGGGTGGAAGAGGGCTGTGAATGTGCTGTCGGACAGGACTGTGACGGAGAGGGGGTTGTCGGAGAATGAGTTGCCCGCGCCGTCTTCCCAGAGGGTGAAGGCATAGCCCTGCTTGGGCAGGGCTGTGAGCAGGGCGGTCTCACCGGAGCGGAATGTCCCGCCGCCCGTGGCGAGACCCATGATGGTGTCTGCGGAGGAGACGGAGATGGTGAAGAGGGGAGCGGTGTACGGCTCGAAGTGCGCTGTCACTGTGGTGTCACATGTGACGGTCAGCACGTAGGGGTTCGCCGTCGCGCCGTCGCTCCAGTGGGTGAAGCGGTGGCCGTCGAGGGGTGTGGCGGTTATGGTGACGGTGTCGCCGAAGCGGGCATATTCCAGAGTGGGGGATACGCTGCCCATTGAGCGGTTGGCAGTGCGGACGGAGACGCGGTACTCGTAGTCGGGGTCGAAGGCGAAGTGCGCGGTTATGGTGCTGTCGGAGGTGAGTGTTATGAGGCGTGCGCGGTCGGCGGATGACGGCGCGTCGCTCCATCCTGTGAGCTTGTATCCTTTGGCGGGAGAGGCGGCGACGAATGCCTCTTCGCCAAGGGTGTAGACCCCGGAGCCCCGGACGCTGCCCATGGTGGAGTCGGCGGAGAGGACTGTGAGGGTGAGGAGGTCGCCGGAGGCGATGTTGAGGAAGTCGCGCCAGACGGGTGCGGCGCGGTACTTCTCTACGGACGGGGCTGGGACAATGAGGGTGCAGCGGGACTTGTCGACACCGGAGAATACGCTTTCGTCTATCGCTATGGGGTCGAGGATTGGGACTTCAATCCCGGCGAGGGAGACGCAGTCGGAGAATGCTCCTGAGGCGATGGAGTCGATGGATGTGGGGAGGCGGACGGAGCGGAGGGATGTACAGCCTGAACATAGGGATGCGCTGACGGTACGGAGGCGCGTCTGTGCGGAGAGGTCGAGGGTGTCGAGGGATGTGCAGTTGGCAAAGGCAGATTGTCCTATGTAACTCACCACACTGCCGAGGAAGCGGACGCTGTCGAGACGGGAACAGGAGGAGAAAGCACCTTCTTCAATAGATGATAGTTCTATGGGCAGTTCAATCCCGTTTAGGTCGGAACATGCGAAACAGTTCCTCGGTATGTTGCTGACAGCAGTAGAGCCAAAATTTTCAAGCGTCTCAACGAAAGAGTAGTGGAACGACTCGAACCCCAAATATCTCAGTTGTGGAGAAAATGTAATGTGCCTAATTATATTTAGCGTATCGAACTTTTCAATGGTGTCGTCTTCAATCGACCGGTATCTGTATATAGCACCCAAAAATGAGGCTGTCATGATAGAGTCGACATCATCAGGAACTGTGTAGTGGCCGGTATGCGAAGCGATAGGCGCATATAGCAGAGAACGTCCACTTTTAGAGAATATTACACCGTCAGAAGACTTGTAATATGGATTTTTAATATCAATATTATAGTGAGAAAGATGTATATTTGAATATGTAAATGTCTGTAAACTGCCGATGTAAGAACCTTGACTGAACAGATATGTACTGGCTGGGATATGAAGAGACAGCAATCCTGTATTGGAAAGGCTCAGCCAGTCAAGAAGCAGCAATGACGGCGGCAGTGTCAGTTCACGTAGAGAGTAGCAGTCGTTGAAAGCATGGCGAAATATGACTTTGAGAGACTTGGGCAAGGAGACTTTTTCAAGAGAATAGCACCACTCGAAAGCACGCAGCGGTATGGTGTCCACAATAGACGAACCTAAATCGATTTCTTTTAATGGATAATAACCTTCAAAACAGAAGTCTTCGAGATGAAGCCGTGATGAGCCGGAGGTGAAAAGACGGTTTATGCCAAGCTTAGTAGCATGCTCTATATCGTAGGTGTAGAACCGTCCTAATGATGTGATGTGAGGAGGAAGCGTTAGAGAGTCGATTGTGGTGACGGTTAAACGTGCAGATTGGGGAAAGGACGTGATATGCACTGCGCGTGAGAAGTCGATTTTCTCTATGTGGCCGCTGTCGGGGTAGAGGGAGTGGAAGCCGTCGGCGATGGCGGTGACGGCGTAGGCAGTGCCGTCATGCACGATGGAGTCGGGGATGACGATGCGCGGGGCTTCGAGGATTTTACACAGAGTGAGGGTGCTGTCGGACGTTATGGCATAGCGGGCATCGGATACGGTGATGGTGTCGCCGACTGCGGCGAGGGCGATGACGGAGGCGATGAGGGTGATGGCGATGGTCAAGAATGTGCGTTTCATAAGGATAAGAGTTTTAAGGGCGAAAGCTGTACGAAATACAGCTTTCGCCCTGTATGTTAGACATAGAGTCAGATTACGATAATCTTGTCGCGATGTACGATGCTCCCATCGGCATCGTATATCATAACGATGTACAAGCCGGAAGGCAAGGAGAGCGACAAAGTCTCGACAGAAGAAGAGAAGTCACGGGAAAGTACTTCTGTCCCACCTGTATTGAATAGCCTTACGGTGTAGCCGACAGAGCCGTCCTGTTCGAGATAGAGCGTTTCTCCGGAAGTCAGCCTTGTCGGATAGACTGATATGTTTCCCGACATGGCATCAGCCTCCCCTTGTCCTGAAGAGGAATTTTCGGGGGAGCGCATCATGGGCGGTGTCTGGCTCTGGTATGCCCCAGCATCAAGTTTGACTCCAAATACAGTCCGATTCTGTCCTATGATATCTTGGTTTCGACAGAATAGACTATAAGCATTTATGGCTGCTATATTGCCTACTCCTTCAACGATAGAACCGGGCATACATTGGTAGGGATTATCAGGCATACCCATGAATTCCGGATCTGCTCCTATTACGTTAGTACCCATGTCTACCATATCACCTATATCATCGAGTACGGAGTATGAGACGTTTATAGGATAGTTTGCAATACTGTAAGGAACTGTGTTATAAATTATGCTGTTCTGTATTTCGAGGAACATATCCGGTTCCCCGCCTCTAAATCCTTCTTCAAACAGTACCGGGGCATAGTTGTTTGCCAGAGTGGAGTTAATGATGCGGAAGCTTTTATATGCCTCGAAGATGCTGCGGTCGGCCGTGTTGTCGGCAATGACACAGTTTATGAACGATACGCACACATTGCCTTCATCCAGTTCCTCTGCAAAGATAAGGTTTCCCGGGCTGTAAGTCTGCTCAATCCGGCAACGGGAAAATGTTACTTCACCGTAACCTATAATCTCTATTGCAGAACCTTCACTAGTATTGCCGCCATGAATAGTGATGTTGTCAATTAGACAGCGAGGATTAGGTTGAGAAGAGGTAGCGATTAGAACGGCGAAATCGGTAGTGCCTGAGGCATCTATAACAGTCCTATAAGCACTCCCCATATTCAGCATGCTGTCTAGTCCTAAAATAGCGTTACAACTAAAAAAGCAAGACAATGGAACATACAGGGAACAAGTACGTTAAGCGTGCAGAGAAACACTACAGCATCTCCTTTAAACTGGCGGTAGTGCGCGAGTACG
>CALUOH010000001.1 GCA_944322025.1 uncultured Bacteroidales bacterium | reverse complement strand
GTCATCGTGGGAACATATTTTGTAGTAAAAGGATGGAAGAAAGCGTGATATAATTGACTTTCCGGCACATAAAAAATAGTGTTGACAATCATAAAGATTGTCAACACTAACTTGTACCCGAAGCGGGACTCGAACCCGCACAGCCGCAATGGCCAAAGGATTTTAAGTCCTTCGTGTCTACCATTCCACCATTCGGGCAGTAGACTCTATCTACTCAGTGCGCTGATTGCCGCTCCGACTCAGAGCGGAAAACGGGACTCGAACCCGCGACCCCAACCTTGGCAAGGTTGTGCTCTACCAACTGAGCTATTTCCGCAGTTCTTTTTGCAGGTGCAAAGGTACATCTTTTTCTACATTCCGCAAGAATTTGAATGCAAAAAATCATCACTTCTTGTTATCTGGCTTATATCCGATATATTTACCGCTCATCTCCTCTATATATACTTCCCATATAAGCACACTATGTACAGCAGGGTCACTATATTTCACTTTATAATTCACAAATGAAGACATATATAAATCCAATATTTCGCGTTTACGTTCCAAATCATCGTCATCTATAAACTTCACTCTCCCTCGCGCCAGCACACTTTTACACTGCATAAAATAACTGCATCCTATCTCTTTATCCTGATAATTAACATCTTTCATTATAATAGACCATGCTATACAAACTCTATTGTTTCTGCAAAGTATGTCATATTTCTTCCCCTCTTTGCCAGAATGGAGATACACTTTTCCATCATTATAAACAAATGACATAGGTATGCAGTACGGTTCATCACCGTCAGCCATGCTTACCGTACACGATTTGCATTCCTTGATTATCTCCTCCATCACTGCTCTGCTTTCTATTCTAAAACTCCTCATTATATCTTTATTCAATTAAATAATATACTTATAACCTGCTCTTTATCCTTCGCAATCTGTTGTCTTAGAAAATCGAGACTTCCGAACTTTATCTCATCTCTTATAAAAGCAACAAATGAAATACAAATAGACTCACCATAAATATCTCCTTGATAATCTATAATATTAACTTCAAATGTCACCTTATCTCCTCCTACTGTCGGGCGTGACCCAATGTTCATCATACCCGGATAAACAGATCCACAAACCTCCGCCCATACAGCATATACACCACTTTTAGGAGGTAATTTCTCGCTGTCCACATAAAGATTTGCCGTAGGAAAACCTATGCTTCTGCCTATCTGGTTGCCCTTGACAACATGTCCAGTAACACTATATCTATAACCTAACATACTATTAGCTAAGACTATATCTCCAGCCATTAACGCTTTTCTGATTTTTGATGAACTTACCGTAAGCCCATTCTCCACAACCGGTTTCATACGCAATACTTCTACACCGTACATCAAGCCATATCGCTTATAATCGTCATATTCCGAATTCACATCACTACCGAAATGGTGGTCATACCCTACCAGCAACAGTTTCACGTGGAACTTTTCAGCTAATATCTTTATAAACTGTTCAGATGTCATCAAGGCCAGCTTTTGCGTAAATTTCAACATAAGGCAATAATCTACACCATAATCAGCTATCATATTACGCTTTTCTTCACCTGTAGATAATAATTTAATATCATTTTCAGGGTAGAAAATCATTCGTGGATGATTAGAAAAAGTTACAACCATACTCTCATAACCATGATCTTTCGAAATAGAAACAAGCCGCTCTATTAAATACCTGTGACCTATATGGAGACCATCGAAAAAACCTATCGTTGCAGCGACAGAATTTTTCATATCGCCCTTAATCAGATGTATATCATCACCATAAAACAGATTCATAATTCTACTTTTATCTATTTTACAGCAGTACTATCATTAGTATATTGTACATAATGATAATATGGTATTATTCCGAGAGTATCTATTTTTAGAAAACCATGTTCATTGAAATCATATACCAGAATACTATCTGACATATAATGTACAATTCTAAAACCTTCGATTATTTCTCCATTTGAAAAAGAACCTCTGACAACCAGTGAATCATAAAAAGATATATCTTCACCAGCACAACTGAATATTTTCTTATGATTATTTTCTTCACTCACTATTATGTTTTCTCCTTTTTTCTCGTCATCTAAATATATATCAATAGACAATTGTCTGTTTTCAGGAATGGAATCTATATAGACACCCACCGTGATTTTAGAATCCGGCACAACATTGCTTACGCACGATGAAAACAATAAGCATAAGACAAAGGATACAGATAATATGGCCAAAACTTTTTTCATATAGCAATTGTAAATTAAAATAGCAATAAATTTTCACACTCTACAATCACACAGAACAAACCAAGGAATAAAGCCGATAAAAACTATGCGATTCTCAGGGCTTAATTTTATCTTTAAAATAATGGTAAACTATTGAGCCTCTATGCTTTCCTATTACTTTTTGAAGTTCATCTTCTGAGGCAGAGGAGACACGCTTGAGAGACTTGAAAGCTTTCAAAAGCTCAGATTTAGTCTTTTCTCCTATTCCGGCAATTGTATCTAGTTCAGAATGTATTTGTGACTTTGAACGTCTGTCCCGATGAAATGTTATGGCAAATCTGTGAACTTCATCTTGCATTGAGGCTAAAAAATTAAACAGCATTTCAGTAGGTTTAAGTCCGACAGACACAGGCGGGACTCCAATAAGCACCTCACTAGTCCTATGTTTATCATCCTTTGCCAAGCCGGCTATCTCTACATCCAGACCTAATTCTCCATGTACAACTTGACTGACAACACCCATCTGACCCTTTCCACCGTCAGTAATTATAAGGTCAGGTAAAGGTGTACCCTCATTAACCATACGGCTATACCGGCGCCTCACCACCTCTTGCATTGAAGCATAATCATCTGGACCGACTACGGTTTTTATTATATATTTACGGTAATCTTTCTTCGATGGTTTCGCATTTTTATAGACCACACATGCGGCCACGGCATCTGTACCAGATATATTAGAATTGTCAAAACACTCTATATGTTTTGGAAGCCTTTTCAAATGAAGCCTATCCTTAATCTCTTTAAGTAGTTTCGTTGTTCTCTGTTCCGGGTTCAGCTTCTCGCTTTGCTTATATTTGTCAATCTTGTACTGCCGCACATTCTGTAAACTCAAATCTAAAAGTTTTTTTCTGTCTCCGCGTTGAGGTACGATCAATTCTATATTTTTCAATGGCAAATCAATCATAAAGGGCAATACGACAGTATGCGAACTGCTTTTAAGCCTTTCTCTCAATTCAACTATGGCAAGTGAAAGTATCTCCTCAGGTGTCTCGTCAAGGCTTTTCTTATATTCGATAGTAAAACCTTGCACAACAGCACCTTTAGCAATCCTCAATAAATTGACATAAGCAGCATCTTCATCATCATCATAAGAAAATACATCAAGATTATCATCACTTACAGTTGTAATTATGGTCTTTGACTGATATTTTACGATGGAATCATACTTTTCTTTAATCTTTTGTGCCTCTTCAAAACGATATTCAGCAGATAACTGCTTCATTTGTGTCATAAGATAATCAGTCACAGCATGACTATTTCCGCGTGCAATCTCCTTAATCTCTTCTATCATCCGCCGATAGTCATCCACACTCTGCAATCCACGACAGACACCAAGACAATTTTTTATATGATATTGAAGACATAAGTCAAACTTTCCGTTTTCGATTGATTCGGGTGTTATGTACAGTTTACATGTACGTACAGGGTATAGTTCACGTATAAGTTCTATCAGCACGTCAAGAGTCCAACTTGATGAATACGGTCCAAAATAATCGGCACCTTTAACAACATTTCTTGTCTTGAATACTCGCGGATACATCTCCCGTGTAATGCAAAGCCATGGATAACTTTTACCGTCTTTCAACAATACATTATATCGTGGCTGATACTTTTTAATCAGATTATTTTCGAGAAGCAGTGCATCTTCCTCCGATTTAACCACAATATATTTCAAATCATATATATTTCTGACAAGTACATTAAGCTTAGGAGAATCATGTTTTTTATTGAAATAAGAAGAAACACGCCGTTTTAGATTTTTCGCCTTGCCTACATATATTATTTTTCCCCCGCTATTGAAATATTGATAAACTCCCGGTGTTTCCGGGAGTACAGAAATTTTCTGTTTCAATATTTCAATTCTCTCTGACATCAAAATATCTTTTTACATCAAAACATCAACAATGAATTAAAGAATATACCTCTACATCATTCTCAAAAAGTTCCCGTCCTTTCAGAAAATCAAGTTCTACGAGAAAATTCACATAGATTTTTTTCACGCCGAACTTTCTTACAAGTTCACATGCTGCTTTCATCGTACCTCCAGTTGCGAGCAAATCGTCATGAATAAGCACAACATCATCACTGTTGATAGAATCAGAATGAATTTGTATCGTATCAACACCATATTCTTTTGAATAACTTATCTCAACTGTATCAGCTGGAAGTTTACCTTTTTTTCTTATAGGCACAAATCCTATATCAAGTTTATGTGCAATGATAGGAGCTACAATAAAACCGCGTGACTCTATGCCTATCACCTTTGTCACACCTAAATCCTTATAATGCTCATACATCTCATCCACGAAAAAATTCATACATTCAGGATTTTTGAATGCAGTTGTCAAATCCTTGAAGACTATACCTTTTATAGGAAAATCAATAACATCGCGAATATTCGCCTTTACTTCTTCAACAGTCATGATAATTATTCGTCTTTATATTATTTGTTCCACGTGGAACTTATTATTCATCTACCTAACAAGACAAGCAAAACATTTACATCATTAGGAGAAACTCCGGGAATACGGCTTGCTTGTCCTATAGTATGAGGCCTTATTTTTGAAAGCTTCTGTCGAGCTTCTGTTGACAGGGACTGAACAGAATTATAATCAAAATCGTTTCTTATAACTATATGCTCTAATCTATGCAGTTTTTCAACTGTAAGTTTTTCTCGCTCGATATACCCTGAATATTTTATCAAAATCTCGGCAGCCTCTTTAATTTCATCTCTTCGGGTTTGTTCAAAATAGGAAACTTTTTCTTTTAGCAAAGGAAAAAAGTTTTCCAAAACGGAAATATTAAGCTGCGGACGTAAAATCAAATCATATAATTTTATCGGTTGTTTTAATGAAGTAGTACCTACCGTTTCAAGAAACGGGTTTATCTCATCAGGCTTTATAGAATACTCTTTTGTAAAAGCTATAAAGTCAGAAATAAACTCAGATTTTGATTTCATCAGCCGATACCTGTCGCTGTCTGCCAAACCCAATTCGTATGATTTACCGGTAAGACGCATATCTGCATCATCCTGACGCAGCAATATACGATACTCAGCCCTCGATGTAAACATACGATAAGGCTCATCGACACCCTTTGTCACCAAATCATCAATTAGCACACCTATATAAGATTCATCGCGACCCAAAACAAAAGGAATACCGCCATGACAATTGATATGAGCATTTATTCCAGCAATCAACCCTTGACCTGCCGCTTCCTCATATCCTGTCGTACCGTTTATCTGCCCTGCGAAGAAAAGATTGGAAACAAGTTTTGTCTCCAATGTATGATTAAGTTGCGTTGGATCGAAAAAATCATATTCAATAGCATAACCGGGACGATAAGCCCGCATATTCTCAAGTCCGGGAACAGTGCGCAAAGCAGCAAACTGTATATCTATCGGCAATGACGACGAAAAACCGTTCACATAATACTCCTGTGAATCAACTCCCTCTGGTTCGAGAAAAAGTTGATGCTGCTTCTTATCGGCAAAAGTCACAATCTTTGTCTCGATGCTCGGACAATATCGCGGACCTATACTCGTAATCTGCCCATTATACAAAGGCGAATCTTTAAGACCTGAACGGAGAATGTCATGCGTTGCAGAAGAAGTATATGTAATCCAGCATGGACGTTGCGGAAGAGGTCTCGGTTTGAAATCAAGATATGAAAACTTATGAAAACTCTCGTCTCCGTCTTGACACTGCATGCGGCTGAAATCAATAGAATTGCCGTTTATTCTTGCAGGCGTACCCGTCTTCATCCTGTCATGGGCAAAACCCAGTGAAGAAAGCTGCTCAGTTATTCCATACGATGGAGGTTCCGATATTCGGCCTCCCTCCATCTTTGTCCTGCCCACATGCATCAACCCGTTAAGGAAAGTCCCTACCGTAAGAATAACCGATTTCGCACGGAACTCAATCCCCATATAAGTCCTGACCCCGACAACAGCCTTATTCTCAATAATAAGAGACAGCACCGTATCCTGCCATATATCGAGATTAACCACACGGTCAAGCATCTCCCTCCATTTAATTATGAACTGCATACGGTCGTTCTGCGCGCGCGGACTCCACATGGCAGGTCCCTTGCTCATGTTCAACATACGGAACTGGATAGCAGTCATGTCAGTAACGATACCCGTATAACCGCCGAGCGCATCAATCTCCCTTACTATCTGCCCCTTCGCTATGCCCCCGACCGCCGGATTACAACTCATCTGCGCTATCTTATTCATATCCATAGTGATGAGCAATGTACGCGAACCGAGATTGGCTGCCGCACAGGCAGCCTCACATCCCGCATGGCCGGCACCTACCACTATGACATCATAATCACATTTCATACATTAGTACAGAGCAGTTTAAACCAACTGCAAATATACTAATAAACTGGAAACATCGTATTAAGATACGACAAACAATTATCTATATACCATAAATACAATATTATAGATACTATATATCACATTAAAATACAATATAAATACCACTATTAATCTAAGTAATAGCCATAAATAAAGAACAGACTCAAAAAATCATAGCTATCACTCCGCCACAGCACTGAATAAACATGTGTATAATGCTGTTGAAAACTTTCTTCAAAAAATAGGATACAAACTTTTGAACGGACAAAATCTTTTTTACGGTAATCGCATAAATGACACGGACAACATTTCAGACTAAAAAACGATACTTAATTTTCAACACATGATATTACAGCACAACATGCTGATATATCAGCATTTATAAAAGTTATCAACAGAACTTACAGCCAGAATAATAATAGGATTTCATTTTTGACCTCAATGAATAATTTATAAAAACACGGTCAGTTAAAAATCTCGGAACATTCTGCAAGTCATTTCGGTTTGACAGACCAATCTCCGATACATATATAAATATGGTCATCGCAAGTCCATCCAAAAGAGCAAGATTAAAATGTAAATCAAGGTTAAAAACACGTACTCTCGCCCTAACTGCAAGCAAGCCTCTCCTTATGCTCAGGCTTGTCATCGGCAAATTTTACCGTTGGCTCAACATATCATATAGACCTGTTTTGAACGCTTCTTCCGCTTAAACTTTCTAATAATTGAAAAGTCCTATATTCTGTGGACGTAAACTGCTATGATAAAAGTATTACTTTGATAATCAAAGAATTATAGCTTGGAAAAATAAAATACACATTTTATTGTTGAATTGGTAATATTTATATGTAAAAGATTTGTATATTTGCAGTTGTTCCACGGTATGTATAAACGGGAAATTTATTCACTTAATATTATAAGAAAGAGTATGAAAAGAAAGAGTTTATTTTTAACCTTGGCAGTGGTACTGCTGACGTTATTTTCATGTAAACCGCCAAAAGAATTTATTGACGGGTTGAATGTGTCGGTAAATCCGCTTGAAGAACATGCCGGCAAGGTTGAAGTGACAATTGACGGTACTTTTCCGAACAAGTATTTCACTAAAAAGATGACCATGACAGTAACTCCGGTGCTGAAATCAAAACTTACCGGTGAGGTCATCAAAGCTCAGCCCAAAACCTATCAGGGCGAAAAAGTTAAAGGAAATGATCAGGTTATCAAATATAAAGTTGGTGGCAAATACTCGCAGACTGCCAAGTTTGACTACAAGCCCGGCATGGAAAGTTCAGAGCTCTATTTGCAGTGTGTTGTGGTTAATGGAAAGAAAGAGTACACTCTGCCCGAGGTAAAGGTAGCTGACGGTGTAAATATCACTCCTCTTCTGGTTTCTGTAAAACCGGGAACAGGAGACCTCAATGCAGCCATTACTCCTGATAAGTTCCAGCGCATAATCGAAGAGAAACAGGATGCCGAGATACGTTATCTGATTAACCAGTCTACAATCCGTAACTCTGAACTTAAGACTGATGGTATAGTTGCTCTCACAAAGGCTATCAAGTCAGTGAAAGACACTACTAACCGTGAGATTAAGAGCATGGAAATATCCTCTTATGCTTCGCCCGATGGTACTCTCGAACTCAATGAGAAACTTTCTAACAACCGTGGAAAAGCTTCATCAAAGTATATTGAGCGGGAGATGAAGAAAATCAAGGCTGAGATAGACATCGATTCTAAGATTACGGCTGAGGACTGGGAAGGTTTCCAAAAACTTGTAGAGTCATCGAGCATTGAAGACAAGGATGTTATCCTCAAAGTTCTTTCCATGTACTCTGATCCGGAACAGCGTGAGAAAGAGATAAAGAATCTCGCAGTTGCATACAAGACTATAGCTGATGAGATACTTCCTCAGCTCCGTCGTTCTAAAATGACATTGACTATTAATGTGATAGGTAAATCTGACGCTGAGATAGACAGTATTGCTAAAGTAAACGCCAAGGCTCTTAATGTAGAGGAGCTTCTTTATGCTGCAACTCTCAAAAAAGACCTCAATGAGAAAGCTGAGATTTATACAAAAGTGACTGAAATCTATCCTAATGAAGCCCGTGGTTTCAACAATCTTGGCATGGTTAGATATGAGCAGGGTAATGTAAAAGAGGCAGGCCGTTGCTTTGCGAAAGCACTCGAACTTGCTCCTAAATGTCCGGCAGTCAATTACAATAATGGTATAATTGAGCTTGCTAATGGCAACACTTCAAAGGCTGAAGAGTTCTTTGGTAATGCTGGTGGTGTAGGCAAAGGACTTGACTATGCTAATGGTGTTCTCGCTATACAGAAAGCACAGTATAAGAAAGCTGTTGACCTCTATGCTGACAACAAATCCAACAACGCTGCTCTTGCGAATATCCTCAACAAAAACAACACAGCTGCACGCAACATTCTTGATAATATAGCTAATCCTAATGCTACGACTTATTATCTGAAAGCGATTGTAAGTGCACGCACTAACGATGCTAAGGGTGTAGTTGATAACCTGAAAAAGGCAATTGAAGAAAATGCTGAGTACAAGGCGAAAGCAGCATCGGATGTAGAATTCATCTCTCTTGCAGAAAATGCTGATTTTGCTGCAATAGTAAAATAACAAATAAATAAAGTAACATTTATGGGATGCCCGCTTATGCGGGCATCTTTTTTATAGTACTGTTGCAAGTGAAAATACTGATATCTTTACATCGTACTTTCTCATTATTTCTTTAGCGCAACCAGTTATCGTAGCCCCAGATGTGATTACATCATCTACAAGCAGAATATGTTTCCCGTTAAGATGTAAATTATCTTTGACAGTAAATATGTTGTCGGAATTAGACCATCTCTGATTATTGTCTTTGTGTGTCTGTGATTCGTTATTTACATGGCGAAATACCGCATTATTTATTATCGGTATTTTCATGCATTTGGATAAGCCTTCCGCTATCGCCATACTCTGATTATATCCTCTTTTTTTCAGACGTTTTTTGTGAAGAGGTATAGGAATTATCATATCTATACCATTAAATCTGCCCGAATCAATCATTTCAGATGCTCCCATTTCGCCTAGCGTCACTCCTATATCGTATCTATTGTGATATTTGAGCAAATATATGAGTTTATGATTGTTATCGCGTTTGTCATATATCATTAGTGACGTTGCACTTTCCACCTTTATTTTTAATCTTAGTTTCTCTTCGAGAAAATTATCGCATACTGATGATATTCTGGCATACGGCAGATTCATAATACACTCTGAGCAGACTAATTTTTCATTTAATGAAAGAGTACGGCTGCACATAAGGCAATACCTTGGAAAAAGAACCTCAGAAACACCGTGTATTATTCTGTTTATAGACAAGACAATATGAGTTTTATGAAATATGGAAAAAAAATAATTATACCTATTATAGCTGAGATAATAGCAGAGATTAGTACCATCCCAGCTGAAATGTCTTTTGCTCTTTTTATTGTTTCGTCATATTCTGTCGTGATTCTGTCTGAAAGCAATTCTATTGCACTGTTAGCCATTTCGGTACATATCACAGATGAAATACAGATGAGTATGGAGACCCATTCCATTTTTTTTATATTGAACAGTAATCCTACTATAATTACAAGTAAGACAAAAACAATATGTACCTTCATATTACGTTCGTGTCCGAATACATCGGAAATACCTCTGAATGCATATACAAAGCCATGCAAAAATCCTCTTCTGAATTTTTTATACATAGTACATGTTATATCTTGATGTATTGGCAAATGTAATGATTTATTCATATAGAATGCTAAGAAGATAGACAAAAAATAGTATCTTTGTGGAAAACAATGATGTACAATACTGCAATAAATACGACAAATAATATGATAACATCTGTAAACCATTCTCTCTTGAGCCATAACACATTCAAAATGGACGTGAAGTCTGATTTGTATATAGAATATGATTCAGTTGATCAACTTTTGTCAATATTGGATTCAAAATTGGTCAGGGGTAAAAGGATTTTTCATATTGGGGCTGGTAGTAATGTGCTGTTCACAGGTGATTTTCATGGTGTTGTACTTCATTCTGCTATGAAATTTATTGAAACAATTAATGAGACAGATGATTATATAGACATAAAAGTCGGTTCGGGTGTCGTATGGGATGACTTTTGCCGCGATATGTCTCAGCGCGGCCTGTGGGGTGTAGAAAATCTTTCCGGCATACCGGGTGAAGTCGGTGCTTCGGCGGTGCAAAATATAGGTGCGTACGGGGTTGAAGTATCTGAAGTGATAAAACATGTAGAGACAATAGATATACTGACTGGAAATGAGCACCATTTTTCAAATGCCCATTGCAGTTACGGTTACCGTTATTCCATATTTAAGGACAAATATAAAGACAAGCATATAGTTACATCTGTAATTTACCGTCTTTTCAAGCATCCGATGCCACGGTTGGAGTATGCAGGACTGAAAGAGCGGTTTGATGGTATGGATAATGTCACACCTCTAATGGTCAGGGAAGCTGTACTTGACATCCGTAACTATAAATTGCCGGATCCATCGGAGATTGGCTCAGCTGGCAGTTTTTTCAAAAATCCGGTTGTGAGCAAGGAGAGATGTGCCGCTCTGCTTAAGCAGTATTATGGGATGCCGCACTTCAAAGTGAAGGAGTTGAACGGGTTCAAACTTTCCGCAGCATGGCTGATTGACCAGTGCGGGCTGAAAGGGATGACTGTCGGAGGCGCAGCAGTCTATGAGAAACAGCCGCTCGTGCTGGTAAATACAGGTCATGCTAAGCCGGAAGATGTGATAGAGCTTGCATCCATTGTGAAAAAGGCCGTGAAAGATAAGTTTTATGTGGAGTTATATCCGGAGGTGAACTATATCTAAGTATGGATATGGAGATGAGCAAACGCCGATGAAACCGACGTTTTTTGAGTTTTGACTGATTGGTGACAGGATACGGATTGTAGGACAAATTAAAGATATAAGCTATGGCTACATTTATGGTGGAAGGCGGCTATCGCCTTCATGGCTCGATAGAGCCTCAAGGAGCTAAAAACGAGGCTCTGCAAGTGATATGTGCTACGGTGCTGACCTCGGAAAAGGTGGTATTGAAGAATGTGCCTGAAATACTTGATATAAAGAATCTTATCGTTCTACTTGAGTCCATGGGGGTGAAAGTAGAGTGTCTGTCGAAGGGCTGTTACTCTTTTGAGGCCTCGTCGCTCGACGAGAAGTATATCGAGAGCGATGATTTTCTTGAAAAGTGTTCGCGCCTGCGTGGTTCGGTGATGCTCATCGGGCCGCTGCTGTCGAGGTTGGGTTGTATGACATACGCCAAGCCGGGCGGTGACAAGATAGGCCGCAGAAGGCTTGACACTCATTTCATCGGAATACAGAATCTCGGGGCTGACTTCTCATACGACGGGCAGAAGAAAGTGTACATACTGAAAACTTCAGCCGGTGGACTCAAGGGGGTGAATATGCTCCTTGACGAGGCTTCTGTGACAGGTACGGCCAATATCATCATGGCCGCCGTCTTTGCCAAAGGGGTCACACGCATATACAATGCCGCCTGTGAGCCGTACATACAGCAGCTCTGCCGCCTGCTGACGGCTATGGGGGCGAAGATAGAGGGGATAGCTTCTAATCTGTTGACTATCACAGGAGTTGAATCGCTTCACGGGGCGGAGCACACGTTGTTGCCTGACATGATTGAGGTGGGCAGCTTCATCGGTATGGCGGCAATGACAAGGAGTGAGCTGACCATAAGCAATGTCTCGTATGAAAACCTCGGCATCATTCCCGATTCGTTCCGCCGTCTGGGTATACGCCTCGAACAGAGAGGCGATGACATATTCATACCGGCACAGGAGCACTATCAGATAGAGTCGTTCATCGACGGCTCTATATTGACCATGGCCGATGCGCCGTGGCCGGGACTTACGCCTGACCTTCTGAGCGTCATGCTTGTAGTGGCGACACAGGCACGCGGCAGTGTGCTCATACACCAGAAGATGTTCGAGAGCAGGCTCTTTTTCGTAGACAAGCTGATAGACATGGGTGCTCAGATTATACTTTGCGATCCGCACCGTGCGGTAGTAATCGGCCATGACCATAATATATGCCTTAAACCTAACAATATGACATCGCCCGACATACGTGCCG
Organism: uncultured Bacteroidales bacterium; assembly: GCA_944322025.1. Lineage (GTDB taxonomy): Bacteria > Bacteroidota > Bacteroidia > Bacteroidales > Paludibacteraceae > Aphodosoma. The sequence continues at coordinate 49,883 of CALUOH010000001.1, read as the reverse complement.
GCATAGCGTTGCTCATAGCTGCGATGAGCGCGGACGGGGTGAGCCGCATAGACCACATAGACCAGATAGACCGTGGGTATGAGAATATTGAGGCGCGGCTGAACGCAATAGGTGCTAAAATAGCTCGCGTAGAGTAACGTTAGAACAGATGAATCTATCCACGAGTATAGAGTATGTACCTGGGATTGGGCCGAAAAAGGCGGCGGTGCTGATAGGCGAGATGTCCGTCAGGACTGTGAGTGACCTGCTCTCGTGCTATCCGTATAAATATGTGGACCGCAGCCGTTTTTACATGATTTCGGAGTGTACGGACACTATGTCGTACATACAGCTGCGGGGTAAGATAGTGCGCATGGAAAAGCGCGGCGAGGGGAGGTCTTTGCGGCTCGTGGCGGTATTCACGGATGGGCGGTCGTTTATTGACCTCGTGTGGTTCAAGGGTTTGCGTTTCGTGGAGGAGAAACTGCGGCTGAACACTATGTATATAGTTTTCGGCAAACCTTCCCGCTTCGGCGACAGGCTCAATATAGCCCATCCTGAAATAGAGCCGCTGAACGAGGCAAACATTGAGAAAAACTCCGGTCTCCAGTCGTTTTACAACACGACAGAGAAGATGAAGAACAATTTCCTTGCCAGCAATGCCATACGCAAGTTTGTATGTACCATATTGAGCGACAAGGATTTGTTCATACCTGAGACATTGCCGGAGGATATATTGAGACAGTTTGCCCTGATGCCGAAGGCCGAGGCAGTCAGGTGCGTACATTGTCCTGTGAACGGCGAACAGCTCTCGGCGGCACGGCGCAGGCTGAAGTTCGAGGAACTTTTCTACATACAGCTTTCCATAATCAGGCAGACCAAGTTGCGCGAACAGAAATACAAAGGGTTTGTCTTTCCGGTCATAGGTGATTATTTTAACCGTTTTTATCGCGAGTGCCTGCCGTTTGAGCTTACGGGGGCACAGAAACGGGTGCTGAAAGAAATACGTGCTGATGTAGGGTCTGGTAGACAGATGAACCGTCTGCTCCAAGGTGATGTAGGGTCTGGCAAAACCATAGTGGCGCTCTTATGTTGCCTCATGGCTCTTGACAACGGCTTTCAGGCCGCTATTATGGCACCGACGGAGATATTGGCCACACAGCATTACCAGTCGATAGCGGAGTTGGTCAAACCCTTGGGTATCAATGTACGGCTCTTGACGGGTAGTACCAAGAAACGCGAAAGGGAAGAGACAACAACGATTCTTGAAAACGGTATACTTCATATAATAATCGGTACACACGCACTGATTGAGGATACTGTGAAGTTTCATAACCTCGGGATGGTCATCATTGATGAGCAGCACCGTTTCGGCGTGGCGCAGCGCGCCCGTCTTTGGACGAAAAACGTGGTGCCGCCGCATATACTTGTCATGACGGCCACGCCTATACCGCGTACATTGGCAATGACCATTTACGGGGATTTGGACGTATCAGTGATAGACGAGTTGCCGCCAGGAAGAAAGCCGATAGCTACATACCATTATTTCGACAACAGCCGCGCATCACTAAATAAGTTTATACAAGCACAGATAGAGCAGGGGAGGCAGGTATATGTTGTATATCCGCTGATACAAGAGAGTGAAAAACTCGACTTGAAGAATTTGGAGACAGGTTATACTACTATACGTGAGGTGTTTCCGCAGTATAAGACGGTAATGGTACACGGTAAGATGAAGCCTGCTGACAAGGATGCTGCAATGACGCGGTTCGTCTCCGGCGAGGCACAGATAATGGTGGCGACGACTGTGATAGAGGTCGGGGTGAATGTGCCTAACGCTACAGTCATGGTGATAGAATCGGCTGAGCGGTTTGGCCTCTCTCAACTACATCAGTTGCGCGGCAGGGTAGGGCGTGGGGGCGAACAGAGTTATTGTATACTTATGTCGTCATACAAAATAGCCGATGATACTCGCAAACGGCTTCAGATAATGACCGAGACAAATGACGGTTTCCAGATAGCCGAGGCTGACCTCAACCTGCGCGGTCCTGGTGACATAGACGGTACTGTACAGTCGGGGTTGCCGTTTGCGCTCCGTATAGCCAATTTGGCGACGGACGGACGCATATTGCAGGCGGCGCGGACTGTGGCGAAAGACCTGCTGGACGATGACCCTGACCTCACAAAGCCGGAACATGAGATACTGGTGAGGCAATTGGAACTTCTGAAAAGGAATAAAATAAACTGGGGTGTCATCAGCTGAATGACACCCCAGTCGCTATTTTAACTGTACAGTAAGTTATTCGCGTAATGAGCCATCGGACACCGAAATGCTTATCCCATTTTCAATGTCATCATTCGTGTACTCTATCATGTATTCTTCTGCGGTACCGGGATTCCCGTTGTACCACACCTCGGAGGCACTTTGTAAGTTGTCGCGATTCGCGCTGTATACAATATTGAAATAGTCTTCGTTGTCGTAAAAGTAGGAGGTAACGCTGTCGTTGACAGTAGTCTTACGGACGAACAGGCTGTCGAAGTCAACAATAGTTGTTCCGGAAATAGTACCTTGGTAGTTTTCGCAGTTTTTCTCACTTGCCCCGATGCGCCATTCGGCATACTTCGCCTCGTTCTCGATGAAAGCTGCGGAGTCGAGAATATGGGCTGTGGAATAGTAGGAAGAACCGTAGATAGTCTTGTTCCCGGCATTGAATAATATGGCGTATTGGTTATTCCCATTTCCCTCAAGGAAATTAGTAGTGTTTTCAAACATGTTGACCACCCTGTATCCTTCCTTACGCATCTGTCTTGTCACCTCTTGCTTGTCTTGCCCGATGAAGGCTTCCAGACGGGTGAAAATATTTTCCTCTCCGAGATTGATGTCTGTCATCTCGCATGATGTCAGCACAACTGCGGCCATGAGTATGGCGGTGACCGTGTTTCTCTTTACAAAATTAAAGTTTCTCATTTTAATGGTGTTATTAAAGTAAATAAATTGGGTTTATTGGTTTATGTAATTACTTTCGAGCTACCTACATCATCTGGTAATGAACGGGTTGTAGTGTCGTTCGTGACCTATTGTGGTCGCCGGGCCATGGCCGCACAGCACTTTCGTTTCGTCCGGCAGAGGCATAAGCCTGCTACTGATGGAGTTGAGCAGGTCTGTGTGTGAGCCTCCGGGCAAATCGGTCCTTCCTACGCTCTCTTCAAACAGCGTGTCTCCCGCAAAGAGCAACCCGTCTTCTTCACAATAAAGGCATATGCCGCCGGGTGTGTGTCCCGGTGTGGCGATTACCTCCATTTTTATGTCGCCTATCGTTATTACATCGTTATCAGATATATAGCCTCCGAGCCGGAATTCGTGTACTATGTCGGCAGGCAGGCCGAACGCTGCGGCGTGCTGCCTGATGTGTGCTATCAGGAACTCGTCGGCCTGTGCTGCTACGGGCTTGATGTCGAAGCGGGCTGATGCCCATGCGTTGCCGAACGAGTGGTCAAGATGGAGGTGAGTGTTGATTATATGCCTTATATTCAATCCTTTTTCTCTGACAAATACATCGATGCGTTCTTCCTCTTCGGGGAAGAGTGCGCCGCAGTCGATGATGGCGGCGGCGCGTGTGCCGCTGTCCCATACTATGTAGGTATTTTCCTGAAAGGGATTGACCGTGAACTGTTTTATCTCCAGCATTGCAGGTTTGTATTTTGTTGTTACAGGGGAAGATATACCCCCTTCTTCGTTTCAAAATACTCCTCTCCGTACCACTCATTGAGGTCATAGAGAGAAGCTATGTTCTTGTATTTCTCGATTTCTCCGCGCAACTCGCCTCCTTTCAGGCAAATCAGCCCGTTGGGCAATGCGTTCTTCTGCTCTTTGGCAATGTTTTTGCGGACTATGCGCACGAGGTCATCGAGGGGCATCACGGCACGGCTGACTACAAATTCGTATTTCTCCTTCACCTCTTCCATGCGCGTGTGGAGGAACTCGCAGTTGGTCAGTCCGATGGCCGATGCTACTTCTTGCGCCACACGCACTTTCTTGCCTGTGGAGTCTATGAGCGTGAAGCGCACCTCTGGAAACATTATGGCGAGCGGTATGCCTGGAAATCCCCCTCCTGTGCCGACATCGACCACAGTCGTGCCGGGCTTGAACCTGAGTATCTTGGCTATCGCAAGCGAGTGGAGTACATGGTGCTCATAGAGGTTGTCTATATCCTTGCGCGAGATGACGTTTATCTTCGAGTTCCAGTCGTGATAGAGGCCGTCGAGTGCGGCGTACTGCTCTCTCTGCTGTTCTGTCAGTCCGGAAAAGTATTTCAGTATGATGTCCATAAGCATGTGCGGTTTATATACAAAGGTACGAATAATCGGGGAAACTGCAATATGTGCGGTGAGATATGAGTGGATGTGTACGTGGCACTGAGGGTGGGGCGACTGGCGGGAATGTCTGGACGGCGGTGTGCATAACAGGCAATGGGAGGATGGGGTTTAGGATTTGACGGATTTAGGGAGATTTTGGCGCAAATGTGCCAGAGTTCTAAGGAGGGGCTGGCTGGGAACTGGCTGTGGGCTAAGGAGGGGTAGTTAATAAGTATGGTAATCAAAGGATTATGCCAGTATATTGGTGGTGCGTGGGAGTGGTTGTTGATAGAGTGGAGTGCAAAAGGGTGAACGGGAGGATTTGCGGGCAGGTTCGTTAGTGACGGTCAGGTGCGGCAGCATCGATGAAAAGAGCTGCTGGAGGGCGGGGCGGTAGCTGTGTTCGCGGGCTATGCCAGTCCTGAATTGACGGTCTATCTCTTCTATGTATTCTTTCAGGTTCATGCGGACGGTTGTTTGTTTTCTGCCGGGTCGGCTGTTTCCTTTTTTCTGAGGCTGGGGAAGAGCTTGCGGAAGCGCAGCAGGTATGTTCCCAGTTTTCCTCCGGCGACGATGAGCATGACGGCCATGATGATAAGCATTATGCCGATGAGGAGGCGGCCAGTCAGCCGTTCGCCGAATACGGTCACGCCGAAGATGACGGCGGTGACCGGCTCAAGCGCGCCGAGTATGGCGGTCGGTGTCGCGCCGATGGTGTGGATGGCCTGTGTGGTGCAAAGGAGCGAGACCACTGTGGGCAGTACAGCGAGGGCTATGACGTTACCCCACAGATACCATCGCGGCACTATCTGGAGCGATGTACCGAAGTCTAAGCGCACGAAAAAGAGGAGCGTCCCGAAGATGAGGGCGTAGAATGTCAGCTTGACTGTGGCGATGTCTTTCAGCACTGATTTGTTTACGGAGACGATGTATATGGCGTAGGTCAGCGCGGAGAACAGTACCATGATGACACCGGTCAGGCTGAGGCTTGTGCCGTCGTCACTTTTGTAGAGCAGTGCTATGCCCGAAAGAGCCATGCAGATGCACGCCACCGTGAGCAGCGAAATCTTCTCCTTGAAGAATATGGCCATTATGACTGCCACCATTATAGGATAGACGAAAAGCAGAGTGGAGGCTATACCGGCATCCATATAGTTATAGCTCTGGAACAGGAGTAGCGACGAGAGGGCGAACAGCAGCCCGACTATTCCGAGAGGCAATATCTCGTTTTTCTTCAGCCGGAAGTCGCGCCCGCGTGCCTTTATCATGACCGCGAGTATGGGTATGGCGAGCGAGTAGCGGTAGAACAGTACGGAGTCCACGTTCATCCCCGCGCTGTAAAGCGGCAGTGCGAACAGCGGGTTCATGCCGTATGTGGCGGCGGCTATCGAGCCGTATATCAGTCCTTTGATGTTAGGGTTCATGGCTGTTCCAACTGTCGTTTTTTATATCCTGTCGTCTCCCTCTTCCTTGACTGTCGATTTGAGTGCTTCGGATATTATGTTCTTCATTTCGAGTGTGCGTTGCTGCATCTCGTTCTTCTTTTTCGGCTTGAAGAGTGCGGCATATTTGCACGGCACGAGCTTGAACTTCATGTCGTCCGGCGTGCCTTTTATGTCGAGCCCGAGACGAACGGGCAACGGGCAGTCGGTCAGCGAGATATGGCAGTTGTACGAGTTGTCGAGGTTGTAGCGTCCCGAGAGCACGGCCTGCCATTTGTCCATCGAGATGAGGAACGGATAGAGATCCACTTCATCGCGGAATACGGTCATCTCCACGGAGAGCGAGTCTATCACGTTCTTTGCCTTGCGGCTGAACATCAGATATTTCGATATTGTCTCGAATGTCTCGCTGTCAAGCACCACGAGGTCTTTGCCCTCGATGGCCGCCGCCCCGCGCAGGGTCGATATTTTCGGCTGGTACTTGGAGTTGAGGTATGTCTCCGCCACGAAATGGAACTGCGCCGCGCCCTCGAACGATGATAGCATCGGTATCACCGTATCTACGTATGGCACAAGGTCTAACAGTTTGCGTATGTCTATGTCGAGCAGATGGAAATTCAGCCCGGCGTAGAGGTGGTTTTCGCGTTCTGAGCGGTAGACTCCCGTGAGTTGCATACGTGCGGCATCGCTTGTGAAGCCCATCTGTTCGAGAACGAGCTTGCCGTCGTTCACTGTGAGGCGGCCTTTCACGTCGTTGAACTCGTTGCCGTTGAACAATGCCTTGTTTATGTGCGTGTTGAACGCGCAGTCTATGCCTTTCGGCACCATGAACGGCCCGGATGTCTCCTCGCTCTCCTCTTTTTCTATGGTTTCATCGTCGCCGTTCTCGGCTGTTTCCGCTGTCTCGTCGTTGCCGAGTCCGCTTACGAATGCCAGCAGGCGGTCTACATCGGTCTGTTCCGATACGAAGTTAAGCTCCCCGAGCAGAAGCCCCTCGCCTTTGATGAATTTACGCAGGTTGGTCACTTTCCCCGTGAGCGAGAAATCGGAGTTTTCCACGATTATGCGGCTGTTCGTTATGTTCATTGCCCTCGGGGCGAATGTGAACTTTATGGCGGGTATCGTGACTGGCGACGGTAGCATATCCATGGCCACCACTCCGTCGTTGAAGTCCACTTTGAGCAGCGGGTTCCATTTGAGCAGGAGGTTCTCCTGTGTGCGGTCGTATGCCGAGAGGGCGTTTACCGATATGCGCCGTGTGGTCACATCCATGGCCGAGCCGTTGTGCAGGGCGAGGCTGTCGCTGCTGTAACTGCATGTCAATGAGGGAACTTTCGGGTGTTTCTTCATTGGTGAGAGCGACACGTGGCCTTTCGGTGCGACGAGAAGCGCGTTGAGCGTATCGCCCATCGAGGCGTTTATCGATTTGATGTCGAAACCGCACATGAGCGATGGTATCTTGGTAGTGTCCAGTGGGTTGGACACCCCGACTGTCAGCTCCGGGCTGACTATGCGTGCCTCGATGCCGGGCATTGTGAAGTTGAGGTCATGACCCTTGACCGTAAGGTCGGCAAGTTCGTTTACCATCGGTTTCTGCCGCGCCGTCGGCAGATTGAGGCTGATGGTGCCTTGGCTGTCGGTGACCTTTATGGAGTCATCGTACGTGACATCCAGTCCGTTGTATGCTATCGTGCCTGATGCCGATATCTTCTCGAGGTTCATTTTCTCTATGTCCGACAGGCGGAAACGGGCGTTGACCGCAGGGCGTATCCTGCCGTCCATCGCTATGTTTATCTCCGATGGAATCACGGGTTTCAGCTCCGGCAGGTTTATGTCGCCGGAGATGCTGGCGTTTACTGTCGGGTCGCCGAGCAGGTCATCAGCCGAGCCGCTGGCCGACACCCACATCGTCCCTGTCTTTGCATAGAGACTGTTGATTGTGGCGGTCGAGGGTGTCTTGCCGTTCAGGTCGAGGCTGGCGGTGATGTCGGCCTTTGTCTGTTCGAGCCTGTACGGCAGCGGTTTGTAGTCCACTGTCGCATCGTCGAGCGTGAGCGCGGCGTCGATGAGCGGCATGGTGCTGTCGTTGTACACCCCCTCCGCCCTACAGTTCAGGGCTATGTCGCCGTGCAGTTCGCGGAAATCGGAGAGCATCGGGGTGTATTTCTCCGGCACGAGGGCAAGGAGCGAATCGATGGCTATGCTGTTTGTCGCTATGTTCATGTCGAGCCCGATGTCGCCGCTGTCGCGCATCTGTGCCGAGCCGTCGAGTGTGAGGGCTATGCTGTTGAGCGTGAGCTGCGCCTGTTTGAGCTGTGCGAGCAGTATGTCCATGTTGAGCGCGAGCGGCATATCGAGCGCGAGGCTCACTCGGTTGGCCAGTGTGTCGCTCCCCATGACGAATGTGGTTGCGGGCAGCCTTCCGTTCAGCCTCCCCTCTATGTGGTTGTCGCGCATGGTCAGGTCGGCCTGTATGGCCGTTTTGTCGATGGATACGGCCATTTTTGATGAATCATTCAGCGAAAGGCGCAGTCCCGGGACATCGATTGAGGCCGCTATGTCGGCATCTGCGTTTTGCAGGTTGCCGTCTAATGTGAGGCACAGTCCTGTGGCCGATGCGTCCATTCCGCTCTGCGCGTCGGCGTACCGGGCGTTTATGTTTTCAAGCCTCACGCCGTTTATTTGGAGCATGTCGAATAATGGCGATGATGTCGTGTCGCTCTCCTCCTCTGTCTCCTCCCCGCCCGTTGGGCGCACTATGTCGTAGTTCGCCCGCCCGGTGGAGTCGGTCACGAGGTTGATATGGCCGTTGTACAGTTCGAGGCGGTCGATGACTATATTGTTTTGGAACAGGAACTGCATGAGGTTAACCGATGCGGAGAGCCTCTCCAGTGACGCGATGGTGTCCGCCGTCGCCGAATCGCACAGAGCGAGGTCGCTCACTTGGATGGCGAAGCGCGGGAACGACGAGAAGAATGTGAGGTCCACGGTATCAAGCTCCGTGCGGCACGTGAGGTATTTCTCCGCCTGCGAGCGCACTATCGGCGTAAGCCGTGCAGGCGTGAAGACTATGTAGCATACTACTATTATGGCTATTATGGCCACACCGAGGATACCGGCGAGCGTGATGCCCGCCACTTTCAATGACTTTTTCATACCTTACGGTTTAGAAACTGTTTTGTGGCGTGGGCGGGGTCTCATCCCGCCCATGCCTGTTAAACCCAAAACGGTCATTAGAACGTTTTGAGGACTGTGCGTTCTATTTCGTCACTTTCGTGAATGTATGCGTCTTGCCGTAGTCGTCCTCGTAAGAGAGTGTCGAGGCTGTCAGTTCCGTCACGGTGTAGACCTTGGGAACGAGTTCCCCTCCGACCATTTCAGAAATGTGTATCTGAGTGAGTACATCTTGTTCTAAAGTCCAAGTGAAACGTAAGCTCTTTTTAGCTTCTTCTTCTGTAATATCTTCTGCTTCATCCCAATAATACCCTTCTCCACTTGATTCGTAAACCTCGAAGTTAGTTCCTGACTGCCATTTCCCGATAAGCAGTGCCCTGTCGAACTCCTTTCCGTCGTCGGGCGTACACGCCGTGAATATCGCGGCGAAAATTACAGCTGCAAGGCTGTAAATCAATAGTTTGTTTAGTTTCATGATTAGTTTATTATCAGTTAGTTGTATTGTAAATTCCCGTGTACGCGCTATCGTCCGGCTTTTGAAGGAGCCGGGCGGTGGCATAACCGTATGCGAAATTTGGTGTAAAGTTATCGATATATTTCTGATGCGCCAAGGAAAAAGGGAGAAAAACTGTGCGGGCGTGAGCCGGGGATGTCTGTGCCGTGCCGTCGGGAATGTCGGGTTTGTCTGCGCGGCGTGCGGACGGGAGGGGTTAATGCAGCGGTCTTTTATGGCTATCGGAGTTGTGGATGTTGCGGTTAGTGGCCTTGTTGAGTCCGTTAGGGTTAGGAAGGGGCTGGCTGAGTGCTGGCTCGAGAGTAGGCGTTTTTAACCTAAATTTAGCTTTGAGGGCGGGGCAGGACGGGTGCATAGCATGGAGAGGGTGGCTTAGGGCTTCGGAGGGGCTTCGAGGCCGCTCCGTCGAGAGTACGTCTTTTTAACCCAATTTTGCAATTTGGACATAGGTGGACGGGAAAGGTGGCGGAGGGGGGATTTTTGCGGGAAAATGAGAAAATGGAGGGTACAGTGTTCTTGTATTAGACATTTTGCGTATCTTTGCTAACGCGAAAATGGAAGTTGTTCCGGCACAGCAGAAATTGGGAATAGGCTCTCCTTTGTTTCGGCATTCGACTTCCAGTATAGTGATAGGACTGCGGACAGGGTATCGGCTGAGGTTTGTGCGGTGTCTGTGGTTTGCGGAATATATGTTTTGGAGGTATGCGCTTTGCGGATGTGATAGGACAGGAGGATGTGAAGGAGCATCTGCGCCGGCTGGTGAGGGGCGGGCGGGTGCCTCACGCGATGCTCTTTGCTGGCAATGCGGGCGTGGGGCAGTTGCCTCTGGCTATTGCCACGGCTCAGTATATGTGCTGCGAGAGGCGTTCGGAGGAGGATGCGTGCGGGGTGTGCCCGTCGTGCGTGAAGTTCGGCAAGCTGTCGCACCCTGACCTGCATTTCACGTTCCCGATAGTGAAGAGCGCGGAGAAGAGGGTGGAGGTGTGCGACGATATGGTGGAGGTTTTCCGGCAGTATGTGTTGATGAATCCGTACATTTCGGTGAACGCGTGGTTTGCCGGGGCGTGCGGGGGCAAGGCGGGTATGATATATGCGCGGGAGGGGGACGAGATTATAAGGAAGCTGTCGTTCAAGCCGTATGAGAGCAGTTGCAAGGTGATGGTGATATGGGCTCCAGAGCTGATGAAGGAGGAGTGCGCCAACCATCTGCTGAAGTTCATTGAGGAGCCGCCGGAGAATACGCTCTTTTTTCTGGCTACCGATGCGGAGGAGAGGATATTGGGCACTATACGCAGCCGCTGTCAGAGGATTGGGCTGCCGCCGGTTGATATGGGGAGCCTTGTGAGTGCGGCTTCGGAGAGGTTCGGGCTGGGCGGCGTGGAGGCTGAGCGGTTTGCCCGCCTGGCGTCGGGCAGCTGGGGGCGGCTGTGCGAGGAGGTGAAGCGGAGTGACGATGAAACCGCCTATTTTGATATGTTCAAGCAGATGATGCGGCTGGCGTGGACGCTGGATGTGAAGGAGATAAAGCTGTGGAGCGAGAGGATGGCGGGCATGGGGCGCGATGAGCAGAAGCAGTTTTTGCAGACTGCGCAGCACGAGGTGAGGGAGAACTTCATTTCGCATCTCGGCGACCCGAGGCTGGTGTATATGAATGCGGAGGAGGCGGGGTTTTCGGAGAAGTTCTCGCGCTTCATCAATGAGCGCAATGTGGAGAGGATGATGGCTGAGCTGGAGCTGGCGGAGAACCAGATAGAGCAGAATGTGAACAGCAAGATTGTGTTCTTCCACATGATGTTTTCGCTGTACAGACTTCTGAAAATGTGAAGGGGAGGCGGGAGAGTCCGCCGTAACCGATTGAAATAGAGTATATGACAATGGATGAATTTACACTTAATGACGGGAGCAGCAACCCCGGAGCGAATGGTTTCAGGGGCAATACGCTGCAACAGTTGCCCGTGGTGGACTGGCTGGCGGACCTGCCTGAGACCAGACTTGATACGGAACTTGTGGAGGTGCAGTTCAAGAATACGAGGAAGGGTTATTATCTCAATAATCTGCATCTGCCCATAGAGAAGGGGGACATGGTGGCTGTGGAGGCGTTGCCGGGGCACGACATAGGGACTGTCACGCTGACGGGCCGGCTGGTGCTCAGCCAGATAAAGAAGAACCGCATCAATATGGAGCGGTATGAGGTGAAGCGGGTTTACCGCAAGGTGCGCCCTACGGACATGGAGAAGTACGAGGAGGCGAAGGCCAAGGAGCATGACACCATGATTAGGGCGCGGCAGATAGCGCAGGAGATGAAGCTCGACATGAAGATAGGCGATGTGGAGTATCAGGGGGACGGGAGTAAGGCGATTTTCTATTATATCGCCGATGAACGCGTGGATTTCCGTCAGCTTATCAAGGTGTTTGCCGAGGTATTCCGCGTGCGGATAGAGATGAAGCAGATAGGAGCGCGTCAGGAGGCGGGGCGCATAGGCGGCATAGGGCCGTGCGGCAGGGAGCTGTGCTGCACTACGTGGATGAGCAATTTCGTCTCCGTGTCCACAGTGGCGGCACGCTATCAGGACCTGTCGACGAACCCGATGAAACTGGCCGGGCAGTGCGCGAAGATAAAGTGCTGCGTCAATTTCGAGGCTTCGATGTATATGGACGCACAGAAGGATTTCCCGTCGAAAGATGTGCGCCTCGAGACGCTGGACGGTACGTACTATCACTTCAAGACCGATGTGTTCAAGCGGCAGATAACGTACTCGACCGCTGAGAATGTCCCTGCCAACCTTGTGACTATACCCGTGGGGCGTGCGCTTGAAGTAATCGCGGCGAATAACAGGGGCGAGAAGGTGGCATCGCTTGTGGGCGATGTGCGCGTGAGCGGAGAGGAGCACCATGATTTCCAGAATGTAGTAGGGCAGGACAGCCTTACCCGCTTTGACAACAAGAAAGGGCGCAAGCAGAAGGGTAACAAGGGAGGGCAAGGCAAAAACGACCGCCCGAAGCAGGAGGCCAGGCAACCCAAACCCGCACAGCAGCGTGCGGCGGCTGACGGCGGAGCACCTAAACGCGACGGCGGACAGCGTGAGCAGCGCAAGAACAAGCCGTCGGAAGGGCAGCAACAACCGCGCCGCGAGAACCGCAGGGGCGGTGAACGCCGCACTCAGCAGGGCGGGGGCGAGAAACGCCGCGAGAATGGTGAGAAGACGAACGGAAAGAATAACGGCGAGGCTCAGCAGAAGTAGATGTCTATGCGGTATATAGTGATTTGTGTGATGGGTCTGTGTGCGGCACTTATGTCCTCATGTTCGGGCAATACCTGTTACAGCGAAAGCCGTGAGGTCAGTCCCGAGGGGTGGAGCATGGATTCCGCGCTCTGTTTCCCGGTGACGTTCACTCCCGAAATACTCGATGAAACCGAGGATTTTCAGGTCAATATCATGGTGCGCAATGACGACAGATACGCGTGGCAGAACCTGTGGCTCTTTATTGACCGCGTGGCGGCAGACTCCGTGGCAGTGCGCGATACAATGGAGATTTTCCTGTCAGACAACAGCGGCCGCTGGATAGGTTCGGGTGTTGGGTCGCTGCATACGCTCTCAGAGGTGTATATAGACACGTTGCACGTGGACAAGCCGGGCGAATACGTGTTTGGTGTCAAGCACGGCATGAGGGTAGAAAACCTCGATGGAATCTGCAATATTGGATTGACTGTCGAAAAAATATCTCACCAGAAACAGTAGGGTCTCATGGGGAAAAACAAGCTGAAGAAATTTGCCGACATGGATGCTTTGTCTAACGTATTCCAGTTGTCGTACAATGACATAATGCATAACGGCGCGACTTTCCCGATGCGCGGCAAGTGGCGCGACGAATATTTCCGCAACGATAATCCGATAGTGCTCGAACTCGGCTGCGGCAAAGGGGAGTATACGGTCGGGCTGGCGCGCCAGTTTCCCGACAAGAATTTCATAGGGATAGACATAAAGGGAGCGCGCATGTGGACCGGCGCGACTGAGGCCGACAGATGCGGCATGAAAAATGTTGCTTTCCTGCGCACCGGCATAAACGCGATAGAGCATTTCTTCTCGCCGGGAGAGGTGGATGAGATATGGATTACGTTCGCGGACCCGCAGATGAAAAAGGTGAACAAGCGGCTCACATCCACGTACTTCCTTTCGCTCTACAAGAAAGTGCTTGTCGACGGGGGGCTTGTCCATTTGAAGACAGACAGCAATTTCCTTTATACATATACCCGCCTAATGGTCGAGAAGAGCGGCCTGCCGATAGAGGTCGCCATTACTGACCTTTACTCTGAAATGGGGGATGACCCCATACTATCCATAAAGACATACTACGAACGCCAATGGCTCGCACGCGGCATTGATATAAAATATCTCTGTTTCCGTTTGCCATCAGATTCACAGCTGGCTGAGCCGGAGGTGGAGATAGAGTTTGACTCATACCGCAGTTTCGGCCGCCAGAAGCGGTCGGAACTTGACATGGGAATATAAGCCGACTGTGCGTGGGGAGACAAGGAATCTCACCACGCACACGACTCAGCAGTCATCTACAGTCATTTCAGGGATAGAAATATCTCTTTCTCCTGCTCTCTTATAGCGAGTTTGTCTTCGCGTGCGAGCCAGCCGATGGCTGCCCACAGTTCCTTGTCGTTGAGTTTGACCCTTTTCTTGAGTTCTTTAATCTCCATTTCTCCAGTGTTCAGGGTATTCCATACTGCCCCGGCGTTGCTGCCAATCTTTTCAATCATAATTGATTTTGTTATTAGTGGGAAAAACAGGCCTGCCGTTTCCCGGTTTATGTTTTATTCTGCTTTCCTGACGATAGCTATCGGCGTCTGCTGCGATGACTGGCCGAGGGGGTTGTCTTTGAACAGGGCTTTGAGGAAATTGTCATCAAGGCTCTTGCTCGATTTGCCGAGTATATCCACATTGAGGTCATTCGCGTCGAGGACGATAAACTCGTTGCCGAGACGCTCCTTCATCTGTCTGGCCACCTTGTCCGGGTCCTTCGGAGCCATCTTTGCATATTTGTTGTAGGGCGGTATCGTGTAGTCGCACGGGCCGTCTATGGCGTACGCCTTCTGCCCGCACACTTTGTAGAACACACCCCTGATGCCGAACGGTTTAGTCACAGCGGCACAGAAGCAGCCGAGCAGTATGCGTGGCACACCCACATCCTCTATGGCGAGCTGCATAGTATAGGGGCTGCCCAGCCCGATGCCGTATGGCGATTTGTATACGAACTTCACGAGGAAACGTGCGAGGCGCGAGGGGTGTATCTCGTCAATGGGGAACGAACGTCCCTGTGTGATGGCAATGATTTTCTCGCTGCAAAATATGATGTCGCCCGGGCGGCGTATCTCCTTGGTATATTGGTCAACCACATCCGCGAGGTTATCCTCTTTCATGATGACATGCGTCTTGACCGGTATCCTGAGATAGTTCTCCCCGTTTACCTCGATAGTAAGTTTCTTCCCTTCGTTAGCTACATAATCCATAGTCAGTCAGAATATAAAAATTGGTTGTTTCTCTCCGGCGGAAGTCATGGTCTCCTTCCCCGCGTTACCTCATTTCGTGAAACAAAGATACTGAAAACCGAGCGCAGTGCATATGCAAAACGCCAGTTTTGCATTACATTATGTTGTGCCGTAGGAGGACATGTGCCTCGGCACAATGGCATGCTACGGTGCTGCATAATGTAATGACCGACGGCAGTCTGGCATATGGCACTGCCGAGGTGCCTCTTGTCTTCGTGCGATAGCACAAAGATAGTGCAAGGCGAGTGCAAAACCAAACCCGTTTGGGCTTTGCCGGACCGCCGCCTCTCTTCGTGAAACAAAGGTAAGCGATAATTCCGTCTCTGCCAAATATAAGCACCACATTTTCCGCCATGTGCCTCCTCCCGCTCTTCCATTGTAAAAAGTGGTTAAAAACACGTACTCTCGCCGAAGCTCCTCCGAAGGCCCTCCGAAGCGTCTCCCCATCCCGCACCGTGAACGCTGCACCATCCTCGCCTCCTCCTCGGACGGAAAAAACAGACATCACACTTTGCCGCTGACATAACTTTGCCTATCTTTGTGCTGACACACGGTGGTTATGGCGCATTCCGGCAAGCCGCAGGCCATATTTGCCCCTTGAGTGACAGGTTATCCGCTAATAGTATCTTTCGATGGATGAACAGTTTTTACAGTACGTCTGGTTCAACCGCCTGTATGCCACGCACCAGCGACTTACTGACGGCACAGAGATAGAGATAATAGACCCCGGCCGCCCCAACCGCGATGCCGGGCCTGATGCTTTCAATGCGAAGATACGCATGGACGGCAAGGTCTGGGCGGGCAATGTGGAGATACACTGTGCCGCAAGCGACTGGTACAGGCATGGGCACGAGAGCGACCGCGCCTATGACAGCCTCCTGCTTCACGTGGTGTGGAAGAATGACGTGATGGTGGGCAGGCACAACGGCGAGCCGATGCCCACGTTGCGCCTCGATGTGCCGGAGCATGTCATGGCTGTGTATGACGGTGTGCAGAATGGGAGCGGAGGGCTATGCCGCTGCCTGCCCTATCTCGGACGTGTCGACGGCACGCACCGTGCCGTGTGGGTAGAGCGTTGTGCCGTAGAGCGCATGGAGGATAAGTCGCTGAGAATGAGGGGGCTGTTGGAGATGTCGGCGGGCGACTGGGAGCGGGCATTCTTTGTCTCTCTCTTCAG
This sequence comes from uncultured Bacteroidales bacterium, assembly GCA_944322025.1. Taxonomy (GTDB): domain Bacteria; phylum Bacteroidota; class Bacteroidia; order Bacteroidales; family Paludibacteraceae; genus Aphodosoma. The sequence goes on along the minus strand of CALUOH010000001.1, from coordinate 33,684 downwards.
GAGCTTCGGCTTCGGCACAAATTCCGATGCCATGGAGGCTCTTGCCATGTCGATACCCTATACGGCGGTGTGCAAGCACTGCGACAGCGCGGTGCAGCTCGAGGCGCTGTTCTTGGGGCAGGCCGGGCTGCTGGAGGGGGTGAAAGAGCCAGACGCATACACTGCGGAACTTCTGCGCGAATATGATCACCTGCGCCGCAAGTTTTCCCTTGTGCCTGTAAAGGTCAGGCTGAAAAGCATGCGCATGCGTCCGGGGGCATTCCCGGCTGTGCGTCTGGCTGAGCTGGCCGCGATATATCATCTCCATCCGCAATTGTCCGGCCTCGTTGTAGAGACGGCCGATATACATCGTCTGCGCAGCATATTCTACGGCTACGCCTCGCCATATTGGGACACTCATTTTTCACTCTCCGCCGAGAGCGGGAGAAAGTCAAGGAAACGGATTGCGCCGTCATCGGCTGACATCTTGATAATCAATACAGTAGTGCCGTTCTGCTTTGCATACGGGGAGTACGTGGGCAATGAGGCGTATGCGGAAAGGGCTTTGCACTTGCTGGAAGCCATCCGGCCGGAGAATAATTTCATCACGCGCGCCATGCTCTCCTATGGCTTTGAGAACGTGAGTGCGCTCCACTCTCAGGGGCTGATACAGATGTACCGCCGCTACTGCGAGCCGCACGACTGCCTGCGCTGCCAGCTGTTCCGGCAGATGATGACTGAATAGTCATTCCATTATGAATTGAGGTTAAATTTAGGACGTGATGCGCTAATGATGTGCTTATTTATGTTAAATGACAAGTTTGTAGCATTATGTCGTCTTAACAGCATTTATTACAAATGTTGATATTATTCAATTGCTTGAGTGTATGCAATCTACATTCTTTCTATAACTCCATTGTGTTAAATACTTCAGATTTTATTGGATAAAAGTTTGCGTATGGATTTATAATGTTTATATTTGCCATGTATGAATCATCATATGTATCTTTTTGCTGTTACCCTGTGATATATCCGGTAGTCGGCTTTAAACGTGTAGATTATGGTTCTCCTTATTCAGATGAATTAATATATGTAGATGTACACGGAGAGAATGATGCTAATGATTATGGACAATGTATTGATGAAGCAGAGAAAAGGAGGTACTTAGAGATGATGAATATAAAGCTGTTGTTCCCGGTTAAAAATGCAGATAAAGAGGAGGATAACAATGTTTACGGGATAGTTTTTGACGGTCGGTAAAAGTGAACGGATATGAGAGATATATTTATATGCTATATTCCTGCATTGTTTTTGACATTGATGTTGTGTGTGGGATGCGAGAATCCGAACGGGCCTAACACAAATGGTGATGATACGGGCTATGATACTTTGTATGTCAAGGATACAAAGTTATATTGTACTGTAGAATACCATAACAATTTGCCGGAGATGGATTATATGTGGACAGTTGGCATATATGCTTTTGATAAGAACGGCATTTCATGTCCATATGTCTGCTTGTGGTATACTGCATCTGTTGATTTCCTGTATATAGATGAGGGTGTGTATAATGTGGCGGGATACTCTTGGCAGATACAGGATTACAGTAGGGGGAAACAGATGATGGTATTGCCCATAGTTCACGGATTTGATTCAGGTGATGAGAACCGGGCAATGGGTGGGACGGTGAACGTCATGAAAAGAGTGAACAATTATTATGAGATAGAGCTTAAATTGAAGTTCAGGAATAACGGTCGTAAGTATATACTCTTCAAGGGTTTCATAGAAAGTAAATATGAAGAATATTAAAACGATGAGATATGAATAGAACGTTGTTATTGATGGTGATACTGTTGCTGGTGCAGATGACAGGCTGCGTTAACCTAATCCTCCACAGAAGGAAAAGGAGCCGCTCTATGACACAATATACGTTGGGGATATGAGGCTGTTTTTTGACGGAGCAGGATGCTATGTGGAGAATAAAGGTGACAGCGTTACAAAGGCTCTTCATTTTGTGGGTGATTATTCTAATGATGATACAGTCCGTATTGCGCAGTTTTGTTTTTTCTTTGAACCTCAACCAGTGGATATGGTGAAAGGGGGTAAATTGCCCGTAGGAGAATATAGTGTTATGCATCAAAATTTGGAACAGAAGGATATCCGGTGGGTTGATATAGATCTTGATGGACGGGAGGGAAATACAGGCTATGCGACTCTAACAAAATTGGGTGACAAATATTATGAGGTTGAGTGCCGTTTTCATGCGTTTGATTTCAATTATTATTACGGTAAGTTTAGCTTCCAAATAGATACTTTAAAAACGATAATACAACCGGGCTATACAGAATGGAGGTAAGGAAACGGGGCTTTCGGGTCCCGTTTTTTTGTACTATTTTTGCAGTTCGGAATTCATGAGGTTTAACGCATAGAGAGCATTAGGTATATGGCTTACGAACAGGAGATTAACAGGCGGAGGACTTTCGCCATTATATCACACCCGGACGCGGGCAAGACCACGCTGACGGAGAAGCTGCTGCTGTACGGCGGTGCTATACATGTGGCCGGAGCGGTGAAGAGCAACAAGATAAAGAAGACCGCCACGTCGGACTGGATGGAGATAGAGAAGCAGAGGGGCATCTCGGTTGCCACATCAGTAATGGGCTTCGAGTACCGGGGCTATAAGATAAACATACTCGATACACCCGGCCATCAGGATTTCGCGGAGGATACGTTCCGTACACTGACGGCGGTGGACAGCGTGATAATCGTAGTAGATGCGGCCAAGGGTGTGGAGGCACAGACGCGGAAGCTGATGCAGGTGTGCACGATGAGGAAAACGCCCGTGATGATTTTCGTGAACAAGATGGACCGCGAGGGTAAAGACCCGTTCGACCTGCTGGATGAGCTTGAAGCAGAACTCGGCATAGGGGTGCGCCCGCTGTCGTGGCCTATAAACATGGGCATGAAGTTCAAGGGGGTATACAACATATATCAGGAGAAGTTGAATCTCTATACGCCAAACAAGCAGAAGGTCAGCGAGACGGTGGCGGTAGACATTGACTCGGCTGAGCTTGACACTATGGTGGGAGAGGAGGATGCGGCGAAACTGCGTCAGGACTTGGAACTTATAGACGGGGTGTATGACCCGTTCGACGTGAACGATTATCTGGCGGCGGACATCGCGCCGGTGTTCTTCGGGTCTGCGCTGAACACGTTCGGCGTGAGAGAGTTGCTTGACTGTTTTGTGGAGATTGCTCCCGCGCCGCTGCCCGTAGAGGCGGAGGAGAGACGCGTAGTGCCGACAGAGGAGGCGTTTACGGGCTTCGTATTCAAGATACACGCTAACATGGACCCGAACCACAGGTCGTGCATAGCGTTTGTGAAGGTATGTTCCGGCCGCTTCGAGAGGAATGTGAACTACAAGCATATACGTCTGGGGAAGATGCTGAAGTTCTCCGCTCCGACGGCGTTCATGGCGCAGAAGAAAGAGACTGTGGACGAGGCCTATGCGGGTGACATAGTGGGTCTGCCGGATACGGGTAACTTTAAGATAGGCGATACGCTGACTTCGGGCGAGGAGCTGCATTTCAAGGGTCTGCCGAGCTTCTCTCCGGAGATGTTCAAGTATATAGAAAACGCAGACCCGATGAAGACGAAGCAATTGCAGAAGGGTCTCGACCAGCTTATGGGCGAGGGCGTGGCTCAGCTGTTCACCCACTCGAACAATAACCGCAGGATAGTCGGTACGGTGGGGCAGTTGCAGTTCGAGGTGATAGAGTACAGGCTGCTGCACGAGTACGGGGCGCAGTGCCGCTGGGAGCCAGTCTCGCTCTACAAGGCGTGCTGGATAGAGAGCGATGACGCGGAGGAGCTTGAGAATTTCAAGCGGAGGAAGTTCCAGTATATGGCGACGGACAAGGACGGGCGCGATGTGTTTCTCGCCGAGAGCGGTTATCTATTACAGATGGCACAGGCGGATTTCCCGAAGATACGCTTCCATTTTACAAGCGAGTTTTAGCTCACCAAGAAATTACAGGCAGAGGCATCCCCATCAGGGGATGCCTTTCTTTTTATATGGTTCTCTATAACTGCAACAGGACTATGTGCTGTGCTTCGTTTCAGTCGCGTGTTTCATGCGTGCCAGAGCGAAGATGAGCAGTGCCAGACCGGCGAGGGCGAGCGACCATGACGACCCTGTGCCGGGCGACTGGGTGTCGATGCCTATGCCGTAGGCTGTGGAGAGGTAGGCGAAGAGGACTATGACGGCATTGTTGACGAAGTGTGCTGTCATCGTGAGCCAGAGAGAGCCTGACCGCAGGAGTATGTAGCCGTATATGAGGCCGAATGCTGTGCGTGGGATGAAAGCGAGGGGCTGGAAGTGTAGCGCGCTGAATACGATGGCCGTGATTAAGATGGCGATGTGCGGGTTCATGCGGCGTGCGAGAGAGGTCTGTATCCAGCCACGGAAGAAGAGTTCTTCGGTGACGGCGGGTATGAGGGCTATGGTGATGATGTTTGCGAGCATGAGGGCTGGGCTGCTGACGTTGAGGAGGCGGTCAGTGGAGAGTTCGCTCTGGCGGTGGCTCTCCCGTATCTGCGCTTCGAGTGTCTGCATGGATTCCGGCAGGTGGATGGAGAGGTTGATGTCGGACAGCAGGTTGACTGCGGGGATGGAGGATATGATGACAATCAGGAGATAAGTCCAGTCGGCTGTGCGCGGGCGGATGAGGCCGAGGCTGGCGGCGGGGTTTTCGCGGGCGGTGAGGGCGTAGGCAATAGGGGGCATGCCGAACAGCAGGATGGATGACAATACCTGTATGATGCGGGAGTACAGCGTGTTTTCCGTACATCCCGGTACCGCGAGCGCGAGTATTGATGTCAGCAGCGGTGTGATGAATGCGGCTGCGAGGAAGACCAAGGCAGGCGCGAGGAGCTGCCGGTGTTCCTCCCACAAGTGGCGAGAGAATGAGTCAGAGTCGGTCTGTTTCATTTTGGCAGTCCGGCAGTCGGGCGATTATGGTTTCGTTACCACGTGTCTGGTCTCCTATCTGGACGAATATCTCGCTGTCTTCGGGGAGGAATATGTCGACGCGGGAGCCGAATTTTATGAAGCCGAGGTGTTCGTTGAGGTGGCATGCGTGGTTTGGCGCGGCGTATGTTATGATGCGGCGCGCGAGTGCGCCGGCTATCTGGCGCACCATTATGAGGTGCTTGTTCTCGCTCTGTATCACGACGGAGGAGTGTTCGTTCTCGTGGCTTGACTTGGGAAGGTAGGCCGCTACGTGGCGGCCGTTGTGGTGGCGTGAGTAGCGTACCATGCCGTTGATTGGATACCAGTTTGCGTGGACGCTGAATACGGACATGAATATGGATACCTGTATCATGCGTTTGCCGTCGAAGTACTCGTAGACTTCTGTGGGTTCAGTGACGACTATGCGGCCGTCGGCGGGAGCGATGACGAGGTTGGGGTCGTCTATGTCTGCCTGTCGGCTAGGGTTACGGAAGAAGTAGACGAAGAATGAGAATGTGGCTACCGAGATTAGGAGGTTGAGTATGAATATGGCGCGCGTTGGCGACTCGACATATACTATTATGTTCGAGGCGAGGAGCACCGAGAGTAGGGAGAAGAGTATGGCGTAGCCCTCTTTGTGTATCTTTATCCTGCGGTATTTTCTGTTTTTCATCTGACTAAATGAGGTATAGGTAGAGTGTGACGGCGGGAGCGGCGAGGAGCATGCTGTCGAAGCGGTCGAGCCAGCCGCCGTGTCCGGGGATGGCGTGTCCGGAGTCTTTCACTCCGAGCTGCCGTTTGAGCAGGCTTTCGACAAGGTCGCCGAGTGTGCCGAATACTACTACTATTTCACTGAATATGAACCATTGGAGGAGCGAGAGCTCCGGGTCGAATGCGGAGAAGATGTAGCCGGAGAGGAGTGTGCCGGCCGCGCCGCCTATGAAGCCTTCCCATGTCTTTTTGGGGGATATGTTCGGTGCCATGTGGTGGCGGCCGATGAGGCTTCCTGTGAGGTAGGCGAATGTGTCGTTGCACCAGATGGTGACGAAGAGGGCGAGGAGGAGCATGGGGTGGTGGCCGCCGTGGAAGAAGAGCACTTCGTTGAGGAGTGCGAAGGGGACGGCTATGTATATCTGTGCGAGCGCCATGCCCTCCCAGTCGGCGAGGGGGTCGGGGCGGCGGCGGAAGAGGCCTGAGACGATGAATACCATGATGCCGAGGCCGTAGGCAGCCCATGCTATGTGTGTGCAGATAGGGGGCAGTATCTGTGACTCGTAGAGGAGTAGGGCGATGAAGAGCATGGCGGCGGAGAGGGCTGAGAGCCATGTGCCGAAGCGGTCGGAGGCGCGGCCTGTGAGCCTGTGGAATTCGCGGACTGCGCAGACGGATATGAAGATGAATACCAGTGCGTAGCTCCAGATGTTCCACAGGATTGCTACTACGATGCCGGCGACGAGGAGTGCCCCGGCCAGTGTGCGCTGTATCAGGTTTTTGTTTATTGTGAGCATGGTGACAGGGTGTGTACTGTTATGCTGTACCGTGGTGTACACGGGTTGTGGCTGCAAAGTTAAGAAACTGTTTTGATTTTCCACAAATACTGTCATTGGAGTGACTAACCATATATAAGATATAGTTTTCGTCTATGGATTGTGCGCCCCGCCAGCTTAGTGGGGAGGGGTGTTGATGTGCGGGGGAACTTGGGTGGTGGTGAGGTGGGGCTTCGGAGGTGTTCCGTAGGGGCTCCCTGAGCGCTGGCGCGAGAGTAGGTGTTTTTAACTCTCTTTAGGACGGTGGTTTGGGAGGGGGTGAGGCTGGTTTGTGAGAGGTAGACATAGAAAAAGCCACGGCAAGGGTGTGCCGTGGCTTTATTATTGAGGGGCTGTATTTAGATTGCGGGAGGGGTTATTGCTGCTCTTCGGTGTGAGTTCCGTCGTTTTGCGGCTCTCCATCGGCTGGCTCCGCGCCAGGCGAGGGCGGGAGTGCGTCGGGAGCAGGAGCCGTGGCGGGCTGCTCGCCGAGGAGCTCATCGGCACGGCTTTTCCACGGGCGCGGGCCGAGTATGGCTTTTACGTCGTCGCCGAAGAGTACCTCTTTTTCGATGAGTATCTGCGCCATGCGGTTGTGTCCTTCGCGGTTTTCGAGGAGGATTTTCTTGGCGCGTTCGTACTGTTCGGCGATGATGGCTTTGGCTTCGGCATCGATGAGTTCGGCGGTTTTGTCGCTGTACGGTTTTGTGAAGCCGTAGTCGGACTGTCCGGTGGAGTCGTAGTAGCTCATGTTTGAGAGTTTGTCGCTCATGCCGAAGTATGCTACCATGGCGTATGCCTTTTTGGTTGCGCGCTCGAGGTCGTTGATTGCGCCGGTGTCGAGTGTGTTGAAGAATATGTCTTCTGCGGCGCGTCCTCCGAGTAGTGCGCAGATGTCGTCGAGTATGTGCTCGCGCGATGTTAGCTGGCGTTCTTCGGGGAGATACCATGCGGCTCCGAGTGCCTCGCCGCGCGGTACGATGGTGACTTTGACGAGCGGGTTGGCGTACTGGAGTTTCCAGCTGATGGTGGCGTGGCCTGCCTCGTGGTACGCGATGTTGCGCTTTTCTTCGGCTGTGAGTATTTTGGTCTTTTTCTCAAGTCCGCCGACGATGCGGTCGACTGCGTCGAGGAAGTCCTGTTTTCCGACGGCGGCCTTGTTGTGCCGTGCGGCGATGAGTGCGGCTTCGTTGCAGACGTTTGCTATGTCTGCGCCGGAGAAGCCGGGTGTCTGCCGGGAGAGGAAGTCGATGTCGACGGATGAGTCGAGTTTCAGCGGTCGCATGTGTACCTGAAATATCTCTTTCCGCTCGTGGATGTCGGGGAGGTCGACGTGTATCTGACGGTCGAAGCGTCCGGCGCGGAGGAGTGCCTTGTCGAGTATGTCAGCGCGGTTGGTTGCGGCGAGGATTATCACGCCGCTGTTTGAGCCGAATCCGTCCATCTCGGTGAGGAGCTGGTTTAGTGTGTTTTCGCGTTCGTCGTTGCCGCCCATGTTGACGTTTTTGCCACGTGCGCGGCCGACGGCGTCAATCTCGTCGATGAATACGATGCAGGGAGCTTTCTCTTTTGCCTGCCGGAAGAGGTCGCGGACGCGGCTTGCGCCTACGCCGACGAACATTTCGACGAAGTCGGAGCCGGACATGGAGAAGAAGGGTACGTCGGCTTCACCAGCCACGGCCTTTGCCAAGAGGGTCTTACCTGTGCCCGGAGGGCCTACGAGGAGTGCGCCTTTGGGGATTTTACCTCCAAGTTCGGTGTATTTCTTGGGTTTGCGGAGGAAGTCGACTATCTCCTCGACTTCCTGTTTTGCTCCGGCAAGTCCGGCAACGTCTTTGAAAGTGACTTTGTTCTTGTTGTTCTTGTCGAACATCTGAGCCTTTGACTTTCCGACGTTGAACACGCCACCGCCGGGGCCACCTGAGCTCATCATCTTCCGGTTCATGTAGACGAAGAAGAGGACGAGAAGGAGTAGCGGGAGTATGGAGAATATGAACAGGTCCATGTAGTCCTTGCCTTCGTGGTAGGATACGTCGCCGGTGAAGACCTTTTCGCGCTGGAGCTCGGATAGGAGTTTGGAGAACTCGTCGATGGAGGGGACGAGTGTCTCGATGCGTACGGGTTCTTTGCCGGCGGGCTCGACGCCGGTTATGCCTTTGGCGCATTCGGGCTCGAGTACGGCAGTGGCGCGCTGTTTGGTCAGTGTTATGTCGATTTTTTTGACGCAACCGTCGCGGAGAGCCTGCTCGAATTTTGAGTAGGGCAATTCCCGCACGGATGCGGATGGAGTCCACAGCATCATGATGATGAAGAATACGCCAATCATCATGTATAGCCAATAGAGGTTGAAGCGAGGCCTGAACGGTTTACCGGGCTGCCTGCTGTTATTCTGGTTTTGTCTCATGTCCATAGGTGTAGAGTTTTTTAGTCCAAGTCAGGTATGTATTCAATCCGGGCGTCTTCCCAGAGGTGTTCGATGTCGTAGAAGCGGCGTGTCTCTGGCTGGAAAACGTGGACTATGACGTTGCCGTAGTCGAGAGCAATCCACTGAGAGTTTTCGTAGCCGTCGGAAGCGAAAGGTTTCTCGTGGATGTGTTCGCGGACGTAGTCTTTCACTGATATGGCAATGCTCATGGTCTGCGTGGCGGATTCGCCTTCGCATATCACGAAGTATTGGCACGGTGCGTCGAGCGCGGTCATGTCTACTGTTACAATCTGCTTTGCCTTTTTCTCCTGCATTCCTCCGATAATAGCGGAGATGAGCTGTTGTGCATCGTTCATTATTTCTTTTCTGAAAAAGTTAGTCTGTCCTGCGCTCTGCGGGGCTGTCTGCCAAAAGGGCATGTCCCGGCGGTGCAGCGGTTGTTATTAAAATAGTTTTACGATATATCCGTTTACATATAGCCATACCACATAGCGTGCCAATTTGCCGAGGAGCATGGAAACTGCCACAATCCACAGGCGGCAACGCATGAAACCGGCGGCGACTGCAATAATGTCACCTATGCCGGGGAGGAATGAGAAGAACGCGAACCAGTCGCCGTAGCGATGGAATTTGTCGGTGAAGCGTTCGATTTTCTCATGCTTTATCCTGAGCCAACGCTCTATCCATTCGATTTTCCCGAGGTGTCCGAGCCAATAGCATGTGAGGCCGCCGAGCCAGTTGCCGAGCGTGGCCCAAGCGACACATGCCCAGGGGTTCAGCTTCATGGTCACGACGAGAGTGGTGAAGACCACTTCACTGCTGAAAGGCACAATGGTGGCGGCGAGGAATGCCGCGACAAAGAGGCCGAAGTAGCCGTATTGCGCCCAGTCTATGGATAGGAGGATGTCCATGTGCGCCACAAAGTTACATCTTTTTTCCGTTATAAGCCAAATGTCCAGGAGATACGGTAGGCGGTGCAGAGTGCGATGATGAGCATCAGCAGCACGGATGAGGCTTTCCCGTGGTTGGTGGAGAAGTAGAGGCTCAGGCAGAGGACGATGAAGAAGAGCGGCACGGCGATGAGCGCGGTGTAGCTGTGGAGGAAGAGCAGCAACCAGCCGAGAGAGAGCCAGAATGACCAGTGGGTTAGCGTGAAGTTGAGCCTTACGTTGAGCGTGCAGTTCACGCTTGCGATGAGGCAGTATGTGAGCGATATGGCGGTGATGATGAAGAGCGAGGCGGCCATGATGATGTCACTGCGAGGGATGTCCATACGGGAGAAGGAGTAGAAGTGCATGTTGTCGCAGATGAGGCGCAGGGTGTCCATGCTGTCGGTCAGGTAGCAGGCGGATGCGAGTATGAAGGCGGGGAGGAGTATGCCCGTGAGTGCGGCCAGAACGGCGCGCGGCGTGAATGCCCGGAATATGAACATGCCTATCAGGAAGAGTGGCAGGAGCAGGGCGTAGCGGGGGTCGAGGAGCGCGGCGATGGAGAGGAGCAATGTGATGTTGAACGCCGAGGAGAGGCGGCTGTCGGCACTGTACATGGAGAGGAGCTGACGGAAGGCGAGGATGAACAGTATGAGGGCAAGGGAGTGGTGGTCAAAGTATTGGGTGTATGCCACTGCCGACGAGAGCAGCATGCCGATGGAGTAGGGGAGCGATGAGCGGAGTGGGATTATCTTGGCGTTCTCGCATATTGTCATGACGTATAGCCAAGTGGCTATGCAGACGGCGAACTGTACCGCGCGGGCTATTTCTGCCGGGAGAGTGAAGAGGGTGTATGTGCCCATCAGGCAGAAAGGGCGGTCGTCTGTGGCGGTGTGCAGTCCGGTGATTTCGGGCAGGAACCACAACACTGCCGCGAGGAGCGTCGGCAGGATGAAGTTGAGCGGTTTGGGCTGCATGGCCACTTTTGTAATACGTAGCGTCATGGGAAGGGGGTCAGTATGTTCTTGTCGTTTTCCTGTCTTAGTTGGCATGAGGGCGGTCAGGCCCTCATGCCATTCGGCGGAGCGAATGTGTCCCGCCTTTTGATTATGGTCTTATTTCAACCCGCGTCCGATGAGGAGGTAGTCCGGGTTGGGGTCTGCCCCACGGAAGTCGCGGTAGAGCTTCATGGGCTCTTCCGTTCCGCCCTTTTCGAGGAGAGTGCGGAATGCGCGCGCTGTCTCGGGGTTGAAGATGCCTGTCTCCTTGAAGTGAGCGTAAGCGTCCTTGTCGAGGACTTCAGCCCAGAGGTAGCCGTAGTATCCTGCGCTGTATCCGCCGGCCCAGATGTGGTTGAAGTATGTTGTGCGGTAGCGCGGTATGATTTCGTCAATCAGTCCAATCTTGTCCATCATCTCTTTCTCGAAGGCGATGGGCTCGATGCCCTCGGCCGATGAGAGGTTGTGCCAGCACATGTCGAGTATGGCGGCAGCTGCCAGTTCGGTGGTCATGAAGCCCTGATTGAATGTAGAGAGCGCCTGTATCTTGCGGACGAGGGAGTCGGGTATGACTTCACCTGTTTGGTAGTGAGTGGCGTACATGGCGAGAACTTCAGGCTCGAACGCCCAGTTCTCCATAATCTGCGAGGGCAGCTCTACGAAGTCGCGTGTCACGTTTGTGCCGCTGACGCCTACATAGTTGGCCTTGGCGAGGAGGCCGTGGAGGGCATGCCCGAACTCGTGGAACATGGTCTCTACCTCGTCAAGAGTGAGGAGTGAGGGTGTGGTGGCAGTCGGTTTGGTGAAGTTGCCGATGTTGACTATGATGGGGCGCACGTCAACGCCGTCGATTACGCGCTGTTCGCGGAAGTTGGTCATCCATGCGCCGCCGCGCTTGGAGGCACGGGGGTAGTAGTCGGTGAAGAGTATGCCGATGAGTGAGCCGTCAGCATCGGATACCTTGAAGCACTCTGCCTCGGGGTTGAAGAGAGGCACGCTGTCGAGTTTCTCGAAGGTGAGGCCGTAGAGTTTGTTGGCAACGGCGAATATGCCCTTGCGGACGTTTTCCATCTGGAAGTATGGTTTGATGACATCCTCGTTGAGGGCGTATTTTTCTGCGCGGAGCTTGTCGGCGTAGTAGAACCAGTCCCACGGCTCTATTTTGAATGTCGCGCCCTCTTTGTCGGCCATGGCCTGAAGCTCGACCACTTCCTGTTTTGCCTTGTTGTTGGCGGCCTTGAATATGTCGGAGAGGAATGAGTTCACCGCCTTCGGGGTCTTCGCCATCGTGTCGTCAAGGATGAAAGCGGCCGGGGTCTTGTAGCCGAGGAGGTTGGCTTTCTGTATGCGTAGTTTGATGAGTTCGAGGACTACTGCCTTGTTGTCGTTCCCGTTATTGTTGTTGCCACGGTTGGAGTATGCGCGGAACATCTGTTCGCGGAGGTCGCGGCGTTCGCTGTACTGCATGAATGGGAAGTAGCTCGGGGCTTGCAGGCCGAAGAGCCATTTGCCTTCGAGTCCGGCGGCCTTTGCAGCTTCGGCTGCGGCCGTGCGTACTGCTTCGGGAAGTCCGGCGAGGTCTTCCTCTTTGTCGATGACAAGGCGGTAGGCGTTAGTCTCGGCGAGGAGGTTGTTGCCGAATTTCTGCTGGAGCGCGGAAATCTGTTTGTTTATTTCGCGGAGCTGCGCCTGTTTGTCGGCGGGGAGAGCTATTCCGTTGCGGACGAATGTGCGGTAGATTTTGTCGAGGAGTGTGGTCTGCTCGACTGTGAGGTTGAGCGTGTCCTTGCCGTTGTAGACAGCCTCTACGCGGTGGAAGAGTTCGGGGTTCATGTATATGTTGTCGGAGTGCTCGGAGATGATGGGGAGCACCTGTTCCATGACGGCGTTCAGTTCGTCGGAGCCGTCGCTTTCGGTGATGTTGAAGAATACGCCTGCGACTTTGGAGAGGAGCATTCCGCTGCGGTCGAGTGCGCCGATGGTGTTGTCGAATGTAGGTGCTTCGGGGTTGTCGATGATGGCCTGAATTTCGGCCTGTTGCTGTCTGATGCCTTCCTGGAATGCTGGGAGGTAGTCCGACGGTTTGATTTGTTCAAACGGGGGGATGCCGTAAGGGGTTTCCCACTCTGTGAGGAAGGGGTTCTGAGCCTCTTCGCTGTTCTGTTTGTTGCCACAAGCGCACATCATGATTGCTGCTGACAGGATTAATAAGGTTTTTTTCATGAGAATTATTTGTTTGATATTAGAGTTCTAAGGGCTTTCGGCACACAAAGATAGCGAAAGTCGGGCGCAAGAGCGGCATACTTGTTTGGCATCTTCTGTTGAGACGCATCTTATCTTCGTGTTCTTCGGCACACAAAGATACGAAATTGTGTGGGGTGCGGCAAGTGTTTCGGGCGTTTTGTGCGCGTGAGGCGGGCGATTGGGGTGAGATGGCGGGCAGGTGTGGTGCTGAAGTGGATGTCAGATGGGTGTTTTAAGCTGTTGTGGTAGATGAGTGCGGTTGCGGCGAAAGATGTGATTTATGGCGGGTGAGGGTGTGTGCTGCGGAGGGATTGGGAGTGGGTCGGTTGAGGGTCGCCTGAGGGTCGCCGGGAGTCAGGGAGGGGCAGGTGGTGGATGTGTGGGGGGGTTGGGACGTGGGGATGGTTGGCGCGGAAACGGGATGCGGGGGAGCGGAGTGTGTGTTTTGTGTGACGCTGATGGAGGAGCTTTTTGCGGAGGATGGAAAAAGCAAAGGCGCACCTTACATAAGGTGCGCCTTTGCAGGGTTTCCGCCTGTGGGGCGGGTTATTTTGCAGCCTGTTTCTGCACTTCTTCGAGGAGGTGCTTGACGGCGGCCTCTATCTGGAGGTCGCGCCCCTCCTCCATGCTGTCGGGTGTGTTGTTCACCATGATGTCAGGGTTGAGCTGCTTGTTTTCCTGATATTTGCCGTTCATGTCGCGCATGCCGACCTGCGGTATGCCGAATACGAGCGTGGGGTCTATCTGCCGCTCCCACCATACGGCTGTCATCGTGCCGGCTACGGGCATGCCTATGATTTTGCCGAGTCCGAGGGCGCGGTAGGCTACGGGGAATCCGTGCGCGTCGGAGTAGTTGCCTTCGCTGACGAGGACGCACGACGGCTTGTACCACTTGTTGAAGGGCTCTGAGGCGATGTACTGTCCGCGCGGTGCGAAGTCGACGTAGCGTTTGCCGCTGAGGAATGTCGCGAGGTCGTCATGCAGCCAGCCGCCGCCGTTGTAGCGGGTGTCGACTATTATGGCGTCGCAGTTGCGGTATTTTCCGAGTGCCTTTGAGAAGACGTTGCGGAACGATGGGCTGTCCATGCCGCGGACGTGGACGTAGCCTATGCGCCCGCCGGAGAGAGAGTCGACAAGTGCTTCGCGCTGCTTAATCCAACGCTGGTAGAGCAGTTCGTTCTGCAAGGAGGCTGAGAACGGCTTCACGGTCTCTTCCCATTCGGTGCGTCCGTCGCTGAGTGTCAGTACGGTGTTTTTCCCGGTCTTGTGGTCGAGGAAACGGTACCAGTCCTCGCCCGCCTTGATTTCGTTGCCGTCTATCTTTGTGATTATCACGCCCTCTTCTATCTTGGACTCTTTCGTGATGATGGGGTTGTCTTCGAGGATTTCGGCTATGCGGAGGCCGTCGCCTTCATAGTTGTTGTCGAAGAACATGCCGAGTACGGCGGTCTGGTCGCCCGGAGTTCTGCCGTAATAGCGGCAGCCCGTGTGTGAGGCGTTGAGCTCACCGAGCATCTCGCTCATCATCTCGGAGAAGTCGTAGTTGTTGTTGATGTAGGGCAGGAAACGCGCGTATGCGTCGCGGTATCCTTTCCAGTCGATGCCGTGGATGTCGGGGTCGTAGAATTTGTCAACAACCTGTTGCCATGCGTGGTTGAAGATATATTCGCGCTCCTGTGCCGGACGCCAGTTGAATTCGGCGTTGTAGCTGACTGGGGTCAGGCGGCCTGAGGCGAGGTCCACTTTCTGTATCGCGCCGCCGTATGCCATGAGGAATACGGTGGCGCCCTCCTTGTCTGTGCCGAAGGCGGCGGGCAGGTTGCCTATCTTGGAGACGAGCGATGTCGTACCTTCGAGGAGGTCGCGCTTCCAGAGTTCGTAGCCTTTTTCGTAGCGGGCTATGTAGTAGAAGTTCTCGCCTTTCTTGTCGAGATATGCGTCGGTGTAGCTTGCCGATACGGGAGTCAGGCGCACAATGCGGTTCTCGATGCCGTCAAACTCGAATTCGAGGGCGGGTATCTCTTTCTCGGCCTTGATGGAGTCTTTCTCCTCCTGTTTCTTCTCTTTCTTGCTCTTCTTCTCGTCTGCCGCTTTCTCCTTTTCAGCGAAGAGGGCGCGCTCCTCTTTGTCCATGCGTACCTTGTCGTATGTCTCCTGGTTCAGGAATACGGCCATGAGGTCGAGGTCTGCGCCCCAGCTGCCGTGGCTGCGGTAGCCGTACTGGTCAGAGTAGAAGAGCAGGGCATTGCCGTCCATGGCCCAGCGTATGCCCCCCTCGCTGTATCCGCTTGCGGTTATGTTGTGTATCTCGCCGCTGCCGTCGGCCTTGACTATGCCCACGTCCTCATGGTTCCAGCCTCCGTTCTCGAAATACATGACTGCGAACCAGCGTCCGTCGGGCGACCAGCTGTACCATTGGTCGCCGTCGGAGTACGAGTAGTTGTATTTGCCGTCGAGCACTGTGCGTATATCCTTTGATTTGAGGTTGATGACGCGGAGTGTAGTCCTGTTTTCGAGGAACGCCACCTCGTTGCCGTCAGGCGAGAACGATGGCTGAAAGCGCGCCACGTTGCCCTCCGTGACGGGGCTCTCCTTTATGCTTGTCGCGTAGGCGAACATCTTCTCGTCCTCGTTTTCTATCTCTGACATGTAGATGTTCCAGCATCCGCCGCGCTCTGAGGCATACACGAGCTTGCGCCCGTCGGGCGAGAATGAGACGCTGCGCTCTTGTTCGGGTGTATTGGTGATGCGCACGGTAGTGCCGTACTCGGCCGAAGCCACGAACACGTCGCCGCGCACTATGAACGCCACCTCCTTGCCGTCAGGCGATACGTCGAACTCATCCGCTCCCGAGGCCACGTTGTTCATTATGCGGTAGTCGCTTTCCGTTGCGTCGTTGTTCACCGTGATGTTGACTTTGACCGGCACCTCCCCCTCACGCACAGTGTATATCTCCCCGTTGTACGAGAAGCAGAGCAACCCCCCGGTGGCTGCGGTGAGGAAGCGTACGGGGTGAGTGTCGAAGCGTGTTATCTGGCTTTCGCGGTTGCCCCCGCTGATGGTGCGTTTCCATATGTTGAACGAGCCCGTCTTCTCTGATAGGTAATAGAACGTCTCCTCGTCGCCCGGCATGAACACCGGGTTGCGGTCTTCGCCCGAGAACTCGGTCACATACGAGTGCTTGCCTGTCTGCATGTCGTATAGGCAGATGTCGCGTGTCACTGACGATGTGTGGTGTTTGCGCCACGGGTCTTCATACCCCTTCTTGTTGTGATACAGCATCTTGCTGCCCGATTTCGAGACGCTGATGTTCTCCATGCAGACCGATGTCAGCAGTTCGAGGCGGCCGCCCTCTGCCGGCACTGTATATGTCTGTTCCGCCGTGCCTGGGTACTGCGAGTAGCCCTTGTCGGCCATGATTTGCGACTCTACGTAGATGCTCTTCCCGTCAGGCGAGTAGGCCATGGGCACCTCCTTCCCCGACCAGAAGGTCAGCCTTTTCGGCGTGCCACCCTCTGCCGGCATGGTGTAGATGTCGAACGAGCCGTAGCGGTCCGACGCGAACGCTATGCTCTTCCCGTCAGGCGACCACACCGGCGCGTAGTCGTATGCTTCGTTCGATGTCAGCTGCACGGCTGTGCCTCCCCCGGCGGGAACTTTGAAGATGTCGCCCTGATAGCAGAATGCTATCTCGCTCCCGTCCGGTGAAATGGCGGGATAGCGCAGCCACAGCGGGCTTTTCTGTGCCGACAGGCTCATGGCCGATGTCAGCAGTACAGACGCTAAGGTCACTTTGAGTAATTTCATAATGCTGTTATTTAAAATATTAATGAGAAACTGTTTGGATTTTTGCCGTCTATATGGATTGTGATGAGCCGTCTGGGCATATCATGTTCTCATGTCCGAGGCAATAGCGGGCTATTGTAAGGACATGAGGGCTGGATAGGGCCGACGGGGCGCACAATACATAGACGAAAACTATATCTGATATATGTCTAATCTCTCTAAAACAGTGTTTGTGGAAAATCAAAACAGTTTCTGATTATCCCCTGTTTACCGTCTCGTCAAACCACTGCCGCAACACTGCCGACTGCTCCTCCTTCGTGAGCGTCGAGTTGTCCAGCAGGCGTGCGTCCTCCGCCCTCCGCAGCGGGCTCTCCGCCCTGTGCGAATCGCGCCAGTCCCTTTCCCGCACATTGGCCAGCACCTCTTCATACGGCATAGGCGTGCCCTTCTCCTCCAGCTCCCTGCACCTCCGTTCCGCCCTCACCTCCGCCGTCGCCGTGGCGAACACCTTCAGCTCCGCATCCGGAAACACCACCGTACCGATGTCGCGCCCGTCCATCACTATCCCCTTCTCCCGACCCATCGCCTGCTGACGCTCCACCAGCGCACGCCGCACAAACCCTATCGTCGACACCCGGCTTGCCCCGTCAGCCACTTCCAGGCTGCGTATGCGCCCCTCCACATCCTCACCGTTCAGCACCGTGTGCTGACTCCCGTCCGCCTGCACCGCAAACGTGATGTCTATCTCCGGCATCACCTCCGCCAGCCGCACCTCGTCTATACCCTCCCGGGTAATGATACCACGCTCCATCGCATACAGCGCAACAGCCCTGTACATCGCCCCCGTATCCACATACACATAACCCGCATACCTCGCGAGCTCCTTCGCCATAGTGCTCTTCCCGCACGACGAATAGCCGTCTATCGCCACAGTAATCCTCTTCATATCCTTGCTCAAATCCTTAAAAACATCCATCCCATCGGGCATCCCCGCCCTCTCACTTAATCCCGAACTCCGACAGCGAAGTGCTGAGCGTGACATTATACGACAGGTTACCCGTCTGGTACGGCACCACACTCACGCCCAAGTGAAACTTATACAGCTTCAGCCCCGCGCCGAACGCGAAACCCGCCACCGACCTCCGACCCCGTATCGCCATCTCCGCATGCCGTCGGTGATTGTACGACACCACTATATACGTATTCTTCGTCGGCAATATCTCCACACTGAAAATCGTGTGGCGGAACAGCATGTCGAACCACGCCTCCGCCCTCGTCTGCCCATCCTCACCCTCCGTAGCCGACGCGCTCTGCCCGTACGACAGATTCCACCTCTGCATATTGTGCACCGTCATCGAAATCCTTATCGGCGCGTGCGGAAAACGCTGCGACAGCCCCAACTGCAAATCCAGAGGCAGCCACTCCCTGTTCTGCTGCCCGTCTATACTGTGGTATCCGTTAAACTGGAAACCCGCGTTCCGCAGCACAAGACCCGCCGAAAACAACGCCTTCTCATTATGGTACGACAGCCCGAAATCAAACGCCAGTCCGAAACTCGAATAACGCTCATACGCCGAATAAATCGGCTTCATCGTCACACCCGCCGTCCACCTCGGCGAAAGCCACCGCGTATAGATGACATTCACCGCGAAATCCTTCGCCGTAAACTCCCCCAGTATCTCGTCCACCTCATTCGTCTCCAGAAACCTCCCGTAGTCGATATAATGTATCCCGAACGCCATGAAATTCTTCTTCCCGAAATTCCGCCCGAACAGCACAGACCCCAGATTGATGTCCGCGAACTGGTTCGTATAGTTCAGCCCCAGCATATTGTGCGTCTTCTCCGACAGCAGCGCCGGGTTCGCCAGCGCGAAATTCAGGTCATCGTCATATATGGACACATTGCTCCCCCCGAAGCCCGCCTGCCGCGCCCCCGTAGGTAGATTGAGAAACTGGAACACATCCTTCCCCGCCTGTGCCTGTACCGCGAGCGACACGCACATGAATACCGATATGACGAAGAGCCTATACACCATAAATTAATGCCAAAGGTACAAAAAACATGTGAGATACAGCACCATTCCCACCGTTTTTTTGCCCCCACCCCCTCTCCGTAGCATATTCGGCCGCATTTGCCCCCATTCTCTGCCCCGTCTCATCCCCTCCCTCCGTCCGTCTCCTCCCCTGCATCACACATTCCTTGTCCCCTCCTCCGCCCGCCCATGCTGCTCTCCTCTTCCCCTTTTTCCCCTTCGCTCTCCATTGCCTGCCGTCCGTCCATCCGCATCCTGCCTCCCGCTCCTCCTCTGCATGTTTGTCAGCCCGCTCCCGCCTCACCACTCCCTCCCTCACACTGCACAGTCCATGCCCCCTCCTCCATCCATCCTTGCCTCCTCCGCCTTGCCCCTTTCCCCTCTTCTCCGTCCACACCATCTCGGCATGGCATCCTTCCCCTCTCCCTCCCCTTTTCCCCGCCCTCCCCTAAGTGTAAATTTGGGTTAAAAACACCTACTCTCGCGCCAGTGCTCAGGGAGCCCCTACGGAACACCTCCGGAGCCCCTCCCCATCCTCCGCCCGCCTTCCCTGCCCCTTAAACGTAAAAAGTAGTTAAAAAGACGTACTCTCGACGGAGCGGCTACGGACACCCTACGGAGCATCTGCGGACACTCTCCCCATCCTCTCCCGCACAAATCGCCCTTATCCCCGCCCTTCCCCCCTGCTTTTTCCCCTCATTCCCCGTTTTGTGCTCCCGACCAATTGTATTACCTTTGTAGTTAAATTACACATAAATGGCTTGCGGCCTCCGCCTCTGGCGCGGAGCCGTCGCCGCACAAGGCTGAAACGATGAAAAAGGACAAGGAGAAAGATAAGAAAGAAGAGGACAAGGAGCTCATACACTCAGTGACCAACCGTGAGTATGAGTACGGATTCACCACCGACATAGAGACTGACACCATCCCCGCCGGACTGAGCGAGGAGGTAGTGCGGATGATATCCGCCAAGAAAGGTGAGCCCCAATGGCTGCTCGACTTCCGCCTGAAAGCCTACCGCCACTGGCTCACGATGAAGATGCCCCGCTGGGCGCATCTCGACATCCCTGAGATAGACTATCAGGCCATAACCTACTACGCCGCGCCGCGCAAGAACGCCCCCAAGAGCCTCGACGAGGTTGACCCCGAGCTGCTCCGCACGTTCGACAAGCTCGGCATACCCCTCGAGGAGCGCAAAGCCCTGAGTGGCATGGCAGTCGACGCCGTGATGGACTCCGTCAGCGTCAAGACCACCTTCCGTGAGACTCTGGCCGAAAAGGGCATCATCTTCTGCTCGATAAGCGAGGCCGTCAAGGACCACCCCGACCTCGTCCAGAAATACCTCGGCAGCGTAGTGCCATACACAGACAACTATTTCGCCGCGCTCAACAGTGCCGTCTTCTCCGACGGCTCGTTCGTCTACATCCCCAAGGGCGTGCGCTGCCCGATGGAGCTGTCCACATACTTCCGCATCAACGCCATGGGCACGGGGCAGTTTGAGCGCACGCTCATAGTGGCCGACGACGACTCCTACGTCTCCTACCTCGAAGGCTGCACAGCCCCCCAGCGCGATGAGAACCAGCTCCACGCCGCTATAGTGGAGATAGTGGTGATGAACCGCGCCGAGGTGAAGTACTCCACCGTGCAGAACTGGTATCCCGGCGACAAGGAAGGACGTGGCGGCATATACAACTTCGTGACCAAGCGCGCCGTCTGCCGTGGCGACAACTCCAAAATATCTTGGACGCAGGTAGAGACAGGCTCTGCCATCACATGGAAATACCCCAGCTGCGTGCTGATGGGCGACAATTCCGTCGGCGAATTCTACTCCGTGGCGGTCACCAACAACTTCCAGCAGGCCGACACCGGCACAAAGATGATACACCTTGGGCGCAACACTCGCAGCCGCATCATCTCCAAGGGCATCTCTGCTGGGCGCAGCCAGAACTCGTACCGTGGACTTGTCAAAGTAGCTCCGAAAGCCGAGAACGCCCGCAACTTCTCGCAGTGCGACTCCCTCCTGATGGGCGACAAGTGCGGCGCGCACACCTTCCCCTATATGGACATAAAGAACAACACCGCGATAGTGGAGCATGAGGCCACCACATCAAAGATATCTGAAGACCAGCTCTTCTACTGTGCCCAGCGCGGCATAGGCACGGAGGATGCCGTAGGTCTTATCATAGGCGGCTACGCCAAAGAAGTGATAAACAACCTCCCGATGGAGTTCGCCGTCGAGGCGCAGAAACTGCTCGCCGTGAGCCTCGAAGGCAGTGTAGGATAAAAAAAGGAATACGTATGGTGAAAACAAAAAAAGGTGCAAAGCCGTTTGTGAAGTGGGTAGGAGGAAAATCGCAACTGATACCTACCATTGCACAGAAATTGCCTGCGGACTTCGAATGTCATGATGATGTGACATACATTGAGCCGTTTGTAGGCGGTGGGGCTGTGTTGTTCTGGATTTTACAGAAGTGTCCGAACATATCGCGTGCGGTAATAAATGATATAAATGCTGATTTAGTGACGGCTTATAATACAGTGAAATATTCGCCCGAGATGCTTGTTGCTGTGTTGGAAGATATGCAAAAGGAGTATCGTAAGCTACAAACAGAAGTGGCACGGAAAGAGTTTTATTTTGAGGTAAGAGGAAGGTTTAACGGCGGCGGGCTGTCCGATGTGGATAACACGGCAATGCTTATTTTTCTGAATAGGACTTGTTTCAATGGTTTATATCGTGTGAATTCAAAAGGGGAATTCAATGTTCCGTTTGGCAGATATGCAAATCCGACCATTTGTGATACAGCTACGATTTATGCTGACAGTGAGATTTTGCAGAGGGTGACTGTCACTTGCGGTGATTTTGAAAAAACGGAACAGTATGTTTCAAGAGGAGCGTGTACATTTCTCTATTTTGACCCGCCGTACCGTCCATTGGACGCGACATCGAGTTTCAATTCATACTCAAAAGAGAAATTCGATGATGAGGAGCAGGTACGCCTGAAATACTATTTTGACAGGCTGTCATCTATGGGTTGTTGGCTTATGCTCAGTAACTCTGATGGCAAAGGCAGAAATGAGAGCGATACATTTTTTGATGATCTCTATAGTGGCTACAAAATAGAGCGTGTTTATGCATCGCGTTCTGTCAATGCTAATCCGCAGAAGAGAGGAAAATTGACAGAATTACTGATAAGAAATTATACAGATATGGTTTCATTCAGGTCGAAACAGTATGTTGATGTGAATGTAAAACAGTGGGCAGGTGTATATGGAGAACCGTTTTGAAAGTTTTATGTCTCAGTTGATAGAGACAAACGCGTCACTTGATTTTTTCGTGGATTTTGACAAGATAGCGGAAAATGTCAATGCGGTTTCTATGAGGCTGAATCAACTCAATTACCTTATTGGTCAGGAAGATATGGATGCAGCTGTCCGTAGTTTGTGGAGCGAAAACCCAAAGGTGTTCAGTGTGCTTGATATTCTTATAGCAGTACGTTCGTCTGATAGAAAGAAAGCAATAGACAGGCATGGCAATATACGACTTATAGAGGATTTCTTTAATTCTCCAGAAGGTGTAATAGAATACATAGAAGATACTGGGCTGAAATTGGTTTTCAGAAATCAGTAGATTACGAACCTTGTGGATTATGTATTTGGAGTGGAGACTGGACTTGACACAAATGCACGCAAGAACCGGAGCGGTGATATAATGGGTAATAAAATAGCCGAGATATTCGGAGAAAACGATATAGTTTTCCGTAGAGAGGTATATTCTACAGAGTTTCTTGAAATGGTATGTCTCGGAGAAGACAGAAAACGGTTTGATTTCGTTATTGAAACGAGGCATAAGAAGTATCTCATCGAGGTGAATTTCTATAGTGGCGGCGGATCTAAACTGAATGAGGTGGCTCGGGCTTATTCTGAGATTGCACCGAGAATCAACAGTATACCCGGCTTTGAATTTGTGTGGATTACTGATGGTATTGGCTGGAGATCTGCCCGTAACAAATTGGAGGAAGCATTTTCTATAATACCGAGGATATATAATTTGACCACAATAAAATATTTTATAGAAGAGGTCAAACAGGATATGAATTAAATTCTTGAATGGGATGATAACGCCGTTTTTCCGTTCTTATGATAGGGCGTTTACTGTGGTTGAGGGAGATTGCGTAAAGCTCTTGGGGCAGTTCGACTTCAAGTTTGACATGATATTTGCCGACCCGCCATATTTTCTGTCGAATGGTGGATTCTCTGTCCAAAGTGGCAAAATGGCCTGTGTCGATAAAGGGGATTGGGATAGACTGAATGGCTATGGCAGCATAAATGAGTTTAACTACGCATGGCTGAAACAATGTCGGGATAAATTGAGCGAAAACGGTACAATATGGATAAGCGGTACGTATCATAACATCTTCTCTGCTGCCCAGATGCTCAGCGATTTGGATTATAAGATATTGAATTGTGTGACATGGGTTAAGACAAATCCTCCCCCTAATTTAAGCCGGAGGTATTTCACTCACTCGACAGAGTTCCTCTTGTGGGCGAGAAAATGCAAGAATAAAAAGCATTTCTTTGACTATGAAAAGATGAAGATGATTAGCGGTGGGCAGCAGATGCGTGATGTCTGGACTTTGCCGGCAGTAGGTGCGTGGGAAAAGTCTTGTGGTAAGCATCCTACGCAGAAACCGTTACCCCTATTGGCGAGAATAATATTGTCGTCAACCAAGGAAAAAGCGTGGATACTTGACCCGTTTACAGGAAGTAGTACAACTGGTATCGCAGCCAATCTGTTAGGTCGCAGGTTCTTAGGCATTGACATAAAGTCTGAATATTTGACATTAAGTGCGGAGCGGAGACTGGAAATAGAAAATGGAAAGAATAGGAAAGAGTATTATACAAAGATGATGAAATACAATCCTTGCATAAATATTTGTGGCGGGAATAACTGTACAATGGAGTGTAGTTATGAATATAATATGGATTTACCGTTTTGAGAATAAGTAACACGGACAGATATGTTAGAAATCAAGAATTTACATGCAGAGATAAATGGCAAGGAGATTCTCCGTGGGCTGGATTTGACTGTAAAGCCCGGTGAGGTGCATGCCATAATGGGACCCAATGGCGCGGGGAAGAGCACCCTCTCTTCTGTGCTGACTGGCAATCCGGCATTCACTGTGACGGAGGGTAGTGTGACGTTCTATGGGAAAGACCTGCTTGCGCTGTCGCCCGAAGACCGTTCGCGTGAGGGTATCTTTATGAGTTTCCAGTACCCTGTGGAGATTCCCGGAGTGAGCATGGTGAACTTCATGCGCACGGCTGTGAACGAGCACCGTAAATATAAAGGCCTTGAGCCGCTCTCGGCGAGCGAGTTCTTGAAGATGATGCGCCAGAAAAAGGAGCTTGTGGAGCTTGACAACAAGCTGGCGAACCGTTCAGTGAACGAGGGCTTTTCCGGCGGTGAGAAGAAGCGCAACGAGATATTCCAGATGGCTATGCTTGAGCCGCGCCTCAGCATACTTGACGAGACGGACTCCGGTCTGGACATCGATGCGCTGCGCATAGTGGCTCACGGCGTGAACAGGCTCAAGAGCGCGGATAACGCTTCCATAGTCATCACCCACTACCAGCGTCTGCTTGATTACATAGTGCCTGACTTCGTGCATGTCCTCTACAAAGGCCGCATTGTGAAGACAGGGCCGAAGGAGCTTGCCCTCGAATTGGAGGAGAGAGGCTACGACTGGATTAAAAAGGAGTTCGGCGAGTAGCCGGACTTATTCATGCTATGGCGGAATGCTACTGCGCGGCAGGCTATGCGCTGCGCCTCTGTGCCGTGCCGTCTGATAAGCTGAAAATTACACAAAAATAAACTTTTGGGCAATATTGCAGTCTAACCCCTTGTGGATATACCGGAAAATACGGCGTTTCATGTAGGTACGGGTTATGCGGTATTGCTGTAAAATCTCTGAATGATATGAACGAGAAACAGTATATTGACCTGTACAGGGAATATCAGGAGTTGATAGAACGCAACTCTGCGGTATGCCTTAACCGTGGACGCGCTGATGCTGCCGCATGGCTCGAACGTCACGGGCTGCCGACACGCAGGCATGAGGACTATCTCTACTGCCCGCTCATGAAAGAGCTTGAAAGGGATTATGGCGTGAACGTGGCGAGGGTAAAGTTCCCGGTCAACCCGCACGATGTTTTCAAATGCAATGTGCCGGGCATACACGCCAATGTCTATTTCATTGTAAATGACCAGTTCTATGCCAACACTCATCCCGGCCTTGGCGGTGGGGCTGTTTTCTGTTCGATGAAGACGGCGGAGGAGCGTTTCCCGGAGATAGTTGGGCGTTATGTCGGCAAGTTGACTGACGGCAAGGAAGATGCCTTTGTGGCGATGAATCGCATGTTGGCTCAGGACGGCTATTTCCTCTATGTGCCGAAAGGGGTGAAGGTGGAGCTGCCGGTACAGGTGGTGAACATCATGCGCTCCGACGTGGACTATATGGCCACGGCGCATAATCTCATAGTGGTCGAGGATGGTGCGGAGGTGACTATGCTCGTATGTGACCATACGATAGACCGCGTGTCGTTCTTCTCTAACCGCATGACTGAGGCGTATGTGGGACGTGGGGCGCAGCTGCACTATTACACTATGGAGAGTTCGCACGACTCTATGAACAACCTCAACCAGCTCTACGTCAAGCAGGCGGGTGATTCTGGATTTACGATGTGTACTGTTGGTCTGCACAACGGTAAGACACGCAACTATACAGAGGTGCATCTCGATGAGTCTGGCGCGGAGACCACGCTCGGCGGTATGCTGATAAGCGATGGCGTACAGCACAGCGAGAACCAAACGCTGATACTTCACAACGCGCCGCATTGTACAAGCAACGAGTTGTTCAAATATATACTTGACGGGGAGTCCGAAGGTGTGTTCGCCGGGCGCACGGTTGTGAAAGAGGGTGCGCAGAAGACCGTGGCACAGCAGACCAACCGCAATATATGCCTGACGCGCGAGGCGCACATGTGGGCTAAGCCTCAGTTGGAGATATATGCTGACGATGTGAAGTGCGGCCACGGTGCAACAACCGGGCAGCTTGATGAGCAGGCCATGTTCTACATGCGCACGCGTGGCATTGGCGAGGCCGAGGCGCGCATGCTCCTGCTGTTGGCATTCACTGCCGATGTCGTTGACCTCGTTGGTTTTGAGGCTTTGCGTGAGCGCATACGTACTCTTGTGGAGAAGAGATTACGTGGTGAGGCGGCACACTGCGAGGGATGCCGGACGGTGAGATAGCGGAAAAGTTACCCTGTAGATTGTGCGGCGTGTCTGTCAGAAATCAGATTCTAATCCAATAAAAATACGATGAAAGACGAGAAATTAAGTTTCAAGAGAGAGATGCGTCCTATCGATGTGTGGGGCCTTGCACTTGGTGCGATTATCGGGTGGGGCTGTTTTGTGCTGCCAGGCACGACATTCCTGCCTAAAGCTGGTCCGCTGGGTACGACTATCGGTATGCTCATCGGTGCAGCTGTAGTTATTATCATTTCGTTAAGCTATGCTTTTCTGATAAGGCGTTATCCTGTGTCGGGCGGCGAGTTTGTCTATGCTGGTTCTGCATTCGGCAAGACCAATGCGTTTATCTGCGGGTGGGCCTTGATTATAGCCTACTGGAGCCTTATCCCATTGAATGCAACAGCGGTGGCTCTGATAAGCCGTTATTTATTCCCTGGCATAGTCCAGGTCGGCAAGCTCTATGAGGTGGCCGGATGGGATGTCTATGCGGGTGAGATAGTGGTTGCGACGGCATTTCTCATCATAATGGGGATAATAAACATAATAGGTATAAAGAGCGCGTCGTGGATTCAGACGGCGATCGCGCTGACGCTTGTTGGCACTGTGCTGATTATATTTGCAGGTGTGATGAGTGGAGGATATGACTGGGACAATCTGAAGCCCGGATTCCAGAGCGAGAAGAACTGGTTCGGCAATGTGTTTGCTATTGTGGCGATGGCGCCGTGGGCTTATCTCGGATTTGACTGCATACCTCAGGCGGCTGAGGAGTATAAGTTTGAGCATAGGAAGTCTCTGTGGATTATGATATTGGCTATACTCTGTGCTGCGGCGATGTATATCATGGTCAATACGCTGACCGCTATCGTGAAGCCGTGGCAAGAGATGCTTGCGGCCAAAGAGTTCTGGCCTACGGGAATGGCGGTGCATGACGCCATGGGGGTCTTGGGTCTCGTGATACTTGGAGTGGCGATGTTCTGTGCCGTGGTATCAGGTATAAATGCGTTCTATATCTCGACATCGAGACTTATGCACTCTATGGCTCAGATGCACGCGTTGCCTAAGTTTTTCGGGGAACTGCACCCGAAGTACCGCACTCCTAAGAACGCTATTATATTCATAATGATTATATCGCTCATAGCCCCGTGGTTCGGGCGCGAAGTGCTTAACTGGATTGTGGACATGACATCGGTATGTGCGGCACTCGCATTTGCATATACAACGGCCTCTGCGGCGCGCATAGCGCGCAGGCATGGCATGAAGGCGCAGATGGTGACTGGTATCGTAGGCTGTGTGCTGGCTCTGTTCTTCCTGTCGCTTCTGGTGATACCGGGCATGCCGGGCTTCCTTTCTTTGCAGAGCCGCATAGTGCTCGGTATATGGAGTGGAATGGGAATAGTATTCTACATCATCATGAGGAAGAAATATAATGCGTCGCCGGATTTCGGCGCTGGGGATAAATTGCCGTGAACTTTATTGCAGTGATTAGGGCAAATAAAAACGGGGTGTCGGATATTTGTTGTCCGACACCCCGTTTTTGTATTGTTTGCTTATTTCCGTGCGGAGGCAAGGCGTATACGGGTCAGCACCTGTTTGGTGTTCAGCGTGAAGTCTCCCTGCATCATCCACCCGTAATAGCCGGGGTCGCTTTTAAGGACATCTTCCACATGGCGGCCTTTGTACTTGCCGAAATTGAATGTCTCGATGCCCTTTTCGTCATATATTATCCTCCCTGCGAAGTCCACATTCTTGGTCGTAGTAGTGTATTTAGATAGGAACTCCATGTCGTTTTCGAGAGAGGGATAGCGGTCAAGTTGCGCCATGAGCACTTCGTACGTTGCGCGTGTGTCGGCTGTCGCGCTGTGCGCATCGGTCAGTTCCGTTCCGCAGTAGAACTTGTATGCCGCGCTGAGTGTGCGCTGTTCCATTTTGTGGAATATGGTCTGCACGTCGACTATCCTGTGGCGGTGTAGGTCGAACTCTACCCCTGCGCGTAGGAACTCCTCGGCGAGAAGTGGGATGTCGAGCTTGTTGAGATTATATCCGGCGAGGTCACAGCCCTCGAAGTCGGCGGCTATGTTGCGTGCCACCTGTTTGAATGTGGGGCATCCGGCCACATCGTCATCAGAAATGCCGTGTATGGCCGTCGTCGCCTCCGGTATGTGGCACTCCGGGTTGATGCGTAGTGTCTTGCTCTCCTCGTTGCCATTGGGGTGTACTTTGAGGTAAGAAATCTCCACTATCCTGTCCGACATGAGGTTAAGCCCTGTCGTTTCAAGGTCGAAAAATACAATTGGTTTTTTCAGGTTCAGTCGCATGGTCTGTTATCTTTTATTGGTCAACAGCTGTTCTGCTATCGCCATGTCCATCGGTGTCGTGATTTTTATGTTCTCGCGGTTACCCTCCACTATGTTTATCTCCACGCCGGACGCTTCGACAACAGATGCGTCGTCCGTAAACGTGGGGGAAAAGTCGGCCTCGTATGCTTTGATAAGCGTCTCCGATGTGAACACTTGCGGGGTCTGCACTGCGAGATATTCCCTGCGCGGTACGCTGCGGCTTGTACCGTCCGTCGCTACGTGGCGCAGCGAATCGGTGACTGCCACGCAGGCTATGGCGTTGCCTTTTGCCTCGGCCGTCTCATAGCAGCGGCGCAGCGTCTCTATGGATACTAACGGGCGCACCCCGTCGTGTATTCCCACTGTCTCGCCCGTGGCAACGTGGCTCAGTGCATTACGCACGCTGAAAAAACGCTCTGCTCCTCCGTCCACTAACGTTATTTTGCGGGTGAACCCGTGCTTTTCGCACAGCGCGAGCCAATGCCCCTTCTCCTCTGTTGGCAGCACGAGTATTATGCGGATGGATGGGTCGAACGCGGTGATGCGGTCTATGGTATGCATGAGTATCGGCCTGCCGCAGAGGGGCAGAAACTGTTTTGGTGTACTGCTCTCCATACGCTTGCCGCTGCCTCCGGCCACTATGATGCATACGCGTCTCTTCATACGTTGCGGTCAATCACATAGTCAAGAGTGGAGACGAGAGCCTCTTTAGCCTCACAGTCAGGGAATATCCCCAGTTGGGCGATGGCCTGTGTGCGGTATTGCTCTATGCGCTTGTGTGCATACTCCATGCCGCCCATACGGCAGATGAGCTCATACATCGTCTCCGGCAGCGTGGGGTCATCGGACGCCTTGCTGATGCGTGACAGTATCTCCTCTCTCTCCTTCTCTCCCGTGGAACGCAGCGAGTAGAGTAGCGGTAGGGTTATCTTCCCCTCGCGTATGTCGTTGAATGTGGGCTTGCCTATATCGGCCTTGGGTGTATAGTCGAAAATATCATCTTTTATCTGGAAACAGATGCCGAGGCAGTCGCAGAATATGCGTACTGCATCGCGCTGCTGCGAATCCGCGCCGGCGGCTATGGCGGCTATCTCGCCGCATGTGGAAAAGAGCACGGCGGTCTTCTTGCGTATCACCTCTATGTACTCCTCCTCCGTCGGCAGCGCATATGCGTGTTGTATTTGGAGTATCTCGCCGCGTGTAATCTCCTCGCACAGGCGCGTCAGGCTCTCGATGAGCCTCATGTCCCCGGTACGCGCCATGAAGCCCATTGCCTTTGTGAGCATATAGTCGCCCACGAGAACAGAGGTCTTGTTGTCGAACATGGCGTTGAGCGATGGCTGACGGCGGCGGGAGAATGTGTTGTCCACCACATCGTCATGCACGAGGCTTGCCGTGTGGAGCATCTCCAGCGATGCGGCGGCGTGGTACGTCTTGGCGTTCACCTCTCCGCAAAGCATGCCCGCGAGAAGCACTATCACCGGGCGTATCTGCTTGCCCTTTCTGTGGCTCAGGTGCGCGAGGGCATCGCCCAGCAGACGGTCGTGCGACGTGAATGCGCTGTCGAATATGCGGCTGAACTCTTGAAGCTCTGTCTCGATGTGACGCTTTATTTCATCAATGGATACTGCCATCTCTATACGGTTACGCTTATTTGCTCCCGCCGATAGGGGAGCGCTGCATTTCAGACTGCAAAGTTACGGAAAATTTTATAGAACAGCCCTCCCCTCCTGCAATAAGGACAGCCGATTTGGCTGCCTGAGTGCCGATTGCCCTCTGGCCGTATTCCGTTGCGGCAACCTCTTACTTCAACAGTTGCCTGCTTCTGTCATTTTCCAGTACGCGCATCTGCTGTATGGCGATGCGGTTTAGTCTCACCAGTCGTTCTGGCTGTGGCATCCCTTGGCTGATGAATACGGCATTGAGGCTCTCCATGTTCGACAGGCAGATGAGCTCGTTTATCGATGCGTAATCGCGTATGTTGCCTTTCAGGTCGGGGTGCTGTTCGCGCCATTCCTTGGCTGTCATGCCGAACATCGCGACGTTCAGCATATCGGCCTCATCGGCATAGATGATGCTTGCTTGTTCGTCGGTGACTTCTTTGGGAATGAGGATTGTCCTTATGGCATCGGTGTGTATGCGGTAATTGATTTTTGTGAGTTCCCGCTTTGCCGTCCACCCCAGTTTGGCCTGCTCAATCTCTTTGAGCCGTTGGAACTCTTTTAGCAGATAGAGTTTGAACTGAGGGGATACCCATGACGCGAATTCAAAGGCTATATCCCTGTGCGCGTATGTCCCGCCATACCGCCCTGCTTTTGCAATGATACCTTTGGAATTGGTCTTTTCGGTCCATTGTTTTACGGATAAAATAAACCTGTTCAGGCCGGCTTCATTTTTAATCCCCTCGAATTCGGGGGAATTAAAATCGGGGTTGTACATCTCTTCCCATATCCCCAGAAATTCAATCGTGTTTTTATTCCGAAGCCATTTTTCGATAAGGGCAAGCCCGTTTTCTATGTTCCGCACCATGTCGGTCAATGAGATATAATCCTTGTCCTCATGGGTTATTATCGAAACTTCCGTGTTCTGTACTTTGATTTTAGCCATATATCTTGTGTGTTTTTCATCGTGGCCGACATGCCTCTCCCCCTCACTATCTAAGCAGCGACACGGGCGGTATCCCCATATTCCCCTTCTCCCCGTTCCCCTGCTCGAGTATGGCCACCTCGCGGCGCACGGCCTCCGCCCACTCCGCGTCGCTCCTGCTCCTGTCGAACGTCGTGTACGGTATCGGCTTGCCTATCGTCAGCACAAACCTCCTGTGCTTCTGCTTGAACAGCTCATCCACAAGGTAGAACATCCCTATGTTGAATTTCAGCCCCAGTGCCTTGCTCAGGCTTGTGAGTGTATAGAAAAAGCGTGAGTTGCGCCCCGAGCTGTGTATCGGCACCACATCGCGCCCGTACCTCCGCGCCTGCGTGATGAACATCTTCTTCCACGGCTGCTCCGTGATGCGCCCATGTTCCCGCCTCGAGCACTTCCCCGCTGGGAACACCAGCACCTGATACGGGCTTTCAAACATCGCGTTCATCCTCTCCCCGAGGTCGCGCGTCTGCTTGCTGCTCATCGTGTTCACCGGCACGAAAAACTCCTTCAGCGGATGGAAATACCCCAATATATTGTTTACCGGCACCCTGAAACTCTCCCCGTACTGCTGCCTCATCATCTCCCCTATTATCAGAGCCTCCGGTCCCCCCAGCGGATGGTTCCCTGCGAAAATGCACGCATGCTCCTTCGCCGGCAGGTTCTCCAGTCCCCTCACCTCGAACGTGATGTCCAGAAACTTCAGCGCTTCCCGAAAGAAATTGATGCCCGACGGGTACTCCGCCCCCGCTATGCACTCGTTCACATCCTTCTGGTGCGCCACCTTGATAATATACCGCACAAGCCAGCGCGGCAGCGGACGTTGCACCTTCTCTGCTATGACCTTCTCCAGGTCAATCTGAAACAGTTCGTTATTCCCTTTCCGCGAACTCACTTCCCTTTCTTCCGTCATCCTCTTTTCTCCTCTATTGCAATATGCTTATAGCCCTTTTCAGCGCAGCGATGAATGCCTCCACTTCCTCCGCCGTATTGTACATTGCGAACGACACCCGCGCCGTCCCCGGTATCCCCAGCTTGTCTATCAGCGGCTGCGCGCAGTGGTGACCCGTCCTTATCGCCACGCCCTGCTGGTCGAGCAGCGTCCCTATGTCGAACGGATGGATATTCCCCACAAGGAACGAAATCACTCCCCCCTTCTCCGCCGCCGTACCTATTATCCTCATCCCTCCTATCCTCCTCATCTCCTCCGTCGCATACTCCGTCAGCCGCCTCTCGTGCTCCGCTATCTCCTCCATCCCCGTCTCCTGCACAAACCGCAGGGCTCTCTCCAGAGCCACCGAACCCACATAGTCCGGCGTCCCCGCCTCATACTTGTACGGCAGCACATTATAGTCTGTCCTCTCGAACGTCACATTCGCTATCATCTCCCCGCCCCCTTGGTATGGAGGCATCCCCTCCAGCAGCTCCTTCCTCCCGTACAGCACGCCAATCCCGTTCGGCCCGTACACCTTATGTCCCGAAAAAGCATAGAAATCCGCCCCCATCTCCCTCACATCCACTTTCGTGTGCGCTATCGCCTGTGCACCGTCCACCAGCACCTTCACTCCCCTTTCGTGCGCCCTCCTCACTATCTCGCCCACTGGGTTCACTGTCCCCAGCACATTCGACACATGCGCCACGGCAATCAGCCTCGTCCTCTCGTTCACCTCCGCGAACATCCCCTCCACGTCCAGCACTCCCCTCTCGTCCACAGAAGCCACCCTCAGCCTCAGCCCGTGCCTCCTTGCCGCCATCTGCCACGGCACTATGTTCGAGTGGTGCTCCATCTCCGTCACCACTATCTCGTCGCCCTCATTGCAATACGCATCCGTGAAGCACGTCGCCACGAGGTTTATCCCCTCCGTCGTCCCCCTCGTGAAAATAATCTCCTCCGCGCTCCCCGCGCCCATATACTCCGCCACATACCTCCTTGCCGCCTCGTGTGCTTCCGTCGCCATCTGGCTCAGCTTGTGCACGCCCCTGTGTATGTTCGCGTTCCTCGTCTCATACGTCTCCCTTATCGACTCTATCACGCACCTCGGCTTCTGTGTAGTAGCCGCATTGTCGAAGTACACGAGCCTCTTCCCGTGCACCGTAGTTCCCAGTATCGGGAACTCCCTCCTTATCACTTCTGCATTCATCGCCATCATTGCATCCTTAAATAACCGTACAAAGGTACTCAAAAAAATGCCTCATTGCACCATCATACCCCCTCTCCTTTATCAGCTATCACTCAAATTAAGGGGCTGTTTTTGATTTTGCTGTGCAGGCGGATTGGTTTGCACCTTTGCGTCATGCCCTGTTCATCTCCCGTTCCCTCTCCCCACCCCTCCTTCAGTGTCTAGTCCTAAAATAGCGTTACAACTAAAAAAGCAAGACAATGGAACATACAGGGAACAAGTACGTTAAGCGTGCAGAGAAACACTACAGCATCTCCTTTAAACTGGCGGTAGTGCGCGAGTACG